>CAJUMR010000028.1 GCA_910587475.1 uncultured Muribaculaceae bacterium
GCCTCGCAGCACTCGCACCTGAAACGAGCGCGTCTACCATTCCGCCACCTGGGCCTGCACTTTCTTAAATGCGATGCAAAGATAGTTGTTTTTTGCGAATTTATCGACATGTTTGAGCGTTTTTTGCTATTTTTGTGCAAATTTTTCTTCTTATCCAACTTAAAATACACCCCACGACAATGTCGATTCTTATTGAAGATAAGCCTATTGGCTTTTGCAGCGACCACGCTGGCTACGAACTTAAATCTTTGATCGAAGGATATCTCGAAGCCGATGGCAAAACATTCATTGACTTTGGAACCCACAGCGCCGACAGCTGCGACTACCCCGACTTCGCCCATCCGTGCGCGATCGCAGTAGAGAGAGGAGATGTATATCCGGCTATCGCGATCTGCGGATCAGGAAACGGCATCGGCATGACTCTCAACAAACATCAGGGCATACGTGCAGCGCTGTGCTGGGACGTCGAACTCGCCCGGTTGGCCCGCGCCCACAACAACGCAAACGTCCTTGTACTGCCGGCGCGTTTCATTGCCCCGGAACTGGCCATAAAGATTGTCGACACATTCCTCAACACAGAGTTTGAGGGAGGCCGCCATCAGGCCCGCATCGACAAAATACCCGTGCGATGATCTCGCGCAGCAGCGGCAATAAACCGCGATGCTGCAAGAATTTCGGCGCTAAACTTTGAATGATCACAAAAATATCTTATCTTTGTGCGCTTGTTCAGAGCCAATCACAGAATATAAACCAAACACTATAAACAATTCAATGGCAACCTTAGAAAAAATCAGAAGCAAATCGGTGCTGCTCTTCGTGATCATCATCGTTGCATTGCTCGCGTTTATCCTTGGAGACTTCCTCACTTCCGGCCGCACATATTTCGGGTCGGGTACAGCTGTAGCTGAAGCCAAAGGTAAAAAGATCGACTACACTCTTTATCAGCAACAGATGGAGCGCGCTCAGGAACAGTCGCGCAACTACAACAACGAAGTCGACAACGACGAGCTCGCCCAGAACATGATTCAGGGACTTATCGGACAGGAACTTCTCAAACAAGAATATGAAGACCTCGGAATTCGTGTTTCCGACAACGAGATTTCTGAAGCTATGACAGGAGTCATGCCTCATCCCGCCGCTCAGCAGTTCATCTACACCATGTCGCAGAATCTCGGCTTCGACCGCATCGACGGCAAAGCTGTGCTCGACGCGATCAAAAATCCCGCTAAGTACAACCTCCCCCTAGAAGCATCAAACCAACTCAGCGCCGCATGGGCTCAGACCGAACAGGACGTTGAACAGGCTATGCTCCAGCAGAAATTCTACCGCCTCGTTCAGGGTCTCTTCACTGCCAACGAACTCGACGCCCGCAGCGTCTACAACGACAATGCTTCGACCCGCCATATCGCCTATGCAACCAAGGGCTACAACACCGTTGCAACTGAAGACGCTCAGGTGACCGACGCCGACATCAAGGCTGCATGGGAGAAAGACAAAAACTCATATCGCATCGACGAAGAGACACGCATGGTCGACTACGTCTACGTTGTCATCGAGCCATCGGCTGCCGACCGTCTCGCCGGCCAACAGGCTGTTGAAGATGCGATCGTTGCTCTCAATGCCACTGAAGGTCTCGCAGCAGTCGACGCCGACAGCCGCTTTGTTTCGACAAGCATGACTCAACCCGCATCACGCATCACCGACAAGGCTCTCCGCGAATTTATCGTTTCAGCCGAAGACGGACAAGCACAGATCGTCACAAACACCCGCGACTCTTACCGCATTGCAAAACGCATAGCTTCGTCTGAACAAGTTGACTCAATCAACGTTTCGGTTCTCGGTCTGCGCAACGCATCTGATGCCGACAGCATCGTCGCAGCGCTCAAAGCCGGTGCAAAATGGTCTGACTACGTTGCAGGCACCGACACTCAGGGTCAGGACAGCGTATGGGTATCTCTCGTAGGAGCCAACGTCGACAACCGACTTAAAGATGCATGGCTCGCAGCTGCCGTAGGTACCCCCACAGTCATCAACGACACAATCCAGGGTCAGCCTGTCGCTCAGATCTTCAAAGTCAACAAGCGCATCGCTCCCGTCACTGTCTACGATTACGCGGTTATCAACTACACCGTTGACCCCTCAAACGCAACTCTCGAAAAACTCAACACCGATCTCCGCACATTCATTGCCGCAAACTCTAACGGCGAAGAATTCTCCAACAACGCTGCCGAAGCCGGATACTCAATCCTCTCTGCAAGCGTCAGCGCTTCTCAGCCCCACATCGCCAACGTTGCCGACAGCCGACAGGCCGTAAAATGGGTGATGGATGCAAAGAAAGGTCAGGTTTCGCCCGTCATCGGCGACAACAAGCAGTCCTATCTGATGGCAATCGCCGTTAAGGACATCTACGAAGACTTCATCCCCTGGAACGCTCCCGCGATCCGCGCCGAACTCGAACGTAAGGCATCTGTCAAGAAAGCCGGAGACAAACTTATCGCCGACTTCGCAGGCAAAGCCAACGACGTACAGGGCTACGCCGATCTCTTCGGTGGTGAAGTCAGCGAAGGCGACGTGATATTTGTTTCGCCCCGTGTTGCGACAATCGGCATCCGCGAAAGCGCTCTTCAGGGCGCAATTGCCGGAGCTGCCGAAGGCAAAGTCGTTGGACCCGTTGCAGGCAACAATTCGATCGTGGTGTTCGAAGTCAAGTCTGTATCCGACGAAAGCCGTCCCTACACATTCGACGAATACGCCCAGCGCTTCAACCGCACAATGGGCATCGGCATCGTCGATCCGTTCAAGATGCTTCTCGGCGACAACAAGATCGAAAACAACTCGCTCAACTTCATCCAGAGCATAGAGAACTAATAGTCACTCTGACGACATTTCGGCGCCGGGGTCAGATCAACCATCTGCTCCGGCGTCGAATGGTATTATACATAACCATGCCAAAGCTATATCTTTTCCCGGTTCCGATGGGCGATACCCCGCCCGCAGATGTACTGCCGCAGCTCAACCTCACCCTGCTTTCCGGAGTGCGCTACTTCGTTGTCGAGAACCTTAGATCTGCGCGCCGCTTTCTCAAAGCATGCGACAAATCGATCGATATCGACAGCCTGCATTTCGTCGAGCTCAACGAGCACACTCCGCAGTCGGAAGTGGCCGCTATGCTCGAGCCCATGCGGCATAACCACGACATTGGCGTCATCAGCGAAGCAGGATGCCCGGCTGTAGCCGATCCCGGCGCTGACCTTGTGGCGGTGGCCCAGCAACGCGGCTACGAAGTCGTACCGCTGGTCGGGCCGTCGAGCATAATCATGTCGCTCATGGCTTCGGGGTTCAACGGTCAATCTTTTGCCTTCTGCGGCTATCTGCCGGTCGACGATGCGCGGCGCGCAACTGCATTCAAGGAAATGGAACGCCGCATCAGACGCGAACGCCAGACCCAGATATTCATCGAAACCCCTTACCGCAACCATCGACTCATCGAAGACATCTGCCGCCGACTGCCGGCCGACATGCTCCTCTGCGTCGCATCCGACATCAGCGGACCTCGCCAATCGATCGTCACACGCTCTCTCGGAGAGTGGGAAAAAGCGACTTACCACTACGAAAAGATACCTACAATTTTCCTCCTCTACAGTTGATTGATTATTAACCCGCACCACAATCATAATGTCAGACTTAAAACGCTCACGCCGACTTTCACGACCGTTAGACGATCTGCCCGGGTTGTTCGACTTCGTCGACATAAGCCGCGATGACATCGCCGGCAACATCATCACCAGGCAAATCGAAAGGAAAACGATCTCTGATGGCGAAATCCCCGACCTTGACCAAAGCAAGATCAAGCCGCGCCACGCTATGAGATTCATGTCGTTCGGAAGCGGAAGCAGCGGCAACTGCGCCTACATCGGCACATCAAGAAGCGGCATTCTCATCGACGCGGGCATTGAAGGCAAATTTGTCACAGACCAACTCCTCCACAACGGCATCGACGCCAGTGCAATCAAAGGCATTATTCTCACCCACGATCATAGCGATCACGTCAAATATGCCTATTCACTTCTGAGATACAACCGTCACATGAATCTCTACTGCACGCCCAAGACCCTCAACGGCCTGCTTCGACGTCACAGCATCTCCCGACGTATCAAAGACTACCACACCCCGATATACAAAGAATTCCCGTTTGAGATCGATGATCTCACAATCACACCGTTCGAAGTCTCACACGACGGCACTGACAACGTCGGTTTCTCGATCGAGGCGGCCGGACTGCGTCTGGTCGTAGTCACGGACACCGGCTACATCACCGAGCGCGCCGACTACTACATGCGCATGGCCGACGCTCTGATGATCGAAGCCAACTACGATGCCGAAATGCTACGCCACGGACCCTACCCCGAGCATCTCAAAGCACGGATTGCATCGGAGACCGGACACCTTGACAATGCAGACACCGCGGCATATCTGGCGCGTATCGCCTCCCCGAAACTCAAGGACGTAATGCTCTGTCACCTCAGCCACGACAACAATTGCCCGGAAATAGCCATCGACACAGTTAAAAACGCCATTCAATCAACCGGAATAAAAGTGGCCGATCAATCATCTGAAGATGGCCTCCATCTCAGCGCCCTACCCCGATTTGCCACCTCTCGAATGTTTATATTCCACAACCCAGAATACGATCAACCTAATAATGCAGATTAATTTCAAACTAAATCCGATCATGAAAAAATCACTTCTTGCATCACTTGCCATGACTGTGGCCATGGCGACAGCTGCCAATGACTTCGACTTCTCATTTGCACAACCGTTCGGAAACTGGTGGACAGCTCCCGAGCAGCCTTCGCTCGATCTCAAGGCCGTCAACACCACCTCCAGCCAATCGACATGCGAAGTATCCATGACCATCAACACCGACTTCGGCCAACCGGTCTACACCTTAACCCAATCGGTCGATGTTGCTCCGGGCGACTCATGCAAGATGGCATTCAAATTCAATCTCGAGCCCGGCTTCTATCACTGCACATTCACATCCGGATCTACATATCTTACAGAATTCAACATCGGCTACGAACCCGAACGCATTGTTTCGCCGGCCGACTATCAGCCCGACTTCGTTGAATTCTGGCAACGCGCCCGCGCCGATCTCGACACGATCGCGCCGGAGTTTGCCATGCAACGCTTCCCCGAACAGGACACCGAGAAAAGCCTTGCCTATAAAGTCACCATGCGCTCGATCGGCAACGAACAGCTGACCGCATTCCTCATGACGCCGAAAAAGAAAGGAAAATACCCCGCAATCATCAACTACATGGGCTACGGCAGCGGCCCGGCGTTCTGCGACTTTCTGCCGGCCTACGATGGTGAGTTCATCTACTTCCAGCAGAACATCCGAGGCCAGGGACTGAACAAAGACACCAACACGCACGGCGAATGGATGGTCGAAAATATCGATGACATCGAAAACTACTACTATCGCAACGCTTTCATGGACGCCGTGCGAGGAGTCGATTTCGTATTCTCGCTGCCGATGTTCGACGGTGTCAATCTGTTTGCCGAAGGCGGCAGTCAGGGCGGCGCATTGACCCTCGCAGCAACAGCGCTCGACAAACGCATCATTGCTGCCGCTCCGTTCATTCCATTCCTCAGCGACTTTCCCGATTACTTCAATCTATCTGGTTGGATCGGCGGCACATTCCGCAATGCGGCCAAAGACAAAGGCATGACCGACACTCAGCTGTTGCGCAACCTTTCATATTTCGACATCAAGAACCTTGCCAAGCTGATCGACGTTCCGGTGATCATGGCCGTAGGCCTTCAGGACACCACTTGCCCGCCTCACACCAACTTCTCTGGATACAACAACATATCCTCACCAAAGCAATTCATCATCTATCCCGACAAAGGCCACGGCGTACCACGCCCCGACTGGGATAACGCCCACATCAGCTTCTTCAGACGCTACATGAAGTAAACCCGAAGGATCACCTCATCTTTGTCACTCCGATCGACAATACACTGACCGACGCGGGCGACGAAGATGAGGTCACTGCATCAACACATTCGTGTATCGTCGACCCCGTCGTAATGATGTCATCTACGATGGCCACACGGAGTCCGTCGAGTTCCGCCCCATGCTCCACCGCAAAACTTCCCTTGACATTGGCATAACGGTCATAACCTCCGCGCCGAGTCTGTGTGCTGTGCGACCTTACTGCGACAATATTGTCGCCGACATCGCATCCCAGTTGACCGGCTAAGCCGCGCGCCACCTCAAGGCTCTGGTTGTAGCCACGCTTGAGCAGCTTGTCGCGATGCAACGGCACAGGAAGAAGCACATCAAAACATCCGGCCAGGCCGTCTGCGGCCAACTCAAGACCATACAATCGCCCGAGTTTCCTCGCGGTCAACGGCCTGTCGCCATACTTTGCTTCATGAACCAGCCTCGCATACGGACTGTCGCGGTAATAGTAGAACCAACCCGCCGCAACATCTATGCTATTCTTCCCACCGACCCTCTGATGGACCGTATTGAAGACCTCCCTGTGTAGCCTCGTCCGTGGCAAATCAGCCATACAGCTCGCACAAAGCAAATCCTCTCCCACGGCCAACGAGCAACCGCACACCCGGCATGTACGGGGGAAAAACGCGTCAAGCGATGCAGACACCATCGTCCGCACAGCGCGCCACATACCTTTGTTTCTACTCTTTATCAAATCAATGGTTATCAGAGGGTGGTTAATAGCGTCAAAGTTATAATATAATTTGATAACACCAAAATACATCGTCCCTCTTTACCTGATGTATTTTGTGGTTAGAGCATAATGTCGTAAATTTGATGCCGTATGATAACACTTCCACTAATAATCGCCGCCGGCATATTCAACACCGTAGAGTTTTACGTCATCGTCAGCGTCATAGCTGCAGCTGTCGTAGCTGTTGTCTCATTGCCCGAACGCAAAGGCGAAGTGAAGCAGCACCTCCTCGCCGGCGATCTCATCGCATCAAACGCTCAGACCGACACCGCCGGACCAGGCCACGGTTCAATATCATTCCAGGTCCACGAAGGAAACATTGTCAGCCTGCGTCGCGACGGACTCAAAGGCGTCAACATGGACGGCGCCGTCTCGCTTGCCGTAAAAGTATCGGGGTTTGACATTGTGATCGAAGAACGCATCTCCCACGGAGCATGGTCATCGCTCGGTTCGGCCGACAGTGCCGTATTCTATCTCGATTTTCTGGCACCCGAATGGTATCACATCCGCTATGAAAGCGAACTTTACGGCGAACACGCATCGCTGACCCTCCACGTTCGCGAAGGCATCAAACTGACTAAAAATCTGATTCACTGATCAATTCACGCCGAACAGCTGCAAAAACCATGTCGCAATGCCGACATAGATTATCAAACCCAGAATATCGTTTGTCACCTGGATAAACGGACCTGTGGCAAGAGCCGGATTGATGTGCAGCTTCTCGAGGGTCAGAGGTATGACCGTGCCGAGCAACGACGCGAACATCACCACAAAAAACAGCGACACAGCCACCGAAAGAGTCACAGCAAGTTCAGCCGGATAGACGATGAGGTTATAGGCAAGCACGACTCCCGAAATGATCGTCGCATTCAACAATCCGATGAGCATTTCCTTTCCTATCTGCTTTGTAAATTCCTTGAGTTCAAGCGAACCGTTGGCAAGGCCCTGCACCACAATTGCCGAAGCCTGCACTCCGACGTTACCGCCCGTGCCGCCAATGATCGGAATAAACAGAGCCAAAGCCGTCACCGCCTGAAGTTGCTCCTCAAAACCGCTGAGGATCAGAGAAGCCACAATGCCGGCGACAATACCGATCAACAACCAGGGTATGCGAGCCTTGGTCTGAGCGATCACCGTGTCATCGACGTCGACGTCCGACGAGATACCCGATGCCAACTGATAGTCGCGCTCGCTCGATTCCCTGACACGGTCCATGACGTCGTCGACGGTGATCTGTCCGAGCAGACGACCTATAGAATCGACTACAGGCATAGCCACAAGGTCATATTTCTCAAAGTCAAGCGCCACATCGTCGATCGGGGTGTCAGCCTTCACGCTTACCGGATCTGTCTCCATTACATGCTTGATTTTCGACACTGACGGATGAGAGATCATCTTCTTCAGCGGGAAAATGCCCCTGAGCTTATAGTCATTGTCGACCACGTAAATATAATAGATTTCATCGACTTCCTCGGCCTGCATGCGCATCTCCTTGATACACTCAGGCATCGACCAGTTTTCGTTGACGACAATCATCTCGGTGCCCATAAGGCCACCGGCTGTGTCCTCGTCATACTTCAGAAGGTCGATGATATCGCCGGCCTGCTCGACATCGTCGATATGGGCGAGAATTTCCTCACGCTCCTCTTCATCAAGTTGCTGGATAAGGTCGACGGCGTCGTCGGTGTCAAGGTGATCGATCTGCTTGGCGATCTCCTCGGCAGGCATGACGCTGAGCATCTTCATTCGGTCGTCCTCATCAAGCTCCATAAGCACATCGGCTGCCGTGTCATCGTCGAGCAGTCGGTAGAGATACTCTGCCTCGTCAAGCTCAAGATTCTGATAGAGCTCGGCTATATCGGCGGGATGCAGATCTTCGAGCGCCTTGCGCGCCTGATCTTTATCGTCGGCTTTGATTATGCTGCGGATATGTTCGAGATACTCTGGCGTATATTCTTTCATTGCCTTAATTGTTGATTGACGCCGATCGGCGTGCTGAGTTGACGAGATTAGTTAGCTCGATAAACTGCCCTACACTTAATTGCTCGGGACGCATGGTCAGCAACTCACTCTCCGCGATCTGCCCACCTGCAGGGAGAAGACTTCTGACCGAATTTCTTATTGTCTTGCGGCGCTGGCCGAATGTTGTCTTCACCACGGTTTTGAACAGAGTCTCATCACAACCGAGATCTGTCACCGAATTACGGCGCATCGCTATGACTCCCGACTTCACCTTGGGCGGAGGATTGAACACATGTTCGCTGACAGTGAACAGATAGTCGATATCATACCATGCCTGAAGCAACACGCTCAATATTCCTCTCGCTTTTGTGCCGGGAGGAGCTGCGATGCGCTCTGCGACCTCTCGCTGCAACATGCCCGAACAACATGGCACCAAATCCTTGTAGTCAAGCACATGGAAGAATATCTGCGACGAAATATTATAAGGATAGTTCCCTATTACACAGAACTGCCGGCCGGGAAAGACCGATGCAAGATCAAGTTTAAGGAAATCGCCCTCGATTATGCGGCCGCCGCTCGCAAGAGGCTCGAAATGACTGCGAAGATAATCGACACTCTCGTTGTCGATCTCCACGACCGTGACATCGTGACCGGCTTCGATCAATGGCCGGGTCAGGACTCCCATGCCGGGTCCGACCTCAAGCACCGGCATACCTTTGTAAGCGTCAAGCGTCGCGGCTATCCTGGCCGCGACCGACAGATCGGTGAGGAAATGCTGTCCGAGTGCTTTTTTGGGTTTGACCTGTGGCATAATTTCAATTTTACTACAAAAGTACACTATTTTCGCGAATGTCTGTAAAGATTACCGCCGAAAATCTCTTGGCGACTCAGCGGGCGTTAAGTATCTTAGAAATTTCCGCGATCATGACAGGGATCGCCGGAGCGACCATGCGCCCGTGATCATAGCCATCGAGCTTGAATATTTTTGTATAGGGGTGTCCCGTGAGTTTCATCATTCTCCACATATAGAGATTCTCCTCGTAGCGCCCGAATATTTCAAGTTCGGCATCCCCGGTGACGATGACATAGGGCGGTGCATCCTTGCGGACATGAAACAACGGAGCATTTTTATCGACCAAAGGCGTAAGCTCTCCGATCCCCATACTTTTACGATCTGAGAAATGGGTGATCACTTGTCCGCTGAAAGGGATCAATCCGGCTATGCTGTCAGCATCCACCCCATACTTGGCCAGCCGCGACTTATCGAGTCCGATCATGCTTGTCAGGAAACCTCCGGCCGAATGACCGCTGACAAATATCTTCGCCTTATCTCCTCCAAACCGGCTTATATTGGCGAATGTCCACGCCACAGCCTCTGCGGCATCGTCGATACACTCAGTGACACTCACCGAAGGGATAAGCCTGTAATTGGCCGACACCACTATAAACCCGGCCTCCTGCAGACCATCGGGCAAATGTTTCTCTCCGCCGGTGAGACCGCCACCGTGAAACCACACTACGACTGGCCTCCCGACAGCCGAATCCGGATAATGTACATCAAGTTTAAGCCGTTCCACCGAATATGCATCAGTTTTAGACGTGTAGGTGATGTCAGTTTGCGAGACATACCTGTCCTTGGCCGCCAGAACCACAGCCGGCAAAAGGACTGCGAGCAGTAGAATCAACTTTTTCATGTTAGCGTTTCGTTATATCACATTTACCCACAAATTTAGCCAATTTTACTGAAATCAGAGCATTGCAAAGTCAAACTATAATTGCGATCCAATCAGATATAAAAAAACGGGCGCCTGGATTTCACATCTGGGCGCCCGATAATTCGCCTGGTAATAAAAGCTAATTATCCCTATCGTGAAAACAGGCGAATCAACGTCCTGGAGGAGGACCCATCGGTCCACGTCCCGGGCCTCCAAACCTCCCGGGACCAAAGTCATGAGAATTTCTGTCGTCCGGCGCTCCTCCCTTGCCGAACGTATTGAATTTATATGTGAATGTCACCATGAAATAGCGAGTCAGCGAATTATAGATCGAGTCATCGATATAGTTTGCTGTGATTGTGCGTCTGATATTGCTCTTCTGCTGCAACAGGTCATAGGCTTTGAGTGAGATTACGGCAGCCTTGTTGCGCAGGAACTGATAGCCGATCGAAGCGTTCCACATCCATTGGCGGGTGTCGTAGCCGTCAGAGTAACCGCTTGTAGCCGAGAACGTGAGATCTGAGTTCAGCACAATGTTGAACGGAGTATAATATGTCGTGTTGAACATTCCGCCATAAGAATGCACGGCCTTATTGCCCGCCTGACGCAGATTGCTCTTGGTATATTGCAAGCCGTAGGTCGGACGAAGTTCGAGCTCGGCATTATTCGGGCGCCACGCTATGCCAAACGATTCGCGGATCCTCAGGTCGGCAGTGTTACTGCGCTCGTTGTTGTTGAAGCCGACAGAACGTTGGTATGATCCCATCAGGTGGTTGTTGATCGTAAACATTTTGTTGCGGAGCGGCATTGAGAACATGTTCATCACTCGCGCACTCCATACACCATTGACGTTTTCATAAGTAGTGGTCGATCCGCCAGTCTCGGAATTGAACACAGAGCGCGATGCAATTGAGTTCTGTGCAACCTGAATGTCGGCCATAGTCATGATCGACCGCTGTGCTTCCTGATTGAAGTCGTTGAAACGCAGACGCACGTTGTGGGTAAATGTCGGGTCGAGGTCCGGGTTACCGACCACGATGCGGAGGGGGTCGCTCATATCAGCGACTGGCTGCAATTGCGTCATCGAGGGTTGGGAACTGCGGCCCATGTAGTCGACACTCAACGAAGTCGATTTTGTCGGACGATAGCGGTAACGCAGATAAGGTGCGAAATTCCATACCCAGCGTGTAGGTATCGTCTTTTTTGCATCGGTAAGGTTAAGCGAACGCGACATCTGGGGCACTGCCGACACTCCGACATCAAGATTTCCTGTGCGCGACACGTGTTTGTAGCCGACACGGATATCCTGGTTCATGTAATCGTTGCGGAATTTATTGGAGAGATCATAGTTGAATTCGAGTGATGATGCGATCTCAGGATCGCCGGTCCAGCCGTCGGGGAACAATATGGGATGATCGTAGGTGAAGCGGTCGGTGTTGTTCCATCGATACTGTATGCGGTAGGCAACGGTAAGGAAGTTGCCGTTCTTGACATTTCCGATCGGCTCAGTCCAAGACACACGTGCCGAAATCGAATTTGACCATGTGTGATTGTTGGTGTAACGGTCTGAAAGATCTATAGAGTCGTTGAAGAGATAGAATTTGTTCCATGAATAAGAATCGCTCCGTTCTCTGACGTTGCTCATACGGTAATTGGCGAAGAGCGAGAACGAACGTCCGGGTTTCGAGCGGAACCTGTGGTTGTAGATCAACATACCGCCGATTTCGACCGACGAACCTCTTGTGTGGTCGTTGTTGATACTTCTTACGACCTCGCTTAAAGCGCTGTTGCCGGCGCGGGTCAACGACGTATCTGTCGAGAACGAGTTGTTGTAGTTAAGCGATATGTTAGGCATGAATTCCAAGGTGTTGAACGAGTCGGGATTCCACTGCACGCGGAAGTCGGCGCGGAAATTGTGACCCTTGTCGCGGGCAATCCTCTGGTTGTTATAGTATGATGTTGAGTCCATGAACAGATACTGACGGTCGGTCTTCTGACGGGAGTCTCGGTCGGTCTCGGAGTACATCACATTACCTCCGACACGGAATATGTCACCATTTCCGATGTTGAAATTCACGCCGAAAGCTTTCGACGACGTGATGCCGGTCGAACCGCCGAACCTGCGGAAACGCCCCGATGTGCCGTCGGTGAAGGCCGGATCATTGACATTGTTGCCACCGCCCATAAACGTCAGCTGATTTCCATTCCAGAAGCGGTTGATAAGGAACGAGCCTTTATAGCGGTCGTCAGTGCCGTAGCCGGCCTCGACATTTCCAAACCATCCGTTCTTCATGTCGTCTTTAACCGTAAGATTGATGACAGTCTCTTCTTCGCCGTCGTCGATACCGGTTATTCTCGCAAGATCGCTTTTACGCTCGACCACCTGCAGTTTTTCGATCATGTTGACCGGAAGATTTTTAGATGCCACTTTGGGGTCGTCGGCAAAGAAATCCTTACCGTCGACAAGTATCTTAGTCACCTCCTTGCCATTGGCAGTGATTTTTCCCTCAGAGTCCACTTCGACGCCGGGAAGACGCTTCAGCAGATCTTCTACCACTGCATTCGGGGCGGTTTTGTAGGAGTCAGCGTTGAATTCCACCGTGTCCTGCATCACCTTGATTGGAGTTTTTATACCGACGACAGTTGTCTCGTTGAGCATGATCGAGCTCTCCGACAGCGTAATGGGTTTGAGATTGACGTTTGCGTTCGCGACGTTGACGTTGACGTATTCAGAATTATATCCGATATAAGAAGCTTCGAGGATATACGATCCTTTGGATACTGTGGAAAGAGTGAAACGGCCTTGCGCGTTTGTAACTCCACCTTTCACCTGAACGCTGTCTTTCGGCGTCAGCAATCTCACCGATGCCTGTATCATCGGCTCCCCGGTATTGTCGACCAACTTACCGGTTATGTCATAAGCAGAGGCGGCGAATGAGGAAATCAGAAGTGCGATAATGATGAAAAAAGTACCTTGAAATCGTAAATGTTGCATTTTAATTTTAAGCGAGTGATTTTATGTCTTGCTGTAAATTTGACACGAATTTACTAAAAAGTTTAACCACGTCAAAACGCCGTGGCTCATATTCGGCCTTTAATAGACCAATTGATAGTTTTTATAGACGAAACGCATCCTATCGTAGAACGATAAATCCAAAAAAAGAAATAAATTTGCAAATAAATCAGTCGACGGCATGATTTTTGAGACGCCGATTGTTTTATTAATACAATGCACTAAAACTCTCAGCATATGAAACCCAAGATAATAAGTGGAATTGCGATATGCGCTCTTTTATTCGGACTGACATCGTGCGGCAGCCTGCTGATGTCGTCAGATTTCGGATTTGATGATTACGGACCTGCCTACGACTACTATTGGCCAAGCTACGGAAACATCTACAATCCGCCTCTGGGCTACTATGGTCCGTCATGGAACACGCCTCCGCCGCCACCGCCAAACCGGCCAACGCCTCCCCCGGCGCCCAATCGACCTCAGACTCCGCAGCGCCCCAACGGAGCCAACAAGCCCAACTATGCTCCTTCGGCTCCAAGTCAGCCGCAGCCTCAACCATCAATCAAGCCGGCCAACCCGACGACACCGACCGGACAACAACGGCCTGGAAACATGGGACAAGGTGGTTCAAATTCCGGCAAGCAAAACTCCGGCACTCAGAGCCAGGGCGGAGGCATGAGCCGCGGCCGCTGACGATCGCGGCTACACAGCTAAGGCTGAAGACCTGCGCCCGAGCCGACGGAATTCAAAGATCATCAGAACTGCCGACACAACTGTGGCCAGCATGTCAGAGCCGGGAAACGACAACCACACTCCCGTCAGCCCGAAATGGCCTGGAAGGACAAGCAGCAGCGGGATGAGGAATATCACCTGCCGGGCAAGACTGAGGAAGATCGATTTTCCAACACTGCCAATGCTCTGGAAAAAGGTCGTTGACACTATCTGGAAGCCGACAAATGTGAACACAAGCATGGCATGAGACAGACAGTCGGAAGTGACATCGATAAGATATTGATCCGATGTGAATGCCCGGGCAATAAGCGATGGACAACATAGTCCGAAGACGCTGCCGCATAAGCAGATAGCCGTCGCGACGCCGACAGCCAGCCAATAAGTGCGGCGAAGTCTGTCGAAACGGCCCGCTCCATAGTTGTAGCCTACGATTGCCTGCATGCCCTGACAGATGCCGATGATGACCATAACGATCAAAGATGTGTAGGTAGAGAATATGCCGGCTGCACCGATGGCGAGATCTCCGCCGTAGTGCGACAGCGAATTGTTGACGATGACGTTGATGAAACATGATGCAGCATTGACGAGCGCGGGAGCTGCACCGATCGAAACTATGCCGATAACGATCCGCCATTTCAGACGATAGATGCCCGGGATGAACCGCAGTGTGACGTCACGGCGCATGAAGTGAGCCATCACAAAGATCATCGAACAAGTCATCGCTATGTCTGTCGCAATCGCCGCTCCCTTGATGCCCAATCCAAACTGAAATATGAACAGCGGAGCAAGCGCCACGTTGATCAAAGCCCCGAGGATCATTGTCATCATCGCACGTCTGGGATAACCCGACGCTCTCATGATGTTATTGAAGCCAAACGCGAGATTGGTCATCAGCAATCCCGGCAAAAGATAGAGTATGAAGTCGCGGGCATAAGGCAACGTTGCATCGCTGGCTCCGAAAGCCCTCAATATCGGATCGATGAATACGCCGAAAATGCTGATATAGATTGTCGCGTTGATCAGCAACAGCACCAGTGCATTACCGAGAACCATCGACGCCGAGGGCAAATCCTTGCGTCCGAGAAAGATTGACACACGCGCCGTGGCACCCGCGCCGACCAACACCCCGAGAGCGGTCGCGAGGTTCATCACCGGGAATGTGATCGCCAGCCCTGAAATGGCTTCTGCTCCTACGCCACGACCGATAAAGATGCGGTCGACGACATTATAGAGCGACATCACCAACAGCCCGACAACTGTCGGCACGCTGTACTGCCACAGCAAGCGCCCTACCCGGCCTGTGGCAAGATCCCCGAGATTTCCTTTTATGCTTTCTGCTGTCATTACCAATAGCTTGTTTGAAATATACGTTACTTGAGGTTCAAAAGGCCCAAACACACAAAAACCTTGAAAACATAAGCTTCCAAGATTTTTGCAATATTTTGTGATTGAGAATGTAATCTCCGTAGAGACGCAGAGCCGCTATTATTCGGCCGACGAGGCTTTAGCTCGCTCGTAGTACTTGCGGATGTCGAGGTTAGCAGCCTGACCGTAGTCGGGATAGTCTTCGACGATCTTGCCGTAAGCCTTAGCTTCTGCTGCATAATTCTTCTGCTCGCGGTAGACATTGGCTTCCTTGATCAGGATGAGGGGCACGAGCTGAGAGTTGTTGGCAGCCTCCTTGATTGCTACTTCATAGGCCTTGATTGCCGCATCGTAGTTTTTAAGATTGACATAGCAGTCTCCCTTGAGAGTTTCGATACCGGCAGAAACGATTTCATCTGCAGCCGATGCATCATCAAGATATTTGATTGCTTCTTCATAATTTCCGGCCTGATAGAGACGGATGGCAGCTTCCACTTTAGCGCGGTCGCCGCTCTTAGTTCCGTGAGTCGCTGCTTCTTTATAAAGGCTGAGTGCTATGGAGTCGTTCTGCTCAACATCGGCCAACGCAATGGCCTGATCGGCTTTGGCTGCCTGGTTCTGACGCACTATAAACCATGCGAGTATCGCAACAAGGACTATTACCACACCGATAAAAAGAGCGGTGAGCTGCTTGCGATATTTTTTTGTTTTGGCGACAAAGTCTACCTCTTCTTCAATGATAGGCTGAACGGGTTGTTGGTTATTTTCCATTGGATTATGTTGATTTCGTTTTATTTCTTTATTGATCGGGCATTGGCCTTTCGAACTGCAAAAATAGTGTTTATCTCTTAGATATAAAAATTTTTTCGCCGCTTTGTTGGCCAAAAACTTACATCAATCGAAAAAAGCGCGACTTCATTTCACTTTAAACCCGCGTGCGACCAAGAAGTGCCGGCAGTCCGACGAGCGGTCGCCTTGAATCAGAATTTCGCCGCCACGGGCCGAACCTCCGCACCCTAGCGACTTCTTCATGTCGGCGGCAAGCGCCTTCAGAGACTCATCGCCAAGGGTAAAACCACAGATGATCGTAGCGGTCTTGCCGCCGCGACCTTTCCGTTCGAGAACGATGTGCAGCGTTCCTTTCTGCACTTCGTCACCGTCGGGTTGACCCAGGTCATCGTGCGCCTCATCTAGAGAGGCGACACCCCCGAGGTCCTGAGCCAATGCACTTAGCGCATCATGCCAATCCTGAGATGCCATATCTTTTGACTTTCTATGATTAGTGAGGTTTGGTTAATAAAGACCGGCCGTGTCGGGCTGACACACAGTGTCGCACAACTGAAGGCTATAGCCGGGCTCGCATGTAGGATCGATCGTGCGTGTCAGCTGTCTGATGAACAAGGTGCTTGACTGCATATCGGCGGGAAGCGAATGTACAAACGCAAGCACAGAGTCGGGTTCACGCTGCAAAGCCGCCTGCATACAACGGGTTGCAAGAGCCATGTTTGCATCGTCGTCTGACAAGTCAGCAAGTTGCGACGTCAGTATCGACAAGCGGCAGAGTTCATCGACCGTAAGGCTAGAGAATTCAGAACCGAGGATCAAGCTGTCGCACATGCTCTGAGCCGCTCCATATCGCCCCGATGCAAACTCTTCCTCCGCCTGCTCAACCGGCGACAAACTGTTGCCTGTGCATGCGAAAAGCATCCCGATCAGCATCGATCCGGATATAAAGCAGAGTGACTTTAGTAAGGACTTCGACATCTATGCTTTGACATTTACAGATTTTTCACTTCTTCGGCAAATGCATGCATCTTGATTGCTGCTTCAGCTGCTTCAGAGCCTTTATTGCCGAGACGTCCACCCGCACGGTCGAGAGCATCCTGCTCGCAGTCGACTGTGAGGACGCCAAATATCACGGGAGTGTCGCAATCGGCGTTGAGCGCCGTGACTCCTTGTGTCACACTCTGGCAGACGTAATCGAAATGAGGGGTGCCACCTTTGATGACACAACCGAAAACAATCACAGCATCAAAGGCCGAGCTCTCGATCAGCTGCGAGGCTCCGAATGTAAGCTCGACTGCCCCGGGCACGTGAAACACTTTGATCTGCGATTCGTCGAAACCTTCACGACGGAAAACATCCATCGCTCCATGAAGAAGAGCTGAGGTGATGTGGCCGTTCCATTCGGCTACGACTATGCCGACAGTCATGCCGTCGACTTTAGGAAGCGGTCCAACAGGAGCGCTGTTTTTATTTGCAGTTGCCATAATAAATTAACAAGTATGATAATTTCTAAGTTTAATACAGGCTTACACAAGCCCTAATTTCTGCCAATCGGCCGTCAGCGATTGCGCAGCCCGGTCGGCTGTCAATGCAGCGCGGCCAAGCACCTTCCGCCTGAAATCCTCGTCGGGAGCATCCAGACGATCAATTGCCGCATCTTCGCCGTAAAGCGCATCAACGACTCCGGCGACCGCTCCGGCATTCCACATCATCGAGCGGCACACGTCATCGGGGATAGCAACCTCGGTCACTTCCTTGCCGCTGTAGTAGGAAATGCGCCTTTCTGCAACATCGACATTGATCAGCGAACGGCAGTAGAAATTGATGTAATTGTGATAGCATCTGTCGCCGTCGCCGACTCCGAATATGGTCTCAAGATCGTTGTTGCGGACGATCACTACTGAAGCATACTCGAGGTTCTCGAGTATGACAGGCATCACCCGCGTTATGCGCGGCTCCTGCTGCGGCAGAAACCCCGGCAGGTAGACAAGCACAGCCTTACGCTCGGCAGCATGGGCGAGAAGCTGCGACATGCGCGGACGCATTCGGGCGTCAAGCGCGTAGAATCCACCATAGACTACTATGTCACCCTCGTCGATCCGCGGCCACACCACATCGAAGCACTCGTCGGGATACTGCTCGTAGCGGGTGACACTGACAATGCCGTTGTCGTCGGTAGTATAGATGATCATCGGCGACAGTCCCTCGGTGAAACGGTCGACTGACGAAGTGTCGACCCCGGCCTGCGTCAGGAAATCGGCTATGATGTCGCCGACCGAGCCTTGCGCAAGATCACTCACCAACGACACCGGCAGACCCTGTCGAGCGAGAATAGCTGCAGCATTGACAATGCGACCGCCCGGCATAGAACCCGCCGGCTGGCTACCTTTGAACACGACATCGAGCGCACACTCGCCGATGCAGATTATTTTTTTCATCTCTTCTTCAGTTTTTGTCGCCACGGGCTGCGCGGCCGAGATAGCCTCCGTGGTGACGTTTGGCATACTCCTCGCGTGTAAAGCCGATGGCATTCATCACGTTGACGACCATCACATCACCAATGACCGTCATCATGGTTGTCGATGTCGTCGGTGTCAGCCCAAGAGGACAGACCTCGGGCGAGCCGCCTGTCGGCAACACAAAGTCAGCCTGGCTTGCAAGCGGAGAGGTAGGCACGCCTGTGATTACAATCATCGGAATGTCGGGATACATGTTTTTTGCAAGGCTTACCAGATCGACAATCTCCGAGGTCTTACCTGAATTGGAGATCATCAGCATTATGTCGTTAGGCTGTAGTATGCCGAGGTCGCCGTGCTGCGCTTCCGAGGGATGGATAAACACAGCCGGTGTGCCTGTCGAAGAAAAAGTTGTGGCGATGTTCATCGCGATCTGGCCGGCTTTGCCCATGCCGGTGGTCACAAGTTTGCCACCGCGACGGTGCACACGCTCTACCACTGCCTCGACGGCTTTCTGATAGTCGTCGGTCACCGGTATCGAGGCTATCGCCTCACTTTCGGCACGAAGGATCTCGCGCATCGATTGTTTGATATCCATGTTATTGGAGTAGTATATGTTAGTTCATGTCTGTTGAATCTTCGTCATAGACTGTCGGATCATCGATGCCGGCAGCGGCGAGAGCTTCGCGTCGCTCTATACACGTTCCACATCGCCCGCAATGATGCTCGCCTCCCTTGTAACAGGAATATGTGTGGCCGTAGTCTACGCCGAGTCTTTTGCCCCGCTCGGCAATCTCATTCTTGCTCAAAAGTGTGTAAGGAGCACGCAATTCCAGAGAATCGTATGTGCCTGCAGCGATAGCGGCACCCATTGCCTTGATAAAGGTTTCGCGGCAATCGGGATATATGGCGTGATCGCCGGCATGGTTGGCTATCATGACAGCCTTGAGGCCGCGGCTTTCGGCAAGACCTGCGGCTGCCGAAAGCATTATGCCGTTGCGGAACGGCACAACAGTCGACTTCATATTGTCGAAATCGTAATCTCCTTCAGGGACAGCTTCGGCACCTTCGAGCAGCGAACTGTGGAAGTATTCGCCGATGAACGACAGATCGATCTCGACAAGTTCAATGCCGAGCAGACCGCACTGATAGCGGGCACACTCGATCTCGCGCATATTGTGGTTGGACCCGTAATTGAACGTCACCGCAAGATCTATACTGTCGGCATATTCGTGCAGCATCGTGACAGAATCCATTCCGCCCGACAGCACTATCAACGCATCTTTTTCCATATCGTTTTATTTAGCTATATCTGTTGATGATTGAAAAGCCGCGAGCATGCGTCCCCTGACCATGTCCTGATGATCTTCGTCGCCGTAATTTGCAAACGGATAGATCGATATGCCACCGCGGGGAGTGAAAATGCCGATCACCTCAAGATAGCGTGGGTTCATCAGCTTGACAAGATCTTTCATTATGATATTGACACAGTCCTCATGAAAATCGCCGTGGTTGCGGAAGCTGAAAAGATAGAGCTTCAGGCTCTTGCTTTCGACCATATCTTCGCGGGGAATGTAATTGATCACTATGCGCGCAAAATCGGGCTGACCCGTCTTGGGACAGAGTGATGTGAATTCGGGACAGTTGAACGTTACAAGGTATTCGTTGTCGGGATGCTTGTTCTTGAATGTTTCGAGTATCGAAGGATCATATTCCGTCGGATACTTCACACCAGTGTTGCCGAGCAACGTACACCCGCTTATTTCATCATTACTGCGTGACATAAAAGCATTGAGTTTAATTAATGACACAAAAATACAACTTTTTTACGACACTTAAAAACAAACACACAGACTTCGGCCAACCATGCAGGACATGCAAGCTGCTGATGATTTTTTTTGCCGGGAAGTATGCAACCTGTATAATGCGACACCGGCAGACCATTGATGATCTGCCGGTGACTGAAAAAAATATTATCCGTTAAGGATCCCGGCGCTTGCGTCCGTGAGTCTGTCTGTGATTCTGATGAAACACTAACGGATGAGCATGGCTCTCTTCAATGGCGTCTCGTCGCCAGAGCTCAGCTCGCTGATGTTGCGTTTTTCATAGCGCGGATGCATAACATTGGCTCTGCATCTCGGCTTGATTGAGTGATCAATGTCAGGTGCAAAGCTATCGTCGCTATGAAAAAAATCGGTTGAAAGTGCCTGGTGATGCCGAAGCCTTGAATTGCTGTCTCCGGAGGGATCGTATCGTCATTGTCAGCCATAACATCGGCACCATCGCAACAATGACCGATGGCTAAGCCACGTCAGTGCCGCAGTAGAAGCTGGTGATGTTATGTCTGCGCGCTTTCTCGACTTTCGTTAAGTCTGATCGAAGCTTTGCGTGAAACAATAAGATGATCCCCTGACTCGTGAAAGTCAGTCGATGACTGTCGGGCAACGGCTCTGCACGGTCGTGGAAGTAATTTTACGCAGTCGACACCGTTGCCTGACAGGCTATTTCACCATCTAACGCTATGTAGGCCACAGCGGTCCGTCGGGTGTCTGACGTCTTACTTTCGCTCCCTAATGTGCAGGAGTGACGATTAGGTAATGCAAATATAAGCCATTCTGCCGATCTGTGCAAATGTTTTGCCACAATTATCCGCAACGGCATTTTCAAAAGCCTCCTAAAAAGAGGACCGCGCCCGCTGTCCTTTAATGGAAAGCGGGCGCGGTCTATGATTTGCAAGTCTGAATATTATTATTCAGCTGCGGGTGCTTCTGCTGCAGGAGCTGCGGCAGCTGCGGCCGGAGCAGCTGCTTTCTTGCGAGAGCGGCGTGTTGTCTTAGCTTTGTTTTCCTTCTTATCGTTGAGCATGTTTTCGTTGTAGTCAACAAGCTCGATGAAGCAGGTCTTCGCGTTGTCGCCGAGACGGTTGCCGGTTTTGAGGATACGGGTGTATCCACCGGGACGGTTAGCGATTTTTTCAGCGATGCCACCGAAGAGTTCCTTAACGGCTTCTTTGCTCTGGAGGTAGCTGAAAACAAGGCGACGGTTTGACATGTTGTCGTTCTTAGCGCGGTTGATGAGGGGCTCAGCATAGACACGGAGTGCTTTAGCCTTTGCAAGCGTAGTGTGGATGCGCTTGTGGAGGATAAGCGAGATGGTCATGTTAGCGAGCAACGCATCGCGGTGAGCTTTGGTGCGGCTAAGGTGGTTGAATTTTTTATTGTGTCTCATCGTTTATCAGTCTTTATCTAATTTATACTTTGAAATATCCATGCCGAATGACAGGTTAAGGCTGGTGAGGAGTTCCTCGAGCTCGGTGAGAGATTTCTTACCGAAGTTGCGGAACTTGAGGAGGTCTGTCTTGTTGAAGACCACAAGTTCGGCAAGTGTTTCGACCTCTGCACTCTTGAGGCAGTTGAGGGCACGAACCGAAAGGTTCATGTCAACAAGCTTCGACTTGAGCAGCTGGCGCATCTTGAGCACTTCTTCGTCAAATTCTTCGTTAGAGTCAGTCTCGGTGGCTTCGAGAGTGATCTTTTCGTCAGAGAAGAGCATGAAGTGATAGATGAGTATTTTTGCTGCTTCCTTGAGAGCGTCTTTCGGGAGGATCGAACCATTGGTGGTGATCTCGAGAGTGAGCTTGTCGTAGTCAGTCTTCTGGTCGACGCGGAAGTTTTCGACAGTGTACTTCACGTTTTTGATCGGAGTGTAGGTCGAGTCGATAGCGATAACGTCGACGTCGTCGTTGGGGTTCTGGTTTTCTTCAGCGTACACCCAGCTGCGACCTTTGTTGATCGTGAGTACGATTGTGAAGCTTGCGCCCGGATCCAAATGACAGATGACAAGCTCGGGGTTCATAACTTCGAAACCGCTGAGAGCTTTGCCAATGTCACCGGCTGTGAACTCCTGAGTGCCTGACACGGTAATGGTCGTTTTCTCGAAGTCGGTGTCTTCGACGATCTGTTTGAGGTCGACCTTTTTGAGGTTAAGGATGATGTTTGTCACATCTTCTTTAACTCCGGGGATGGTATCAAATTCGTGCTTTACGCCATCAATCTTGATCGATGATATCGCGTAACCTTCGAGTGAAGAAAGGAGTACACGACGGAGAGCGTTGCCTACTGTTGTACCATAGCCGGGTTCCAAAGGTTTGAACTCAAATTTGCCGTAGAAGTTGTCGGCTTCCAACATGAGGACCTTGTCAGGTTTTTGGAATGCTAAAATAGCCATGGATCTGATTGTTTTTAGAAGTTATTACTTAGAATACAACTCGACGATGAGCTGTTCTTTGATGTTTTCGGGGATGTCTTCGCGAGCGGGCACATGAAGGAGTTTGCCGGCCTTGAGCGATTCGTCCCATTCGATCCAGGGATATTTGCTGTGGTTGAACCCTGCGAGGGCATCAGCGATAACTTCGAGTGACTTAGATTTTTCACGAACACCGACAACGTCACCGGGCTTAACCTGGTAAGAAGCGATGTTGACAACGTCGCCGTTGACAGTGATGTGGCGATGGAGCACGAGCTGACGGGCTGCTGCACGGGTCGGTGCGATGCCGAGACGATAAACTACGTTGTCGAGACGAGATTCGAGAAGCTGAAGGAGGATCTCACCGGTGATACCTTTGAGGCTCGATGCTTTCTCGAAGAGGTTGCGGAACTGACGTTCGAGCACACCATAAGTGTATTTAGCTTTCTGCTTTTCGCGGAGCTGAACACCGTACTCGGAAGTCTTGCGACGGCGGTTGGCACCGTGCTGACCCGGGGGGAAGTTGCGGCGCTGGAGCACTTTGTCAGCACCGAAAATGGGTTCGCCGAATTTGCGTGCGATTTTGGTCTTAGGACCTGTGTATCTTGCCATTTTAGTTTAATTCAGTTAGTTAAGAGAGACGATCTTCCGACGCTGTGAAGGCCTTTTAGTGCAGCCGCGACCATAGAGAGGTGATAAAAATTATGGTCTATTCACATTTGACCTCAGCGTTGACTATGCAGCTGAAAGGCGTCTCTGTTGTAATGTAAGGTTATGTATACTAAAAGTTGAAAACAGAGTTGACTGATAATTAAACTCTTCTTCTTTTGGGAGGACGGCAACCGTTGTGGGGAAGCGGAGTAACGTCGATGATCTCGATTACTTCGATGCCTGCACCATGGATTGTACGGATAGCAGATTCACGTCCATTGCCCGGACCTTTGACATACGCTTTAACTTTGCGGAGGCCGAGGTCGTAGGCTGTTTTGGCGCAATCCTGAGCTGCCATCTGGGCTGCGTAGGGGGTATTTTTCTTTGAACCGCGGAAGCCCATTTTACCAGCTGATGACCAAGAGATGACCTGGCCTTCGCTGTTGGCTAAGCACACGATAATGTTGTTGAAAGATGAGTGAACGTGAAGTTGACCTTCAGCAGTAACTTTGACGTTTCTCTTCTTTGCTGCGACTGTCTTTTTTGCCATAGTTTATAATTATTTAGTAGCTTTCTTCTTGTTAGCAACGGTTTTCTTACGGCCCTTGCGTGTGCGGGCGTTGTTCTTGGTCGACTGACCGCGGACGGGAAGTCCGTTACGGTGACGGATGCCACGGTAGCAACCGATGTCCATGAGACGTTTGATGTTGAGCTGGATTTCGCTGCGGAGATCACCTTCAACTTTGTAGTCTGCACCGATGACTTCGCGCACTTTTGCAGCCTGGTCGTCGGTCCAGTCTTTGACTTTGATGTTTACGTCAACGGCTGCCTTCTCGAGGATTGATTTGGCTGCGCTGCGACCGATGCCGAAGATATAAGTCAAGGCGATTTCACCTCTTTTGTTTTGGGGGAGGTCAACTCCCACGATTCTTACTGCCATAAATTACGTATTATTTTTTCTGCAAAAATAATAAAAATTATCCTTGACGTTGTTTGTACTTGGGGTTTTTCTTGTTAATCACGTAGAGACGGCCCTTACGACGCACGATTTTGCTGTCGGGGGTGCGTTTTTTGATTGAAGCTCTGACTTTCATATCTTTTAGTAGTTTTGATTTTAAGATTATTTGTAACGGAATGCAATCCGGCCTTTTGAAAGGTCGTAGGGCGACATTTCGACACGCACTTTATCGCCGGGCAGGATCTTGATGTAGTGCATGCGCATCTTGCCTGAAATGTGGGCCGTGATTTCGTGTCCGTTTTCGAGCTCGACGCGGAACATTGCGTTTGATAGTGCTTCGACGATTGTGCCGTCTTGTTCGATTGCTGCTTGTTTTGCCATATTATCGGGTTAAATAAATCTATCTTTAAGGGCTTCTTCAATGTAGTCGAAAGTAGTCAGTATTTCGACATGGTCATCTACGATTGCGAGAGTGTGCTCGTAGTGGGCCGATGGTTTGCGGTCTTTTGTACGGCAGGTCCAGCCGTCGCGCTCGATGACGATGTTGCGGCTACCCATGTTGATCATGGGTTCGATACATATGCACATGCCGTTGCGGATGACGGGGCCGATGCCGCGGCGTCCGTAGTTGGGCACTTCGGGAGCTTCGTGCATGTCGCGTCCGATGCCGTGTCCGCACATTTCGCGCACTACCGAGTAGCCCCGGTGTTCGCAATATGTCTGGACTGCATTGGCGATGTCGCCGATGCGGTGGCCGGGACGGCATGCTTCGATGCCGACATAGAGTGACTCTTTTGTCGTGCGGCAGAGGTCCATCACTTTGGGGTCGATATCGCCGACTGCAAAAGTGTAGCATGAATCTCCCATGAAGCCGTCTTTTTCGACAACAGTGTCGATGCCTATTATGTCGCCTTCGCGAAGGGCATAGTTCGAGGGGAAACCATGCACGACGGTCTCGTTGACCTCGATGCACAGTGTCGCGGGAAAGCCTTCGTATCCGAGACAGGCAGGCCGTCCACCATTGTCGCGCATGAATTCGCGAGCAATGGTGTCGAGCTTGAGTGTCGTCACGCCGGGAGCAATCCATTTGGCGACTTCGCCGAGCGTGCGGCTGACCAAGTCGGCTGCTGCACGCATCTGGTTGATTTCTTCCGGTGTTTTAAGATAGATCATTATATCTGACTTAATAATGTAGCGTTACTTTTTAATATGCCTGTCCGGTCGTACGTCCTTTGATCTTGCCGTCCTTCATGAGGCCATCGTAGTGGTGCATCATGAGGTGTGACTCTACCTGCTGGAGAGTGTCGAGAACGACACCGACAAGGATCAGCAGCGATGTGCCGCCGAAGAACTGGGCGAAGTTCTGGCTGATGCCGAAGAAACGGGCAAAAGCCGGAAGGATCGCAACAATTCCGAGGAAGAGTGAACCGGGGAGTGTGATGCGCGACATGATATCATCAAGGTATTCGGCGGTCTTCTTGCCGGGTTTTACACCGGGGATGAAGCCGTTGTTGCGCTTGAGGTTCTCAGCCATGTCGTTCGGGCGAACGGTGATGGCAGTGTAGAAGTAGGTGAACGCAACGATCAAGATGAAGAACACGACGTTGTACCAGAAACTGTTGATATCGGTGAAAGCGTGGAGGAAACCTGTTTCGCCACCGCGGAAACCGGCGAGTGAAACGGGGATGAACATGATCGCCTGGGCGAAGATGATCGGCATTACACCTGCTGCATTAACCTTCAACGGGATGTACTGGCGTGCGCCGCCGTACTGACGGTTACCGACAATGCGCTTGGCATATTGTACGGGAACTTTGCGCGTACCCTGTACCAGCAATACAGCACCGACGGTGACAGCGAAGAGGAGGATGATCTCTACGATGAACATCACGAGACCGCCCTGGCTACCGGTAGTTCCCGGCAGACGGCTTGTGAATTCGTAGAAGAGTGCTCCCGGAAGACGGGCAATGATACCTACGAGGATGATGAACGAGATACCATTGCCGATGCCACGATCGGTGATGCGTTCGCCGAGCCACATGATGAACATTGAGCCTGCAGCGAGAATGATGGTGAGGTAGATGTATGTCCAGAGACCGAAGCTCATGACGTGGGCGTTGGCCGCACCGTTGACCTGCATCTGCAGGTTGACGAGGTAAGCCGGAGCCTGGAGCACGAGGATGAGGACAGTGAGGTAGCGCGTGTACTGATTGAGTTTTTGACGGCCGCTTTCGCCCTCACGCTGCATCTTCTGGAATGACGGAAGGATCATGCCGCACAGCTGTATCACGATTGAAGCAGTGATGTAGGGCATGATACCTAACGCGAAGATTGACGCCTGGGAGAATGCACCGCCTGAGAACATATCGAGGAGCTGCATCAGACCGCTCTTGTTGGTGAAGTTGGCAAGTGCGTCGATGTCAGAAGGAGAGATACCCGGAAGCACAACGTAACACCCCAGTCGGTACACGAGTACCAACAGGAGTGTAACGAGGATGCGCTTGCGGAGCTCTTCGATCGTCCAGATATTCTTAAAAGTTTGAACGAGACTCATTATAATCAGATTTTATTGATTGAGCCGCCTGCGGCTTCGATGGCTGCCTGTGCAGCTGCCGAGAAAGCGTTGGCTTCAACGGTGAGCGCACGTTTCACCGCGCCGTTTGCAAGTATCTTGACGAGCTGGTTGCGGTTGATGTAACCGGCAGCGCGGAGCTCTTCGATACCTACTTTCTGAAGGTTTTTAGCTTCAGCAAGAGCGTCGATGAGTTCAAGATTGATTGCTTTGTATTCGACACGGTTGATGTTCTTGAAACCGAATTTCGGAAGACGGCGCT
This sequence comes from uncultured Muribaculaceae bacterium, assembly GCA_910587475.1. Taxonomy (GTDB): domain Bacteria; phylum Bacteroidota; class Bacteroidia; order Bacteroidales; family Muribaculaceae; genus CAG-873. Next base: position 27,482 of record CAJUMR010000028.1, read on the forward strand.
GGAGCGGCATCTGACCGCCTTCGAAACCGATCTTGCGAGAGTAACCAGAACGAGATTTGGCGCCTTTGTGACCGCGGGTTGATGTTCCGCCTTTACCGGAACCGGGGCCACGACCGATGCGAGTTTTACGTTTCACCGATCCAACGGCAGGCTGTAAATTACTTAAATCCATAGTTGTGAACAATATTAAGCGTTGGTCACTTGTACCAAATGACGAACTTTGTTAACCATTCCCATCACAGAGGGTGTTTCTTCGACAACCACTGAGTGATTCATTTTTCTGAGGCCGAGCGCGTCGAGAGTGCGTTTCTGCACTGCGGGCGCGTTGATGCGGCTTTTTATCTGTGTGATCTTAATCTTAGCCATTGTAAAATTGTCGTTAAGGGTTAGCCTTTGAATACTTGTTCGACAGATATACCGCGGTTCTGGGCGACAGTTGCGGGTGAACGCATTTCGTCGAGAGCGGCGATAGTGGCCTTAACAAGGTTGTGGGGGTTGGACGATCCCTTCGATTTGGCAAGGACGTCGGTGATGCCGACGCTTTCGAGGACTGCACGCATAGCACCACCTGCTTTCACACCAGTACCGTGAGAAGCGGGTTTGAGGATAACGCGTGAACCGCCGAATTTTGCGAGCTGTTCGTGAGGGATTGTACCTTTGTGTACGGGCACCTTGATGAGGTTCTTTTTAGCAGCTTCAACGCCTTTGGCGATAGCAGCCTGAACTTCGTTCGCTTTGCCGAGGCCCCAGCCGACGATGCCGTTTTCGTTACCTACGACAACGATGGCAGCGAAAGTGAATGTGCGGCCACCTTTAGTAACTTTAGTAACACGGTTGATTGCAACGAGACGATCTTTGAGTTCGAGATCGTTTGTGGTCTTAACTCTGTTGTTTCTTTTTGCCATGATCAATTAGAATTTAAGTCCGCCGTTGCGAGCAGCATCAGCCAACGATTTAACACGACCGTGGAAGAGGTATCCGTTGCGGTCAAAAACAACTTCAGTGATTCCTGCTTCGAGAGCTTTCTTGGCGATAGCTTCGCCAACTTTAGCAGCGATTTCAGATTTGGTTCCTTCGCCGATCCCCTTAGAAGAAGTGGCCACGAGAGTCACGCCTGCGAGGTCGTCGATAAGCTGAACGTAGATCTGCTTGTTGCTGCGGAAGACAGTCATGCGCGGACGGGCAGCAGTGCCTGAGATTTTGCCGCGGATGCGAGTCTTGATTTTGTTTCTTCTTTGTATCTTAGATATCATGATTTGATCTTATTTATTTGGCACCAGCCGATTTACCAGATTTACGACGAATAACTTCGCCAACAAACTTGATACCTTTGCCTTTGTAAGGCTCGGGCTTACGGAGTGAGCGGATCTTGGCGCACACCTGACCGAGGAGCTGCTTGTCGTCGCTCTCGAGGATGATGAGCGGGTTTTTGTTACGCTCGGTCTTGGCTTCGACCTTAACTTCGGGGGGAAGTTTGATATATATTGCGTGAGAGAAACCGAGCGAGAGTTCGAGCACCTGACCTGTGGCAGTCGCGCGGTAACCTACGCCAACTAATTCCATTTCCTTGCGATAGCCTTCCGAAACGCCGACAACCATGTTGTGGATCAGAGCGCGGTAGAGACCGTGCTGAGCGCGGTGTTCGCGGTCGTCAGAGGGACGGGTGACAACGATGTGACCGTCTTCAACGGCAACATGAATATCGGGGTTGACGGTCTGCTCGAGCTGGCCTTTGGGACCTTTTACTGTTACGGTGTTGGTCTTTTCATCAACCTTAACTTCAACTCCTTTGGGGAGTGCGATGGGGGCTTTACCTATTCTTGACATATCTTAATTCCTCCTTGGTTGATTAGTAAACATAACAGAGCACTTCACCGCCGATCTTGAGGTCGGCAGCTTTTTTGTTGGTCATCACGCCTTTCGAAGTTGAAAGGATTGCGATGCCAAGACCGTTAAGAACTCGGGGCATATCTTTGTAGCCAGTGTACTGGCGAAGACCGGGACGCGAAACACGCTGGAGGTCTTTGATAGCGTTGACACGATCAACGGGATCGTATTTCAGAGCGATCTTGATAGTGCCTGCGGGGGTTTCACCCTCTATAAACTTATAGTTAAGAATATAGCCTTGTTCAAAAAGAATCTTAGTGATTTCTTTTTTCAAGTTTGAGGCGGGAACCTCGACAACGCGGTGGTTTGCCTTGATTGCGTTCCTCAATCTTGTGAGATAATCTGCTATTGGATCAGTCATTTTGATTTTTGTTTAAATTGATTGGGCGTTCCCAACAATATTTAATACTCTCAGTGTTGTTAGATGATCGTCGATCAATATGAAAGCAAACGGGGAGAGATATTTACCAGCTTGCTTTCTTAACGCCGGGGATGAGGCCGGCCGAAGCCATCTCGCGGAACTGGATACGCGAAAGACCGAATTGACGCATGTAGCCTTTGGGACGACCGGTGATCGAGCAACGGTTGTGGAGGCGGATGTAAGATGCGTTTTTCGGGATGCGCTGGAGAGCCTGGTAAGCTTCGTAGTCACCGGCAGCCTTGAGGGCTGCTTTCTTTTCGGCGTACTTGGCAACGAGCTTAGCTCTCTTGACCTCGCGGGCTTTCATTGATTCTTTTGCCATATCGAAAAATGTATCGTTAATTAGTTTTTAGCGTTTTTGAAAGGGAGGCCGAAGTGCTTGAGCAGAGCGTAGCCTTCTTCGTCGGTGTTGGCCGATGTCACGAAGGTGATGTTCATGCCAAGGAGCTTGTTGATGGCGTCGATGTTGATTTCGGGGAAGATGATCTGCTCAGTGATGCCGAGGGTGTAGTTGCCACGGCCGTCAAGCTTGCCTTCGATGCCCTTGAAGTCGCGGATACGGGGAAGAGCGACGCGGATGAGGCGTTCGAGGAATTCGTACATGCGGTCGCGACGGAGAGTAACCATAACGCCGACGGGCATTTTTTTACGAAGCTTGAAGTTTGAGATGTCTTTTTTAGAAAGAGTAGCAACGGCTTTCTGACCAGTGATTGCAGTAAGTTCGTTGATAGCAGTTTCGATGATCTTCTTGTCCTGGGTAGCAGCGCCGAGACCTTGGTTGATCACGATCTTCTTGAGTCGGGGCACCTGCATCACTGTCGAGTAGTTGAATTCCTTCTGGAGAGCGGGGACAATGCGCTCTTTGTATTCGTTATGCAGTGTAGTCATTATTTGATCTCCTCTCCTGATTTTTTAGCGTAACGGACTTTCTTGCCATCGACCATCTTGTAACCGACGCGTGTCGGCTTGCCTGATTTGGGGTCGATCAGGGCAAGGTTCGAAATTTGGATGGGAGCTTCCATCTTGATGAGGCCGCCCTGGGGATGCTTTGCATTGGGCTTGGTGGCTTTGGTGACGATGTTGACTCCTTCGACAATGGCTCTGTTCTTGTCTCTGTCGACAGAGAGCACGCGACCTTGCTTGCCGCGGTCATCGCCAGCGAGGACATAAACGTTGTCGCCCTTTTTGATATTTGTCTTTATCATTGCTGTGTTGATTGCTATAAAAAGATTAAAGTACTTCGGGAGCGAGCGAAACGATCTTCATGTTGGTAGCACGGAGTTCACGCGCAACGGGGCCGAAGATACGTGTTCCGCGAAGCTCGCCGGCGTTGTTAAGAAGGACACAAGCGTTGTCGTCGAAACGGATGTAAGAACCGTCGGCACGACGGATTTCTTTCTTAGTGCGGACAACAACCGCTTTCGATACAGTGCCTTTCTTTACGTCAGAGCTGGGGATTACGCTTTTGACAGAAACGACGATAATGTCGCCAACAGAAGCGTAACGACGTCCGGTGCCACCTAAAACGTGGATGCAAAGGGCTTCTTTAGCTCCGCTGTTATCAGCTACGGTTAAACGGGATTCAGACTGTATCATGATTACTTAACTTTTTCGATAATTTCTACTAATCTCCATCTTTTGGTTTTGCTCAAAGGACGGGTTTCCATGAGTTTTACGGTATCGCCAACGCTGCACTCATTCTTTTCGTCATGAGCGTGGTATTTTTTTGTCTTGTTGACAAATTTACCATAGATGGGGTGCTTCTCTTTCCACTTCACAGTGACAGTGATGGTCTTGTCACCCTTGTTGCTCGATACAACCCCAATACGTTCTTTTCTTAAATTTCTTGTTTCCATTTGCTTGGGATTATTTATTGTTAAGTTCGCGTTGACGCAACTCAGTCTTGACGCGTGCGATCATTTTTCTGTCAGCAGTAATCTTTGCGGGATTGTCGAGAGGCGACACTGAGTGATTGACCTTGAGCTGGAGATAGTCCTTCTCCATCTCGGCCAGACGCTCCTTGAGGTCTGCAGTGCTGAGTTCTTTGATTTCTTCTTTTTTCATAACTTAGTTACACGTTTTGAGTGGGGTCGTAGTCACGTCGTACGACAAACTTGGTGATAACGGGAAGTTTTTGTGCTGCGAGACGGAGGGCTTCCTTAGCGATGTCGTAGCTAACGCCTTCCACTTCGATGATCATGCGACCGGGGGTCACAGGCGCAACGAAACCTTCGGGGTTACCTTTACCTTTACCCATGCGGACTTCAGCAGGCTTCTTGGTGATAGGTTTATCCGGGAAAATGCGGATCCAAATCTGACCCTGGCGCTGCATATAACGAGTCACCGCGATACGTGCGGCTTCGATCTGGCGACCTGTGATCCATTTAGATTCGAGGGTCTTGATGCCGAACGAGCCGAATGCCAGCTGATTGCCGCGCTGGGCTTCGCCCTTCATACGGCCTTTCTGCTGACGGCGGAATTTGGTTTTCTTCGGTTGTAACATTGTTGATTGTCTTGTCTTGAGGTTTAACGATTGTTTTTAGCACGACGGAAACCACCACGGCGGGGTGCGTTGCCACCAGCTGCGGGACGTCCTTCTTTCTGAGTAGCGGTGAACGAAGGCGCAAGGTCGCGCTTTCCGTAAACTTCACCACGGCAGATCCAGACTTTTACGCCGATCACACCTACCTTGGTGTGTGCTTCTACGAGAGCGTAGTCGATGTCAGCGCGGAGAGTGTGGAGCGGAGTACGTCCTTCCTTGAACATTTCAGAACGGGCCATTTCAGCACCGTTGAGACGGCCTGAAACCTGAACCTTGATGCCTTCGGCACCGGCGCGCATAGTAGCAGCGACAGCCATCTTGACTGCACGGCGGTATGCTACCTTGCCTTCGATCTGACGAGCGATTGTAGAGGCTACGATTGCTGCGTCGAGTTCGGGTCTCTTAACCTCGAAGATATTGATTTGAACGTCTTTGTCGGTGATCGTCTTAAGCTCTTCTTTGAGCTTTTCAACGTCCTTGCCGCCGCGGCCGATGATGATGCCGGGACGCGAGGTGCAGACGGTGATTGTGACGAGCTTGAGCGTGCGTTCGATGACAATGCGCGAAACGCTGCAAGTTGCAAGACGAACATTGAGGTACTTGCGGAGCTTGTAGTCCTCGAGGATAATATCACTTTGATTTTTGCTGTCAGCCCAGTTGGAATCCCAACCGCGGATGATGCCTAAGCGATTACTGATTGGATTTACTTTCTGTCCCATTTGTATTAAGCCTCGTGGTTTTTAGCGTTATTGTCAATAGTGTCTACGATTACAGTTACGTGGTTAGAACGCTTGCGGATGCGGTAGCCACGGCCCTGAGGCGCTGTGCGGAGACGCTTCAGCATAGGAGCGCAATTGACAAAAATTGTGCTGATATACAGTTCGCCGCTTTCAGCTTTCTTTTCATTTTTTTGCTCCCAGTTAGCAACGGCCGAGCGCACGAGTTTTTCGAGCGCGGCAGCAGCTTCTTTGTTAGAGAATTTCAGCATGCCGAGTGCGCGGAACACTTCTTTGCCGCGGATCATGTCGGCCACCAGTCTCATTTTACGGGGAGATGAAGGGATGTTTGTAAGTTTAGCAAAAGCTACGCTCTTACGTTCTTCCTTCATTTTGTCGGCGGATAATCTTTTTCTTACACCCATTTTATTTAATTCTTTTTTTTATCAAAATTATTTTAATTGGGCCCTTGATTATTTCTTCTTATTACCGCCGTGACCGCGGAAGGTACGAGTGGGGGCGAATTCGCCGAGCTTGTGACCTACCATGTTTTCGGTAACGTAAACGGGAATAAATTTGTTGCCGTTATGGACAGCGAATGTATGTCCAACGAATTCGGGGGCTATCATTGATGCACGGCTCCAAGTCTTGATGACATTCTTTTTACCGGAAGCATCCATGTCAGCGACCTTCTTTTCGAGTTTAACGCTGATAAAGGGTCCTTTTTTTAATGAACGACTCATAATTACTCAATTAATCAGATTACTTTTTTCTTCTTTCAATGATGTACTTCGAAGAGTGCTTCTTGGGCGCACGAGTCTTGAGGCCCTTAGCGTAGAGACCCTTGCGAGAACGGGGATGACCACCAGAAGCGCGGCCTTCACCACCACCCATGGGGTGATCGACAG
>CAJUMR010000029.1 GCA_910587475.1 uncultured Muribaculaceae bacterium
GCGGCCGTGGCGACAGCCTTGATGTGCAAAGCCAGTTCTATCGCGGAGTGTTGCTTGGCTACCGCCGCGAGTGGACGGCCGCGTTGTTGTCGCTGATGGAAGCCGCCGACCGCGCATCAGCGCTCGGCGACAACTTCTATCTCGCCATGGCCTACCGCGAACAGGCCGATATCTACGGGAAATTTTTTGCTTATCAGAAAAAATATGATTTGGCCGACCTTGCATCACAATATTTTATCAAGGCAGGGAAAAACGAGCATGCGGCATGGGAAAAGGTCAGTTGCGCCCATTCTTTGTTAAAAATGAATTATCTTGACAGCGCTTCGGCTTGTCTTGAGGAAATACGGCCGCAGATCGATGCTTTGTCGAAAAAAATGCTCCAGCGCGAATGGTTCAGGATCTATGGCTTGGCAAAATACAGTGTGTTAGACTATGCTGAGGCTGCACGTGCCATGATGTCACTTGATTCGTTGAATGTCGGCTTATCAACTTTCGATTGTTTCATATTCGGAGCTTCACTGCTTGAGCTTGACGACATGGATCAGGCAAAATCCTATCTCAACAGGATGGAAGTCAACCGTAGTTCTTTATCTGACACGTTGGTTACCTTGCGTTTGTCTGCGCTGATCAATGAAGCGAGCGGCGATTTCAAGTCAGCCTTGAGACAATGGAAAGAACACTATGCGCTCTCGTTGCAGCCAAAAAACAGACTGCTGACTCATCATTATTCGGTGGAGTTGAACGACAACTATCGGGATGTGATAGGCCGGCAGTCCGAAAAAATCGACGAAACTAACCACAAACTGATTGTCGCTTCGTTGATCGCTGTGGCGTTGATCGCAGTTTTGGGAGTGGTTGTAATGTTCTTCCGCAACCGCATGTTGAAAAAAGATATCGACAGAAATCTTCTTCTTGTCGAAATAGGTAATTTGCAGGCTCAGTTAACCAGGAATATCGCTTCACCATTGACTGATCATTGTCGCGGGGGAGTCGAGCATGGTCATCCGTTAGTTCTGCTCAATTCGATTTGTGAGATGCGCAGCTCGATGCTTTCGGGTGATGATGGAGCAAGACGCTTTGGAAAAAATATTTCCGATTTTATCACCGAACTGAACAGCGATGAGAATCTTAAAGAGTTGGAAGCATTTATCGATGCGACAGCCGACAATCTTATGTCGCGGTTCCGGGAGCAGGTTCCCAAAATTACTGACAGGGAATATTCGGTTGTTACTTTTGTGTTTTTAGGTTTTTCAAACGCATCTATCGCGGCAATAATGCAGTATAAATCGACTGTAAACGTTCGTCAGATACGTCATGTCATCAAAAGCAAGATTTGCGGACAAGACTCATCTGACAGAGAACGGTTCCTTTCTTACTTTTAATTCTGTCGGCCTATAAATGGCTGATATATAGGAGTGTATTGCGTGTATCGCGATAAGCGCATGAAAATCAGCGTTTTAACCGCTGTGGCAAAAAGACATAACGCAATTTTATATTTTGCGATATGTAACAGCTTGATTGATAGTTGTTTCTGATTGGTGGCATAACGCAGTTTTATTTGGCCGGACAACGATATTTGCAGTAAATTTGCTTACGAAAACCGACCATAATAATCATTATATGTTTAAATCAAGATTGAACCGATTGATAATTGTAAGCTTATTTGCTGTGTTGGCTTGCGGGACAATGGCTGCATCTGACCCCGAAGATGAGCCGCCGATCAATGTTCCCATAGATATTCCTGAGAATCCGGCTGACACTCCAAAGCCCAAAGCCCCCTCGCGTGTACGCATATCGGCTTATCGCGGCGGTGATGTTTTAGTTATCAGGTCGACGGTCAACGTTACAGCCGAGATTCAGATCATCGACCTGACCTCGGGAGCTGTTTGTTTCGAAGGCTCAGTGTTTCTCGCCCCCGAAACTATCTTCGCTGTCCCTGCCGCCTCGCCGATCGCGGTCAATGTCTCAGCTTCCGGCATGACTTATCATGATATATTCCAGAATTAAAATAATCCCAATATTTTTAATTTCTGGTTTTATAAGTTAAATTGATCATAAGCTTCTGGTTTTAAGAAAAACAATCATTATATTTGTCGATAACAGATTACAACATCACCAAAAAACATAATTCTCATGAAAAAACTCCTTCTCCCCGCATTGTTAGGCTTCCTTTTTTCAGCCTGCACGAGCGATGAACCTTCTTCACGACAGAAGGCGGAAATCAATCTCAGCCGCTCGGAAATTCAGCTCAACGACAATTTCAACTCATTCGGCCTTGAATTCATGAGCTGGTTGTCCGAAAGAAGTGCAGACAGCGACGATCCCAATGTGGCCGTTTCGCCGGTCAGCATGGCGATTGCGTTGTCGATGACAGCCAATGCCGGCGACGGCGACTTGCAACAATCGATCTGCAGTTTGCTCGGTTGTGAGGATCTTGATGGCCTCAACGCTCTGTCGAAAAAACTGATGGACTACCTCCCCGAGGATGGCGACAAGAGTCAGCTCTATCTGGCCAATGCCATGTGGCATGCCGAATATCTGAGTCCACAGGGTGCGTTCAGTCAGAGGATGTCGGAGAACTATCTTGCCGAGATCTCACCACTTAATTTTAAAAGTCCTGAAGCTGCCGGAGTCATCAACCGTTGGTGTGCCGACAAGACCCGTGGTCTGATCGACAATGTCACTACTCCCGACTTATTGCAATTTTGTCAGGTCTTTTTTGCCAACGCACTCTACTTCAAAAGCGATTGGACCATGCCGTTCAAGGAAGAACTCACCGAAAAGGCCACATTCCACGGCATCCGCTCCGACGAGCTTGTCGACATGATGCACGCAAAGGGACGCGAAATCGATTATTACGCCGGCGACGGGTGTCAGGCTGTCACCCTGCCTTATCATGGCGGTTATGAGATGATAGCGATAGTCCCGGACGCAGAGCACGAGGCCGCCGATCTGACGCAATTTATGTCGCCCGAAGTCATCAGCCGCATCACGAGCCAATCGCTTACTTACCTTGTCAACCTCTCAATGCCGAGGTTCTCTGCTTCGCAAAAGATGAATTGTGATGAAATACTCAAAGACATGGGACTCGATCTCAGCCACGTGGTGTTGACCGAGTTGTCTGACGATAACGCTTTGGAGTTATTATTGAAAGTCAATCATTTCGTGGAGTTTAAAACCGATGAAAAGGGTTCTGTTGCGGCCGCGGTGACAACAGTCGCCGGAGACACTTCCAATTTGGGTTTCCACGGTTATGCCACGGTCAGCCTCGACCGCCCGTTTGTCTATCTGATCCGCAATGTCAAGACCGGATCAATCATTCTGGCAGGCCAGTTTGTGCAGCCTTGATGCTGCGCAGGTGTCCGGTATATCTTATTGCAATATAGGTGTGTAATTTAAAAATTATTGCATAAATTTGTGCCGGCAAGCAATGCGCCCGACTCCGCACGGCTTTCATGCCTCGCGGAGTCGGGCGCTGTGTGTAAGTACCAATCATCCTAACACCCTATAATTATGGAATATCGTTTTTGCGGCCGCAGCGGGCTGCAGTTGCCGGTCATCTCGCTTGGCCTGTGGCACAATTTTGGAGAAAAGGCCGACTTCACAGCCGCTGAGGACATTGTGCTCCACGCGTTTGACCGCGGGGTCACGCATTTCGACCTCGCAAACAACTACGGGCCGCCCCCGGGCAGCGCGGAGAGTAACTTCGGCAAGATGCTCAGCCGGCAGCTGGGCGCTCACCGCGACGAGATAATCATATCGACGAAAGCCGGCCATCTGATGTGGCCGGGCCCTTACGGCGACGGTAGTTCACGCAAGTATCTGATGGCGAGTATCGACCAAAGCCTGAAACGCACAGGCCTCGACTATTTCGACATATTTTACAGTCACCGTTATAACCCCGAGACTCCTCTTGAAGAGACGGTGCAGGCGTTGGTCGACATCGTGCACCGTGGCAAGGCTCTCTATGTCGGGCTGTCGAAATATCCGGCCGACGTGGCTGAGGAGGCATGCAGGATGATGGCCGCGCAACATGTGCGCTGTCTTGTCTATCAGGACCGCTACAACATGATCGTCCGTAAGCCTGAGGAGTGTCATCTGCCGGTGATCGAGTCGTGCGGTCTCGGGTTTGTCGCATTCTCTCCGCTGGCTCAAGGCCTGTTGACCAACCGCTATCTGGGCGGCATCCCCGACGACTCGCGTGTTCGCCGCGAGGGTGGTTTCCTCCGCGAAGCCGACATCACCGACGAGTGGATCAGCAAAGCCCGGCGGCTTGATGCGATCGCCGCAGAGCGGCGACAGTCGCTTGCGCAGATGGCTCTGGCGTGGTTGCTGAGCAAGCGTCATGTCACTTCGGTCATAGTCGGGGTGAGTTCGCGAAGTCAGCTCGACGACAATCTGTCGGCCGTCGGCAGCCCTGCATTCACGGCTGAGCAACTGGCTGCGATTGACCGCGTGCTCGGCTGAGCCCGCAGCCGGGGAGTCGATAAGCATAACAAGGCTGAAGGCATGTCGGCACGATTTATCAACATCGTGGACCGACATGCCTTCAGTGGTGTTTTGGCCGATCTGTGACCGGAAGGTCAGCGTTTGCGGTTGCGCACCGATCGGGTGGCTGTTGACGCGGCCTTGGCTTTCTGTTGCTTAGGCTCTTTGACTTTTTTGGATGTCTGCTTGGATGACCGTTTGGTCGATCTCACTGCTTTGGTGGCTGTCGACGTGGAGGCTGCAGCCACGGCGGTGGTGTCGCCACGCTCGGCAGCCTCGCGGGCTTCGCGGGCGGCTATGACTTCTTCGCGCGACGGCACCCATAGTTTCTTGTCGAAGTTGTCGAGCGATGCCTGTATGCTGTCCTGAGCGTGTTTGCGGGCGTCGTCGTCGGGGTAGAGCTGTACCATCGACTTGTTTTTGAGGTTGCGGGTCTTGTAGATCTCTCCGTCGTACATTGTGAGATTGAAGAAGTCGTCGTAGTTGCTGGTCGGCAGGTTGTTGTCGTCGGAGGTGAATATTTCCTGCTGGGCGAGCAACGGGCGGATGTCGGCAAATTTCAGCCAGAACATCGGGTAGCGGATGGCTTCGCCGCCGAAGTCGCCCGAGCGGTGAAGCACAGGGCAGATGGCTTCGATGCGCGGCTTGAGGCTGTTGCTGCGGGTGTCAAATTCCCATCGTTCGATGACATAGTATGACAGGACTTCGTTGGCCGGCACATCGCTCTCTTCGATCACGAAGCGCGGGTTGCGCTCCGACGATCCTTTGGCATCGGTGTAGAGGATGTGGAAGCGGTCGAGGATGTCGCGCACTTTCACCCTGTATTGATCGGAGAACACTTCGCGGCCGTCGAGATACTCGTAGGCCGCCACCTGATTGTTGGCGAGCAGACGCATGATGATGCGGAACAGGTTTTCCTGTCCGTCGACGGGTTCGTCGGGGTAGTATAGGGGCGCGTTTTTGTCGTTGTTGAGGTCGAGCTGCCGGTAGATTATGCGCATCCACTGGCGATCGGCGTCGCTGATCGATGAGCCGTTGCCTTCGTAGAACGATTGCATGCGGTCAGTCACAGTCGGGCCTGACGGAGCGTTGTCCTTGGTGCGTTCGCTGGAGTTGCGGCGTCGCACCACACCCTGACTTTCGTCGGTCTGTGAGACAGAGGGCAGGCTCACGCATAGGAGCATTGCTGCGGCGGTGATGTATTGACTGATTGATTTCATATCGTGCGGGGTGAAGTTGTGTTGTCGGATTGGTGAAGAGTGGGCTTAGTTGACGATTACTTCCATCGGCGACAGGTCGCGGGTGATGCCGTCGGGACCGATGGCCTTGATGCGGGTGATGTAGAAGCGTTTGCCTCGCGAGAGTCGTTGGAACGATTGTTTCTGTCGGGCAGAGAACGACGGCCCGTCGCTGACTTCGGGGATGGCGTTGCCCATCGAGTCGAAGAAGGTTGTCTCGAAGCTCAGCACCTTGAATTTGGTGTCGATCAGACCGTCGTCGATGGCAGCTTCGATGCCTGGCGACTGCAGCAGGAGAGTCTTGGCAAACGGTTTGCCGCCGCGGTAGTGGTCGGTGTTGCCTTTGCTGTCGGTGAACGCTATGTAGGGCGTTGGATCGGGAAGCTTGCGGACGCGGAATGTTGTGGTGGCTACGGTCGTCGGACGTCCGTCGATGTTGGCCGTCACGGTCAGCGTGGCGTCTTTCCCGACGGTCGACGGACGGGCTATCCACCGGTCGCCGTTGCGCGACAGTGTGCCGTTGGTCATCGACGCCGATATACCGTTCATCGGGACGCCGGGCACGGAAATGCTCACGGGGTTGTCGATGCCGGCGTAGAGAACGTTCATCATCGTGGCCGACACGGTGGCCATCGGTTCGATTACGGTGTACGACGAGCTGAAGTCGTGGCGGGTCGATGTGCCGTCGCCGTGTGCCACTTCGAGGTAGCCGTCGTAGTCAAATGTTCCGGTCGTCGATGCATTGAGTTCATAGAGACCGTGGTCATTGTCGAGCGGCTTGCCGTTGATGAATATATGCGGGCGCGCGGTTGTGTCGACAGCGGCGAGCACGATGTTGGCCGAGTATTTGCCGCCTCTCATCACCAGTCGTGACTGGGGCATGACATAAGCGTTGAGTTCGTTGACACGCACATCTCCGGCGTCGACGCTGGCGTAGAGAGTGGAGAGTGCTTCGCCTTCGGCATAGAGGATGTCGTTCTGGAGTTTCGACAGCAGGGTGATGGCCGCCACTACGGGTTGCTGGTCAAACTTGGCCTCTTCCCACGACTGGGCGGTGAGAGTGCCTTTGCGCTGTATAGGGTCTGTCGACAGGGCGGCGTTGATGCCTGCGGCCTTGACGGTGTCGGGGACAAGCGAGGTGATGAACGATCGGTAGAAGTCGATCGACTTTCTGAGACCTTCGCCGAGGTTGTTGCCCGGAGCGAGCATCACCACGGCGGCAGCTTCGAGGTCGTCGCGGTTGAGTATGTTGTCGGGGTCGCCGTCGCGGCCGTCGGCTTTGTGGACGATGGCGAGCTTGAGCGAGTCGATCTGGGCGTAGAGGCCGTCGGTGACACGGCGGACGTCCGATGCTTTGTCGAGCCACACCTTGCCCTTGTCGGGGTTCTGGGCCGTGAAGTCCTCGAGACGGCGGTATATGTCGTCGTTGCGCCGGCCGACATTTGAGTTCGAACGGTTGAGCCCGTCGTGAACCTGCGTGAAACCGTCGAGCACATCGCTGGAAACGTTAAGCGCAAGCATGGCCGTCAGGACGATATACATAAGGTTTATCATCTTCTGGCGTGGCGACAGGCGGTTGTTGTTTGCTCCCATTTACAAGAGTGGTTGGTTGTGTGCGTATGCTTTGATACGGCGGTTAAATGTTATGGTTGTCTGTGACTTCGGGCGCGCCGGGCATCGGGCGATACATGTTGACGGTCATTGCGGTGATCATCTTTTCGTAGACGGCGTTGAGCTGTTGCATGTAGCGGGTCATCTTTTCAGTCTCCTCGCAGTAGCGGGCGCTCTGGCCGGCGCTCTTTTCGTACATGTCGCGTATGTCCTTGATGCCGCGGTTGACGCGGTCGATCGAGTCGAGCTGCGACGATATGCTTCTGAGCTGTATCTCGTAGATGGTGTTGAGGCCTCCGATGTTGCGGTTGAGGTCCTGCATCTGGTCGACATAGCCTTTTGAGCTGCGGGTGATGTTCTCCGAGTTTTCGGTGATGGCGCGGTAGCTTTCGAGCAGGACGTCCGACACATTGTTGAGCGCGGCGGTCGTCTCACGCAGATGTTGCATTTCGGCCGAGATGGATGCCATCTGGTCGAGATACTGCTGTGTGGCCGAAGTCAGTTCGGCCATGCGTGCGAGCTGGTCGGAGGCAGCCGCCATTTTGGCGATGCTCTCGCTGAGCGAGCGTGTGTCGCTGTCGCTGAGCTCTATGTTTTCAGGTATGCCGGCTGTGCGGCGGGCCTGGGCAGCGCCGACACCTGCTGTGGTGACTAACTGAGAGCCTGCGGCAGAGGCGTTGCCGTTGTCGTTCTTGGAGTCGAGCGCCGGGAACACGTCTTCCCACCGGTAGTCTTTCGGCGGTTTGTCAAATGCGGTCAGCACGAACATCAGCACTTCTGTGCCCATGCCGATCGACAGCAGCATGTTGCCGCCGGGGAGGTGAAGTATCTTGAACAGCGCGCCCCATATGACGATGGCGGCGCCTATACTGTAGGCGAAGTTGAAGAAGCGTTGTCCGTGCTCAGACGATATGAATGCACTGACTGCGTTGCGATATGCTTTTGCTTTTCCCATTTCGGTAGTTTGGTTGTGTGTGGATGTGTAATGATGAGGTGAGAGGCCGGGTTATTTCGAATTTTTCTGAGCCGACTTTGTGCCTCGTGCGAAGCCTATCTGTGTGCGCACACACCGGAAGCCGATGTAGCTGCGCTGCTCGTTCTGATATTCCCACATTCGCAGGTCCGATCTGATGTTGTGGGCGACGTCTTTCCACGATCCTCCGCGGATGATCTTGCGTTTCATCTTATATGGATCTTCCTTGGCCGCGTCGTAGCGGTACTCCGGGTTGAGGTCGGAGGTGAGCTTGCCGACGCTTTCAGTGTAGGCTGTCGATGTCCATTCGCTGACGTTGCCGGCCATGTCGTAGAGTCCGAAGTCATTGGGCGCATATGTGCCGACGCGCGATGTGATGACGTGGCCGTCCTTCACATAGTTGCCTTCCTGCGGTTTGAAGTTGGCATAGAAGCATCCGCGGTCGTCGCTCATGGTCAAGTCGCCTTCCCAGGGATACATGTTGTCCGACACTCCGGCGCGGGCAGCATACTCCCATTCCGCTTCAGTCGGCAGACGGTAAGGCTCGATGTAGACACCTTCGCGGCCGAGGGCGCGGCGCAGGAAGTCGGTGCGCCAGTTGGCAAATGCGTTGGCCTGCTCCCAGCTGACGCCGACAACGGGATATTCGTTGTAGCCGCCGTGAGAGAAGTAGAGCCGGACGTATGGTTCGTTGTAGGCGTTTTCGAAGTCGTTGACCCATGCCGTGGTGTCGGGGTAGACGTTGACAATGTAGGTGTTGACAAAGTCGTAGTCGCCGGTCAGACCACGTGTGATCGTCTCGCGGACGATCTCTCCGTCGTCGTTGACATAGGCGGTGTCTTTGGAGATCACCGGCACGTTGGCTGGAACGGGTTTGTCGGTGTTGTACTCGCGGCGGCGCGGATCAAGGCGGTGCTTGCGCTTGACGGCTTCAGTCTGGTTGTAGACCTCGTAGCGGTAGTTGAGTTGATCTGCGTCGAGTTCCCGCGCTCCGGTTATAGGATTGGTGCGGTAGACGCTCTCTATCGCCCTCTGCTCATCTTCGTTGGGGTTGCGCCAGGGTATCGGCTTGTTCCAGTTGAGATGAGGGGTGATGGGGTTGCCTTCGCGGTCTTCTTCGATCTTGAAATCCTCGTTGCCGCCATATGCCGGGTCGGCGAGGCGCTCGCGGATGATCGAATCTCGCACCCAGAATACGAATTGTTTGTATTTGCTGTTGGTGATTTCGGTTTCGTCCATCCAAAATCCGTCGACAGAGATCCCGCGGGAGTCGGCGCGCAGGTTCCAGAGGCTGTCGGCCTTCTGCGGTCCCATCTCGATAGATCCTCTGTTGATCAGCACCATGCCGTAAGGGGTAGGCTCGGTCCAGGACGTTGCGGCAACTCCTGTCACCTCGCCTCCGCTTGCGCTGTGGGAGCCTGTGGCACACGAGGCGCCGAGGAGAGCGGCAGCACAGCAGGCAAAGAAGATATTGGTTTTTGTATTCATATATGAGAGTCGGTAGTGATTGATCTGTTACATTATGCGAATGTTCTTGTGGCGGTGGCGGTTTTTGTCCGACATGTCGATCTTCATGCGGTAGCCGGCAAAAACTTCGTGGCTTCCGCTCGAAGCTTTAGCTATGGCTGAAGTGGCATAATCGTAGCTGTATCCGATAAAGATGTTCTTGAATTCGGCCGACACTGAAGCGACGACTGCGTCGCGCCAGCGGTAGCCGAGACCGAATGTCAGAAATTTGTCGTAACGGCAGCGGACGGTGGCTTCGCCGGTGGTGAAGCTCAGGTCGCTCTTGACCAACACCGATGGAACTATTTCAAATAACGTGTTATTTATAGGAATATTGCTTATGGCTGTAAAATATAGGGTACGTTTGGCCTGGAACTGAAATTCCTGTGCGGTGGTCTGCGAGCCCGATGCTGTCTCGGCGGTCATGGTCACGGTCGGCGATGTGAGATGGGTTGCCGAAAGACCGGCGCTGAAGTAGCGGTGGGTGAACCACACTCCGGCGGCAAGGTCGAGTGCTGTGCCGTGGATGTCCTGTGTCGGTATGCCGTCGTCGTTGCTGTCGTGATAGTTGTCATCGTCGGGGATATAGACCTCCGAGCCTTTGAAACCTTGGTCGAAGAAACCGATCTGCAAGCCGGCCGACAGGGAGCCGCCGAGCAGTTTGCGGGAGTAGGCGATCTGGGCGCCGGCGTTGAGAGAGTTATAGAGTCCGGCTTTGTCGGTGTCGAAGAGCACTCCGACCGCCAGACGCTTGCCCATCACTTTGAGCGGCATGTCGGCAGTGCCGACAAAGTCGCGCGGGGCTCCGTCGATGCCGACCCACTGCATGCGCATGCCTCCGCGGATGCGCAGGAAATCTGTCTGACCGATGGCCGACGGGTTGAAATATGATGGTATTTCGTAGTACTGCGAGAACTGTGCGTCGGTCTGTGCGAAAGCTCCGGTCGCGCAGATTGACATTGTCAGGCCGATGATCAGTGATCGTAATGTCTGTTTCATCGTTTATTCGAAATAAAAGGTCAGTACAATCATTTTCGACACGGCCTTTTTGACCGATTGGGTGAATTTCATCTTCACAGGATCGTCGACGAGGTCAGGACGGTCGTGGCAGAGAATGTCGCTCAGCCCGAAGCAGAATTTCAGCTCGGGGATCAGTTTGAAGTACGGCAGGTAGAAGTCGCATCCCAAGCCTACCGACACGTAGAAGTCGGTCGATTTTGTCTTGATGAAATCGCTGCGTTTCTTCGCGACGTCAAAAGCCGGCATGACTCCGGTGAGCATGTAGGGTCGGCAGTTGCGGTAGCGCTGGGCGGCGTATTTCAGGTCGAGAGGCATCACTACATAGGTCGATTTGATGTTCTGGCGTTCTGTGGCTCCGTCGGTGACGTTGAACATGCGTATGTCGCGGCTGCCGAAGTACATGCCCGGTGAGAATCTCAGCGAAAAGTAGTCGTTGAGACGCAGTGCCACAAGACCGTTGACGCAAAAGCCCGGCTGATAGTCAGGCTGGTCGATGCGCCATTCTTCGCCGTTTTCGGTAACAAAGCCGTTGTGGACAAAGCGGATATCCTCGGCGTGGGCGCCGATAGAGAAGCCGAGATGCCATTTACGCATGTCGGCATATGGCCTGTTGAGCAGTTTGTCGTTGAAATCGCGCGCGAATGCCGATGCCGAAGCCGACATGCACAATATTACTGTGATTATGATTTTTAGCAGGTTCATCAGATGATAAACGTTGCGTTGGGCGAATTATTGTTAAATTTGCACCAAAAAGCAAGATATATGGCAGATAATTACCTTGAGAAAAAGATGGAGGAGCATCGCCGCGGCGTGGCTGCGGTCGCGTCGTCACGCAAGCTTTCTCCGACAGGCAGCCGGCGAGGCACAGTGGCGTTGCGCATCGATCCGCTGAGAGTGTTTGTGACCGACGCTGCGCCGGAGGTCGGCCAGGCGGTGGTAAGGCGTCTGCGTGAGGCCGGATGCAGCGTGGCCTTCGTGGCTGAAAACGGGGAGGAGGCAGTTCAGCTTGCCCGGTCGAGCGGAGCGCGGTTCTATCCGCGCAATGTGGCCGGTGGAGCCGTGGCCGATCTCATGAGGCAATGGCGGGGCATCGACGCAGTGATCATCACCGACGGCTGCTGGCCCGACGGCGTTGCGTCGGCGGGGCTCAAGCGTGTCGTGAATATCGGTTCAGATGCAGAGCTTCCCGACGTTGCGCCGGGCGATGGACTGACGGTCAATGCTATATCGACGCGAGGCATCACGGCAGCCGATGCCGCCGAATTTTGCCTGTATCTGTGTCTGAAATCATCGTCGTTTATCGACAGACGTCTATTCGAGTTCGCCTGATGTGACGAATGGCGATGCGGGCAGACCGAAATTGTCGAAAAGCGTCGCCTCGAAATATGGCGAATTGCCGTAGCGCACGTTCTTGATCTCGTCGACGAGGTCGCAGTAGACTGTCAGTGTGCCGGTGGCGCATTCGACGATTGCGCGTGCCGGATGATAGACTCCGTCTGTTCCGGCAGCTTCGAAGCCTTCGAGCTCGCGTTCGAGCGGACTGACACCTCCGCCTGTATTGGTGAAGTAGAGCAGGGCACGTTGTCCCTCGGTCACCATATGATCGAAGATCGGGCCTGAACAAGCGAAGTCGTTGCGGCCGTAATCTTTTGCCAATGCCCAATAGGCGAGGCGTTTGCCGACATCGCGCTTGTTGACGGGGTGGATGCCGAGACTGTCGCCTATGTCGAGAGTGACGACCATACCGCAGTTGGGAGTCTGTTTCATCAGATGAGACTGTGCAACCCTGAGCCGGGCGCCTTGTTCGTATCCGCTGTAGGGGGCGATCTGGGTGTAGTAGAAGGGTATGTCGCCAAGCCCGAAGCCTTTGCGCATGCATTCTACGTAATGCGGCATCAGCCGTTCGTAGAGCTCGGGATCGTAGCAATTGCTTTCGCCTTGATACCACAGCATGCCTTTGACGGTGAATGGCAGAACCGGAGCGGCCATAGCGTTGTAGAGCGTTGACGGCATCAGCAGCACGTCGGGAGTCGTGCGGTCGACCGGTGACTCAGTGCCGCTGACGTCGAGTCCGGCTTGCTGAGCCACGGGCCGCGATAACCATGGCTGCACGGTCGTTCCGCCCCATACCGAGATGATCAGACCGACAGGAGTGTCGTCGCCGAGGATGCTGTTGAGGTAGTCGGCGAAGAAGTAGGCCGTGGCGCTGCATTCGGCCACTTCGGCCGGAACGTTGAGTCCCCAGTGGCCCGAACATGTGTCGAGCGGTTCGGAACTTACGGCCTTGCCGACCGTGAACATTCTGATCGGGCGCTCGGCACGGGCCGACAGTATCATGTCGAGACCGCCTTCCACCGGCTGGTGATTGTAGCCCCGCATAGGCATCTCCATGTTCGACTGTCCGGAGCAGTACCATACCTCACCGATGAGCACATTCCCGACGGTGACAGATCCGTCGCGGTCGCTGATAACGATTGACCTGGGTATTGCCGATGCCTCCGGGGTGGGAATGGCTGCCGACCACTTCCCGTCGGCGCCGGCAGTGGCGGTGTAGGCCGTGTCGGCCCACGATGGACTTATCGTCACCTCTGATCCGGCGGCTGCGCGTCCCCATAGCCGTGCATCGCTCTGCTGTTGCAGGACCATGTTGTCGCTCACTGGTGCGGGAAGCTGAATGCGGGCAGCTGCGGCGACGCATGCAAGCGAGGCGGCTGCATATAGAAAAAATCGTTTTGCCATATCTTTATGTGTTGTTTCTGCAAAAATAGTGCGTTTCGCTCAAACTCTCTAATAAAATGTATATTAATGTCAAAAAATTGACTATCTTTGCCTAAAGAAACATCCTTAATCATTAATTATATATGAAGAAGTTATTTACAATCGCATTGGGTGTGGTGTTTGGCGCAGCCTGTGCTTCAGCCCAGTATTTCTGCACGGATCAGGGCAAGATCATGTACTACAAGTCGATCGACTCAAAGGAAAAGGAGCCGGTGGAGACCGTCATCGTGGCTACTGTCGTAAATGTCGACAAGGCTGCCGACGGACAGATTACTTCACGTCTTGAAAGCAAGCAGTCTGACGCCAACAATCCTTTTATCGAGTTAAAGACTTATATGAATTTTTCTTACGACCCGACTACCGACGTTACAAAAGTCGTGGTCATGAGTGCCGAAGACTTCAAGAACATGCTCGTCTCAGTCATCAAGGAGTCGGCTCAGGCTGCAGGCATGCACATGAGTGAAATGGAACTCGCCGATCTCGAGAAGGTTATGTCGACCAAGGGCGAGATCTCGTTTGAATTAGATCCCAAGGCTGCCGCTGACAGCAAGTTGGCTAACGCTACCTTGCGTCTCAATGCCGGTCAGATGAACATGACTATGAACCTGTGGGACGGAAAGTTCCTCGGCTCAGAAACTATCACTACAGAGTCCGGTGACTTCGACTGCCTCAAGATCAGCTATGTACTCCGCACCAGCTCTCCCAACGGCAACGAGAAACGCAACATGACCGACTGGTATGCCAAAGGTGTAGGACTTGTCCGCAGCGTCGAAACTGACAAGAAGGGCAATGTCATCTCAGAAGATATTCTCCGTGTGATCAAAGAACCACGTCCGGCTGCCGAATAATCGGAAATTGATCATATCCGTAATAACACAGAGGGCACTCCCGGTCGGGAGTGCCCTCTGTGTTATTGCAGTATTGTCAGCTCGTTATCAGCGGATGATTTCTTTGGTCACCTTGTTGCCGCGGCGGACAATGAATGTTCCGTTTTCTGGGTTAGCCACTTCGATGCCCTGGAGGTTGAAGTAGACTGCAGGTGCGTCGGCATTGTCGATTTCGATGTCGTTGACGCCGGCAGAGCCGGTGGGATCGAATTCAAGTACAGCTGCAGCGCCGCAACCTGCCATGTCGCCGATGGTTGTCTTACCGGTCGAAACATATACGTGGATGAGGGCAGTGCCGTCTTCTTTGGCCTGAGCAACGATTGAGTTGTAGCCGGCACCCTTTGCAGCATAGTCGGGGTTGGCCCATGTAGCTACGCGTTCACCTTCCTCGTTATATACGGCGATATCCATGGGACAATTGTTGAGGTCAAGATCAACTTCAGTATAACCATGAACGAAGTAGCGGTGGCCGTCGAGCAGGAATGTGTCGAAGCCATTGTTTTTGGCTTTGGGCTCTTCGCGCCATTTAGCCTGCATTTTGGCTGCTGAAACGGCATTTTCTCCTGATCCGAATGCTTTGATGATATCCCATGTGCTGCCTTCGGTTGAGTTGATAATGAACGAATAGAAGTGCTCCTGATCGTCGCCGAATTCCATTACGTCGGTGATCGAGGGCTGAACGATGTTGGTTGTTGCAGTACATCCGAGATAAGTAGCGATGTATTCGCTTCCGTCGAACTGAACTTTGTCGAGGTCGTGGTCACCTTCGCCGTAGACATAGACTATGCGGACGTTGTTGGCAGAGGCTCCGTTTTTGTAGCCTTGCGGAGCGATGTAGAAGATAGCTTCATCGGTAAGATCACCGACAACGCGGCCTACGCAGTCGATGCGGCCGAGGCCGGAAGCTCCGCCGGTTTCGGGAAGTCCGTCGACATAGTCTTCAGCCTTCATGTCGTTGGGGTAGCCGATGTTGAAGTGTTTGATTTTGCCTGTAGTTGGTTCATAGACCGACCATACCTGGCTTGAAAGCTCCGATTTTACGAAGTAGTGGCCGATCAGGAAGTTGCCTGCGTCGTCCATCGAGATGGCTGTGCCGTAGTAGTCGGGCACTCCGTTGATCACGCGTCCTTCGAGCGAGGGGAGTTTGTAAAGGTCTTTAACTCCATCTTTGGTGACTTCGGCGATCGACATAGTCATCATGTTGATGGTGTAGATGCGTCCGTCTTTGCCTGTTGCGAAGCGTGAGCAACTTTTCGATTTGATAGCGTCTTCCGATGCCCAGTTGGGATCATTGGCATCCCATCCGTCGTTGAGTTCAGCGCCTTTGTACTTCCAAAGCTCGGTGAGTGATGCTTCAGCATTGGCATTAAACGAAGGTGTCAGTGCTGCGACAGCAGCAATAGCGAGTAATTGTTTTTTCATGTAGAAAAAATTTAATTGATGAATAAAGTTTTTAATTAGGTGTTAGATTTAGGGCAATTGATTTAGATAGGTAGAGTTAATAGATGCGCTAAATTACGTTAATTTTGTCGAATGGCAATTATTTAGGGCTGAAATAATGGCAATTTAACTTTTGTAAACAATAAAGGCCGCAGATCAACCTGGTTGATCTGCGGCCTTTATTAGATATCGCTGGGATGATCAGCGGATTACTTCTTTGGTCACTTTATTGCCGCGGCGGACGATGAAGATGCCGTTTTCGGGATTAGCTACTTCGATGCCCTGGAGATTGTAATATACTGCGGGAGCATCAGAGTTGTCGATCTCGATGTCGGTTACTGCCGAGCTGCCGCCTTTCTGCCATGCGAGCACGGGGTATCCGTTGACGAGTTCATTGCTGTAGGCGTCCCATGCTGTAGCTGTCGACTGAAGGGTTGCGGCATCTGAACCGGAGTCAACGGGTTCGCCGTTGAGAGTCATGCCGTTGAAGAAGATGACATTGTTGGTTGTCGCGTCTCCGGTGACTGCCGGTGCGGCGGTGTCGTCAGAGCTTACCGACGGGTTCCATGCGATAACATTGTTGAGCGTTACCGATTTAGCTGTGTTGACGTTGACGATACCTGCGGCTTTGATCTTGGCTGATACTGAGCCGGAAGCATATGCGTTGTTGATCACAAGGTCAGCGTTTGCACGACCGACGATACCGGCTGAGTGGCCGCCTACCTCGTCAGCCATGTTGGCTTGAGAGTAGCAGTTGCTGATGGTCAGTGTGCCGCCGTTGCACGATCCCACGATGCCGCCTGATGCTGCACCTTTGATAGAACCGGTCACGTAGCAGTTCTCGATAGTGAGGTCACCGACGCTGACACCTGCGATGCCGCCTGTGCAGTACCATGCGATGTCGATGTCTGCGTTTTCAACGCCAAGGTTCTTGACCGATCCCTGGAGCGAGCCAAACACTGATCCGTTCTGTGCGCCTGCTTCATCCTGAGTGCATGAGAGGTTGCGGATGACGTGGTTCTGACCGTCGAAGTGAACGATCTTTGTCGATGCTGTTGTTTCATTGAACGGCACGTTGTAGACCATGCCTGCGAGGTCGATGTCGGCGTCAAGTTTGACATAGTTTACGTCGTGGTAGCATTTTTTGCCGAATGCAAGCAGCTCGTCGGCTGTAGAGATGCGGATGGGGTTCTTTTCTGAACCTTCCATGTCTTCAGTAGCGACAGGGGCGAATTTCAGCACAGCAGCAGCACCGCATTGTCCGCCGGGGATTGTCATTCCAGTGTTGGCGGCAAATACGTGGATGAGGGCTGTGCCGTCGTCCATCACTTGTGCGACGATCGAGTTATAGCCGCTGTTTGCAGCGTAGTCGGGGTTGACCCATTCGGCCACCGGTTCGCCAGCTTCATTGAATATCGTCAAGTCCATCGGTCGCGAGTTGTTGGCCTTGTTGGTCGATGTGCCGTGGATGAAGTAGCGGTGTCCGTCGATTACGAATGTATCGAAGCCGTTGTTTTCAGTCGACAGGTTGAGACGCCATGCTGCTTGCATTGCCGAGCAAGCTGTTGCGAAAGGCGATGACCAGTATGCCGAGATGACGTCATATTGTCCTCCTTCTCCTGAGCAAAGGATATAGGTTTTGGCATGGTCTTCGAGGGTGTCACCGAAGTCGTTGAGGTCAGTGATGCCGGGTTGCACGATGTTCTGTCCGTTTGATGATCCGAGATATGTGCCGATGTACTCGGTGCCGTCGAGGCTGGCGTTTTCAAGCGAGCCGTCGCCGTCGCCGTAGGCAAACACGATGCGGATGTTTTGGGCATAGCTCTGACCGTAAGGCGCGATGTAGAACACAGCCTGGTCGGTGAGGTCGCCGAGCACGCGGCCGACGCAGTCGATGCGGCCGAGACCTGTGTATGATGTGATGCCGTCGACATATTCTTCAGCTTTCATGTCGTTGGGATAGCCGAGGTCGAAGTGCTTGATCTCGCCTGTCGAAGGAACGTAGACCGACCATACGCGGCTCGAAAGCTCGGTCTGTACGAAGTAGTGGCCGATGAGGAAGTTGCCGGCTTCGTCAATCGAGATGGCTGTGCCATAGAAGTCAGGCACTCCGTTGATCTCGCGTCCTTCGAGTGAGGGAAGTTTATAGAGGTCTTTAACTCCGTCCTTGGTGATTTCGGCGATCGACATGGTTTTCATGTTCAAGGTGTAGATGCGTCCGTCGCGTCCGGTTGCAAAGCGTGTGCAACCTTTTGCTTTGATCGCGTCTTCCGATGACCAGTTGGGTGCTGTGGCATCCCAATCGGCATTGAGTTCTTCGCCCTGATATTTCCAGAGTTCTGTCAAGGTCTGGGAATTGGCGTTGAATGCTGGCGCAAGGGCAGCCAAAGCTGCCAACGAGAGTAATTGTTTTTTCATGCGGTTGGTTGTTTGTTAATATGAAATAATGTGATTTTAAGGCGTATGGATGGTTTCAGTTGATTAAATTGATTTGATAAAGTACGTTAAAAAAGTCGAGAAATCGATCGTCGACAGATAGATAAATGGCGAAAGACGCGATTTGGATGGCGAAATGCTCAGTCACATCGGGTGATCGAAGCGCCGAGTGCGTTGAGTCGCGTATCGATCGATTCGTAGCCTCGGTCGATCTGGCTGATGTTTTCGATCACACTGCGTCCGCGGGCCGACATCGTGGCCAGCAGCATGGCGATGCCTGCGCGTATGTCGGGCGATTTCATGTGGTTAGCCTGCAGCTCCTGCTGATGGTCAAGTCCGATGACCACTGCACGGTGGGGGTCACAGAGTATGATCTGAGCGCCCATTTCGATCAACTTGTCGACGAAGAACAGACGGCTCTCAAACATTTTCTGGTGGATCAGCAGACTACCGTTGCACTGTGTCGACGTTACAAGCATCACGCTGAGCAAGTCGGGCGAAAGTCCCGGCCACGGGGCGTCGGCAAGGGTTAGTATCGATCCGTCGAGAGCGCGTTCGATGCGATAGCTTTCTTTTGCAGGAATGAAAAGGTCGTCGCCGCGTTCGATTATGTCGATGCCGAGTTTGCGGAAGCTATCGGGGATTATGCCGAGATTGGCGAGCGACACATTCTTGATTGTAAGGCTGCTGCGGGTTATGGCTGCCATGCCGATGAAACTGCCCACTTCGATCATGTCGGGCAGGATTGTGTGGTGGGCTCCTCCGAGCAGGTTGCCCGACGATCCGTGTATTGTCAGCAGGTTGGATCCGATGCCGTCGATCTTTGCGCCCATGGCCGTAAGCAGACGGCATAGCTGCTGAACGTAAGGCTCGCATGCAGCGTTGTAGATGGTCGTTGCGCCTTCGGCGAGTGCCGCAGCCATGATTATGTTGGCTGTGCCGGTCACCGATGCTTCGTCGAGAAGCATGTAACATCCTTTCAGCCTGCTCCCGGCAGGAGTGCGCAGGGTGTAGGCATTGCCGATGTCGTCATAGTCCATTTCAGCCCCGAGATTAAGCATGCCGGTGATGTGGGTGTCGACGCGGCGGCGGCCGATCTTGTCGCCACCGGGTTTGGCGAAGCATGCGTGACCGAGGCGCGCGAGCAGTGGCCCGACCACAAGCACTGATCCGCGCAGCGACGCACACATTTTCCTGAATTCCTCGCTGTCGATAAACTCAGAGTCGATGTTGGCCGCGCAGAACGTGTAGCGTCCTTTGCCGTGACGGGTCACAGCGACTCCGAGGTGAGAGAGGAGGTCGATCAGCTTGAGCACATCCAGGATTTCAGGCACATTGTCGATCTCGACGGCTTTGTCGGTGAGCAGTGTGGCGCTGATGATCTGGAGCGCTTCGTTCTTGGCTCCCTGAGGAGTGATTTCGCCGTTGAGGCGGTGTCCGCCTTCGATTGAAAAGTATGATGACATGGTTAATCGGGTTGATATCTGTTGTTGATTGTAAATATTATGATAGCTTTACGACTTCACATTCGAGCGTGATGCCGAAAACAGATTCCACTCTCTCTCTGACAGCCTTTTCGAGCGCGAGAATGTCAGCGCCGGTGGCATTGCCGCGGTTTACTATCACAAGTGGCTGGGTCGGCCATAGCGAAGCTCCTCCGCAGGCCATTGGCTTGCATCCGGCTCTGTCGATGAGCCATGCCGCCGACAGTTTGGCTGACTTGTCTGTCTCATTGATGTGGACAGGCGCGTCGGGGTGGGCGTCGGCAAATGCCCGTGCATCGTTGCCTGAGAGCACCGGATTTTTGAAATAGCTGCCGACGCTTCCGGTCGTCGCCACATCGGGCAACTTGGCCCGGCGTATGGCGATGACGGCCGTGCGCAGGTCGGCAGCGCTCAGATCCTGTCGGCCGGCGACCGCATCGGCCAAGGCCTTGTAAGATAAGTTCGGACGAGGCGTGGCCGACAGCGTGAAACGGGCTCTGACAACGATCATACGCCCGGCTGTACCGGCCTCTTTAAGACATGAATGACGGTAGGACATATTCAGATCCTTGCGGTCGAGGGTCACTTGTGAGCCTGATGCCATGTCGTAGAGATCGACACTTGTCAGACAGTCGGCGATCTCAGCCCCGTAGGCGCCGCAGTTCTGCACGATCGCACCGCCTATGTTGCCGGGTATCAGCGACAGATTTTCGAGTCCCCACAATCCTTGCGCGCATGCCGCGTCAACGACGTCGTCGAGCCGACAGCCGCTTTCGGCCGTGAGCACAGCCGAGTCGCCGTGACGGTCTAAGGTCACGCCGTTCATTGCCGGCCTTACGATTGTGCCGCCGTAAGTCGCTCCTGTGAAGAGCACGTTGCTGCCTCCGCCGAGTATGAACGCATTGTCGAGCAGTCGGTCGCGTCTCAGCAGGTCGAGATCCTCGGTGTTTGAAAACTCCACGACCCGCGATGCCACGGAGTGCACCCCCATAGTTGTAAGATGAGCTATGTCGATATGTTCGTTGATTGTTATCATGTCTGCATATTGGAAAACGCTTGAAGCGTCGTGATGTTCGCCCGATGAAGGCATTTGCAAATATAGCTATTTTTGCCAACACCCGATGTGGAAAATATGTTTTATGTGAAGCATCTGTATAAGAGCAAAAATGTTGTTTTACGACTAATTTTTTGCGGAAACATTTTTTTTGTTGAATGATAAAAGTTAACTTTGCTACGAAAGAAACGGCATTAGTTGATGTCTTTACCATAATTTAAATTTCTAAATCATGAAACCGCGTGTAATAATTTTTTGTCTTTTGATGTCGTTCTGCAAGATTTTTGCAGCCGAAAGTGGAGAGGAAAACTTTGAGTCCGTACACAATCGTGTCTCTTTTTCCGGACTTCTCACGTCGTCAGACTCATATCAGTTGGAAGCATCATATCATTATATGTTCAACCGCTCTATCGGCGTAGGCGCAGCTGCGGGCTATTGGAAAGTGCTCTACGAGGATGGTTGGGCGTCAGGTAGAGACTGGGAGATTGAAAGCGATGACAATGCACCGTCTAATATCTATCTGCATCCCTCTCTGATCCTCAAGACTCCGTCACTGAAGATAAAGAACGTCGGTTTGGGCATATATGCAGAGCCCGGCCTCATGCTGAATGTTCCATATAAACGCGTGAATATCCGACAACACAGACGTGGATGGGAGTATGATATCAGGCATATAAGCACAATGAAGGGCCAATGGTTTGCAATGGATCTGCGTATCGGTGTATATGTCAATCTGGGGCAGCTGGGCTTCAGTGCCGGTTACATGGTTTCAAACTTTAATGTCTACAGCCAGTACAGGCATCTCTCTTATATGGGAAATTCGTTCAGCAATTACTATCCCGAAAAGAAATCAATGCAAGGCGGCTACCTGACGGCTTCATTTTATTTTTAGATCAACGATGACGTTTGCGCGTAAATCGACCGTACATCATCATTTCGCAGCAGCCGCGCGAAGCGAGATAGACGATGAATGAGAGCCATAGGCCATGATTGCCCATTGTCTTGACTGTCGAGAAGTAGACAGCGAAAAACAGCAGCGCCGACACAGCCATAGCAACCAGCATGATGCGTGTGCGGGTAAGTCCGATCAGTATGCCGTCCCACACAAACGCCATCGTACCCGCAAGCGGCACCGCAACTGCCCACCATCGGTAGTTGGCGCAGACCATGAGCACTTGTTTGTCGTCGGTCAGCAGACTTAATATCGCTCCGGCTCCTCCGAGATAGATCAGGCTGAAGCCGGCGGCCAAAGCGACGCCGGTCATCGACAGGGCTTTGATGAGCCTCGACAGCGACGCGCGGTCGCCCCCACCTTCGAATTTCCCGGCGAGGGCTTCTCCGGCAAAAGCAAATCCGTCCATGAAATAGGAGAAGAACATGAACAGCTGCAGCAACAGGGCATTGGCGGCCAGTATATCGACTCCTTGCGACGCTCCGGCGCGGGTGAACCACACCGTGACCGCGACAAGACAGAGGGTGCGGAGGAATATGTCGCTGTTGACGGTGAAAAAGCGGCGCAGTTCTGCAGCGTCGAGCAGCCGCCCTATGGCTGGCCGTTTCGGCCGGTATTTTTTCAAAGCTACTGCAAGGCCGAAAATGAAGCCGCTCCATTGAGCCGTGGCCGAGCCGATCGCCACACCTTCGATGCGCATGCCCAAGCCGAAGACCAGCGTGAGACTCGCAGCTATGTTGATCACATTGGTGACGAGTGCCATCCACATAGTGGCTCTTGAATTCTGCATGCCCAGAAACCAGCCCGACAGAGCGAACGTGCCCAACGTGGCCGGAGCGCCCGATATGGCGATCAGAAAGTAGCGGCGGGCGAGGGGCTGTGTGGCGCTGTCGGCGTCCATGAAGCGGAGCATGATATCGGCGACCGGCACTCCGAGCGCCATTATGACCGCTCCGACGGTAACTCCGACAGCCATGGCCCTGAACAGGAGCGTGTCGGCACTCTGTCGGTCCGACGCTCCGTAGGCCTGAGCGGTCAGACCGCTGGAGCCCATGCGCAGAAACCCGAAAAGCCAGTAAAGCATGTTGAACATGCTCGAACCGATGGCGATCGCACCGATGTAGGCTGCCGATCCGATGTGTCCGACGATGGCCACATCGACCATGGCAAGAAGCGGGGTGGTGATGTTGGATATTATCGCCGGTAATGCTATTGCGGCGATCTGACGTCGCATGCTGCTCATGACTCTCGGGGAGAGGCTATGCTGATGCGGAGCTGGTCGGGATCGAGGTAGCGGCGCGACATTTCCCTGATAGTGTCGGGGTCGATAGTCGCCAGTGTTGCCTGCCGGGCTTCGAAATAGTTGTCGGGTATGCCGACCGATCGCTTGAGGATGTAATAGTCCATCATCGTCATCGGAGAGTCGAGTGTCGATGCGAGATCCGACGCCACATTGAATTTGAGTCTGTTGAACTCGTCGTCGCTCAGCGGCTTGTCGACCATCTGACGCAGTTCGCTCTTTGTCTCCTCGATCAAGGCTTCGGTGTAGCGGTCGTCACACTGTGCGGAGATCATCGTATATCCGCCCTCTCTTGCTCCGAGCAGTGCGGCCGAAATCCCGTAGGTATATCCTTTGTCTTCGCGTATATTGGTCATCAGACGGCTCCCGAAGTATCCGCCGAGAGCCGTTACTGTCATGCGCAGGGCATTGTAGTCGGGGTGAGTGCGTGGGATCGCCGGGATCGACATCACCACGGCGCTCTGCAGCGACCCCGGTTTCGACACCACGGATGTGCCGGGCGCTTCGGCCGAGAACGGCAGGATTCTCATAGGTGAGGTGGCCTCTGACTTAGGTATGGTCTCGAGCAGACGGCAGAGTCTGTCGACCGTCGAAGGTGAGAATCTGCCGCACAGGTAGGCATGGATATGGCGTCCGTTAAGTATCCGACGGTGAAACTCAACAAGACTTTCGCGGTCGATCGCTTCGATCTCTTCGGGGGTGACCACTCGGCTTTCGGGATGTTGCTTTCCTGCGATCATGCGGTGATTGTCGGCCGATGCAAGGAAACTTACGCGGCTCAGGTTGAGTCGCTGTCGGGCCGCTCCTTTGCTGCGGATTATCTCGAATGCCTTCTGCGGGAACACGGGGCTTATGAGACTGTCTGTGAGTATCGGTGCGAGTGTGTCGAGTTTGCTTGTCAGGGCCGAAAGCTGTAGCGATGTGAAGTGGCCGGCCGCCCCGGAGTTGAGCCATGCACCGTTGTAGTCGATCAGGTCGGCGATAGCCTCGCTGTCGTTGTTGATGTTGCCTTCACGCATCAGTTCTGCCGCAAAAGTGGCCACACAGGGATTGTCGCAGTCCGATGCGCCGCCTTCAGCCACGATGTCGAGCCTGACCACATCCTGATCGCCGCCACACAGGCTGTGGAGCACCAGACCGTTCGACAGCTCGATGCACTCTTCGGGTGCGATGCAGAGAGACCCGAATGGTCTCACTTCGGGAGCTTTCGTGCGGTCAAGCATTGTCGAGGGTTCTAAGATATTCGATAGCGGCTTTGAGATCGTCGGGTGTGTCGATGCCTATCGTCGGGCGGTCGGTGATGGCCACGCGTATCTTATAGCCGTTCTGGAGCCAGCGCAACTGTTCGAGCGACTCTGCCAGTTCGAGCGACGACTGCGGCAGGGCTGTGATTGCGTCGAGAGTCGAGGCGCGGTAGGCATATAGTCCGACATGAGTGTGGAACTCGGCGTGATCGAGCCATTCCTGCCACGGATAATTGCGTACATACGGTATGATTGACCTCGAGAAATAGACCGCGTTGCTGTCGTTGTCCATTATCACTTTAGGCGTGTTGGGGTCGAAGAGTGCATCGAAGCCTCGCGACGGATCGAAATGGCGGGCAAGGGTGGCGATCTCCACGCTGGCGTCGTCGAAGCACCCTTTCAGCGATGCGATCTGCTCAGGGGCTATGAACGGCTCGTCGCCCTGTATGTTGATGATGACGTCGGCGTCAGATCCGACATTGGCGTAGGCTTCGCGGCATCGGTCTGTACCGCTGCGGTGTTCGGCCGAGGTCATTACTGCTTTACCGCCGAAAGCGGTCACAGCGTCGTAGATGCGGGAGTCATCTGTGGCCACGACAACATGGTCGAGTTCTTTGCAAGCCTGTCGGTAGACGCGTTCGATCATTGTCATGTCGCCGATCATGGCCAGTGGTTTGCCGGGGAAGCGGCTCGATGCATATCGGGCCGGAATTATGCCTATGAATTTCATTATTCTGTTGTTAATTGAGTTGGTTCGACATATAATTGGGCGTTCTCATAGCGCAGTATGCGCACATGACTACCTGCAGCGATGAATGCTCCGGTCGACACTGCGTCGTAGACGTCTTCGCCGAGCAGTATCTTGCCGGCCGGTCGCATGTCGGTCATAGCCTTGGCGCGATGCCCGACAAAACGTGCCGGACTCATGTCTACGCCGATATATCCGTCCTTCACATCTTGTGTGAGCAGGAGTTCGGAGTGTTTGCGAAGAAATTTAGGGCCGTGGCGCGATGTGAGCCACCCGACGAGAGCGACGGCAGCCCCCAGGCCGACACCGACTATGATTATGGGCCGACCGATCGAGGCGAGGCTGAATTCTTCTGCCCCACCGTCGGGCACAATGGCCGCGCAGAGGGCGACAAGCACGGCGACGATGCCAGAAATACCGCAGATGCCGAAGCCAGGTATGACAAACAGTTCGAACGCTATCAGCACCACACCGACTACAAGCATGATCACGATCCATGCCGCTATCGTGTGGGTGATGATCATCGGCAGGAAGTAAAGACAAGTGGCGATCAGGGCCACGGCAGCCGCAAATCCGAGTCCGGGAGTATGCATCTCCATGTAAATGCCTCCGATGATCAGCATCACCAGCAGAGCTCTTACGCCGGCATTGCTGAGGAAGCCGATGATGTCGTCGGTCAGGGTCGGTTGGTATGTGTCGATCGAGGCGTCGGCCATGTCGAGGCGTTCGAGCATTTCGTTGAGCGATGTGACCGTTCCGTCGGAAAACCCGGCATCAAGAGCTTCGGAGGTCGAAAAAGCTGTCACCTTTTCAGGGTTGACCATTGCGGCGGCTATGGTCGGGTCGCGGCGCCATTTAAGGGCGCTGTCGCCCGGGGCGGTCCATTTGCCGTGGTGTTCGGCGGTGCTACGCATAATCGAACTCATATAAGCCTGATATTTGTCGGGCATAGGTTGCCCTTGGCCGTCGACGACCGTTGCCGCCCCGATGCTCGATCCCGGAGTCATGAACACACTGTCGCAGGCAAGGGCTATCAGTGCGCCCGCTGAGGCAGCATTATGATCGATATAGGCCACCGTAGGCATCGGCATGCGCAGGAGCATTGTCCTGATCGAGTCGGCGGCGTCGAGCGCTCCCCCGTAGGTGTTCATTCTGACCACAAACAGATCGGCGTCGAGCTCGACAGCATGTTCGGCTGCGCTTCTGGTGTGTTGCCATGCACGGGCATCTATTTCGTCTTCAAGCGGAAGAACGACAACAACGGCGCCTCCGGTGACGGAGGCCGTGGCGTCGACCGGGTGCAGCAGCGCAAGCAATGTCGCCGCAACGATTGTCAGCAGTGTCTTGATCATGATTTAAGTTTGTGGGATTGGCGTTTTGAAAAATAGGACGGAAGCAGACAGCATCCGGCGATAAGATAGATATAGTAGCTGAGTACGCGCCAAAGCAGGGCGAGAACAAGAGCGATGCTTACATTGCCGATAAGATCGCCGTAATAATTGGTGAAAAGCCATTCGCTGATGCCGCTTCCTCCGGGGGTAGGGCTGACCATAAGCACGACCCACACTACAAACTGACGTCCGAACACAAGAAGTCCTGATGCTGCCGGCACGAAGCCCCAGAACAAAGCGTTGACCACAAGATACCGCGAGAACCATGATACGACCGTTGCGCCGAACACCTTCATCCACCATCGTTTCGAAGCCTGTTTGACAAAAGTAGAGGTTTCGAGCATGTTGCCGGTTGTACGGTCGATGGCGTGTTGCCACCGGCGTAGAGGCTTGAAAGAGAAAAGCTTGTGAAGCAGACGCGCCACGGCCTCGGGGCGCGCTATAATGCCGCAGAACAGTATCGACGTCCACACGACTATGCCGGCATAGACGATCCAGAACACGATCTGTATGCCGTCGATCAATGTCTGGGACTCGGCTGCTCCGAAAAGTTCGTCGTTGGGGAGAAGCAGAACGAGTATCGGACAGAACACGACGAAAAACAATTCGTCGAGAAACAACGTGGTGAGTGTCAGCGTTGTGGCGCGACCTACGTTGATGCCCTCGCGGTTGAGATAGAACACAGCTAACGCACTACCTCCGACGACCGACGGGGTGATGGCCGATGTGAACGCGCACATGAGATCGACCTTGACCGCACGGCTCCACGACAGATCTCCGCCTGCAATGGTGTGGAAGCGCCACGACAACCCGAAGTCGCGGCCGATGACAAATATGAATGCCGCAACGATGGCGACTGCCATCTGCCATGTGAATTCGAAGTGTGAGAACACGGCCGGATTGAATTCGTCGTGAAAAAGCCATGCGACTGCTCCCAGACCGATGACGATCGGCAGAAGCATCTTCCAAAGCGTTTTTGACAATTCTTTGGCCATAGTTCCTGGTTGTGTTGCTGTGGGTTATTTATTGTTGCTGAGAGTCGACAGCATGAGCTCGGTTTCTTTGATCGGATCTTTAGCCTCGATCAGCGGTTTGCCGGTGGCGATGCCCGACACTCCGGCGGCCATGTAGATCAATGCGTCTTCGGGTGAGATGTCGCCGGTTGCGACGATCGGTGTCTCTATGCCTGCATCTCTGACGGTCGACACAAGTTCGGCGATTTCGCCGACTGCCATGTCGGAAGGTAGGGTTACATAATCGATATCGGCAGAGCGGAGAGCCATAACGGCGGCAGCGCTCGCCACTTCGACGCCGATCACAGCTTCCGGCCCGAGTTCTTCCCTGATGGCGGCAGCCGACTTGTCGGTCACCGATGTGAGGTGCACACCGTGGAGACCAAGTTCCTTGGCCAGTTCATGGCGGTCTTCGATCATCAGGAATGCAGCCGCGTCGCGGCAGAGCGCGATGATGTCGGCCGACATGGTTTTGATATCTTCGTCTGTGAGGTCGGGCAAGTGGAGCTGGATCCATCTGCAGCCGCCTTCAATGGCCATCTGTACGGTCTCTGCGACAGAGTAGCGCTCGTTGGTTTGTGCAATGAATTGTAACATAACGATGCAAATTTAATAACATTATCGTTCATATCAAACAATGCAGCGGTCTAATCAGCCGACTCAGTCGATCATTTTTTTGTTGCCGCCGATGAGCAAAATAATGTTTTTGTCTGTTACTAATGTAATAATGTTTATAATGTGATTATGATAAAGAAAATGCTTCTTGCCGCAGCAGTGGCAGCTGTTCCGGTAGCCTTGCAGGCTCAGAGTTCATCATATTTCGGCGCACGTCTGTCATTTGATGTCACCCATCCTGCCGGATGTAACGACGGCATCAACAACGGATCGGGCTTCACCCTGACAGGCATCTACAACATGCGTGTCGGTCAGCATGTCTATTTTGAACCCGGTGTCGGCGTGTTTTATAACACGATGGGCATCAGGCCTGTCGAATATCGCGATCAGTTGTTCGACGGTTCGGTGCGTAATTTCGGATTGCGCATACCGCTCAATGTCGGCTATCGCTTCAGTTTGTTCGACAATTTCGATCTGTCGGCTTTCACTGGCCCGTGGTTCAATGTCAATCTGAGCACAAAGGCTCATCTGCAGCCTAATTTCGAAAGCCCCGATCCTGTGTCATCGCCGAGTCTGTTTGACTATGGGTGGCACCGTTTCGACATGCAGTGGGGATTTGGCATTGCGGCTACATATGCCTCGCACTATTATATAGCTGTCACCGGCGGCATCGGTGTGTCGTCGATGGCCACATTCTCAGACCTTGACGGCAAGCACCGCTTGCGCCGTAATACTGTGAGCATCACCGTAGGCTATAATTTTTAAGGCGCGGTTTCATACCCCGCGCCTTAGCAGGTCAACGGCGTTTGAGATAGAGCATCGCGTGAGGCATGCCGACAAACAGTGCGCCTCCGACGATGTTGCCGAGAGTCGCCGGTAAAAGGTTGTCGGTGAGGAATGCCATGATGCCGACTTCGGCGCCTTGCATCATGCCGAGCGGAATGAAAAACATGTTGGCGATGCAGTGTTCATACCCGAGCACCACAAATGCCATTACCGGCACCCAGCAGCCGAGCATCTTTTCGGCGAGACGTCGGCCCGACATTGCCAGCCACACGGCAAGACATACACACCAGTTGGCTCCTATGCCGCGTAGAAAAACGACGTGCCACGGCAGATTGACCTTAGTCTCGGCGACGCGGACTATGGCTGACCGATAGGGTTCGCCGTCGGTCAACCCCGACAGATAGACGAGCAACCATGCAAAGGCCAAAGCGCCGATGAAGTTGCCGATATAGACGATCGTCCAGTTGCGCACGACCTGCCCGATGCCGTAGTGGCGGTTCATGAATGCGGGTATCAGCGTGGCGTTGTTTCCGGTGAACAGTTCGCCGCCAAGCACAACAATCAGTATCAGGCCTATTGGGAAAACACATCCGCTGATGATCTTCTGCAGCGCTGCCGGAGACTCCGGGAAAC
The DNA here is from genome assembly GCA_910587475.1 of uncultured Muribaculaceae bacterium. Taxonomy (GTDB): domain Bacteria; phylum Bacteroidota; class Bacteroidia; order Bacteroidales; family Muribaculaceae; genus CAG-873. The sequence continues at coordinate 29,598 of CAJUMR010000029.1, forward strand.
CATATCCGGCGATCAGCGACAATGCGCCGCCAAGAGCGATATAGGCGCCGGCCATGATGCTTAGGGGCAGTAGGCGCGATGTGTTGATACTTGTCTTCTTGACGCCGCTTTCGACTGCGGCCTCGATTACTTCCGTAGGATTTTTTACAGGCATTGTGGTCGATGATTATTGATTGGTCATTTCAAATGTTGCTGTCACAGGATAGTGGTCCGACGATTTTATATCGCCGCGTTTCATGCTGATAGGGCGCATGTCGCCGCGGTAGAGGATATGGTCTATGCGAAAATAGAAGCCTCCGGAATTGTAGGTGATCATCGGCCCGAAGCCCACCTCCGGATACACTTCTTTGAAGTGTTCGCCGGCAAGCAGTCTCAGTGGATAGCTGCCTGGCACATCGTTGAAATCGCCGCAGACGATCACGTTGGGTCCTCCGTACTTTTTGATATACTTGATAAGTTCTTCGGTGTCGGTCGTGCGTATTGGCCCGGCTATGCGGATTTTGTTGATCAGATGCGATTTCATTTGTGAGATCTCATGCTCGCTGCCTTTCAGATGAGTCAGTTTTGCAAACATTTCGCGGTCTTCGCTCACCAGCGAGAACGATTGCAGGTGGATGTCGAATATCGTCACTTTCCGGCCTTTGATTTCGGCGCGGAAGCAGCCGATGTTGGCGGCGCCGGGCTCTTTGCTGTGTACATAGCCGGTCTGCACAGGCTCTACCGGAAATTTCGAAAATATGGCTTGCGATTCGTTGCTGTAGAACACGTAGGGATACTGACAGTGGAGCGAATCGATCTGTGATGCCGTCAGGTGGATGCTCTGTGAGGTGTGGAGTGTGCGCATCTCCTGAAGGCACACTATGTCGGGATCCTCCTTGAGTATGTAGCTGATCGTCGGGTTGACGTCGCCATAGTACTGTTTGTTCTGGTCCTGCAGTCCGAGCACGTTGTAGCTCATCAGTGTGAATGTTTCGGCGTCGTCTGCGACTTTCTGAGGCAGATGGAGCGGGCAGTAATCCAGTATCGAAGGCAGTGAAGCGATCATCGGCAGCACGATGATCGGTGATATCTTTATTCTGACAGCGATTGTTATGACGAGCATAATAACGGCTGCAGCGAGCCATATCGGGAAAGTCATCGCCACAACAGGAGCCGTGGGGTGGGCGATAGGGTTGATGGCGCCCGCGTAGGCCGAGGCGGCCAGACCGCATCCGACGACAAGATTGACTGCTGTCAGAGCAGCTGTGATTATGCGGTGGATCACCGATGTTGACGCTTGTTCCTTTATCTTTGCCCTCATGATTGTTGTTCAGTGTTTGTTTTGGGTTGTCGCCTTGTTGTAATTCGCGCGGATGTTCAGCGCTGATATTTGTTCGACAGTTCGAAAAATCTCCGTTTCTCCTGTGCGCTTAGCGACAGGTAGCCGCTGCGCTTTATCTTGTCGACAAGGCGGGTGTATTCTGTCTTGTCGGTCTTTTTGTGTTGACTTTCGGAGCGTCTGAAGCAATAGCCTGTCGCCGCGCCGGCTACTGCGCCGCCGATGTGGGCGAGATTGCCCCCGGCGTTGGGTGCGCTGAGTCCGATGCAGAAAAGCACCATCGCGACCACTGCGATCCATTTGATTTTGGTATGTCCCAACAGGGGAAGATAAACCTCTGTGTCGGGCATTATCACCGCCACCGCCGCAGCCACTGAAATCACGGCGGCCGACGACCCCATCAGCGATCCTTCGGCATTGCCGCCAAACATTGAGGAGAATGCGATGTAGAAAACTCCACCTGTCACTGCACCTGCGAAGTAGAGCAATACGAATCTCGACGGTGAAGATTTTAGCAACAGCAAACGACCGAAGCAGAAGAGCCACAGCATGTTGAACACAAGCTGAAGCGCATTGCCTTGAACAAAAGCATAGCTTATGATTGTCCAAGGTCGGGCGACAAGCGCTGTAGCCGATGATTCCAGACTGAGGCTGCCGCCGATGATCTGTCGAGGGCTGACGAGGCTCTCGCTGACCAGCACGACAAACATGATGACATTGACCGCTATTATCGCGGTCAATGCCGGGTGAAACATATCGGGGAGACGTCGCGGCGACACTTCGGCGATGGTTTTGTTTAATCGATCAGAAGTACCACCTGTCATTGAGATCTCCTCGTTTCTTCCAGTAAAGTATCAGCAGGAAGCCGATGGCGACGCCGCCGAGGTGAGCCCAGTGGGCGACATTGGAGGCGATACCTCCTAAGCCCATGAAAAGCTCGATTGCGATATAGCCTATCACCATCCATTTGGCTTTTATAGGGACAGGCACAAACATTATGTAGATCGGCTGATTGGGGAAGAGCATGCCGAATGCGAGCAACACTCCGTAGACCGCTCCCGATGCTCCGACAACAGGGGCGTTGACCAACATGTTCAAGGTTCCGAGCGTCGGGTCGGCATAGTTCTGAAAGCCCCGCATGAGGTGACAACCCTGGGTTATGATCTGGTCAAATTGCTCGGGTGAAAATATGTCGTGATATTTCGCTATCATTATGGCGAAAACTCCTTCCTGGATCAGTGCGGCGCCGAAACCACATGTCAGGAAGTAGATAAGGAAGCGTTTTGAACTTAGAGCGCGTTCGATCACTGAGCCGAACATCCACAGTGCAAACATGTTGAAGAACAGGTGGATGAAGTCGGCGTGAAGAAACATGTAGGTGAACAACTGAAACGGCTTGAACGCTGGCGACTCTATGTAGTAGAGTGCGAGATTGTTGTCGAGCGCGCGACCTACCGCAGGAAGAAACTCCGATATAAGCCACACGATGATGTTTATCGCGAGGAGATTTTTTGTTACAGGAGGTATGCGGCCGATGATTGACGATAGATTCATATCTTTGTTCTGGTTGATGCGTTTTATGTGCCGTCGGTCTGTCGATTACAGAACGACTGCTTTCTTTGCTGCAAATTTACAAATAATATGACAAATAGAGCTGTCATAGCCCAAACTATGCCTTATTTTATCCATTAATTGCATTTTTTTTTGAAAAATTGTTGTTTATTCAGTTTAATGACTTATATTTGCGCTATCTATTTAAAAACAACCTAAAAATTAACCCATTATGAACAAGACCGAACTCGTTAATGCCATTGCAGAACAAGCAAATCTCTCCAAAGTTGAAGCCAAAGCCGCCCTCGATGCTACTATCGAAGCTATCTCTAACGCACTCGCTCAAGGCGACAAGGTAGCCCTTATCGGTTTCGGTACTTTTGCAGTTGCTGAAAAGGCAGCCCGCACAGGTATCAACCCCCGCACTAAAGAGACAATCAACATTGCCGCACGTAAAGTGGTTAAATTCAAACCCGGTGCAGAACTTGGCGAAAAAGTGAAATAATCGATAGTCCGATATAACGGGAGGGTGTGTCATAATTCATGGCACGCCCTCTTTGTATAAAATGCTGATAAACATAAAACAAAGCCTCGACTTTCCCAAGCCGGGGCTTTG
>CAJUMR010000030.1 GCA_910587475.1 uncultured Muribaculaceae bacterium
TATTTACTATCCGACAGCCTTTTACACCCTAAACTTTTTTTGAACTTTTTTCGTCAGCAAAATGCCATTCCAAGCCATACGGAGACGCATCAGAATAAAAACAAGAATAAAAACTCCTGCATAAACTATTTCGACTTGCTTGTATTGTCTGAAATGAGTAATTTTGTACTTCTAATTTACACATATAATAAAAAAGTGTACCGCATCAAAAAAACGGTGCACGGCAACAAACAGACAATATAAATAACTATGGCAACTTCAAAAGGACGCATTTTGGTAACAGGTGGCACCGGTTATATCGGATCACATACGACAGTCGAACTTCTTGGTGCAGGTTTCGATGTAGTCATCATTGACAATCTCAGCAACAGCAACCGCAACGTATTAGACGGCATTGAGGCCATCGCCGGACAGCGCCCAGACTTTGTCGAAGCCGATTGCACCGACTTCGCCGCTCTTGAAAACCTGTTCAAGACATATCCTGACATCGTAGGAATAATCAACTTCGCCGCATCGAAAGCCGTCGGTGAATCTGTTCAAAAGCCCCTGCTGTACTACCGCAACAATCTCAACACACTGATAAATCTTCTTGAGCTGTCGAAACGTTACAATGTGAAAGGCTTTGTATTCTCCTCGTCATGCACTGTCTACGGCGAACCCGACGTCAACCCTGTGACAGAAAGTTCACCCATCAAGCCTGCAACATCGCCCTATGGCAACACAAAACAGATCTGCGAAGAGATCATATGCGACGACATCGCGTCGGGAGCTTCCTACCGCAGCATCATTCTCCGCTACTTCAACCCTGTCGGAGCACATCCGTCAGCCCTCATCGGCGAACTGCCCAACGGCGTTCCCCAAAACCTCATCCCCTATCTCACACAGACTGCCATCGGCATCCGCAAAGAGCTCAGCGTTTTCGGCGACGACTACAACACCCCCGACGGATCTTGTATCCGAGATTATATTGACGTGGTCGATCTTGCCAAAGCCCATGTCATAGCTGTCGAGCGTCTGGTCGACGGAAAAACCGATGCTCCAGTCGAAATCTTCAATCTCGGCACCGGAAACGGCGTATCTGTATTAGAACTCATCAACGAATTCGAGGCTGCGACAGGCGTGAAAGTGCCCCACCGCATAGCCGGACGCCGCGAAGGCGACATCGAGAAAGTCTGGGCCAACCCCTCTCACGCCAACAACGTGCTCGGATGGGTAGCCGCCACTCCGCTGGCTGACACTCTCCGCTCTGCATGGAAATGGCAACTCGCTCTCCGCGAACGTGGCATAATGTAAAAAAGCATCATTGTAAAAAGCGGCTCAAAACACTCAGGCATCAAAACCTGAGTGTTCTGAGCTTACATCACATCTACTTTTTTACACGGCATCAGCCGAACATGCTTCCAAAACGAACTGTTATACATCACTGACAACATTCCACACTGATAAACAATCATCAACAAATGAATATCGGAAACTCCAACGGCAACTCTCCGGTTCCGGAAACTCCAAACAAGAACAACAAAAACAACAAGCTGATAATCATTGCCGCAGCATGTGTGGCTGTAATTCTGGCAGTCGCCGGATGGATGATCTATTCGACACGCCAAGCTCTTCAGGAAGTACAAAACGAGAAGGAGCAGATGCAGCTCGACTACGAGCAGCAGCAGCTCGCACAGGATGCTGAAAACCTTGACCGCGAATTTGCTGTTTTTGAAAATTCACGCCAGCTCGTGATGGATGATTCTGTCAAACGCGATCTCACAGAAAAATACGAAAACGCCCGTCTCCAAGTCGAGGCCTTGCAGGCAGAGCTCAAAAATCAGAAAAACAAGAGCGCAGCCGAAATCACTAAACTCAAGAACGAAATCGAGACTCTGCGAGCACTCCTCCGCCACTACGTAGAAGAGATCAACAGGCTGAACAAAGAGAATCAGGAGCTCCGCACCGAAAATGCCCAGATAAAAGAACAGAACACGAAGTTGAACAACCGGGTAGTGGCCACATCGCGTGAAAACGAGCAGCTCAGCAAACGCATGACACTTGCCGAAAAGCTCAACGTCACCGGACTCACACTCACGCCACTCAACAAAAAAGGCAAAAAAGAGAAAAAAGTCCAGAAGGCAGTTCAGCTGATGGCTACATTCACTATTCCGCAAAACAACTCGACTCCCGTCGGTGAAAAGACCATCTATATGCGCATCGTGTCGCCCTCGGGCCAGTTGCTCGGCAATGGCGGAACATTCCCGTTTGAAGGCGGATCGGTGGAATGCTCGGCAAAGAAGATTGTCGAATATGCCGGCGAGGAAATCGGCGGAGTGACGATCTACTGGGATGTCAACACGGCTCTGACTCCAGGCGACTACACCGTCGAACTTTTCGCCGATAATTACCGACTCGTCAGCCGTTCGTTCAACCTGAAATAACAACACTACCCATGCCCTCAATCAGCGACATATGGAGCTATGGCTGGAGCTATGTCTACGGCTCTATCAACAGCATAGACGTCAACTGCATCAACTCAATCTACAAACTGCTGCTGAGCATGCTGCTCGGCAGCGTTGTAGGTTATGAACGCAAACGCAAAGGCCAGTCGGCCGGTGTGCGCACATTCTCGCTGATCGCAATGGGCGCCACGCTCGCAATGCTGCTGTCGATCTATGTCCCGCAGGAATATCTCGGGCTCAAGAACGGCGACCCAGGCCGAATTGCAGCACAAGTGGTCACAGGAGTCGGCTTCCTCGGCGCCGGAGCAATCATACAGATGAAAGGCTCCGTGCGAGGCTTGACTACGGCAGCCGGCATATGGATGGTCGCCACCATCGGAATGGCGGTCGGTGTCGGCATGTACTGGGTATCGATCGCGGCAACAGCGCTGATAATGTTCATTCTCGTGCAGCTTGAGCGCATCGAGCACCGCATAAGCCTCGGCTCGGAATCCCGAGTGATCCGCATAACAGCATCGACCATCATCCGCGACATCCAGCCCTACTATGAGATCATGAACAAACGCCACATGCACTTGAGCAATTTCTATGTCGAATATGACTTCACGACATCGGAAACAAAGCTCAATCTCATCGTGCTGGTGCGCGAAAGCACCGACTATCTATCGCTTTTTCACGATCTCGAAAAAGCCTATCCTACAAAAAACATAGCACTCACCAACCAACTCGCCATCTGACATGAATATAGAAGGCCTGATTTCCGACCTCGCGTTCATCCTTCTTCTGGGTGCCGTCGTGACCATCCTTTTCAAATGGATCAAACAGCCGGTGGTGCTCGGCTACATTGTTGCCGGGTTTCTCGCAAGTCCACACTTCGAATACCTTCCGTCGGTCACAACCGAAGAGAACATCGACTTCTGGGCTCAGATCGGCATTGTAGTACTGCTATTCTCGCTCGGGCTTGAGTTCAGTTTCAAAAAGCTTGTAAATTCAGGCGGATCAGCCGTAGTGACAGCGCTTATCATCGTCACCGGCATGATGTGTGCAGGCTTCTCGATCGGTCATCTGATGCACTTCAACTTCATCAACAGTCTATTTCTCGGCGGCATGCTGTCGATGTCATCGACCACCATCATCATAAAAGCCCTTACCGACCTCGGGCTGCGTCAGCAGAAATTTGCCACCCAAGTGCTTGCAGTGCTTATTGTTGAGGACCTGTTTGCAGTAGTCATGATGGTCATACTTTCGTCAATCGCGATCAACAACACAGTCGAAGGCAAGGAAATGCTCTTCAGCGTCGGCAAACTCGTGTTCTTTCTGGTGATATGGTTCCTCGTCGGAGTCTACGTGTTGCCGTCGGCGCTTAACCGCTGCCGCCGATTTCTCAATCAGGAGACACTGCTGATCGTGTCGATGGGCCTATGTCTCGGCATGGCCGTGTTTTCGGTCTACTGCGGCTTCTCCCTCGCACTCGGAGCGTTCGTGATGGGATCTGTACTTGCCGGAACGAGCTACGCCGAACGTATCGAACACGTTGTCACCCCGGTCAAAGATCTGTTCGGTGCCGTGTTCTTCATCTCGGTCGGCATGATGGTCCGACCCGACATACTTGTCCAATACTGTGGCCCGATACTGTTGCTGTCAGCAGCGGTAATCGTCGGTATGATCATCTTCGGCACTTTCGGCATGATCGTTACCGGACAAACATTGAAAGTTGCCATTCAGTCTGGCTTCTCGCTGACACAGATAGGTGAATTTGCCTTCATCATCGCCACCCTCGGCATGAGCCTCGGTGTGCTCCAGTCGACCCTCTACCCTATCGTGGTTGCCGTATCGGTGATCACCACTTTCACCACCCCCTATTTCATCAAGATGTCGATCCCATTCTATAATTATATAGAACGACATCTGCCGACTCGTCTCAACTTCCTCATCGACCGCTACCAGAAGGAAGCCGGAGTCGAAAATGCCCGCGGCCAGGCATGGGCTGCAGTGCTGAAACGCTACACTTGGCGCACGGCTGTCTATTCAGTTGTCCTCATCGCCATCATCGTCATAGCAAGCCGCTATATCGATCCGTGGCTCTATGAAGCGTTTTCAGTAACGACCGCAAAAATCGTGTCGCTATGTGCAACGCTGACCGTGATGGCTCCATTCCTTCTGGCGCTCATGATGCCAATTTCAAAAAAAGATATGCGCACGGCTTCGCAAACCGGTGCAGCAGGCACTATTCCTTGCATCGTGCTCACCATCTTCCGCTTTCTCATCGCCCTTGCATTCGTCATCTTTGTCGTCAGTCAGGCCTACTCTGCACGCGCCGGTCTGTTGGCTGCAATTGCAGCGTTGCTGCTGGTCGCGTTCTTCTTCTCTCACCGCCTGCGCCGCCGCATGACAAGCATCGAGACAAAATTTCTCGACAATCTAAACGAACGCGAGCTGCGACGCAGCGGCAAGAACAATAAAATTGTCAACGACTTGCATCAGGCCTTCATGTGCGTTGGCCCAGGATGCGAATTTGTCGGGCAGAAACTAATGGATTCCAACCTGCGCCAACGCTATGGAGTCAATGTTGTGAGCATCAACCGCGACACACGCATCATTCCGATCCCCGACGGGAAGACCCGTATTTTTCCAGGCGATGTCATAGGAGTCATCGGCACCGACGACCAGATCGAAAACCTCTTGCCTGTCGTTGAGGCTCAACTCCCTCCCGAATCCACCAGATCGATCAGCCTCGACGACGTGAAACTCACCAACGTCATGCTTTCAGAAGAGTCGCCGCTGATCGGCCTCACTCCGCTGACATCAGGTCTGCGCGAAAACTATGAGGCAATCGTTGTTGCAGTTCACCGTGACGACGAATTCATCGACTCCAACCCCAACCTGATGTTCAAAGCCGGCGACATACTCTGGCTCGTCGGCAACCAAAAGAAGCTCAACAAACTGAAATAAAAATCTTACAATAAAATCCACAATGAGTGATCAACGCTACATGCTAAGAGGCGTTTCCGCTTCGAAAGAAGACGTCCACAACGCCATTAAAAACGTCGACAAAGGTCTATATCCCAAAGCCTTCTGTAAAATCATCCCCGACATCCTCGGTGGAGATCCCGACTATTGCAACATAATGCACGCCGACGGAGCCGGCACAAAATCATCTCTGGCCTATGCCTATTGGCGTGAGACCGGCGACCTGTCAGTGTGGAAAGGCATTGCTCAGGACGCGCTGATCATGAATATCGACGACCTGCTATGCGTCGGAGCAACCGACCGCATACTCCTGTCGTCGACAATCGGCAGAAACAAGAACCTCGTTCCGGGTGAAGTGATCTCGGCCATCATCAACGGCACAGAAGAACTTCTCGCCGATCTGCGCAAACTCGGCGTCAACATCTACTCGACAGGCGGCGAAACCGCTGATGTTGGCGATCTCGTACGCACGATTATCGTCGACAGCACCGTTACGTGCCGCATGCGCCGCGACATGGTGATCGACAATGCCAACATCAGCGCCGGAGACGTCATCGTCGGACTTTCATCCTACGGCAAAGCAACCTACGAAACCGAATACAACGGCGGAATGGGCAGCAACGGCCTCACATCGGCCCGCCACGACGTTTTCGCTAAATATATCGCGGAAAAATATCCCGAAACATTCGATGCTGCCGTGCCTGACGAGCTCGTATATTCAGGCGGATGCCGCCTGACCGATCCCGTAGAAGGCACCGGTCTCGATGCAGGCAAGCTTGTGCTCTCGCCGACACGCACTTATGCTCCGGTGATCAAAGCCATACTCGACGCTATGCGCGCCGATATCCACGGCATGGTACACTGTTCGGGCGGAGCTCAGACCAAGGTACTGAACTTCGTGGGCGATGTACATGTTATAAAAGACAACATGTTCCCTGTGCCTCCGCTCTTCGAACTCATACGCGAGCAATCGGGAACAGATTGGAAAGAAATGTATAAAGTGTTCAACATGGGTCACCGCATGGAAATATACCTCAAGCCCGAACACGCAGAGCGCGTGATCGAGATCTCGAAAAGTTTCGGCATCGACGCCCGCATAATCGGACGAATTGAAGAAGCCGAAACCAAGCGGCTGACCATCATCTCGGACAAAGGAACTTTCGAATACTGACTTGAAACTGAACATCCGACATATCGCACAATCCTTCGGGGGACTGATCGCCGCAATTGCGGCGACAGCCCTGGTAGGGTGCGGACAATCGTCTAAGTCCCGGCAAGATCAAGCGTCAGGAGACACTCCGCCGATGATCTTCGCCGACTCAGACTCGACCGCAGAGATATTGTCAGATACACTCTACGCTGTCACCCTCTACGGACCAACCTCTTTCTTTATATATAAAGGAGAGGAGATGGGCTACGACTATACATTGCTGAAAGAATTCGCATCTGACAGCCACATGGCGCTCAAACTCGAGGTGGCGCCGACTCTGTCATCAGCCATCGAAATGCTCGACGATGGCCGCGCGCAGCTTCTGGCCTACGATGTGCCGATCACATCGCACTATCGCGACCTCGTGCTCCACTGCGGACCTGAGATGTATTCAACCCAGGTGCTCGTACAGCCAAAAGTCAAAGGCAGCCCAACAGTGACCGACGTCATTGACCTGATAGGCAAAGACGTCTACGTTATCGACGACTCAAAATATTTCCGCAGGCTTCAGAATCTCAATCAGGAACTTGCCGACGAGATAATCATCCACACAGTCAGCCCCGACTCGGCGACGGCCGAAGACCTTATTGAAATGGTGTCTGACGGGAAAATACCGTTTACGGTCGTAGACAGCGACATAGCAAGTCTCAATGAAACATATTTCCACGACCTCGACATCTCGACAGAAGTCAGCATGCCTCAACGTTCGTCTTGGGCGGTAGCTCCCGGCGACACGACTCTCGCAGGGCAAGTCAACCGATGGTTCGACTCTGCAGAACAATCGGAAAGCAACGCCGGATTGATGAAACGCTTCTTCGAGATGAGCAAAGCCGAACCTTTCGCACCGTTCGACTTTTCGAAAGGCTACATATCGAAATACGACAACCTGTTCAAACAGTATTCAGCCAACATCGGCTGGGATTGGCGACTTCTGGCGGCTCAAGCCTACGCCGAAAGTCTGTTCAATCCCAAAGCACGGTCGTGGGTAGGCGCACGCGGACTTATGCAGGTGATGCCGAGGACCGGACGTGGCTACGGAGCATCGACGGCCTCACTCCTCGACCCGAATGTCAGCGTCCGTGTGGCTTCTCGACTGATAGCCGACCTCGACCGCTATCTGATCAACCTCGTACCCAACGACAAAGAACGCCGTAAATTCATTCTTGCAGCTTACAACTGCGGCATAGCCCACGTCTACGACGCGATTGCCCTCGCAAAAAAACACGGGCTCGATCCGCAGAAATGGGACGACAATGTTGAAAAAGCCCTGCTGATGAAAATGAACCCGCAGTATTACAATGACCCCGTCGTCAAATATGGCTACGCCCGTGGTTCAGAAACTTCAGCCTACGTCAAGCGAATCATGAATTTCTATGACAACGCCGTAAGAGAAATCAAGATGTGAACCGCCACATCACAACCAATATTCATCCATTATATCACCATTTTTCAAAACAACAAACATGAAGAAATCCTATCTAACCGTTGCGCTGATCTGCACCATGTGCGGAGCGCTCACACTCCCCTCTTGCATCGGCAGCTTCAACCTCACGAATAAACTTCTTACATGGAACCAGCAGATCGGCGACAAATTTGTCAACGAACTCGTGTTCTTTGCATTCTGGATTCTCCCGGTCTATGAAGTATCCGGACTTGCCGACATTCTGGTGCTCAATAGCATCGAGTTCTGGAGCGGATCCAATCCCGTTGCCAAAGGCACAAAAGTAATCGAAGGCAACGACGGCAAATATCTCGTAGAGTGCGACGGCAAAGGCTATAACATCAAAAGCGAGAACGACGGCAGCGTAGTGCGTCTCGATTTCGACGAAGAAAACCGTTCTTGGAGCTACACCGCACCCGGAGCCGAAAAACAGACCATATTCACTTTTGTCGACGACACCCACATCAGCCTTCCGACTCCCGACGGCAACACAACTGTAGTAGAACTCTCTAATGCCGGTCTATACGCTTATCAAGCCATAGCAACCTCTAATCAGTTTGCACTCAACTGATCCGACCCTCAACCTACAACGGCGGAGCGCAGTTCGATCTACGGCTGCGCTCCGCCGCTTCTTTTTCAGCCATATCCATCGCCGCAGTGCGGAATCAGACCCACACCGGGAGGGATTGCCAATTCTTGGTAAATCCTATATCTTTGAGCGAAAGGAGGCGGCAATCAGATTTGAGCAGTTGCTTAACATTTGCCTTAAACTCATTGCCGGGACTGATGATGTTGAGAATGTAGGCAACACAAGAAAGTACGGCAAAAAGCTTGTTGTCACGCAAATCTTTTATGGTGTTTCTATCCATAAAAGAATATGTCGGATTATATGGCAACTTTACATGCACCATAAAACGTCGATTCCAAACGCGGCTATGATGAGCGCAGCAGTTCCTTAAATTAGAAATGGCATGAAGCCAGTTTTCTAATATGTCCACTTTGGGCAAGCCGAAGGCTTTGGCAATAAACTCCTTGCGTTTATCAAGTTTTAGTGCTTGATACAAGCGGCTGAGTGTGGCAAAAGAAACGACTTCCAAAGCCATCCAACTTGGCGGCATAGGAGGATTGGCATACTTGCTTTTGTAGTGTTTGATGAAGTCTTCATTGCTACGGTCAACGTCAGCAGTAATGTGTCCCATCAAATCCTCATATCCGAAGCGATAAAGCGAGCGGTCGAGATACCAATGGCTATCGTTTGTTGACTCTGCATACACCTGTACAATCTTTGCGCGTACAGCCACTTCAATTTTTTCTATAGCATTGAAAATCAATAATCGCAGTCGACGGTCAAAGCAATAGAGGTCGACGATGTCATTGAAGTGAATATCCTTACAAGTAAACTCATGGTCACTATCCTCGGAATTATCTTGGAATGGATATGTGTATGCGCGAAGTCGGTAGTAACTAATGTTTAAGAGGTAGGCAGAAGCCTCAGTTTCGTTATCAAACAAGAGGCCTCGACGTTTCAAACGAGTAACTTGTTCCGCAATAGTTAGCGGTCGTTTGTTATAGTCAACCGGTTCGGGATATGCCATATAAAACTCGAAGACCTCCCCGGGTGCGCTGGTCTACGGGAAGCGTGGGAGGTCATATCGGCTGTAAAGTTATCTATTTTTACTGAGTTAACAAAATGTTTTGTGTGAAAGTTTTGCCAAGTAGATCATTTTTACATTTCGGGATAAAAGTACAATATATACCTAAAACCCCAGTTTCAGTGATTTTTCTGATTTATACATCCGAAATGTCGGGCGAAAATTAAACCTACAGTAACCATAGATATTTTCAATGATTCATCTCCAATTCTTGGCTCATTCACAGAGTTTTTGTAATTTTGCACCGTCAAAACGATAACGACAACGTCTCAGTGGACAGATTTGCCTGCTTGCAACCACTTGAAAAAATGCTAAAAATCGAAACAACTGCGCCGCTGACATACGCTCCATGAAGTCTGGCGCATGATCAACCCGAGATTTTTTCAGCACTTATGTTGCGCCTGCAGGCTCCGAAACCATTGCAGCCGTAAATATTAAACACAAAAATCTCAATGATATGAACTATCTCTTCACATCCGAATCCGTTTCTGAAGGCCATCCCGACAAAGTGGCCGATCAGATTTCCGACGCTGTTCTCGACGAATTTCTCGCACGCGATCCTCAGTCGAAAGTCGCATGCGAAACACTCGTCACCACCGGACAAGTCATCATCGCAGGCGAAGTAAGCAGCGAAGCCTACGTCGATCTTCAAGGTCTCGCACGCGACGTAATTCGCAACATAGGCTATAATAAGAGCGAACTCAAATTCGACAGCGACTCATGCGGAGTGCTCTCGGCAGTCCATGAACAAAGCCCCGACATCAACCGTGGAGTCGACCGCGGCAAAGCCCGCGAACAGGGAGCCGGCGACCAAGGCATGATGTTCGGCTACGCCACCAACGAGACTCCCCTCTACATCCCCCTGACCCTGGCCCTCAGCCATGCGTTGGTCAAGGAACTCGCCGTAATCCGCCGCGAAGGCAAGGAGATGACCTATCTCCGCCCCGACTCAAAAAGTCAGGTAACCGTAGAGTACGACGAACAGGACCGTCCAGTCCGCGTTCACACAGTGGTGATCTCTACCCAGCACGACGAATTCATTGTTCCCGAAGGTAAAATGTCACAGGACGAAGCCGACACCCTTATGCTCGAAGCGATCCGTTCCGACGTCGAGCGAGTCCTCATCCCCCGCGTGAAAGCTCAACTGCCCGCCGAACTCCAGCAGATTTTCGGCGACGACTTCATTCTCCACGTCAACCCGACCGGAAAATTTGTTATCGGAGGCCCCCATGGCGACACCGGTCTGACCGGCCGTAAGATCATCGTCGACACCTACGGTGGACATGGGGCACACGGCGGAGGCGCATTCTCCGGCAAAGACCCGTCAAAAGTCGACCGTTCAGCCGCCTATGCCGCACGCCACATAGCCAAAAACCTTGTCGCCGCCGGCATCGCCGACCGAGCTTTGGTACAGATCGCCTACGCAATCGGGGTCGCTCAACCCGTAAGCTTGTTTGTCAACACATTCGGCACAGCCAAAGTCAACGCCTCCGACGCGGAGATCTCGCGCATCGTCGCTTCGATCTTCGACCTCAGACCTAACGCCATCGAACGCAGACTCGGGCTGCGCAAGCCGATCTACCGCGAGACAGCATCCTACGGACATGTCGGACGCACACCGCGAAAGGTTCGCAAAACATTCGTCCACAGTGGCAAGCCCATCGAGATTGAAGTCGAACTTTTCACATGGGAGAAACTCGACAAAGTCGATGACATCCGACGCAAGTTCAAAAAGTATCTACCCAAATAAGCCTCGACTCAGACATTCTAAGTCACCGACTCTAACATGCGCCCGCTTGCGATTGACAATCAATCATCAAGCGGGCGCACTTGTCTCATCTTCTAACCATATCTACGAAATAGACATTCTTATATCATAAGCCCATATACCACTC
Organism: uncultured Muribaculaceae bacterium; assembly: GCA_910587475.1. Classification (GTDB taxonomy): domain Bacteria; phylum Bacteroidota; class Bacteroidia; order Bacteroidales; family Muribaculaceae; genus CAG-873. Next base: position 11,613 of record CAJUMR010000030.1, read on the forward strand.
TCATTTTCTATATTTGGATGTCATTCGCCACTATTATTATCAAATTAACCATTTTTAGTTAATCGTTATTTTTACGGCAGCTGTTTTTTTTTAAATTTGACGCATCGGATTTTTCTGCATTTCAAGAGAATAAATCGAACTACCAACTTTAACACATTATATTATATGAAAAAGCATCTGATCCCGCTCGCACTGCTCATATCACTGGCAGCTTGCACTGAGCAAAATAGTGACATCGATTTCACTCCCGACTATCCTACAACGTCAGAAATATCGTTGAGCCGATCAGAAACTTTTGCCGCTGACGCTCTCAACAACTTTGGCTTTGAATATTTTGTAAAGGCATCTGCCAAATTGGCGGATTGTAATTCCAATATTGCAGTATCGCCGGTAAGTATGTCGATAGCACTCAACATTCTTGCCAACACATCCAACGACATCGTTGCCAAATCAGTGACGGATGCTTTTGACTGCGAAGACCTTTCGACGCTGAACTCACTGAACAAAAAGCTGATGCAATTTCTGCCCGACAAAACCAACAAATGTGATCTGGCACTCGCCAATTCGGTTTGGCACTCTCACAACATCATTCCGACAGCTGACTACAAAGAACGCATGAGCAGTTGTTTTTTCGCAGAAGTCAACGCTCTCGACTTCTCGTCGGACAAAGCCGTCGACATAATCAACGCATGGGGCGCAGAAAAGACTCACGGCATGATACAGCAAATGATTGAACCGGATTTAATTTCACCTGTTGTATTTGCCAACGCGCTCTACTTTAAAGGCGAATGGGGTGTGAAATTCGACGAGAAAGCTACCGACGACATGATTTTCAGATCTCCGTCGGGAGACGTAAACGTAAAAATGATGCACACCGAAGCTGATCTGCGCCACGGCAAAGGATCTGATTACGAATTGGTGGTCATCCCCTACTCCGGCAACAACGAAATGGTTATCGTCGTTCCGTCGGAAGGCTCATCGCTAAATGATCTGACCGGACGCCTGGACTACAGCACTCTGTCGGCAATGATAGAAAACAGTCCATTAACACAAAGTGTAAGGTTGAGTCTGCCGAGATTCCAATCATCGATTGAGCGCGAAGATTTCACACCAATCCTCAGCGAACTCGGCATCATTATGACAGACGTCTCATTAGAGTTCATGACAGGCCGCAGCAATAGCAACAGCAATATGGGCGTTTTTATCCAACAATCGACAAAGGTGATCACATCCGAGGCCGGAACAGAAGCTGCCGCCACTACAGTCGGCTCATTTTGGACAGGCAACATCCATGGCGTCATACAACCAACAGAAATGACAGTCGACAGACCATTTTTCTACCTGATACGTAACACCGTGACCGGAACAATCATCATCGCCGGACAATACGTTCAACCCTGACGGAATACACATCAGTCATCTGACCGGCAAGCTCCGCACGTCTGCATCGCAGTGCGGAGCTTGCCGTTTGATTCAGCGGTTTTGATTTTTGTGGGTTGACAATTATTATTACCTTTGTGATACGATGAACAGATACCGCCCAATCCGTTACGGACGCATAGCAGTCCAGACAATAGCAGCCGTTGCCATAGCAGTGGCTGTCGTCGTCGGCACGCCATGCATATTCTCACATATGCAGATAATTCCAGCCGTGGCGGCCTGTTCGGGGCTATGGCTTATCGTGTGGCTTCTCTCAACTCTCGTTTTCGGACGCATCTACTGTTCGACTGTCTGTCCGGTCGGAGCATTGACCGACCTTATCTCAGCAGTGGCCCGTCGATGGAAAAAGTCCCATTACTCCTACTGCAGCCCGTCGACCCGCACCCGCATTTCATTTCTGGGGATAGCTGCGATCAGCGCTGTCACCGGTATCTCTACGATCATTGCCGTTCTTGATCCCTACAGCGCGTTCGCTCGCATTGTCGCCGCATGCGCCCGCCCGGCCGCGATAGGCTTGGCAGGTCTCATAGTAGCCGCCGCTACACTTGCCGCTATAGTTACACTGGCCTCATGGCGTGGCCGTCTGGTATGCAACACTATCTGTCCAGTCGGCTCGACACTCGGATTTATATCGAGACTGTCGCTCTACCATGCAGATATAAACACCGACCTCTGCACCAATTGCGGACGTTGTGCCGACGTCTGCCCGTCGCAATGCATCAACACCACAGACCACGTTGTCGACATGTCGCGCTGCGTGGTGTGCTTCGACTGCATGGACGCGTGTCCGTCGGCGGCAATCACCTACAGACGCGGGCGTCATCAACTGTCGATACCGATGATGATGCGCATCGGCAACAGCGCCGGGGTATCGGCGACCAACATGTCATCAGCCGACACTTCGACGGCTAAACCGATCGACCGCCGTTCGTTCATTCTTACCGGAGTCATCTCCGCTGCCGCTGCGACGGAAGCGTTTGCATCGAAACTTGCTCCGGACTTCGTTGCCGGAGCTGTGAAGCTGTATCCTCTCAACCATGTCACTCCTCCTGGTACATCATCTCGCGAAGACTACATCAGACGGTGTACATCGTGCGGCGCATGTATCGCTGCATGCCCGACGGGCGTCCTGACTTCTTCGGTCAAGCAATACGGACTGCGCCATGCTCTCACTCCGGTGATGGATTTTGACAGCTCGTACTGCGACTACAACTGCACCCGATGCACCGAAGTATGCCCGACCAAAGCGATCGTACCTCTTACCCTTGCCGAAAAGCGCAACACCCCGATCGGAAGCGCCAGAGTCAGTCCGACCAATTGTATGCTCTTCGTCAACGGCACCCCGTGCAGCCGCTGCGCCGATGTCTGTCCAAAACGCGCCATTTCGTTCATATCCGACAGCCAGGGCCGCACCTCGCCAACCGTTGAGCCCCGGCTTTGCATCGGCTGCGGACATTGCAGCAACGCCTGTCCTGCAGAACCTTACAGCGCAATTGTCATAGAAGGCATCTAAAATCCTTGCGCCACCATCAACATCAAGAATAAAAACCTAACAAACATGCAACAATATCTCGACCTTCTAAACCACATCCTTGAGCACGGCACTGACAAAAGCGACCGCACAGGAACAGGCACCCGCTCTGTCTTCGGTCATCAGATGCGCTTCGACCTCGCCGATGGTTTTCCAATGCTGACAACGAAAAAACTACATCTGAAATCAATCATCCACGAGCTGCTCTGGTTTCTCAAGGGCGACACTAACGTCCGCTATCTTCAGGACAACGGAGTGAGGATCTGGAACGAATGGGCCGATGCCGACGGAAACCTCGGTCACATCTACGGATACCAATGGCGTTCATGGCCCGACTATAACGGAGGCCACATCGATCAGATACAAAGAGCCATCGATGACATCAAACACAATCCTGACTCACGACGCATAATCGTCAGCGCATGGAACGTTGCCGACCTGCCTAACATGAACCTTCCGCCATGTCACGCATTCTTCCAGTTCTACGTAGCCGACGGCCGTCTCAGCCTTCAGCTCTACCAACGCAGCGCCGACTGTTTCCTCGGCGTTCCGTTCAACATCGCGTCCTACGCGCTGCTGCTGCAGATGATGGCACAGGTTTGCGGCCTCGAAGCCGGTGAATTCATCCACACAACAGGTGACACCCACATCTACACCAACCATTTCGAACAAGCTCGTCTGCAGCTCACCCGCCAACCGCGGCCTCTGCCACGCATGGTGCTCAACCCCGACGTTAAAGACCTCTTCGCCTTCCAATTTGATGATTTCAAACTCGAAGGCTATGATCCTTATCCTGCAATCAAAGCTCAGGTATCAGTATGATAAAAAATCCGGAAATAGATATAATCGTAGCCGTTGCCCCCGACATGGCCATCGGCCGTGGCGGTGATCTGTTGTTCCATATCAGCGCCGACCTTAAACGCTTCAAGCAGCTGACCATGGGCCATCCGATAATCATGGGCCGCAAGACATTCGAATCCCTGCCTAAAGGAGCTTTGCCAGGCAGACGCAACATCGTCGTATCCCGTAACAGATCATACTCGGCGCCGGGTGCAGAGGTGGTCGTTTCGCTCTCCGAGGCCGTATCGATCTGCCAAGATGCCGACAAAGTGTTTGTAATCGGAGGTGCTCAGATCTATGCCTTGGCACTACCTATGGCCGACACGCTGCAACTGACACGTTTCGACCGCACGGTCGCCGACGCTGACTGCCACTTCCCGACAATCTCTGACAACGAATGGATCTCCGCCGAAAAAAGCAAATGGGCCACAGATGAAAAATCGGGAGTAAAATATCGCTTCGAAACTCTTTTAAGAAAAATATGAAAAAACTGCTGTATATAATCTGTACAATCGTTCCACTTCTCGTGTCATGCAAGGCTCACTCAGGAACGGGAAACAGCCACAGTGGTGGCGACACACTCACATCGAGAGCCGAGCTTCTGACGCTCGTTGATCATGGCGACTATGTCGCAGCAATTGTAGCCGACCCGTGGAACGAAGGCAAAGTCCTGGCTTCATATGCCCTCGTCAACCGCAACTCTGCGACTACACCCGACATTCCTGCAGGCTATACAAAAATCGATGTCCCGTTGACTCGATCAATAGTCGACTCGTCGACCAACTCAGCCGCTATCGCCGAGCTTGGCGCCGTCGGCTCCATAGCTGCGGTCGCCGACGGAGTATATTACAATGAAGCAGACACAATCGCCAGACTGCTCTCAACGGGCGACATAGTCGACATAGGCAGTTCGATGTCGCCAAAAGTCGAAACTATCGTAGAGGTGTCGCCAGATGCCATACTCTCGTCGCCCTACCAAAATGCCGGTCATGGCGTGATCGCAACAATCGGTGTACCCATCATCGAATGTGCCGACTACATGGAGCCGACACCACTCGGACGCGCAGAGTGGATCCTGTTTCTCGGCGAACTATACGGAGCTCGCGACAAAGCGGCAACCATCTATAAACAAGTCTCCGACGACTACACCTCTCTATCCGAAACCGCAGCCGCAGCATCGTCCGACCGTCCAAAAGTACTTCCCGAAATGTTGACCTCCGGTGTATGGTACGTTCCCGGCGGCAAAAGTTACATGGCACAAATGCTTTCGGACGCAGGCGCCGAATATCCTTGGGCTGACAACGCATCATCGGGCTCGCTCCAGCTCGACATTGCAGCAGTAATTGACAAAGCATCCGACGCAGATATTTGGTACATGCGAAACTACGGCACTCCTACTCTGTCAACTCTCAAAGAGACATCTCCACTCTATGCCGGCATCAAGGCCTACAAAGACGGAGAAGTGTACAACTGCGACACCTCGACGAGCACCATTTTCAACGACATCGCATTTCATCCCGAACGGATATTGGCTGATTTCATCGCCATATTCCATCCAGAAACAATGCCTCAATACACTCCTGTCTATTTCAAAAAGATATCGTCAAAGTAATGCTTGCCAACCGACGTTTCATCGCACTGCTCGTATTTGCGCTCATCATCGCCGCTTTGTTTCCGGCGCTGATGCTCGTCGGCTCTGTCGACATACCGGCGTGCGAAGTGTGGCATGCCCTCACCGGTCAGGAAGTCTCGCGCGAAGCGTGGCGTATCATCGTCGTCGACACACGCATACCCTCGGCCTGCACGGCAGCAATCGCAGGTGCGTCACTGTCGGTTGCCGGACTATTGCTGCAGACAACATTCGACAATCCGTTGGCCGGACCATCGATACTCGGTGTTTCTACAGGTTCGTCGCTCGGCGTGGCGATCGTGATGCTTGCCATGGGCGGAACTGCCACACTCGCCGGACAATCGGCCGTACTGGCCGGAGCTTTGGCCGGAGCTCTGCTGATCATGGTAGTGCTCGTTGCAGTGTCATCGTTGCTCAAATCCGCCACCATGCTGCTGATTGTAGGCATTTTGATTGGCTATCTCAGCTCGTCGGCAATCTCGCTGCTCAATTTCTTCGCAACTCAGGAAGGTGTACATTCTTACGTTATCTGGGGACTCGGTAATTTTTATGGTGTGACAACCGTGCAACTGCCGTGGTTTGCCATGACAGCTGCGATACTGCTGGCTCTTTCGCTATTGTTCATAAAACCGCTCAACGCGTTGCTCCTCGGCTCACGATACGCTGAAAACATCGGCGTGCACACCGTCAGAGTGCGCAACCGTCTATTGCTGCTGTCTGGTGCGCTCACAGCCCTGGTCACCGCAGCATGCGGACCGATAGGTTTCATCGGACTCGTCGTGCCGCATATAGCCCGCCTCGCCCTCGGCACATCCAATCACGCCTATCTCATGCCCGGAACGATCCTCGCCGGCGCTGCCACAGGCTTACTCTGCGCCCTGATCTGTGTGATGCCTTCGCGCTGGGGTGTGATGCCCGTCAACGCCATAACTCCGATCATCGGTGTTCCGGTGATCGTCTACATCATTCTGCGAAGACGTAAAATATTCTATTTCAACTGACCGCATGAACACCCTCACGACCGATCATCTCACCATCGGCTACCCCGGACGCCGGCACAACAGCCCTTACATTGTTCTCTCAGATCTGAATCTGTCCTTGCCGCAAGCATCCCTAACTCTTCTCGTCGGAGCCAACGGCAGCGGCAAATCGACACTCCTGCGAACTCTGTCGGGCACTCAACAACCGATCGAAGGATCTGTGGCGATCGACGGAACACCTGTTTCTGCAATATCTTTACGACAGCGAGCCAGACTCCTGTCGTTGGTCTATACAGACCGAACCGGTGGCGGAGGCCTGACTGTGCGCGAACTTGTGGCCCTCGGGCGTCAACCCTATACAGGCTTCATCGGACGTCTGTCGACAGCTGACCGCCAAGCGGTGGATCACGCGATCGAAGCAGTCGGAATTGCTCATAAGGCCGACTCATTTGCCGCAGCTCTCAGCGACGGAGAACGTCAGAAAGCCATGATAGCCCGTGCTCTCGCACAGCATACACCTATCATTATACTCGACGAACCGACTGCGTTCCTCGACATTGCAAGCAGACTGGAGATCATGCAGTTGCTCGGCAGACTCGTGAGAAACGAAAAAAAGACAGTGCTGCTCTCCACCCACGATCTTGCGTCGGCAATCTCTGTCGCCGACCGGCTGTGGATTGTCGATCAACAAGCCCGCTCGATTATCGAAGGCAATGCCCGGCAACTGATCGATCAAGGCGTAATGGACAGAGTGTTTCCCGGACGACCCGTTACATTCAGCCGTCAGCTCAACGATTTCACAATAAAAGAGACGCTTTAGCGCCCGAGAAGTGAGTCAAGTTTGTCGAGATTGAGGTTCTTGGCTACGACCTTACCTTCGCGATCCAACAGCAACACTGTAGGCGTAATTCTGATATCATACAGTCCGGCATCTTCAAAATCATCATCGACCGGACGCGCCACAATCCAGTCAGACGGCATAGTGGCGGCATGACTCGCCCAAAGACCATCCTGCTCACCATAAGGGCTCACCATCACAACGCCATAGCCCCCGAGATCACGTCCGGCAAGATAGCGCTCAAGTTCACCGCAGTCCCTGCAATCGGGATCATAAAACATCACTATCGTCTGATCGTGACTTGCCGCAGCACCATGCAGAGTCATATTCGATCCATTGCGATCTATCATATCGAAATCAGCCGACATATGACCGACTCTGTTCATCAAAGCAGACTGACGGGCATCACCAGTCCTGAGAAGATCAGCCTCGGGCAGACGGCCATCAGCCATCAGTCTGTCGGCGATAGCAAGAAAACTTTCCTCATCGACCGAAGGCGAATCAGGTTCAAAAAGATATTGTCTTGCAATTCCCGCCAACGCCTTGTAGGCGATCGGGTCGACAGAAGCTCCCTCAAACATGATGCCTGCCGCTCGCGACACCCCGACGCTATCGCTAAGCTGAAACAGCGTAGTGAAATTCACAAAATTCTGTTCGAGAAACAGTTTGTCACGTGTCAGCGTGGTATCATTCCATTCCATTTTGTCCCAGAAATGATCCATGACATACTCCGCGCGCAGACGCAGATCACGCAGATCAGACGGAACCTCGGGCAAGGGAAGTTCGTCGACAGCAACGGCCACTCCTGCCGCGATAGTCAATAGCGAAAATACTGAAAATCTTTTCATCGGGTATTTTTCCACAAAGTTAGGAAAAAGCCTATTGCAATTACCGCCGCAAAAAAAATCACGAGGTTGATTTAATTAATTTTTGCATTTAATGAAATTATTCGTAATTTTGCCGCTGTCGCTATTATTCCAATTAGTCTACATCTACATATATAAAAACATCATTCATCATGATTATCCGGTTAAATGACATCAACAAAACCTATCCGGGAGTCGTACCGCTACATGTTCTGAAAGACATCAACCTCAACATCGAACGAGGTGAGCTTGTCTCCATCATGGGCGCCTCAGGCTCAGGCAAATCTACACTGCTCAACATTCTCGGAATTCTCGACAATTATGACTCGGGCGAGTATTATCTCGACGATGTTCTGATCAAGAATCTGAGCGAAAACCGCGCGGCCGAGTTACGCAATCGCCTGATAGGCTTCGTATTCCAATCTTTCAATCTCATCAACTACAAAAATGCCGTCGAGAATGTGGCATTGCCGCTGTTCTATCAAGGAGTGTCGCGTCGCCAACGCAACAAACTCGCCATGGAACAGCTTGAGCGCATGGGACTCGCTGACCGTGCCCACCACCTCCCCGGCGAACTCTCGGGCGGACAGAAACAACGTGTGGCCATAGCGCGCGCACTCATCACCAACCCGTCAATAATCCTCGCCGACGAACCGACAGGTGCGCTCGACTCGACGACGTCTCACGACGTGATGGATCTGTTCAGGCAGCTCAACTCCGAAGGCATGACAATAGTCATCGTGACCCACGACCCGGGTGTCGGAGCTGCCACAAACCGCATCATACGCATCTCTGACGGTCGCATAGTCGACGGTAATCAACCCTCAGAATCAAATCCTCAAATAACCCTCTGATCAATGTTTGACCTTATTAGTGAAATCGGCCAGACCATACGCAACAACAAGCTGCGAACCGGTCTGACAGGCTTTGCAGTTGCATGGGGCATATTCATGCTCATCATCCTGCTCAGCCTTTCGCGCGGACTGATGGGTGGTTTCGAGCGCGAGACGGGGAAATTAGACGTCAACCAGATATCGGTATGGCGTGGCTCCACATCTATCCCCTACAAAGGATACAACAAGGGGCGTCAGGTCAAGCTGAAAGCTTCGACTGTCGACGCGCTCAACAAATCCAACAACCATTACATCGGCACTGCTGCGGCTTACAAATACATCGACTCCGCAAAAGTCACCGGACCGAAAGACTATGTATCGGATGGCATCGAAGGCATATCTCCCGAAATGCAGCGCAACCAGCATATAACAATGCTTGCCGGACGCTTCATCAACCAGGCCGACATGAACCTGCAGCGCAAAGTGATGGTCATATCCAAGAAAACTGCAAAAACGATATTCGGCACTGACTCCGCCAGTCAAGTCATCGGACAAAGAGTGAAGTCGCTCGGCCTGTCGTGGAAAGTCGTAGGACTTTACACCCGCGAATGGGGCGAAACCGACAATTACATTCCGTTCTCAACCGCGGTAGCGCTCTCGGGCGGCGACGCCAACATTTGGTCGATCAGCGTCCTTGCCGACAACATCTCCGACGAAAAGACCGCAGAAGATGCTGAAAACGCCATCCGCGGAGAACTCGCAAAAATCCATCATTTCGACCCGGCTGATAAATCAGCCGCACCGATGTGGAACCGGTTTACCAACTATCTCCAGAACAAGCAAGGCATGAAAATCCTCGACTACGCAGTGTGGATCATCGGCATTTTCACCATGCTGTCAGGCATAGTCGGCGTGAGCAACATCATGTTTGTCTCAGTCCGCGAACGCACCCACGAGATCGGCATACGCCGCGCCATCGGAGCAAAACGCCGCAACATTCTCACCCAGGTTGTGCTTGAAAGCGTCGCGATAACCACCTTGTTCGGTTATATCGGCATCGTTGCCGGAACTGCTGTCATGCAAGTCATCGCCCATTTTATCAAAAACATGGAGCGAAGCCCATTCGAGAACCCTACCGTCGACCTCGGCATTGCACTCAACGTAACGCTTGTCCTGATACTTGCCGGCGCGTTGGCCGGATTGTTCCCGGCTCTCAAAGCGACTAAAGTCAAACCCGTAGAAGCCCTCCGCGACGAATGAAAAATCCGATCTTCGACATAGAGAACTGGCGCGAGATTGGCGCCACTCTCGCACGCAACAAAACACGAACGTTTCTGACTGCATTCGGCATTTTCTGGGGCACAGCCATGCTCGCGATGCTATGGGGCGGAGCCCACGGACTCGAAGGCATGCTCCGTCGCAATTTCGCAGGATTCGCCACTAACTTCGGAGCCGTATTCCCTAACACTACCTCGATATCGTACAAAGGCTTCAACAAAGGCATGAGCTGGAACCTGACACAGACCGACATCGACGCCGTCAGGCGCATAACTCCCGGCATCGAATACTCATCGACAATGAGTAACCAGTACGGAACCATTGCCTACGGCACAAACTCCGAAACGGCATCGATCGCCGGGTTCGAACCCGACTTCTCCAAAATCAACACTGCCATAGTTTATGCTGGACGTCTGTTCAACGACGCCGACGATGCGCAGGGCCGCAAAGTGGCGCTCATCGGCAAGGACCTATCGGCTAAACTTTTCGGCACAGAAGATCCGATCGGCAAAATGATAAGTGCCAACGGTGTCTACTACCGTGTAATCGGCGTAATCGGTCAGCTGTCCAACGCAAGCATCGGAACGCGCTACGACGAATCAGTCCTGTTGCCGGCATCGACATTCAGGCGCACATTCAATCGCGGCAACGCCGTAGGCTTCTTCATGTACACGGCTGCTCCGGGCTATAAACCCAAAGACATCGAACCATACATCCGCCGTGCCGTATGCTCAAATCACCCCATATCGCCGGCCGACGAAAAAGCGATGTGGTTTATGGATATTTCCGAAGAATTCGAAATGGTCGACAATCTCTTTCTCGGAGTCAGTCTGCTCGCGCTGTTTGTCGGTGCAGGATCACTGATGGCCGGCATTATCGGCATAGGCAACATCATGTGGATCATCGTCAAGGAACGCACTCAGGAGATCGGCATACGACGTGCGATCGGAGCAAAACCGCGCGACATAATCGTACAGATCCTCTCTGAAGGAGTTGTGCTCACGTCGGTGGCCGGACTCGCAGGAGTGTCTTTCGCGACCATCGCCCTTGCTGTCGCCGATAAAGCGACAGCCGACCCAATCCTCGGATCGGCAGGCTTCACCCTGTCGTTTTCCCAGGCAATCGCAATAGTTGTGACATTCCTGATCCTCGGCACAGCAGCCGGCACCCTTCCGGCGATAAAAGCCATGCGCATAAAACCAATCGAAGCCATGCGCGACAAATAATCTCATTTTACAGAACTAATAACTACACATCTTAAAAATATGAAACGCTTTTTCAAAATCTTCCTCTGGGTGCTGATCGCAGTTGTATTTGTCGGCACATTCGTATTCCTTTACCTCAACTCTCAGCCTAAAGAAATCGCCTACCAGACTGTAGCGCCCGAAATCGGCAACATCGAACGATCGACCGTGCTGACAGGCAAGATCGAGCCGCGCGATCAGATCGACATCAAACCTCAGATCTCCGGCATCATTGCCGAAATCTTTGTCGAAGCAGGCCAGACCGTGAAGGAAGGCGACGTAATAGCCCGCATCAAAGTCATTCCCGACGCTTCACAGCTTTCATCTGCACAAAACCGCGTCGATCAAGCCAAAATCGCCCTCGATGACGCAAAAGATAAGTATGACCGCTCCAACGTCCTCTACGACCGCAAACTGATATCGCGAGAAGAGCATGAGACAGCTCTCGCCACATTCAACCGGGCCAAAAGCGACCTCGAAGGGGCCGAAGACGCGCTCGACATTGTCCGCAACGGAGTGTCGAAGTTCAACGCATCAGAGAGCAACACCATGGTACGCGCCACAATCAACGGTCTCGTGCTCGACGTGCCCGTCAAAGTCGGCAGCTCGGTCATCCAGGCCAACACATTCAACGACGGCACCACTGTCGCTACAATCGCCGACATGACCAATCTCATATTCAAGGGCAACGTCGACGAGACAGAAGTCGGACAACTCGCCGTCGGCATGCCGATGAACATTTCCGTAGGCGCCCTCCCCGACATCACCCCCAAAGCCATCATCGAATACATCTCTCCGAAGGGCAACGAATCGAGCGGTGCCAACACATTCGAACTCAAGGCGGCTCTCGAAGTCGATCCCGACATACAGCTCCGCGCCGGCTACAGCGCCAATGCCACAGTCATACTCAGCAGCTCGACCGACGTTCTCACCATTCCTGAAAGTGTCATCGAATTTGCCGGCGACAGCACATTTGTCTACTGTCTGCTCGACTCCGCGACACAATCCTACCGACGCACTCCAATAGTCACGGGAGCCAGCGACGGAGTGAAAATCGAGGTCAAGGAAGGCATCGACAAGGATGTCCGTCTGCGGGGAGATGAAATCAAAGAATGACAATAATAGCAATAAAGCATTATTATGAAGACATTCATCACTGCATCAGTCGCGGCAATCGCTGTATCGTTAGCCGCCGACGCCACAACATGGTCACTCGACAGCTGTATCACCTACGCCATCGACAACAACATAACGGTCAAGACTCGCAAAGTCGAAATCAATTCGGGCGAACTTGACGTGACCGCAGCCCGCGACCGCCACCTGCCCAACCTCAGCGCCTACGCATCCGAATCGTTCAGCTTCGGACGCGGTCTTACGGCCGACAACACCTATACCAACCGTAACACATCAAATTTCGGATGGGGACTGAGCATGTCACTGCCGCTGTTCGACGGTCTGACTGCTGTCAGACAGACAAAATACGCCCGTGCCAACCTTCGCGCGCTCGTCGAGGATCTCGAAGCGGCCAAAGACGACATCACACTCAATGTTATTTCGGCCTATCTTCAAGTGTTATATGCCGGCGAAATGTGTAAAATCGCTGAAGAGCAACTTCGCATCGCCATTGTCGAGCAATCGCGCCGAGAAGAACTCCTCAAAGCCGGCAAAATTCCCGAACTCGATCTCACCGATGCCCGGTCGCAGGTGGCTCAGAACGAATTGTCGCTCGTCAATGCCCGCAACGACCGCACTCTCGCACTCGTGGATCTTGCCCAATTGCTCGAATTGCCCGACATCGAAGGGTTCGACATCATGCCTGTCGCCGACGACGGACTGTCGCTCTATGCGCCCGACGAAGTGTACTCCCGCGCTCTCGACTCCAACCACTCTCTGCTGGCCGCGCGACGTCGCATCGAAGCTGCCGAACGCAACATCTCGCTTGCAAAATCATCTTATCTGCCAAACCTGTCATTCAACGCGGGCATAGGCAGCAACTACTACACTGTCAGCGGAGTGAACAGCGAATCGTTCGGCAAACAGATGAACCACAATTTCAACAAGTCGCTCGGCTTTTCACTGACCGTGCCGATTTTCGACGCATTCTCATCGCGCAACTCCGTGAGACGCGCCAAGATCCAGCATCTCAACGCCCGCCTGCAATATGAAAATTCCGAACGCAATCTCTATAAATCGATCCAGCAAGCCTACTATCAGGCCAACGGAGCAGCCGAGAAACTGCGCGCAGCCGAAATATCGGCCGACGCTACCCGTCAGGCGTTCGAGGCAATGCAGCAAAAATACGAATTTGGCAAAGCCAACTCCACTGAGTACGAGCAGGCCCGGTCCAACTATGTCCGTGCCGAAGTAGAAGCTGTGCAGGCAAAGTATGAATCCATCCTTCGCCGGAGAATCCTCGCGTTCTACAACAAATGATCTGATCGCCGCTCCGACCTATTGTCATGCGGGGGTGTTGCTTCTGAAGGGCAACGCCCCCGCTTTTTATTTGCCGACATTTCAAATTATTTTCATATATTTGCCACATAGTTCACAATCACTTTCACTAAGCATAAATCGACCATGGAGACAACCGCCGCAGCCCCAGACCAACAAGTCGCTGAATATTTCACCGGCTGTAGTCCCGACCTCACAAAGAATTCCGCAGCATGATAAAACTGCCACACATCAACCCTCGCCTGAAAAAATGGCTTATACGAATCGGCAACTGGATTATCAACATCTACCTTACCGCTTTCTGCCTTTTTGCGGCATGGGTGCTCGCACAGGTTTTCTGTTTCGCATCGTTCAGCACTCCGACGACGTCAATGACTCCGACCATCATCCCCGGCGATTACGTGCTTATCAACAAATTTGTCATGGGAGGACGCCTGTTCAACATTTTTGACGCCTTAGAGGGCAAACAGGTGAAAATCTGGCGCGGTCCCCACTTCAGCTCACTCAAAAGCGGCGACATCGTTGTATTCAACCACCCTTACGCAGAGCGTTGGGACAGCATCGCAATGAACATAAACCTCTATTACATGAAACGCTGCATTGCCGTGCCCGGCGACACTGTCGAGATACGCAACTGCCGCTATCTGATCAATGGTGAGCCCGCAGACGTAGGCGTCGCTGACCAACAGAAAAAAGTAGCCCGTTTCCTCGACACATACGCCTCCGACCCCGCAACAATCAAAAAATCGATAGTTGTAAATGCGTTTCCCAATGATTCGGCTGTCGGTTGGACAATCCGTGATTTCGGACCGATCATTTTGCCCCGTAAAGGCACCGTGCTGCATCTCGACCAACAGTCAGCCATCATCTACCGCAACTACATCGAGTGGGAGACAGGCATGAAACTATCGTCAGACTCGACAGGCGTGAGACTCGGCGATGAGCCGCTCGACGCCTACACATTCCAGAAGGAATATTGCTTCGTGGCGGGCGACTATGCGTTCAACTCCCAGGACTCACGCTATTTCGGCCTCCTGCCTGTTGAATTTGTAGTCGGCAAAGCCGCATTCATCTGGCAATCGATCGACAAAACCGAGCAACGACGCCGTTGGAACCGAACATTCAAAGGCCTATGAAACCCGACATCAGACAAACAGCCCTTTCAACCCTGATTGCAGTCATCACCGTCGCGCCGGTCGCGGCCGCTCTGATCTTCCGCGGCCGCGGCAACTCAAGCGACTATTCACCCGAATGGTGGAAAGTGATGGCCGTTATGGCCCTATCGGCAGCCTGCTCAGCCATAGCAATGATTGCATCGCCCCGCACCACCCGCCGCATCATGCCTGCAGCCGCTTTGTTCGGCATCGCGGGGGCTGTCTGCATCCAGGTTGCCATAGGTCTCTGCCAGATCGCAAAGATTCTGCCCTCGGGCCACTCATCGTTTATGCTTACCGGATCGTTCTACAACCCGGGGCCATTCGGAGGCTTCATCGCCATGGGATTACCCATCGCTCTCTCAATGCTGCTTGGCCGATGTCGCCGCCAACAACGCATAGGCTATGCCGTAATGCTGATGATACTTGTCGCATTGCCCGCTTCTGCCAGCCGATCGGCATGGGTTGCCGCGGCCTTATCGTGTTCATTGGTCGCCTTGTGCCACTTCGGACGCCAGACCGTTGCGGCATGGCTGCGCCGGTGGTGGTTGCCGCTTACCGTCGCACTCATCGCCCTATCGGTCGGAGCCTACATTATGAAAGCCGACTCGGCCAACGGCCGTATCTTCCTGTGGAAAATCGGGTTGAAAGCCTGCGCCGCTCACCCCTGGGGCGTCGGCTGGCATCAAGTTTCCGGAGCCTATGGAGCTGCTCAAGAAGCTTACTTCGCCTCAGGCGCGGCCACAGATGGTGAGATCGCAGTAGCTGATGCCCCGTCATATCTTTTCAACGAATATCTACAGGTCGCTCTCGCCTGGGGATGGCCGGCGGCCGCAGTTTTTGTTGCCGCCATCGCAGCCTCAATCATCATAGCCGTCAGACGGCATATTTACGGAGCAGCCGGTGCAATGGCTTCGTTCGCCATATTTGCATTCGCATCCTACCCACTGCAGTTCCCACTGTTCTTATCAGCGGTGACAACACTCTCGCTCGGTACTCTTGCCTCAACTTGCGCCAACCGATATCGCGTCTCGCTGTTTGCCGTTGTCTCTGCGACCGTTGCCATTCTGTCGGCCATATCCTCGCATGATCACTTACGGAAAGCCCACTCTTACACTGAATGGCAGAAAATACAGCATTTCTACCGGTCAGCCGACCATTCCCGTGCTGTCAGCGCCATGCTTCCGCTGCAAGAACAAATGAAATGGAACCCCCGCTTCATGTTCGAATTAGGCCACTCACTCAATCTCACCGGTCGCCCATCCGAATCAAACCTGACCTTGGCGGAGGCTGCCAAAGTATGCGCCGATCCCATGATTTTTAACCTCAGAGGAAAAAACTTTGAAGCACTCGGCATCTATGACGCTGCACTCACAGAACTGCGCCATGCCGCCGACCGCTTGCCCAACCGCATGTACCCCCATTTCCTTATTGTCGGGCTTGCGGACTCCGCCGAGCCTGTCGACACCACCCTCATGCTGAAAGCCGCCGGCAAGGTGCTGAACATGCCAGTCAAAGTAATGTCGCCGGCCATCGAAGAAATGCGCGACTCCACCCGTGCCATACTGCGCCGCCACTCACTCACCGTGCCAGAATAACATCCCGAATACCTGCCACCGCAACGCGCCATCTGACCAAAACAGAAACATCTGCGTCCTCAGCTCCCGACAAAGAAGAATTCCTGCCGCACTTCTGAGTTATCGACGTAATCTGCTGTAAATCTACGCGTTAGGCAACATTGATGACTAACACGCTGAATATCTGCCGTTTAGCAATTATGCAACGCATGTGCAACAAAATAAATTTTGGCCATTTTGTAACTTCCTGAAAATCCACCACTTACTGCGGTCGTTTTCTCCGTTTTGCAACGCGGTGCAACGCCCTAAAATTTGCAATCTCGGAATTTTTGATTATAGATTTGGAACAAATCAGAAACTCTTTTTGCTGAGAAAAAACAATTATTACTTCAATTATTCTGTACCATGGCCATCCGATGAGCAGATATTACACCACTACTACAAATTGGGGTTCAGAGCGTTTTGCATGACAGTGTCGTTGGCCAAATATTACACCGGTATTACATTTATTTTTTTGCAGGTTATTATTATTTGTTTATCTTTGCAAGCAAACATCCCAACTTTAAATCAGATGAAAAACAAGATCAGATCATTTGCCATAGGATATCAGAACTGTTGCCTTGTCAGATATGCCCGATAAGGAAGAATTTCTAAGCTATTTTAGTTAAATGCTTGTGCGTTAGTGTATTAAGATTGCTTAAATCCTAAAGCACTATCTATCAGTTGTTTATCTTCTTTGCAACGGCTTGCAGCAAAATAGTCGAAAATAGTTGGGCTAACGTTTTGATAATCAATGCTCTTTTATGACCGTTGCAGCGCAATGAAGCGGCAATAAATTAGTGTTTTTACAGATAAAAGTGCTTAAATTTGCGGAAACCATTATAAAATCCATCCGCAATGAAAAGACCTCTTTTTATTTTAGCAGCATTGACGCTATCATTACTTTCAGGATCTTTCACATCATTTGCTGAAGAAGATCCCAACGTAGAACGCATTGAACTGAAGCCTTTCCCGGAACATGCACCTCCAAAGGCCAAAGCCCCCTCGCGTGTGCGTATATCGGCTTATCGCAATGGCGATGTCTTAGTCATCACGTCGACGGTCAACGTTACAGCCGAGATTCAGATCATCGACCTGGACTCGGGAGTCGCTTGTTTCGAAGGCTCTGTATTTCTCGCCCCCGAACTACAATTCCCCCTCCCGCCAACAGGCTCACCTGTCGCCATCCGCATCGCCGTCGGTGGTTCCATCTACGAAGGTGCGTATAACTAATGATAGAATCAAGAGTCGTAGATCATTATATCTCCCAAGTCTATTGATATATCCATTATAATTATATATTGTAATGAAACATAGTTTTGTCAGTTTTAAAATATGTAGTTTGATTTTATTTTCTTGTATTTCTTGTAGCGATAATAAAGAGATACAACAGGAATTAAACGAACATAGGACACAAATATTTAATGTCCTGGACTATTGGATTGATCGAAAAATGAACTTGGACTACAATGTAGGCTTTTTCACTACAAGAGGTAGGGACACGCTTGAATACCAAAATCAAAATGCGGATTTTAAAATTCTGCGCTATATAGATTCAACCGGCTGCACACCATGTAGGCTTCAATTGGCAAAGTACGGAGAAGTGTTATACGAACTTATGGATAGTGCGGAATGTACTGTCGATTTTCTTTGCATTGTAACAACATCTGATTTATCGCAAATCAAGACCGCAACTGCATCAAATCCATATATGCAGCCTATTTGGGTTGACCCAACCGATTCGATTAATCGTCTCAATTCATTTCCAATTGATTACAGATTGCAAACATTTTTATTGGATAGCAACGACCGTGTCCTTGCCATTGGAGATCCCTTATTGAATCCAAATGTGAAAGATCTTTACTTGCAAATAATGACAAATGACTCTACAAATATACCTCGGACTCCAGATACTATAATTTCAAGTGATGAATCAGAAATTAATCTTGGTGACATCCAACATGGCGAAATCATCACATATCAAATACCCATCAAAAATGACGGTGATTACACATTTTATTGTAAAGAGGTCACAACATCGTGCGATTGCACATTGGCTAAGCTAATACCGGATCAAATAGAACCGGGACAAGTAGGAATTTTAGACATTGTCATAACCGGACAAGAGCAATTAGGGGAGATGTTCCGTAGTGTTTCAATTTTCGGTAATATTTCAGACGAATACTCTATAGATATCATCGGAACTATCATTTAAATTAACAAAAAAGATATCATGTGCCCTTCATCAATATTTCGTATTTCAAAGAGTTCACAAGTGATTAATCTCTTGGCGGTATTCTTGATTTCATTCGGTTTAATCGAAGGAATATGGGGCGTTTTGCAGATATTTCAAATCATAGAAAGTGGTCATCCAAGATTTCATGCAACAGGATCATTTTACAACCCGGGGCCATTTGGATGCTTCTTGTCGATGATTCTACCTGTCGCATTATTTACATATTTAAAGAGCTCACATAGTGTAATAAGAATAGCGTGTTTGGCATATTGCATAATATGTCTTTTTATAATACCCGGCAGTTTAAGCCGAACTGCATGGGTATCTGCGGTTGCCGGCATTGGAATTGTGCTTTATCATGTAACAGAATTTCGAGTTTCAAAGCACAATAGACTGCTTATTTTCCTATCTATAATTGTAGGTATAATAGTGTGTGCTATTATAATTTATCATTTCAAGCAAGATTCTGCTGACGGTCGACTATTCATATGGAAAATTGCCATCATGTCTCTTGACAATATTCCATTTCTTGGAGTTGGTTGGCAAAATGTTCCGGGGGGCTACGGTAGTGCGCAGGAAGCCTATTTCGCATCCGGATTAGGAACAGAACGTGAGATATACTTGGCTGATGCTCCAGGCTATCTCTATAATGAATATCTTCAGGTCGCTTTTGCGTTTGGCTATATATGCATGCTATTATTTATAGCATTGCTTGTGGTTACAACTGTAATGTTTTTTAAATTCAAGAATTATGGAACAGTTGGTTGTATGTGTGCATTTGCTATCGCATGCGTTTCTTCTTATCCTTTGCAGTTTTGGGAATTCAAGGTTGCTGTTTCCATTCTTATAATTGGATCTATGTTATTGATTAGCCGACCGGTTGTCCGCAATATGTGTGCCGCTTTTGCGACAATATTATGCTTGTTGTTCGGGTTCAACACTTCCGGATATGATATAGGCACGGAATATCAAAATGCACGTAAGTGTCTTTCTTATGGCAAAATAGAAGAAGCAAACAGTTTGGCTATGGGACTTGCACAAAAACATTCGGGAACCGAATTATTACTTTTTATAGGTAATAACTATCAACTGTTAGGATTAAGAGATTCTGCAGCATACTATTATGAACGGGCTGCCATAAGAATTCCTAATAGATTGTATCCGCATTACAGGCTTATGAAGCTTTGGCTTACCTATCCAGCAGATTCGATACGAGCAAAAAAAGAAGCTGAAATTTTGATTAATAAAACGCCTAAAGTTAGATCTGCTGCGAGCGTTCAAATGCAGTACGCCGCCGGGCAACTGCTGTGTCCAACCAAATGAAAATTTCATAATAAACATATATTAACTAATTAAAATTACAAACATGACAAAGTTAAAAGCATTACCATTCATTGCCGCTATTGGCATTGCCGCAACTGGAATTAGCTTGCAAGCAACAGTAGATCACAAAAGTAATCTTATTTTATCTAATTTGGATGCTCTAAACGATTCGATTGATACATTCGAATGTCCGACTCTTTATGACATTCCACATGCCTCTCTCGAACTCTTCTCGGAAATTCACAAAGTCACTTGTACTAATGAAAAGGCGATATCGGTATTTGGCTATACTCTCCCGGGAAAATATATTGTTGGGAATACATATTCAGTGTCAATTTCAGGATTAAAATGTATCGAGGGTAAAAAAAATGTGTGTTGCAACCCTGAAAAACAATATGCATCCGTTGAAGTTCTTTAATCATGCAAATAAACTTTTTTAAAATTGGTATCATTACCTTGCTGCTATCCCTCGCTTCCTGCGCCAAGCAAGATAGTGTGCAAAGCGACGATGTCGCTATTAAAATTAATCTGGACAGTCTTACCTATGTCGATGACAACGGTGAGTTTTCCCGATACTTCGATACCATCGAGTTCTGCAGCCTCGAGCAGACACCTGATTGTTTGCTTGGTAGAATAAAGAAAGTCGTCGAAACAGATTCCATAATTTATGTAATGGATAAAACTGAGGAAGCGGATGATATATTCGGTGGAGAAAAACGGCTTTTTGCTTTCGATAAAAACGGCAAGTTCAAATATCAGGTTTCCCGAAAAGGGGGAGGTCCCGGAGAGTATCAGTATATGGATGCATTCTGTGTTGCGTCAGATAGTGTCTATATTATGGATCGAAATAATAGGTTCTTATGCTTCGATTCCTCGGGCAAGTATGTCAAGACAAGCAAAGAGATGAGCCCTGGAGAAAACGTCAACCATATCAGCATCAAGGATATCCAACCGTTTGGTCCTGACGGTGGCTTCGTCGCATCTGCAAACTATTCAAGTTACAATACCGCAGTAGTCGACTGTATCTACTATCCGTTCTCCGGTAAGGAATTCGTTCCATTGCTCGAAAACCCGTTTGATACGGATGACTTTTTTGTAAGTTACACCGGCAACGCGCCTATGCTGACCGACAGCTTCGGCAACATGGTCATGACAAGAGCCTATTCTCCGT
>CAJUMR010000031.1 GCA_910587475.1 uncultured Muribaculaceae bacterium
AATTCAACAAAGACAGCAAGCGCATCATCCTTTCTCACAGCCGCATCTTCGAAGATGAAGCACGTGCAGAAAAGACAGCAGAACGCAAGGCTCGCCGCGCGCCCAAAAAGCAGGAAGAAGCACCCGTGCTCAACACCCCGCTCGAAAAGACAACTCTCGGCGACCTCGAAGCTCTTGCAGCTCTCAAGGAAAAACTTTCAGGCAAATAATCAGCCCGCAAAGCTTCATACCTTACAACACAACGACGTCCACCGTTTCCGGTCGGGCGTCGTTGCTCTTTTTCAAGCTCAGGCACCAAGCTCCCATCCGGGTAAAGCCGTCAACCTGAACCGACATCAATTATCATAAACCCAACGGCACGAACGTTTGTTGTAAATTCATCATATGCCAACAACCCACGACATAATCATCGCACTGCTACTGACTGTCGCCGCCGGTCTGTCGACCGGAGTGGGCGCTCTTATCTCGTTTTTCACCAAGGCCACCGACACCAGAGTACTATCGGCAGCCCTCGGACTCTCGGCGGGAGTGATGATCTATGTGTCGATGATGGAACTGCTGCCCGAAGCGTTCGAAACCCTCGGACAGTCGCTCGGCCAACGGCCTGGAACCGCCATAGCACTGCTGACCTTTTTCTGCGGCATCGCGCTCATTGCTGCGATCGACCATTTCGTACCCGAAGATGAAAACCCTCACGAGATGCACTCACTGAGCGAATTGTCGTCGAAGGCGCCACATCACCACCTCAAACGCACAGCAACAATGCTGACGCTCGCAATCGGCATACATAATTTCCCAGAGGGAATGGCGACATTCATCTCGGCACTCGATGGCCTCGATGTAGCGCTGCCTATAGTTGTGGCGATAGCCATACACAACATCCCGGAAGGTATAGCTGTGTCAGTGCCGATCTATCATTCGACAGGCCGACGCTCCACTGCCATAAAGTACACCCTTCTGTCAGGATTGGCGGAACCTGTGGGAGCATTGATCGGAATGGCCTTCCTGCTGCCGTTCTGGACACCCGACATCAACGCCTACTGTCTTGCAGCCGTGGCAGGAATAATGGTCTACATATCATTTGACGAGCTTCTGCCCGGCGCCGAACGCTACGGCCACCATCACATCGCTCTCGGCGGAGTGATAGCCGGCATGGCGATCATGGCCGTGTCGCTGCTGTTTCTCTGAGAGCCTCACTTCATGAACACGAAATAGACCGCCATGATCAGGCACCCGAAGGCTGCCACATGATTCCAATGCAGCGATTCGCCCTTGAATATCAGGACTGAGAACAATGTGAATACAAGCAGCGTGATTACCTCTTGTATCACCTTTAGCTGCATCAGCGAAAATGATCCGCCGTTGCCGATGAAGCCCATGCGGTTGGCCGGCACCATAAAACAATATTCGATCAGAGCCAGCCCCCAAGAAAGAAGTATAATGAGATAAACGGGCATGTCAGCACCGATTATTTTCATCTGTTGCAATTTCAAATGACCGTACCATGCGAAAGTCATAAAAACGTTGGCTATAACAAGCAAGCCAATAGTAAGCCATGCATTCATAATGATTGATCTGGCGGTCGGGGAGGCTAAATTCGGCCCGACCATTGTTTAACATCTTTTATTACAAAAAACTGTCACAAAACAGACTCTTGCGCGTCTTATTAACAGAAACAAGAAACAGCAATAGTCTACAAGCCTATATTTACATCTACTACATTGATCTACAATCTAACCGATTATCATTCTCCTCTCTCTTTTTACTTCCACGATTTTGAGTTTGCGCCATGTCCCGCGGTTTTATGGAAAACAGGGACATGGCGCAGACGTTATATCCGCGGGGAGAACTGTCATGCAGGAGAATATATCACCGTGGCCGACGATCCACCATCGAACATCTGCGCGGCAACGCGGCGTATGTCTCCGCAAGTTGTCGAGCGCTGACGTCTGACTGTGTCGTTGATATCCTCGTGATGATACAGAGCCATGGCGAGATTGGCCGCACGGGCCTGATAGCCCATATTGGAGAAGCGGAAGGTCGATTCGAAGCGGTTCATACACCGTTCCAATTCATAATCACTGACCCCAGCTGTCGGCGACGCAAGCGACCGGGCCTCGGCTACCATCATTGCGACGGCCTTTTCGGCAGCGGCATCGCTGTTATCGTTCAAACGTGCATTGAGCATCAGGAAGCCCTCATGCTCGCTGCCGCTGATCGACGCATCGACCTCGCTGAACAGCCCGTCACCGCCCATGAGCAGGTTACGGTAAAAGCGCGACGACCGGCCGGCAGACAGAAGATCTGTGATCGTGTCGGCCACAAAATAATCCTTGCTGCCATATGGAGCCATCGGAAAGGCAACGACCACGGCAGTCTGCGGCACATCTCCGCTGACTTTCTCGACAACATCGGATGTCGGGAACACCGGAGCCGGAAGACGGCGCGGGGCGATGTTGCGTCGCGGGATGCCGCCGAACCATTTTCTCGCCAGCTGCTCGACGCGGTCAAACGACACGTTGCCCGTGACAGCAAGGACAGCATTATCGGGGCCGTAGTGGTCGAAGAACCACCGGCGGGCATCTGCCGCAGTCACGGCCGCCACATGGGCCGGTTCCTTGCCGATAACGGGCCATGCATAGGGATGGCTGTCGCCATAGAGCAGACGCCGCAAATGGTGGGACATGTCGCCATACGGACGGTTGAGACATTGCTGCTTGAACTCCTCGATGACAACGTTGCGCTGCACATCGAGAGTGCGATCATCAAGCGACGGAGCCAGCATCCTGTCGCTTTCGAGCCAGAATGCAGTTTCGATATTCTGAGCCGGCACGACTTCATAGAAGTTGGTGAAATCGTTGCTCGTCCAGGCATTGTCGAACCCTCCGGCCGCCTCTATCTCACCGCTGAAGTCGGCGACGTTAGCCGATCCGCCGAACATGAGATGCTCAAATAGATGAGCGATGCCGGTGAGTTGCGGCGTCTCGTCGCGCGCTCCGGTGTCGTAGAGCACGTTGAGGGTTGCCATAGCAGTTTGAGGGTCGCAACTATGTGCGACCCTCAAACCATTATCGAGCGTGAACGTCCGATATTCTATCATATTTCAGATCAATTATTTATGATCAATCGACAATCTTCATCGAGATGATGCGCACGTCGTCTTTGGGACGGTCGCCACGGTCAGTCTCGACTTTTTCGATCTTGTCGATGGTTTCCATACCCTTGATCACCTCACCGAAAACAGTGTAGTTGTTGTCGAGATGGGGCGTTCCGCCGACAGTCGTGTAGGCTTTTTTCATTTCGTCGGTCACTTTGACGGGGTGCTCAGCCACATAGGCCTGCGCCTCGGCGATAAGCTCGTTCTGGAGTTTCTCGAGTCCGGCGTTGTCGCCTTTCTGCTGCATGGCGCGCACTTCGTCCATATGGCTCTGAGCAAGCTCTGTGAAACGCGACTGAAGAGCGGAATTTTCGAGATACTTCTCCATGTTGGCCATTTCGGCTTCCGACACCTTCTTGCCGGTCACAATGTAGAACTGCGAACCCGATGAGGCCTTGGTCGGGTTGACCTGGTCGCCCTGACGTGCGGCAGCAAGCGCACCGCGTTTGTGGAAGTGCTTAGGGAATACAAATTCAGCGTCGATCGTATAATCGGGGCCGCCTGCACCGAGAGCCTGTCCGGGAGCAGCGGTCTTCGAGTCGGGATCACCGGCCTGAACCATAAATTCGTTGATCACTCGGTGGAAAAGAGTTCCGTTGTAGTAGCCTTCCTTGACAAGTTTGACAAAGTTGTCGCGGTGGCGCGGGGTGTCGCCGTAAAGGAGCACAGTAAATGATCCGAGAGAAGTTTCGACTTCAACGGTCACATTGCTTGTGTCGGCAGGATTGAATTGGGGAGTCATAGTTGTGTTCTCGTTAATTGTGTCAGTGCTGTCTGACGCAGCATCACCGGCACCTTTGTCAGCAGACGAAGATCCGCATGACGACATGCCGAATATCAGCGCGGCAGCAGCTAAAAAATTTTTAAACATTTTATTCTATTTATTATTACGTTGTTGTTGTCTGTTATCTATCAGATGACCGAATTGGGATAGAGCCGCTTGTAGATGCGGCGGAAATTATTGTCAGACGCGCTCAGCTCGGCAGCGCGCGAGTGATAATCCTGACCATAGAGGCTCACGAGCACATCGGGCAGATAGCGGTGCTCCCTGTCTTTGTCGATGGTCGCTGCCACAAGGCGGTCGACAGCCGGGGCATAGCCGTCGGCGTCGATGGCATGGAGATAACGCGCGGCGCTTGCCAGGAACTGACCTGAAAGATCCACACTTATCATATTGTCGACCAGACGGTCGAGAGCTTCGCCGTCGAGCGTATCTATATGGTTGGCCATGTATTCGTAGGTCAGCAAGCCGTCGGGATCCTGACGAAGAGCCTGCATGTCTGTTTCGTCGATTATCATATATTGTTTAATAAGTTATTTATGATCTATTACATTGCAAATTTACAGAATATTTTCATTTATCGCAGCATCCTATGCGTCTGTAGAGATATTCGATGATGAAATCGGCACATTCGTCGAGCGGCATCAGCGACGAATCGATTGTCAGATCGTAGCTCGAGGCTGCTCCCCAGCGCTTGTCGGTGTAGAAATTGTAAAATGCCGCGCGTACCTTGTTTGTCTTTTCGGCAAGATTCCGGGCATCGCATTCGGTGAGCCGCTCGGCGCGTGCGAGGATGCGCCGCACACAATCGGCCATAGGAGCATGGACGAAGATGTTGACCACATTGTCGACATCGCGCAGGACATAGTCAGCCGAACGCCCGACGATGACACACGGTCCATTGTCGGCAATCTCGTGGATGAAATCACACTGCGCCTGATATATACCGTCGGAAGTGATCGATGATGTGCCGGCATAGAACGACATCGGATTATAGCCATGATTGAATGAAAACAATCCGGAGAAAAATTTTGGGACGCGCTCGTCGTTGCGTTCGAAATATTCGGGACTCATGCCGGCTTTCTCGGCCGCCTGCACCAAGAGCTCCTTGTCGTAGAAGGCGATGCCGAGCTTATCGGCGAGAAGTCTGCCGAGGGCACGTCCACCGCTTCCGAACGAACGTCCGACTGTTATGACATATTTTTCAGGTAATTTCTTATTCTGTAAATCCATAATGGCATATTCTGTTTTTATGGCAAGCAAATGTAGCCAATTATTTCGACAAATCACGCGTTTTAGGAGATTTAAACACCTTGTAACCGAAAAAACCACTCTCGGCGACAAAATGTTTTACAGCCCCGCGCCTTGTGGCGGCATAAGTAGCGGCCGGCACCTGAATGTCGCGGAGAGTGCCGTCGTCAAATTCGATCCGTATGTAATACACATTATATTTACCGGCAGGATATGCCCTCCCGCGGGCTGCCCGTCGGGTGCGGGTGTGCTCTTCGCTGTACTTATCGATGACCACAGCCTTGATGTCGGAAGCGCATTCTGACGAAGCACAGAAATAGTTGACGCTCATCAACAGACCATAGGCCACAACAGCCACGAATGAAATCGCGACTGCAAGCGCAGCCCAAGGCCTCAGAGCGGTCAGCCGCATTGCCGGACGACGGAGAGCCAAGCCGACGGCACCACCGGCGGCCAACGACCACAGCACAGGCTCGGACCAACTGACAAATGTGCGTTGATGGCAAGCATAGCCGGCAGAAGCTGCGACTATCGCCAGCAACGCAGCAGCAAGCATAGCCACACTTCTCGACCTAAAAAAATTTCGCCATGTCATAATCAGTTTTTTTAAGGGCAAAGTTATCACTTTTTACTATTTTTGCACTGATTTATCACTGACAACATTTTTAATCCGTTAAACATGAAAGTTACAAAAATCGCAATCGCCTCACTCCTCTGCATTTTACTCTCATCGCTTCAGTCCGTCGAGGCTCAATTCAACCTTAAAAAGGCAGCCGGAGGTCTGGCCAAAGCCGCCAAAGCCGCTACGCTGACCGACGATGATATGGTACAATATGTCAAAGAGTACATCGACTGGATGGATGCCCACAATCCAGTGCTTCCCGACAATGACCCGTACGTAGAGCGCCTCGCCAAACTGACAGAAGGGCTGACCGATGTCGAAGGCATGCCCCTCAACTTCAAGGTTTACAATGTTGTCGATGTAAATGCATTTGCCTGCGCCGACGGCAGCATCAGGGTGTTTGCGGCATTGATGGACATAATGAGCGACGACGAGCTCCTCGGAGTGATCGGCCATGAGATCGGCCATGTCGCACATAAAGATTCAAAGAAAGCATTCCGCACTGCCCTGCTCACATCGGCACTCAAGGACGGCATCGCGTCTACCGGCGGAAAGGCCGCAGCACTTACCGACTCTCAGCTCGGCAGCCTCAGCGAAGCCCTCGTGTCGGCAAAGTATTCGCAGAAGCAAGAATGCGACGCCGATGACTATGGCTACGATTTCCTGAAATCGCACGGCAAAAACCCTTGGGCGATGTCGCTGTCGTTCCGCAAACTCAAGCAGCTGCAGGACGAAGCCGGCGCCTCAAAAAGCAACAAAATCAACCAACTTTTTTCGTCTCACCCCGAACTCGAGTCGCGCATAGCACGCATGGAGCAAAGGGCTACAGCCGACGGCATCTCCAAACCCGAATAACGACATGAACCCGACTGGAACAGCCGCCGAACAGACGATGCTGTGGTTTGACCTCGACGACACCCTATGGGACATGAGCGGCAACTCGGTGATCTGTCTGCGCGAACTCTACGCAAGCCAACGTCTCGACCAATGGTTTGCTGACGCCGACGAATGGGACAGAATCTACCACTCGGTCAACAACACTCTATGGGAGCAGTATGGCCGCGGAGACATATCGCGCGACTACCTGCGCTCCGAGCGCTTCGCACGTCCGCTCCGCATGGCCGGAGTCGACTCTCGCGATGCCGAAGAGATGTCGGTCTTGTTCGACCGACTCTATCTCGACAGCCTCGGACGCAAGACCGCCCTGGTCGACGGAGCCAAAGAGGTACTCGACTATCTGCAGAGCAAAGGCTACCGCATGGGCATCATCAGCAACGGCTTCCACGAGGTTCAGTACAATAAGCTTAAGTCATCGGGCATTGACGGATATTTCAGCATCGTCGTACTCAGCGATGACGCTGGCGTCAACAAACCCGACCGACGTTTTTTCGACTACGCCATCGGCAAAGCCGGCAGCTCGGGCATGAGAAACATCGTGATCGGCGACAATCTCACCGCCGACATCGAAGGCGCCGTCAACTACGGACTCGAAGCCATATGGTACTGCCGCGACGAATCAAAGACTCTCCCAGATTGCAACGCTACGATCATCCGGGAGCTCCACTCGCTTAAAGATATTTTTTGACCGGGAAAGGCCCGTTTTGCCACCGCTGACAGGTCTAAAAACAAAAATATCACCACAAAAGCATAAAAAATTGCTCGCGTTTCAAAAAAAAACACGATATTTGCACTTGCAAAAATCACATTAGCCCATTTTAGGGCATAACAAATTGCGTATCAACGACATTTATTTAAAATAAAAAAAACAAACAAATAAAGCTATGACAAAAGCCGACATTGTAAACGAAATCGCCAAGACTACCGGTATCGAAAAACCCGCAGTTCTTGAAACTATCGAAAAGTTCATGGAAATTGTAAAAGATTCACTCGCACATGGTGAAAATGTTTACCTCCGTGGATTCGGCAGCTTCATCGTAAAAACCCGTTCAGAAAAGACTGCCCGCAACATCTCTAAAAACACAACCATCATCATTCCTGCTCACAAGATCCCCGCATTCAAACCCGCGAAGGTCTTCATGGAAGATGTTAAATAATCAACCCTCCTATTAACCCATTAAATTAGCGTAAAATGCCAAGCGGAAAGAAAAGAAAAGGCCACAAGATGGCTACCCACAAACGCAAAAAACGTCTTAGAAAAAACCGTCATAAGAAGAAATAAGCTTCTGTGAGTTTTTGACGCCAACGCTATACGAAGAACAAACTTGACACGGGGACTCCTTCTATGGGACTATGCTCCCGATCAAGATTTGTTCTTTGTGTATTTTTAAACATTCCCCCTATACCACGCATCAAACAATGAAAAGCGAACTCATCGTAGACGTCCGGCCGAGCGAAGTATCCTTTGCCCTGCTGGAAGATTCGCGGCTTGTGTCTCTGCAGAAAGAAGCCCGCGACATCTCGTATGCGGTCGGCGATATCTATCTGGCAAAAGTAAAAAAACTGATGCCGGGACTTAACGCCGCCTTTGTCAACGTGGGTTACGAAAAAGATGCATTCCTCCACTACCTCGATCTCGGCTCTCATTTTGCAACCTATGCAGAATTTGTAAAACAGCTCCTCAGCGACAAACAGAAAGTGCCGTCGCTGCCTAAGCAGAAATTGTTGCCCGAAATCGACAAACACGGCTCTATCGCCGATCTCCTTCAAAGCGGCCAGGAGTTGCTGGTGCAGATCGTCAAAGAGCCAATCTCGTCAAAAGGCCCGAGACTGACGACTGAAATAACGTTCACCGGCCGCTATCTGGTGCTTATTCCGTTCAGCGACAAGATCTCGATTTCGCAGAAAATCAAGACAACGGAAGAAAAGTTGCGTCTGCGCCAGTTGATCGAAAGCATCAAACCAAAGAATTTTGGCGTAATCGTGCGCACTTCGGCAGAAGGCAAACGCGTCGCCGATCTCAACAACGAGCTGAAAACCCTGCTCAAATGCTGGGACGACGCTGTTGCCAAAGCGCAGCGCTCTGAAGCTCCGTCATTGATATTTGAAGAAGAAAGCCGCATCGTCGGCATGCTTCGCGACATATTCAGTCCGACCTTCGAAAATATCACCGTCAATGACGCCGACATCCACTCGCAGATCAACAAATATGTGTCGCTTATCGCGCCTGAGCGCAAAGACACAGTCAAACTCTACGACCGCGACGAACCGATATTCGATCATTTTGCCATCACCCGACAGATCAAGTCATCGTTTGGCAAAACCGTATCCTTCAAATCAGGAGCCTATCTGATCATCGAACATACCGAAGCACTGCACGTGATCGACGTGAACTCGGGCAACCGAGCCAAGGCAACCAACGATCAGGAAAGCAACGCTCTTGAAGTCAATCTGCGCGCCGCCGACGAAATCGCCCGTCAGCTCCGTCTGCGCGACATGGGCGGCATCATTGTCATCGACTTCATCGACATGAACAAGAGCGAACATCGTCAGCAGCTCTACGATCACATGCGCGAGATAATGGCAAACGACCGTGCCCGCCACAACATCCTACCGCTGAGCAAATTCGGACTGATGCAGATCACCCGTCAGCGTGTGCGTCCGGCTCTCGACATCACCACGACCGAACAGTGTCCGTCGTGCTTCGGCAAAGGTGAGGTGCAGCCGTCGCTGCTGTTCACCGACACATTGCGCGAAAAGATCGATTACATCGTCAGCATACTCGGACTGCGCAATTTCGTGATGTATGTCCACCCGTTTGTCGATGCTTATATCAAGAAAGGCATATTCACATCGCTGTACGGGAAATGGCGCCGCCAGTTCGGACGCTGTTTCAAGATACTCCCCGATCAGTCGCTCGCATATCTCGAATACAAAGTATTCGACGAAAATCGCAACGAACTTTGCCTGCGAGAGGACAAAGACAGCGGATCGTCGTCATCCGACAAAAAGAAGAACAAGGCTAAAAACAGAGGCAAAGACGAGAACGAACAGCCTCAGCAACCTAAGGCTGAAGCCAAGGCTAAAGAAAAGCCGGCCGCCAAGCCAAAGGCAGAACCCCAAAAGCCTGTGACACCTGACGAAGCAGCAGCCGAAGCAGACAATGCCGCAAGCGAAGCAAAACCCGCGGCAAAGAAAAGCCGACGTAAGAAAGCCAAACCAGCAGCCGAATCAGCCGATCAGCCAACCGAGCCATCGATCGCTCAACCAGAAACCGAAAAGGAAGAGACCGAACCGGAACAGACAGCAAAAGCGAGACCTCCAAGACCTCGCAAGACACGCAAACCGGCTCTTAACGCAGAGACAGAACCGCAAGCAACCGCCGACGGTCCGGAAAAAATCGAGATCAAAATTCCGGATATGCTTCCGGCTCTTCCATCCGCAGAAATGGATTCCAGACAACAGGAACCCGCACCAACAGAGGAATAATTCTTATCATACCCACTTCTACCCTACACAGCGACCCGACCACTTCAATTTGGCCGGGTCGCTTTTTTATTGGAATATTTTGCGGTAGAATAGGACAAAACGACGTTTCGATGGTTATTAATATTATAAAACATCTACTTTTGCAATCTCTCGTTTCAACACATTATGAAGATCAAGAACATATCCCGTACCCTATCGTGCTTCCTGTCGGGAGCGGCAATCGCAATCGCACCACTGTCGACGACTGCACAGAAATGCGAGCTTATAAAATACGGCGACTTCAACAATTGGGTCACCCGCAACATCAAAGAGTCGCATCTTATCGGCGGTGACACCAAGCAGGTTTTTGCCGTCGGACCAACTCAAACTATCGAAGGTGACAAGGCTTATGTCAACCAGGGAGGATCGCCGTGGGCAACATCCAATGTCATGGCAAAAGTATGCGGCATAACGAAAACAAGCAATGCCGTGTTTCCCGACCAAAGGACCGACAAAGACTGCTGCGCCAAACTGACTACCCGCATCGAAAACTGCAAGGCTATCGGCATAATCAACATCGACGTGGTCGTGGCGGGCACACTGTTTCTCGGTCAGATGTTCGAACCGATAAAGTCGACCAGCGATCCGTACTCCAAGATGGAGATGGGAGTGCCGTTTGCCAAGCGCCCGAAAGCAATGGTCTATGACTACAAACTGTTCATTCCCGCCGACGGGACACGTCTCTATTCATCGGGGTTCGGCAGCAAGAAAACCCTTCAAGGCAGCGACAAGGCCGAAGTGTTCATCTATCTGCAGCGCCGGTGGGAAGACTCCGACGGCAATTTATATGCCAAGCGAGTCGGCACAGGCAGGGAATTGCTGGCTAAAAGCACCGGCGACTGGGTCAACCGCCATCATCTCGAAATCCACTACGGTGACATATCACACGAAAGCTACTTCAAACCATTCATGGGCTTGCTTTCGGAAGAGAAAAGTTACTGCGCCCGCAACTCCAAAGGCAAGATAGTTCCAGTCCACGAAGTCGGCTGGGACGCGCCCGATGCCACTCCGACCCACCTGATGGTAATGTTTTCGTCGGGAAGCGGCGAGCCCTACGTAGGAACAGTCGGCACCAACTTCTGGGTCGACAACGTCGGACTCGAATATTAGACCCCGCTTCCCACCCCACGCCTTAAGCCCAAAAAGAGGGTGTATCAGGAAAAGGCGAGGCTTTGTTTTATATTTTTCAACAGGTTATAAACAACAGAGGCCCGGGCTATTGAAGTCCGGGCCTCTGTTGTTTATGTCTGGGGGTTGGATATCCGGGGATTACCAGATCACTACTCGTTCGGCTTCGGGGCGGAACATCTTGTCGCCGTCTTTGATGTTGAAGGCTTTGAAGAAGGGAGCGATGTTGCGGAGGGTGACGTTTACACGGTTTTTGCCGAGTGAGTGAACGTCGCCTGTCGTCAACGAGCGCATTTCCTCGGGACGGATGTTGTTGGCCCAGAGGTTGGCATAATTCATATAGAAGACCTGGATGGGATCGTAACCGTCAATCTTGGCTTCTTCGGATGTGATATCGACGCCTTTTTTCTTCTGAGCATCGAGGAAGGCTGTCATAGCTATGCGGAGACCTCCCTGATCGGCAATGTTTTCACCGAGGGTGTACTGACCGTTGGCATTGAGGCCGGGCAGCACTTCGACAGCATTGAACTGATCGATGAGGCCCTGTGTCATCTTGGCGAATGCTTCAGCATCTTCGTCGGTCCACCAGTTGACCATGTTACCGTCGGCGTCGAAGTTGCGGCCCTGGTCGTCGAAACCGTGGGTCATCTCATGACCGATGACAACGCCGATGCCGCCATAGTTTTCGGCATCGCTTGCCTGCGGATCAAAGAACGGAGCCTGCAGGATACCTGCGGGGAAAACGATTTCGTTGGCCATCGGGTTGTAGTAAGCGTTGATTGTCTGCGGAGTCATTCCCCACTCTGTCTTATCGACGGGTTTGCCCCACTTGGCAAGTTCTTTGGCCTGATGCCACATGCTTACATTGTGCATGTTTTCATAATACGACAGTTTGGGATCGATCACCATTGTCGAATAGTCTTCCCATTGGTCGGGATATCCGATCTTGACGGTGAAGGCGTTGAGTTTCTTGATAGCGTTAAGCTTGGTGTCGTCGCTCATCCATTCGAGGTTGATGATGTGCTTGCCGAGGGCAGTGCGGAGGTTTTCGACAAGGCCGATCATATACTGCTTGGATGATTCGGGGAAATATTTCTCGACATAGAGCTGACCGATCGCTTCGCCGAGCGCGCCTTCTGTTGCACCGAGCGCACGCTTCCAGCGGGGACGCTGCTGCTCTACACCACTGACAACCTTGCTGAATTCGAAGTTGGCATCGTTGAAATCATCGCTCAGCTTACCTGCAGCCTGTGCGACATATTTCCACAGAAAATAGTCCTTGATCTCGCGGTCGGTCAGCGAAGCCATCAGGTCGATGCCTTGCTTGACAGTGTTGGGAGTCATGACGATGACCGACTCGGGAGTGTCGATGTTCATTGTTTTCACAAAGTAAGTGTCCCAGTCGACTGCCGGATAAGCTTCCTTGAGCTGAGCAACAGTGTAGGGGTTGTACATTGCGGGAATGTTGCGGCTCTGCTCGCGTGTCCATGTAGAGTCGGCGATGGCAGTTTCGATTTTCATCACGTTCTTGCAGATGCGAGCGGCGTCTTTCTTCGAGTAGCCGGCGTTGATCATCTGTTTAGTGATCAGTTTCTGATAGGCTTCGCGCACCTTTTTATTCTCCTTGTCGTTGAGAAGATAGTAGTCGCGGTCACCCATTCCGATGCTCGCACCGCCGAGATACATGGCATATTCGTTGCTGTTGGCAAGGTCGGGCGACGGTCCTGCGCTGAAGAACGGATTAGAATAGTTGGTGTGCATCCAGAGGAGCAGATCATACATGCCGTCGTGACCGGTTGTCTCGATCTTTTTGAGGTCGGCAAGTATCGGTGCGGCACCCTCGTTGTTACGACGCACAGAGTCGAGCGCCTGATTGTAGATCGTCGAGACCATGAAAGCCACCGATCCGGGAGCTGGATTAGAGGCTGCAAGATTGACAACGATGTCGCGGACACGGTTTTCGCTCGAGTCGTTGAGGATGTTGAACTGTCCATAGCGTGCATGCTCTGCCGACAGAGGATTGGCGTCCATCCAACCCTTGTTGACATGGAGATAGAAATCTTCCGACGCCGGGGTTGACGGGTCAAAGTAGCCCGGATTAAGACTCTTCAAGTGCTCTTCAGCACTGACATTCAGACCAAGTGCGATCAATGCGACTGCACTTGCAATAATCTTTTTTGCTTTCATATAATGATTGGCATTAAGCGGTTGTTGTTTTTATACTGATGGTTAAGACCTCTTCTATTATAACAGCCGCCGCAACGGTCAGAACGTTGCGACGGCCGCTCTTATCTTAATGATGTCACCTGACAATGCAGATCACTTGACCATTTCAAGAATAATGTTCTTGACAGAATTGCCGAGCTTCTTGGCTTCGAATTCCGTGTGGGCTTCGGCATAAACTCGGATGATCGGCTCAGTGTTGGACTTGCGCAGATGCACCCACGAGTCTTCGAAGTCGATCTTGACACCGTCGATATCGGTGATCTTTTCATCGCAGAAACGCTCTTTGACGGTTTCGAACAGAGCGTCGATATCGAGCGACGGCGACAACTCGACTTTTGTCTTGAATATTGAATAATAGGGGTATTTGCGTCGCAGTTCGCTGACTTTTCGCTCAGACTTGGCAAGCATGGTCAAGAACAGCGCCACTCCGACCAACGCATCACGGCCATAGTGCAGCGGCGGATAGATCACACCGCCATTGCCTTCGCCTCCGATGACAGCGCCAGTACGCTTCATCTCGGTAGTGACATTGACTTCACCGACAGCCGAAGCGGAATATGAACATCCATGCATCAGGGTGATATCGCGCAACGCGCGGCTCGAACTGAGATTGCTGACGGTCGGGCCGGGGGTGTGTTCCAGCACATAGTCGGCTACCGACACAAGAGTGTTCTCTTCTCCGAACATGCGGCCGTCTTCCATGATTATCGCGAGACGGTCGACATCCGGATCGACAACGAAGCCGAGGTCTGCATCAGAGTCTCTGACAAGACGAGAAATGTCGGTCAGATTTTCAGGTATCGGCTCGGGGAGATGGGCGAAACGTCCGGTCGGCACACAGTTAAGTTCGATGATATTTGTCACTCCGAGCGCGATGAGGAGCTCAGGGATCACGACTCCACCGACTGAGTTGACTGCGTCGACAGCCACCTTGAAGTTGGCGCGTCGGATAGCATCAACGTCGACGAGGTCGAGCGCGAGCACCTGCTCGATGTGGCGGCGATTGTATGTGGTGTTGACAAATTCGCGTCCGAGTTTGTCGACGGATGCGAATGAATAAGATTTGCTGTCGGCGATCTCGAGTACACGCGCACCTTCCTCGGCGTTAAGGAATTCGCCACGCTCGTTGAGCATCTTCAGCGCATTCCACTGCGCCGGATTGTGAGATGCAGTCAGGATGAGGCCTCCGCAAGCTTCCTCTCCGACGACAGCCATTTCGGTTGTCGGAGTCGAAGCCAATCCGATGTTGACAACGTCGAAACCCATAGCCATCAACGTTCCGACCACGATGTCGCAGACCATGCCTCCAGAGATGCGGGCATCGCGACCGACAACCATCAGACGGTTAGGCCGGGTTGTCGTGCTGTCGATAAACGCTGCGAAGGCAGCTGTAAATTTCACAATATCAATCGGAGTCAGGGCCTCGCCCGGATGCGACCCGATGGTACCTCGAATACCGGATATTGATTTTATCAGTGTCATGAGATTAGTAAAATAATGTCGTTTTAGGCAATTATGTTAGTTATTATGGTCCGGGATCAGATCCGGGGTCTGTAGTAACGCAGTTTGAACAGATAAGGCATCACGTCGGCCATCTCACTGCTAAAACCATACTGCGATTTCACAATCAGATTGACCTGACAGTCGATCGGCAGATAGACCAGCGGCTGCTGTATGCCTGTGCCCCATTTCGATGAACTCTGGAGCGAATAGTTGCCGAACCTGAACGATGTGTTGCTGAGACTCATGTCGTCGTCGTTGCCTCCGCCGTAGTTAAGTTCACCGTCGTAGTACGACAGATTGTAACGCGTATAGCGAAAATAGATCAGCTCATCGTCTTTCACCTTATTGCCCGGTGTGCCGGGATTGATCACCTGCATGTAGAGATCGCCTTCCTCATCGAGGCGGTAGTAGGGGGCATCCTCTCCGGTGATAAAGACGGTGTCGGCCGGGATTTCGTTGATGACTATATTGTCGGCAAGAAAATTGTTGACATAATGATCTTCGTTTTCGAGCAATTCGGCATATGTCTTACCGTCGTTGCAAGATGCGAGCGCCAAGGTTAAAATTGCCGCAAATGTGGCGAAAACAAAATTATACTTCATATTAATTCTATAGGATATAAAAAAACGGTTATTCACTTTTTTTGTCTATGTATTTCTCTTTGTTCGTCTCCAGAAGCGAACGGAACAGCTCGGCACACTCTTCGAGCGAACCATTGAACTCTCCGCCCGAAGCATTGAGATGGCCGCCCCCGCCGAAGTACTCCTTGCAGAGCACATTGACCGGGAAGTCGCCCTGGCTGCGCATCGACACCTTCACATAGCCATCTTCCTCGCGCAGGAACGCAGAGTAGACGATGCCGGGGATGGCAAGCGGCCGGTTGACCAGTCCTTCGGTGTCGCCTTTGACATAGTGAAAGCGATTGAGTTCCTGACGGGTCAGACAGATCAGCGCAGCCCCGAAATCATGAAACACCTCCATCTTTTCGAGCAACGCATAGCTTGTCAGCCGCAGACAGTTCTCGGTGGTGCGGTTGAGCAGACGGTTGTAGAGATCGACCTTATCGACACCTTTTCTGACAAGTTCGGCCTCGATTATGTAAGCGTCGGGATCACTGGCATTGTAGGCGAAGTTGCCCGTATCGGTCATCATGCCCGCGAGCAGACATGTGGCCGCCTCTTTGTCGATGAGATTGAAGAGTTCGAGTCGGCAGAGCACCCTGAACAGCAACAGACATGTCGACGACATCTCGGGATGGGAGATCGTCGGATCGGCAAAGTCGCCCGGATTGAGGTGGTGGTCGATCATCACCTTTGGAGCCTCCGACTTTCCGACATACTGCGCAAGACGATCGATGCGCGACAGTTCGTTGAAATCGAGGCAGACTATCAAGTCGGCCTTGGCGAAAAGCGACTCTGCGAAATCGGGATAGGCCGAACCGACTATCACATCTTTGGCCCCCGGCAGAAACATAAGTTGCTGCAAGGGCTGGTCAGGCACGATGACGGCCACGTCCTTGCCGATGTTTGAAAGGACGCGTGCAAACGCTAATGACGAACCCATCGCATCGCCGTCGGGCGACAGATGGGTCGTGATTGCTATGCGCTGCGCTCCGTCGATCAGACGGGCGAGCTTCTTGATTTTTTTTTCGTCTAAGACTCGCGAGATCATTGTCTGCTGAATTATCATGCAAAGATAATACGATATTCCGTTTTTCAGCAAAGATCTGGCAAGCTTTGTGACAAATTTAAAATTATTTATGAAGTAACGTTGATTTTCAGGCTATCTGACGACGGATTTCGTCGGTCCAAGCCTTGATGCGCGCATCGGTCAGATCGGGGTGATTGACTTCGTCGAGAACGAGTCCGACAAACGATCCGTCGCGCTCAGCCTTCGAGCTTGTGAAATCGTAGCCATCGGCATTGAATCGTCCGATCAATTCAGCCTGAGTCCCGGCCATTGCATCGTAAAGCTCGCCGACGGCGTCGCAGAACGTATCGGTCATCGACTCGTCGCCACAACCGAAGACCGCAAGTTTCTTACCTTTAAGATCAAGCACTTGCGCACCTGCCAGGAAATCATACCAGTCACTTTCAAGATCACCTGCGCCCCATGTGCTCGAACCGAGCAATACGACGTCGTAGTTACCGACCGTTGCCGGCGACGCTTTGGCCACATCATGCAGATCGGCGTCAGCCACTCCAAGCTCTTTGGCAATACGTGCAGCCACATCGGCGGTGGTTCCTGTCTCCGAGCCGTAAAAAATTCCTATTGTTTTCATATTATCATACATTTAAAATTTACACATAATGAACGTTTTGACGGTCGCACTTGTTCGCCGGTATCTCAATACCGCGTCTTAGGCTTGGTTTCATAAACTTAATCAGGGTGAAACACGTTTGATCATCATAAGAATGTTTTTTTCGTGTTTGTACTTATTTTAAATAGCAAAGCCATGACAACAAACGAATCAAAGCGCATCGGCGCACACCGCGACAGCCCGAGGCTCGCCGCACATGCAGAAGAAAAGCTCCTTGCAGCCGCACCCGATGAAGCAGCGGCCGCCGCATCAACTGCGACAGTAGAGGAAGACCCTATTTTCACAAACTCACGCCGCAACAACACTCCGGCCGCAATGAAATGGGGCATGGCCATCATGCTCGCCCTTGCCGTGGCATCGGCGATAGCCGTGGTCATAGGGCTCAAGAACCATCAGCCCACACCCTCAGTGCCTGACTACGCATTCGCCACTCCGGGCGGCAATTTCGTGCTAAAAGGCCGATATTCGCCGCAGTTCGCCTCCTTTGCCGGAAGCAAGGCGGCGACAGACAACTCCCGGCAGAACAGCAAATCTGCGCAGTCGACCGCAACAGCAGTAAGCCCCGACGGACATACTCGCCTGGTTGCAATCGCCGACCCGTCGACACAGGTTGTCTACCTTTTCGAAACCGATAGCTCCATCATTCCTGAGAACGCCACGCTCAACGAATTTGCACGACGTGCGGCCGCCGCTGACGGCGACATAACCATCGTCGCCTACACAGATCCGACAGGCAGTGCGAGCCATAACCTCGACCTTAGCCAAAAGAGGGCCAAAGCGCTCGGCAACTATATGACCCGTCACGGTGTCAACCCTAAGAAAGTCAAGACTTCAGGCCGCGGCTCCACCGACGCTTTCGGATCAAATGATCTCGACCGACGCGCCGAACTTCACTTCTGATAATCATTTTGACAGCATATCAATCAACGGCAGAGTCATGACCCAAGCGGTCACGGCTCTGCCGTTCATTATAAATCTGCTCAATGGCTGACCGCCTCAGCACCAACATATATTATGTGACAGGCTCTTGCCGTGCATCACAATTATGAAATTTATATTAAAAATGCGATAATTTACAAAAATATGCTTGTCTGTTAAAAAAAATACCCATATTTGCAACACGTCTAATGAAAATATTCATATATACCTCAACTCGTCACATAAAAAAAACACAAACCATGAAATCATTCATCCTTCATCTCACTCCATTACTACTTCTGTCCTCGATGTTTATTACATCTTGCTCCCGACCCAAAATCTGCGACCATTCTGTCATACTCACCGATGCCGATAAATCCACACCCATCGCAGAGGTTTATTCCGTTGAGGAGTGGATCCATCTTGACAACGACGAGCAGTGCGCCATAAAGAGCCATGTCAAAATCATCGAAGCAAACGGTCTGATATATATCCTTGAGCGTGGGTTTCACAATAAGGTACTTGTATTCGACAGCAATGGAAAGTTCGTCAAAAAAATCGGCGTTGTCGGCCAGGGCCCGGGTGAATACTCCGGTCCGATCGACTTTGCGGTCGACAGCAGCGACGGCAGTGTCACAATCCTCACCGAACCTTCGACGGCATACAAATACGACGCCGACAACCGCTTCA
The DNA here is from genome assembly GCA_910587475.1 of uncultured Muribaculaceae bacterium. GTDB lineage: Bacteria > Bacteroidota > Bacteroidia > Bacteroidales > Muribaculaceae > CAG-873. Next base: position 19,022 of record CAJUMR010000031.1, read on the forward strand.
TCATGAGCAAGAAACTCGACGAGACCCTCCTGCACCATATTGCCCACGGGCCGAAAGGGTTTGTGGCCTCGACCGACCATCTTACCTACACCGAGGGCGAACACGCCTATCTGCTCTACTGGTTTGACAACGATCTCAACTTCCTCGGTAAAGCCATCAAAGTGCTCGACATCCAGATGCCGCAGATCGCGTTCAGAGGACAGCTCGCCTCGCTCGACGACAAAGTGATTTACAACGACTATTTCACCAACCGTGTCTACGACTGCACATCGCCCGGAGCGTCCGACACCCTGCTGAGCTACAGCTATGCCAAGCAGATGCCACTGGAAATGTATCTTGGCATGAATTACTTCGACAACCAACGGAACTATGACCACACCTTGAGCGTCATCGACTTGAAAGACGGAGTTGCGATAAACAGCTTTCTGACCGGGTCACACAACGTGTTTATCGTCGGATTCGACGGCGATGTAAAGTCGTTCGGCTCAGTTGTGATGCCGATGGAGACGTACAACGGAACCGACGGAACACTGCTGTCGCCGATACAGATCGACGAGTACTATCACCGGTGGCACGACCGAGCCATCAAGCAACCCGATCACACCCCCGACCCCGAGGATAACATGATGATCATGAGATGGAAATTCAACGATTGAAATCTTAAAGATCTCCATGCATAATAAACTCATGCATACCACTGAATAATTATTTTTCACTTTCTTAGGGATAAAAGCCGATCATTATGAATATATCACATCTTAGATGCTCAACGTTCTCAATTATTTCAATAGTCGGAATACTTTTGTCGGCGTCGTGCTCCAAGCCAAAGATCTACGCCGGGGATGTTCTGCTCACCGATGCAGATAAATCCTCGTCCATCGCAGAAGTTTATACTGTTGAAGAGTGGATACATCTCGAAAACGATGTGGATTGTGCGATTAAAAACACTATAAGAATCATTGAAACCGGAGGACTTATTTACATTCTTGAACAAGGTTTTCATGATCAGGTCCTCGTGTTCGACAGCAATGGAAAGTTCGTCAAAAAAATCGGCGTTGTCGGCCAGGGACCGGGTGAATATTCCGGTCCGATCGATTTTGCAGTCGACAGCAGCGACGGCAGTGTCACAATCCTCACCGAACCATCGACGGCATACAAATACGATGCAGACAACCGCTTCATCATGAGCAAGAAACTTGACGAGACCCTACTGCATCATATTGCCCACGGGCCGAAAGGTTTTGTGGCCTCGACCGACCATCTTACCTACACCGAGGGCGAACACGCCTATCTGCTCTACTGGTTTGACGACGATCTCAACTTCATCGGCAAAGCCATCAAAGTGCTCGACATCCAGATTACCCTGAACATATTCAGAGGACAGCTTGCTCCGCTCGACGACAAGGTGATCTACAACGACTACTTCACCAACCGTGTCTACGACTGTTCTTCGCCAGGATCGCCGGACACCCTGCTGAGCTTCTGCTATTCCAAACCGATGCCGTTGGAAATGTACCTCAGCATGGACTTCTTCAACAATCAACGAAACTACGACCACACCTTAAATGTCATCGACCTGAAAGACAAAGCTGCGATATACAGCTTTATGACCGGGTCGCAGAACTTGTTCATCGTCGGATTCGACGGCGATGTCAAGTCGTTCGGCACAGTTGTGATGCCGCTGGAGACATACAACGGAGCCGACGGAACACTGCTGTCGCCGATACAGATCGACGAGTACTATCACCGGTGGCACGACCGAGCCATCAAACAACCCGATCACGAGCCCGATCCCGAGGACAACATGATGATCATGAGATGGAAATTCAACGATTGAATACCTAAAGGCCGCCAACATAGCGGCCTTTTTTATGCCAACCCGATTTTTAAGTAATCGCGGATGTTCTGTTCGGTATATTTTTGCTAACTTTGCAGTGTTTGCAAACAAAATGAGATGATCGAACGAATCGTAATAATAGACAATGTCGACCCCGTAACGTTTTACGGCGTGAACAACAGTAATATGCAGCTGATCCGCAACCTGTTTCCGAAGTTGCGCATCGCCGCGAGAGGCAACATAATCAAAGTCATCGGCGAAGACAGCGAAACCGCCGAATTCGAGCGATCGATCAAAAAGCTCGAAGAGCATGTCGCCCACTTCAATTCGCTCAATGAAGATACGATCATCGACATAATCAAAGGCGACGGTCCCAAAGAGCTCAAACGCGACGACGTGATAATCTACGGGCTCAACGGTAAACCGATCACCGGCCGCACCCCCAACCAGCAGAAACTCGTCGAAGAATTTGCCAACAACGACCTGACTTTTGCTCTCGGGCCTGCCGGCACGGGCAAGACCTATGTGGCGATAGCGCTGGCAGTCAGAGCGCTGAAAAACCGCGAAGCCCGCAAGATAATACTGTCGCGCCCGGCAGTCGAGGCCGGAGAGAAGCTCGGCTTCCTGCCAGGCGACATGAAAGATAAGATCGATCCCTATCTCCAACCGCTCTACGACGCTCTCGAAGACATGATTCCGCCGATGAAGCTCAAGGAGTATATGGAGACCAAGGTGATACAGATCGCTCCGCTCGCTTTCATGCGCGGCCGCACCCTCAACGATGCAATAATCGTGCTCGACGAAGCTCAGAACACCACTCCCCATCAGATCAAAATGTTTCTCACCCGTCTTGGCATGAACGCAAAGATGATCATCACCGGCGACGTGACGCAGATCGACCTGCCGCGGACAACATCGTCGGGACTCGTCCAGGCGCTGAAAGTGCTGCGCAACGTCAAGGGCATAGGCCGGGTGGAATTTTCAAAAAAAGACATCATACGCCACCAGCTCGTGCAACGCATCGTCGAGGCTTACGAGCACTTCGACGAGGAACAGAAACTTTCACGCGCCAACGACAGCGCCAACGAAGCCGACGACAACCGTCAGGCAGAATGATCACAGACAACAACAAACATTAACTCCAACATAAAATCAACATTTTTTCCAATGGCTACGACATTAACCCGCACTGATTTCAACTTCCCCGGACAAACATCAGTATATCATGGCAAAGTTCGCGACGTCTACACCATCAACGATTCGATAATGGTGATGGTCGCAACTGACCGCATCTCGGCTTTCGACGTCATTCTGCCTGAAGGCATCCCCTACAAAGGTCAGATGCTCAATCAGATCGCCGCTCAATTTCTCGATGCGACCGCCGATGTCGTTCCCAACTGGAAAATAGCAGTCCCCGATCCGATGGTGACTGTCGGCTACAAATGCGAAGGCTTCAGAGTCGAAATGATCATCCGCGGCTATCTCACAGGCAGCGCATGGCGCGAGTATGCCGCCGGCTCCAGAGAGATCTGCGGCGTGAAACTCCCCGACGGCATGCGCGAGAACGAGCGTTTCCCCGAACCGATAATCACCCCGACCACCAAGGCCGACGCCGGCCACGATGAAAACATCTCTAAAGAGGAGATCATCGCCCAAGGCATCGTCAGCAAAGAAGATTACGAGTTGATGGAAAAATACACCCGCGAACTCTTCGCTATCGGCACACGCATGGCCGCCGAAAAGGGCCTCATACTCGTCGACACCAAATATGAATTCGGCAAACTCGCCGACAAAGTGATCCTCATCGACGAAATCCACACTCCCGACTCTTCGCGCTACTTCTATGCCGACGGTTACCAGCAGCGTTTCGAAGCCGGCGAGCCTCAGCGTCAGCTGTCGAAAGAATTTGTGCGTCAATGGCTGATGGACAACGGCTTCATGGGCAAAGCAGGCCAGACAGTGCCTGAAATGACTCCCGAAGTGTGTGAAAGCATCTCGAACCGCTACATCGAACTCTACGAACACATCACCGGCAAGGAATTTGTCAAAGCTCCCGAAGAGCATCTCGCCGACCGCATAGCCCGCAACGTGCTCGATTGTCTTGATCAACTCAACCGATAAGCATTGGACGTCAAGGCCGAACATATCAAGCCCTACGACCAGACCAGGGCCAAGACCGAGCAAGTGCGTGAGATGTTTGACTCGATCGCACCAGCCTACGACTGGATGAACCGTGCGATGACCTTCGGCGTCGACAAGCTTTGGCGCCGAAGAGCCGTCAACATTGTCGCCAAGTCGCAGCCCGCTCATATCGTCGACATTGCCACCGGCACCGGCGATCTGGCCATTGTCCTCGCCCGTAAGCTGCAGCAGACCCGCGTCACCGGCATCGACCTGTCGGAAGGCATGATCGACATAGGGCGCCGGAAAGTTGCCGAAGCCGGATTGGCCGACAGAGTCACACTCTCTACCGCCGACTGCCTTGCCATGCCTCTCGCCGATGCGTCAGCCGACGCTATCACGGTGGCCTACGGAGTGCGCAACTTCGAGCACCTCGACCGCGGCTATGCCGAAATGTTCAGAGTGCTCCGCTCAGGTGGACGCCTGTGTGTTGTCGAGCTGTCGACGCCTGTCAATCCGTTGGTCAAACCGTTCTATCGTCTTTACACAAAATTCATCATTCCTGCCCTCGGGCGCATTGTGTCAAAAGATGTCAGAGCCTACAGCTATCTGCCAGAAAGCATCGCTGCCGTACCGCAAGGCGAAGAAATGCTCCGCCTCATCAGAGACGCAGGTTTCACCGACACGTCGTTCCGACGCATGACTTTCGGAGTCTGCACAATCTACACCGCCACCCGCCCCTGAGCGTCACTATCTCCTTATCATATATCAACCAGTTTCAACTCCCTATCAATGAAGTCAAAACTATTAGCTGCATTATCGATAAGCATATCATTACTATCGTCTGTCCCGTCGCACGGACAGACTCAGTTCCTCAACTCGGCATCGACACCCGACGAAGCACCGGTGATGTCGTCGTTCTTTGACGAAGAAGAGGAGGAAAACGACAGCTCCTCCGTCTATGCACCCGACGGACGGCGCTGGGACGAGATACCCGACTTTGAAGCCGTCGGCTTCGCTCTCGACACAATCGTCGACCTGCCACCGCTGCCAAAATACTTCTTTCGCCCGGCGGTGTACGTAAGCTTTGATTTCCCCGATTCGATGAAATTCGACGATAAGATTTTCTCCGGACGTCCCGAATTGCGCTGGATTGAAGAAGTCAACGTCGGACAGCGAAGCATGAACGACATGCGATATAACCTCTTCTTCAAGACTCCGGAAATCGTCAAATACAACATCGCATTCCTACCCGAAGCTCCTAAATTCTACCAGTCGGAAATCGACCCGCTCAAACATAAGATAGAAATACGCGAATCAATCACCGGTCCGGACAACCGTACAACCCTTGTTGCCGAAGAGGTGAAAAAGCGCCACTGGATACGCAATTTCTCGGCCTCGCTTCAGTTCTCGCAGGCCTATGTGTCGCCTAACTGGTATCAGGGCGGCAACAATAACCTCAACCTCCTCGGCCAATTATATTATAATGTGAAACTCAACCAGGAATTCCACCCCAACCTACTCGTCGACTTCACATCACAATATAAGCTCGGCCTCAATAGTGCGCCCGACGATTCGCTCAGAAACTACAGCATCTCGGAAGATCTCCTCCAGATCAACGGCAAGATCGGTATCAAAGCTGCAAAACGTTGGTATTACTCATTCACAGGCCAGTTCAAAACCCAGCTTTTGAACTCATACACCAGCAATACCCGCAATCTGCGTTCGGCATTCCTTTCTCCGGGTGAATTCATCGGCGGTTTCGGTATGACCTACAACTATGCCAACGCCAAGAAAACGTTCACTTTCGATGCCTCGCTCGACCCTATATCTTACAATTTGAAGATATGCACCAACAGCCGTCTCGACGAGACAGCCTACGGCATAAAAGAAGGGAAGTCGACGGTCAGCACCTATGGTTGTCAGGCTGTGTTCAACATGTTCTGGCAGATGGCATCAAACATTTCTCTGCGATCCTACTTCTCTTTCTTCTCTGACTTCGGCAATGCCCAGGCTGACTGGCAGAATACACTCCAGTTTGACATCAACCGGTTCCTGACCACAAAGATTTTTGCTGACCTCCGCTACGACACTATGGGTGTGGCTGCCGAAGGCACAAAGTGGAAAAAACTTCAGGTCAAGGAACTCCTTTCGATCGGTTTCACATATAAATTCAGCTCGATATGATGATGAAAACGGCGAACACTCTCCGCGCCGCTGCCATCATGCTATGCATCTTATCATCACATGATCGCTGCGGATGCTTTGCCGCGCCACCCATGACGCGGCAAAGCGCCAGAGAGATCATCGACAACAAAGGCGCCGACCCGATATCAGGCATATGGCGCATAGGGGGCGACGGCGCTACAATCGCCATATTGCCGCAACAGGGTTCGATCACGAGGTTCGATATTTTCCTGCTCGACTCGCCCGACATGTCGGTCATCCCCGGCAAAATGACCGGATCGGCCGTCACAACCGGGCAATTGTGCACCTACGACGCAACCTTGTCTGATGTCACGGCGGGAAAATCGAAACGCTTCCGCTGCATCATGACCATCGGAAACGACGGACATCTGACCATCAAGCCCTACAAACAAGGCAAACGCATATCGCTCAGACGATGGCTGCCCCATCTGTTCCGCATCACAGTTTCCGACTACGACACACGCCCTTCGGGAGTCGACGGAGCTGTGAAGATCTATCCACCGACCACGCCCTCAGAGCCTGTTCTGCTATGAAAAGTCTGATTGCGGTTCTGACCATTATCACACTTGCCGCAAGTGTATCGACAGCACAACGCACAACCCGCAGCCGACTCAAACCCGGACACCCCGCACCGGTCGAGGTCTGCTACGACACCATCGCATGGCCGGCAGGAAGTCCGGCATTCACGTTTTCAGGCTACGACAAGTATCTCCGCTCCTCAACAGAGTCTTTTTTCGCGACAAATCACACCGACAGCACCGTCAACCGGGTTTGCATCGAAATTATCTACAAGGATATGAAAGGCCGCACTCTCGACACCCGAACAGTCGACATAGACAAAGACTTTGCCCCCGGAGAGACCCACCGCATCGACATCAAGTCGTGGGATACGCAGAAAGCATTCTACTACCATCGCTCGCCTACCCCGCGCACGTCAAACGCCACACCCTACAAAGTCAATATCAGCGCAACGGCAACTCTTCGGCGCCGCTGACCCGCCTGCGGGAGCGCTTATATGCGCGCTTTTTTGTACCTTTGCAAGCTCACAATTTGTATTCAAAAGCAAGAATTATGAAAATCGCTATAATTGCAGCAATGTCGAAAGAACTCGCGCTGCTGCTTCCGCTCATCGAATCTCACTCTACAGTATCGGCCAACGGCATGACATTCCACAAAGGCCGCATCGGATCTCACGAAATCATCGTCACCGAATGCGGCATCGGCAAGGTCAACGCAGCGATAGGCACTCTGACACTGATCGAATGTTTCCATCCCGATATGGTGATCAACACCGGTGTCGCCGGAGGCACAGGCGCTGGCGCCGGCATACTCGACGTTGTGATTGCCGACCGTGTGGCCTACCACGATGTGTGGTGCGGTCCCGGCACAATCGAGGGTCAAGCCGCAGGCTGCCCGGCGACATTCGACTGCCCGCTGCCCGCTGCCACCTTCGAGGGCATGCAGATCAAAAGAGGTCTCGTCGCTTCGGGCGATATCTTTGTCAGCCGCCCCGATGAAGTCGACAAGATCAAAACCGTATGGCCCGACGCCATGGCTGTCGACATGGAGTCGGCCGCGATAGCCCACGTATGCTGGACAAAATCGGTGCCTTTTGTATGTATCCGCGTGATCAGCGACACTCCGGGGAGCGCCGACAACATTTCTCAATATGAAAACTTCTGGAGCGACGCTCCGGCTCACACCTTCGCCACACTCACAGCACTCCTCGACCGACTCTGATGAAAGATCTATCGCGGCTGAAAGGAAAATATTATATCGAAGATCTCGTCGCCCAAGGCGAACACGAAAGTCAGGATTTCAAATTCATGATCTCTGACGCCCGCAAGATAGCCCGATCAATTTCGGCCTTCGCCAACCACGGAGGAGGGCGGCTGCTGATAGGCGTCAAGGACAACGGCGTACTCGCAGGTGTACGGAACGAAGAAGACATCTACGTTGTCGAACAAGCGGCCGAACGCTACTGCAATCCTCCCCAACACGTCGAATTCACGGCTTTCAACGTCGGGGCCGGCACCACTGTCATCAGAGCCGAGATTGCAAAAGCGGTCAGACGTCCGGTTTTCGCCAACGACACAGACCGCCGATGGAAAGCATTCTATCGCGTTGCCGACGAGAACATCGTGGCTCACCCCCTGATGATAAAGGCATGGCAGTTGGCTGAAGCCCCCGACGAGGCCTCTGCACTATTTGCCATGAGTCACATCGAAAGCGGGCTGCTCGATCTGCTCGAACAATCGCAGCAACCGTTGTCGGCCCGTGATATCGCCCTGCAACTGCACATTCCCGCCCGCTCAGCCGACGACATTATCGCAAAGATGGCTGCCGTGGGCATTGTCGAGTTCCGTTATACCGGCAACGGGGAATTCAAAATCACCCGAGCCGAATAAGTCTTTACATGCCATGTGGATAGCCCTTGCCTTCATTTCCGCCGCACTGCTTGGCTTCTATGATGCAAGCAAGAAAAGTTCGTTACGCGACAACGCAGTAATCCCCATCCTGTTTCTCAACACCCTCTTCTGTGCATGTCTGATGGCTCCGTTCATCATCATGTCGGCATGCGGCGGCATCGACCCTGCTTCAGACTTTTTTGTCGCGCCTATATCGGCGGCCCAACACCGGCTTATCCTGCTGAAATCGCTGATCGTCCTTTCATCGTGGTTGCTCGGCTATATAGCCATCAAACATCTGCCACTGACAATCGTAGGATCGGTCAACGCCACTCGCCCTGTGCTGACCATCGTCGGCGCCCTGCTCGTGTTCGGTGAAGATCTCAACGCATGGCAGTGGGCCGGGGTCATCCTCGGGGCTCTGTCGTTCTATCTGATGAGCCGCAGCGGCAGCAAAGAAGGCATCAGATTCAGCCACAACCTGTGGATCTACCTCCTCGTCGGAGCAGCTGTACTCGGGGCTGTCAGCGGCCTCTACGACAAGCATCTCATGGCCCCTCCGGAGCGTGGCGGCGCCGGACTCAACCGCATGGCTGTGCAAGGCTGGTACAACATCTACCAATGTGCCATGATGGGATTGATGCTCATGCTCATATGGTGGCCCAAGCGCAAGAAGTCGACGCCATTCAGATGGAAACACTCGATACTGCTGATCAGTCTGTTTCTCACAGCCGCTGATTTTGTCTATTTCTACGCGCTGACCGATCCCGACGCCATGATATCGGTAGTGTCGATGGTGCGTCGAGGCAGTGTGCTGGTATCGTTCTCCATCGGAGCTTTGATTTTCAAAGAGAAGAACTTAAAATCAAAGACCGTCGACCTGCTGTTTGTGGTTCTGTCGATGATCTGCCTATGGATCGGAAGCAACTGACCTTACTGCCCGTCCCTGAAAAAAATTTCATCCGCCATGCAAGATTTTGATCGTTGCGCGATTTTACCCTATAGAACAACGATTAAAATAACTCAATGATGAAAAAACTCAATCTACTTATCGGATCTCTGATCCTTGCAATCGCACCCATTATCCAATCGTGCGACAACGACGGCGACAACACTCTCTACCTGCTGCAACCGACTGCATTGGTGACTGTATGCCCCCAACCCGATGAATCAGTAATATTCCAATTGACCGACGATGAGCAGATCATACCCCTGAACATGAAAAAATCGCCTTTCGGGTCAAAAGAAGTACGCGCACTCGTGAACTACTCTCCGGCGGAATCCGATGACGCAACGTCTGTCAAAGGCGTAAATGTGAACTGGATCGACAGCATCCGCACCAAGATGCCGGTTCAATTCAACGAAGCAGACATCAATAAGTACGGCAACGATCCACTTGAAATAGTCGACGATTGGGTGACAGTCGCCGAAGACGGATATCTCACTCTCCGCATCCGCACAGTATGGGGTCCCGGACGCATACCTCACCTTCTCACTCTTACTTACGGCCGAAGCGAAGCCGATGCCATGGAGTTTGAACTTCATCACAACGCCGACGGCGATGTGGCCGGTAAATTAGGCGATGCGATGATCGCATTCAATCTCAACCAACTCCTTGCCGACGTGCAACGCCCGGCAAAGATAAAGCTCAAATGGCACTCGTTTACCGGCGAAAAGAGCGCTGAATTCACATTCAACTCAAATCGCCGTCCGGTCAGCAATTCAGCTGAACCCCTATCCTACAACAACATCGTAGAATAAAGCGTATCAACGCTCAGTCAATCGTTGCGCGACAATGATTTCATAATACGGAGAGGATTAGCTATCTTTGTGAAGTACAATCCTCTCCGTTTTATCCAGACAGCCGCAATGCCGGACATGCCTCAAATCAACACAATGACCGAACAAGAGATCGTCTGCAATATCCTCGACGGAGATATTTCCGCCAAGAGACATCTCTATTGTCAGTTCGCTCCTTATCTGACCGGTGTGTGCAGCCGTTACATCGCCGGAACGGAAGATGTGAGGGATGTCATACACGACAGTTTCCTGAAGATTTTCTCTACAATCCGATCATTTGAATTCAGAGGTCCGGGATCGCTGAAGGCGTGGATGACAAAAATCGTCGTAAACGAGTCGTTGAAATTCATTAAATCGACTTGTCGGTTCGCACTTGTCGAGCTGACAGACAATGATGAGGACATTCCCGACGAAACGCCCGACATCGACGGCATACCTCTGTCGGAGTTGCACCGAATGATCCGCGAGCTGCCGGTCGGCTACCGGACAATACTCAACCTTTTCGTATTCGAGGAACTTAGCCACAAAGAAATAGCCAAAACTCTCAACATCACCGAGAGCACATCGGCCTCGCAGTTCCACAGGGCTAAAAAAATGTTGGCCGAAAAAATCAAACAATATAACCTCACAAACCTGTCAATCGCCTATGAAAGATAAATGGTTACATGATCTTCACGACCGTATGTCCGACTTTGAGATGGCTCCGCCCGACAGTTTGTGGGAAACCATCGAGAAAGCAGAAAAACAGCGTCATGCCAAACGCCGCCGGTTCATTCTGCTTTCAAAAAGAGCAGCCATGGCAGCAGCATGTATTGCAGCGGTTTTAGCCTTAAGCTACCGGCATCGCCCTACAGATGTGCCCCCCGCGTCCGACAATCGTGTCGCTTGCTCACCCGACACCCGGCTTACGGATGCAAACAACCGTATCTCCATGCCTGCCACGTCAAAGCCTGAGCAAGCTGCCAAGTCAGCCGTGCTTAACCTACCTTCTGAAAATATTGAGGCAGTGGAAGTCGCCAGAACGCCTGCATCAGTCGCTGACTCGCAACCCGAAGCAAGCCTGCGCAAACAAAAAAACGACACCGCAGCCCCAGCACCCACACACCGACCGGCATCCACCCCGGCAGTCAACTATGCCAACAACCGGAATTACGCATACCGACCTACAGCAACTGCATCAAAGCGGCATAACCCATCATTGTCGGTTGAGATATACTCTTCAGGCGGCATCAATTCCAATATCACGCAGAAAGGGACAACCGGCAGCATCGCCAGCGCCGGATTTGAAGACGCCGGTTGGGAAGACAGCCCTATGCTCGGGATCCTGCTGTTCAACCAAGGCAAAGAGATCTCAACCAACATAAAACATCGTCAGCCAATCAGAGCCGGCCTGACATTCACCTATAAAATAACCGATCGCTTAGGCATCGGTTCCGGACTGTCATACACCAACCTGACATCTGACATCACAAGCGGCAGCGACTCCCACTATGTCAACGGACAGCAGACTCTCCACTATATCGGCATTCCTGTCAACGTGACATACGACGTATTCAGGTGGAAACGCCTTCAGCTATATGCATCGGCCGGCGTTCTCGGCGAAAAGTGTGTCAGCGGAAAGACCGTCACTGATTACGTGTTTGACAACAATTCAGCCCGTTATCAGAAAGAGAGCATCGAAAAGAAGCCACTGCAGTTCTCGATCAACGCTTCGGCCGGTATTCAACTTAACATCACCGACGCAATAGGAGCATATGCCGAACCCGGAGCAAGCTATTATTTCAACGACGGCACAGCCATAAGAACCATCTACAAGGAAAAGCCCTGGAATTTCAATTTCAACGTCGGTCTGAGACTGACGATAGGCCACAGATAATCTGCGCTATCCTTAGGCGCGGTTTCATAAAACAAAGGCAGCCCGGATAGGCTGCCTTCTCAGATCGGGTCAAGAGTCTGACCTAATCAATATCCGGTGTAAGAGAACGGGCTGAGAGCGTGGAGTTCGGCCTTTACAGCATCACTGACCGCAAGCGTATCGATAAATTCCGAAATGCTCTGTTCGGTGATAGCAGTGTTGACGCGCGTGAGCTGCTTCAGTGTTTCATAAGGCTTCGGATAACCCTCGCGGCGGAGAATAGTCTGGATGCCTTCAGCTACTACGCTCCACATGTGACCGAGATCACGGTCAATGGCTTCACGATTGAGCAGCAATTTATTGAGACCTTTGACAGTCGATGCAAAAGCGATCAGGCCGTGAGCCAGAGGTATGCCGACGTTGCGGAGAACCGTCGAGTCAGTCAAGTCACGCTGCAGACGCGACACAGGCAGTTTGGCTGCGAGATGCGACAAAAGCGCGTTGGCTATGCCGAGATTGCCTTCCGAATTTTCGAAATCGATGGGGTTGACCTTGTGAGGCATCGCCGACGATCCTACCTCTCCTTCTTTGATCTTCTGTTTGAAATATTCCATAGATATGTACATCCACATATCGCGGTCGAGATCGAGCACGATGGTATTGATGCGTCGCAACGCATCGAACACGGCGGCAAGATTATCGTAGTTGGAAATCTGAGTTGTGAAAGCCTCACGCTCTATGCCGAGGTTTTCGCTAAGGAAACGTCCGGCGAAGTCAAGCCAATTGATTGTCGGGAAAGCTGCGCGATGAGCGTTGAAATTTCCGGTTGCTCCCCCGAACTTACCGCTGATCTTGACCGCACGGAGCGATGCAAGCTGCTCAGAAAGACGATATACAAACACTTTCAGCTCCTTGCCAAGACGAGTTGGCGAAGCCGGCTGTCCGTGAGTTTTGGCAAGCATCGGTATATCGGCCCACTCTACAGATTGAGCGGAAAGAATCGAGATAAGCTCTTCGATAGCCGGGATATACACCTCGTCAAGCGCATCTTTCACAGACAGAGGTACCGCCGTGTTGTTGATGTCCTGCGAAGTAAGACCGAAGTGAATGAACTCCTTGTAGGCTTCAAGACCGCGCACGTCAAACTGCTCCTTGAGAAAGTATTCGACAGCTTTCACGTCGTGGTTAGTCACCGATTCGATGTCCTTGATACGCTGGGCATCGGCAACCGAAAAGTCACGATAGATATTGCGCAGCGATTCTACAGCATCGCGGGATGCAGAAGCCAATTGTGGCAACGGCAGGTTGTAGAGAGCGATGAAATACTCTACTTCAACTTTGACACGATAGCGTATCAGAGCATATTCTGAAAAATAATTCTCAAGCGAAGCGCATTTCGAACGGTAGCGTCCGTCGATAGGCGAGATCGCAGTTAGTGTAGATAGTGCCATGTGGGTGCAGTCTGTCTTTATATAATAATGTGAGTTTGATTCGTTCCGCAAAGTTACTAATCTTTGATTATATATTCAACATCACAGTGCTTCGGCGGCCTCAAAAAGCCCGCATCAATGCAGAATTTGGCCGAATCGGGCCTCATTTCAAAAAAAATCGGCTTTTTTCTAAAAAAAATCGGGCGAAAATTTTGGAGGTTTAAAAATTAGTCGTACCTTTGCAACGCTTTCAGCGAGAACGGGCGCTTAGCTCAGCTGGTTCAGAGCGTCTGCCTTACAAGCAGAGGGTCGG
>CAJUMR010000032.1 GCA_910587475.1 uncultured Muribaculaceae bacterium
ACCAAGACCGAACAGACCGACCTCATGCAGGCTCTCTACGGCCGCAACGGCGAGTCGCCTGTCGCAGTCGTAGCTCCAGCATCGCCGACCGACTGCTTCACCATGGCTTTCGAAGCCTGCCGCATCGCTGTTGAACACATGACTCCGGTCATCCTTCTCAGTGACGCTTTCATCGGCAACGGATCATCGGCATGGCGAGTGCCGAAAGCCGACGAGTTCCCAGAGATCCACACCCCCGACGTTCCCGCCTACATGCGCGACGGATCGTGGAGTGCTTACATGCGCGACGAAGCCACAAAAGTGCGCTACTGGGCAGTGCCGGGCATGGAGAACTGCGCCCACCGCATCGGCGGCCTCGAGAAGGACGCTGTGACCGGAGGCATATCGACCGACCCTGTCAACCATGAGAAAATGGTCAATATCCGCCGCGAAAAAATCGCCCGTATCGCCGACAACATTCCGCAACTCGACGTCATCGGCAACAATGACGCCGACACCCTGCTCGTCGGCTGGGGAGGCACCTACGGCCACATACGCACAGCGGCCGACGAACTCAACGCCTCAGGTCGCAACGTGGCTTTCGCCCATTTCCGCTATATCAATCCTCTTCCGGCCAACACCGGCGAGATACTTTCCCGCTACAGCAAGGTGATCGTGGCCGAACTCAACACAGGCATGTTTGCCGACTATCTTCAGGCCAAATTCCCGCGCGTTGAGATCCACCGCATCAACAAAGTGCAGGGTCAGCCATTCATGGTCAAAGAGATCGTAGACAAAGTAAGCGAAATCATGGACAAATAAAGCTATGGAAGAAACAAAAAAATATACGGCAGCCGACTATAAGAACAAACTTTCGGTGCGCTGGTGCCCGGGCTGCGGCGACCACGCCATCCTCAACACTCTCCACAAAGCCATGGCCGAGCTGGGCGTGCCGCCCCACAAGACAGCCGTGATTTCGGGCATCGGATGTTCGTCGCGCCTGCCTTACTACATGGACACCTACGGCTTCCACACCATCCACGGCCGTGCGGCAGCCATTGCAACAGGTTTTAAGGTTGCCAATCCCGAGATGACCGTCTGGCAGATCTCCGGCGACGGCGACGGCCTCGCCATCGGCGGCAACCACTTCATCCACGCTGTGCGCCGCAACGTCGACATCAACATGCTTCTGTTCAACAACAAGATCTATGGTCTGACCAAGGGCCAGTACTCTCCGACATCGGCCAGAGGCTTCGTGTCGAAGTCATCGCCTTACGGCACGACAGAAGATCCGTTCATTCCGGCAGAACTCGTGTTCGGTGCGCGTGGCAACTTCTTTGCCCGCTCGATCGACGTTGAACTCAACACATCGGTCGAAGTACTCACCGCAGCCGCACGCCACAAGGGTGCGTCGGTCGTCGAAATACTGCAGAACTGCGTGATCTTCAACAACGGCATCCATAATCCGATCACCGACCGCAGCGTTCGCGCCGACAAGACGATCCACCTGCGCCACGGCGAGAAGATGCTTTTCGGAGCTGATAACAACCGCGGACTGGTGCAGGATGGTTTCCTGCTCAAAGCGGTGACCCTCGGCGAGGACGGCTACACGATCGACGACGTGCTTGTCCACGACGCACATTGCGAAAGCAATTTCCTCCACCAGCAGCTTGCCATGATGGACGGCGACCGCCTTCCGCTGGCCGTAGGTGTGATCCGCGATGTCGATGCACCGACCTACAACGACGGAGTGTCGATGCAGATCGAAGAAGTCCGTGCCCGCAAGGGCTTCGACTCTCTGCGAGAGATGATACTCGCCGGCGAGACATGGACAGTCGAATGAGATCAGGCATCTGAACGAAACTATTGAACGCGAGTGCGCGCAGCCACGATGATATGGGCTGCGCGCACTCACTTTTTTGTCGGAATTTTGTTATTTTTGCAACACGATTATTACAAACCCTCTAATGCCCGGACTATAATGAAAGAAAAGGAACTGGTGATACCGATGCTCGAGTTGAGCTACGACGAATTGAACGACAGTCAGAAACATCTCGTCGAAAAAGCGAGAGAAGCCTGCCGACGATCGTATGCGCCCTACAGCAAATTCCACGTCGGCGCCGCAATAGCACTCGACAACGGCGAAACCGTAACAGGCTCCAACCAGGAGAACGCCGCCTACCCTTCGGGAACATGCGCCGAACGGACAGCAGCCTACTATGCCCACTCGACTTATCCCGAAGCCCGCTTCAAGGCTATAGCCATAGCTGCAATCGGCACTGACGGCCGTGAGGTGGCTGAACCGGTGTCGCCCTGCGGAGCATGCCGTCAGGCTCTGCTTGAATACGAAACCCTGTCGCGCAACAACGTTGAGGTCATCCTTGTCGGCTCACAGAAAATCTACGTGCTGCCATCGGTCAGATCGACCTTGCCCCTCGCTTTCTGCGAATTCTGAGACAAACGAGTGTACAGGTGACACGAACAGTCTCACCAGACTAAAAACTATCACATCCCGCTATAAAATGTCAACGGCGGCCTCATATGATGAGGTCGCCGTTGAGGTTTTTATGGTAGGATTTTAAATGATAATCATTCTTCTCCTTCGCTACCATTGTCGAGCCATGTGGCAATTTCGCCCCATACGCTGATTTCGCCGATAGCAGTTGAATTGCCGTTCTTGATACCGGAACCAGTCATTTTCTTGAATGCTTCGGTGATGACAAACTTCATGTAACGGGCTGTGGTCGGAGTCACATCGAACTCTACAGACTGGGTTGCAACCGAAGGAGCTGTCCAATCACCGACCTTAGTCCAGTTCACGCCGTCCTCGCTGAGTTCGACATAACCTGCCTTAGAGTTGGCATAGCGTTTGTTAGAGCTTGCGGGGATTTCGAAGCCAACTCTCGATACGGCAGTCATGCGGCCGAAATCGATAGTAGCATAGTAAGGCAGATCCTGAGGAGTGCGATAGATCGAGCGCCAGAACTTGGTTGTGGTGCCGTCGATGAGCGCATCGGGACCATTGTTGGCCTTTTCAGCGTCAGTTGCATCGGGGTCGTCAAGCAGGCTCGAGTTGCAATCGATCACTGACCATTTTGCCTTGTCGACCTTGGTAGCTGCGATCGAGATAGCATAGAGCATCACACTCTTCTCGGGATTGAGCTGCGAAGACGAGATCGAGCTGAGGCGGACGGGGAGGATATAGTCGCCGAAGAGAGTCGGAGCTCCATCGGGCACAAGCACCGAACGCTTGAGAGTCATGTGGAAATAGTTGCTGTTGAGATGCTGCTTGATTTCACCGGTGGTATCAATCGTGTAAGACTCCTCGGGCAACACCTTGTAGGCGGTACCGTTGGCTGTATTGTAATCCTCAACGAGCGTCGGATCAATCTCGATGTCGAAAGTAATGTCACGCTGGGCGATGAAGTTAGAAGTGACCTTGAAGTAAAGTTCGATTTCTTCAGCATCGTCGCGAGTCGGCATCACACCGGTCACGAGGTTGTAACGTTCGAGCGATACGTAGGGAACATCGAGCACGGGCTTGATGATGGTAGTCAGACGAGATTCGTCGACAGCTGCATCAGTCTGGACAGTCATTCTCAAGGGCACACCCTGGTTTGGGTTCTCTGCGAGAACTTCTTCAAGACGATCTCTGTTCCATTTGATTTCAAAGGGGAGACGATAGTCTTCAGCCGAGAATTTAACATCTGCAACAGAAATAGTGTAGCAATCTTCAGGGAGTTCGGCGATCTTGGTGATTGTCGATGACAGAGAATTATAGTCAGCAAGGACAGTCTGATCAACCGCGATCGATGCGCTTGCAGAGCTGAAGCCCTTACCGGCTTTCATGACGTAGATCGAAGTCGGATCTTCGTTGCCGGTGTAGACAGCAGCCTCGACAAGCCCCGAGTTGAGCAGGCCGACAGTGTCGTCGACCATGTACATATCGAGGTCATTGCCACACGACGCAAAACCAAAGGCAGCGGCGGCAAAGAGGGTGATATAAAGATTATTTTTCATTGTAGTTTGATCTTATTGATTTAGATTACCAGCCGTAGTTCTGGGTTATGTTGACCATTTCGTTGAGCTGATTCTGGTTGATAGGCATAAAGTAGTGCTTGGGTTGGAATACCATCGAACGGTTCCAGACCTGATTTGTGCGCTCCCACGAAGCTTCGTAGGTAGAAGCAGCAACGTTGAGGGTCTTGGGCTGATAGTTCCATTCTTTTTCGGCGATCATCCAACGACGGCAGTCGTAGTAGCGGTGACCTTCGAATGCGAGCTCTACCATGCGTTCCTTGCGGAGAAGTTCGCGGAGAAGAGCCTGGTTGCCGATAACTTCGGGATAAGCTTCTTCAAGTTTGTTAAGACCTGCTCGTTCGCGGATGAGGTTGACATACTTGAGGGCTTCAGCCTCGTTGCGCTGCGGCATTTCGTTGCAAGCTTCAGCATAGTTGAGGTAAACTTCGGCCAGACGGAAGTAGAACCAGAAGAATGTACCCCACTGGTCGTTCTGATAGTCGTTGCCGGTGTCGAGGAAGCGACGCCAGAGGAAGCCGACCTTGGTGTTGTCGGCGGTAAGGTTGGTGTAGGGAGAAGTACCGCCCATGTGGAATGTAACGATAACTTTGCCACCCTGTGCAGTGAAAGCGTTAACCCAGTAGCAACCGTTGGGGAAAACAGAAGCGTAGAAACGAGCGTCGCGGCCGATGATAGAGTTGTGGGCTTTCACGCCACCGAACTGCGGGCCTTCGATCGGGTGTTCCCAGTCGTTGGTGAAGCCGGTTGCAACGTAGCCTGACTGCGGGTCGACGATAGGATCGCCGTTGGCGTCATAACCGGTGACGGGGTAACGGCCAGACTCTGCCATAGGATATGTGTCGACAAGTTTGAGCGAGGGGCAATAGCCAGCGCAACCCTGACGGACGATGTTAGGCGGACAATAACGGGTCTTGTGCATATAGGCGGGATAGAGACCGGCAGAAGCTGAATAGGGGCAGCAGCGCGGCCAGTAACCCCAAATGATTTCGCTGTTCCAGGGAACAAACTGCACACCCTGATAAGACTTGATAGCCTTCATGAAAGGATCAGACTCAGTTTTGTCTTCATAGAGCTGATACATGTTGAGGTCGATCACGTCCTTAGCAGCCTGAGCGGCTTTGGTCCAGCGGTCGGGATCGGGAGTCTGGGGGAAGAGGAATTCATTACGGCTGTTGGTGAAACCTTTGTAGAGGTCACAACCGTTGAAGAGGGGGCTTGCAGCATAGAGAAGGATACGAGCCTTAGCAGCCATGGCAGCACCACGGGTCAGACGGCCGTCGAACTGCACGCCGTTGTCGACAACAAGGGGAACATCGGGAATGACCTTGTCGATTTCTGTGATGATGAAATCGAATGCCTTGTCGACCGGATCGCGATCGATAGACTCGGGACGGATTGTCTGATCAGAACGTTTGTCACCCCATACATAGCAGGGGCCGAAACGGCGGACAAGCTGGAAGTAGCAGTAAGCGCGGATGAAGCGGGCTTCAGCCTTGGCAACTACCTTTTCCTCTGCAGAAAGTTCGGGACAACGGTCAACATTTTCCATGAAGATGCCGGCTTGTTCGATACCGGTGTACATGAGGGGCCAGTTGTTCCAGTTGTTTGTTGTGGGACCGTAGTCACCGGTCACGAAGTTAAGATGAGGTACCCACATGGTCCATGAGAAGTGCGACTCGTCGCTCATAGCGATAGCTGCACCGTCGGCGTCACGATTGCCTGAGGGGTTATTTTCCATTTGCCACTGCTCTTCGTAGGGCATGTAGCTGTAGACGTGCTTGAGGTACTGGAGCGTCGATGTACGCTTGCTGAACACCTCGTCGAGAGTCAACTGTTCGTCGAGCTTTACCTCGAGGTAATCGCTACAAGAAGAGAACATTGCAGCGGCAGCGGCGACGACAGCGAGACCAAAAAGTTTTATTTTGTTCATCGTGATTATTTAAGATTAGAAGTTAACATTTAGGCCGACAGCACCTGTACGCATCTGCGGATAGCGTTCGCCGTTGACAGACTCGAGCTCGGGGTCCCAAAGTTTGAATTTGCTGAATGTAAGGAGGTTGTTTCCAGAAACGTAGAGACGGACATTCGAGATGCCTGCTTTTGCAAACCATTTCTTGGGGAATGTGTAGCCGATTTCAGCATTTTTGAGACGGATGAAGCTGCAGTCACGCTGCCAGTAAGTAGAAGCCTGCTGGTTGTTCTCGACTTTGTCGACAGCAAGGCGGGGATAGATCGCGTTGGGATCGGGGTTAGAGAGAGACCAACGGTTGTCGGCAACTTCAGCGAAGATCTGACCGGTAGTCAACATGTTGAGACCCTGGCCCCAGAAACCTGCACCATTGAGCATGCGGGTGATGTGGCCTACGCCCTGGAAGAATACCGAAAGGTCGATGCCTTTCCATGTTACCGATGCACCGAAACCGTAGCTGATCTCAGGGATCTGAGTGTAGCCGATAGCCACCTTATCGTTAGCGTCGATCACGTTGTCACCATTGATATCCTTATACTTGATATCACCGGGGCGGACAACAGCACCGAATGTCTGACGGGGGCTGTTGGCGATGTCTTCTTCAGACTCGAAGAGGCCGAGTGCGATAAGACCGCGGTCCTGAAGGTAGGGGAAGCCGGCGTCGGATGTATATGCCCAAGTCGGGGTCGGTTTGTCGTCGTAGACTTTCTTATTGCGGTTGTAAGTGAATGTACCGCGTGCCGAAACGAAGAAGTCGCCGAACTGCTTGTTGAACTCAGCTGTAGCGTCGATACCCTGGTTGCGCATGCGGCCGAGGTTGACATACTGCTTAACGTTGTTACCTACGACTGTCGGCACTGATTCCTGAAGGATGAAGATGCCCGAACGTTTTTCGTAGAAGTAGTCAGCGCTAAGAGAAAGGGCTGAGTTGAAGAACGCGAGTTCGATACCGATGTTCTTCTTGATAGCAGTTTCCCACGATACCTCATCGTTGCCGGGGATACCGGTTGCGAAACCACTGGCACCAGGATTGCCGGTGATCGGGTTAGTACCCCAGTTGAAGCCTTCGGCGTTGATCATAGTGGTGTTGAACGCGAAGCGGCGGTCACCACCGATCTGGTCGTTACCGATCTCACCGTAAGAAGCCTTGAACTTGACGAGGCTGATGACGGGTACGAGGGGTTCCCAGAAAGATTCGTTAGAAAGGATATAACCTACAGCATACGACGGGAAGAAACCGAAACGTTTTTTCGGCGAGAAGTTTTCAGAACCGTTGTAACCGAAGTTGAACTCGGCGAAGTAGCGGTTGTCGTAAGAGTAAGTCGCACGACCTGCGATACCGGTGTTACGGTAAGGGAATGCACGTTCATAGCTACCCGGCATTGTGTAAGTCAAGCTTCGCATGTTGAAGTTGAACATACCGCTGACGTGGTGAACTTTGTCGAAAGTGTTGTCGTAGGTAAGCGAAGCCTCGAGAGAGTTGGTGCGATAGCTGGTATTGGCGATCGACTGGCTGAGCTTGAGGTAGTCACTACCCTGGTTGCGTGATTCGAAAATCAGGTTGCCTTCTTCGTCTCGGCCGAGAGCACTGAAGACGGCGGGGTTCTTGCGACGGTCGACAGTAGTGTAGACAGCGGCGTCCCATGCAAATTTGACGTTAGCCTTAAGACCTTTGAGCAGGAAGCTCGAGAAGTCCTGAGTCAACGAAGCCTGAGCCTGCGAGGTATTTGAGAAGTCCTGGCAGTAGCCTGTCATGTTCATGTCGTACCAAGGGTTCTGGCCGTTCTTCGGATAAGCGAGAGTTCCGTCAGAGAAGATAACCGGAGTTGCGATCGGAGTTGTGCGCAGAGTGCGGTTATAAAGATTTGACAGAGTTTCGCCCGGACGGTTCTTGGTCGAATAGAGGTTGGCAAGAGAAAGACCGAGTTCGGTCGACGGAGTGATGTTGATGTCGACGTTGGCGCGGAAGTTGTACTTGGTGTAGTTCATGTTCGCATCGTAAGTGTCCGATTTCAATGCGTTGAGGATCGAACCTTCGGTGTAGAACGAACCACCGACGTAGTAGCGGACAGTGGGAGTACCACCCGACACGCTGACGTTGACACGCGTGGTCGAAGCCTGATCTTTGAACATGGTGTTGACCCAGTCGACATTAGGATAGAGGTCGGGGTCAGAACCATTGAGATATTTGGCTTTCTCAAGGGGGTTGATGGCAAGAGCGCCGGTTGCGTCGAGAGTCACATCGTTGTAGAAGTCGATGAACTGCTCGGCGTTGGCCATTGCCGGGATCTTGACAGGATTGGTGAAACCATATTCAACCTTGGCGCTTACACGAGGCTTAGACTCAGTACCGCGCTTGGTTGTGATGAGGACGATACCGTTGGCACCACGCACACCGTAGAGGGCGGTAGCGGTTGCGTCCTTGAGGATCGAGAACGACTGGATGTCTTCGGGGTCGACAAGGTCCATCGAACGTTCGATACCGTCGACGAGGATGAGGGGTCGGTTGTTAGCACCGAAAGAAGATATACCGCGGATCCAGAAGTCGGCCGATGATCCGGGTTCGGCAGTACGCTGCATTACGACCGCACCGGCGATCTTACCGGCGATGGCCGAAGAAAGGTTGCCTACGGGCACCTTGAGAGAACTTGCGTCGATGGTAGAGATCGCACCTACGACCGATTCCTTTTTCTGAGCACCGAAGGCAACGGCTACGACTTCATCGAGCATTTCGCTCTGGGGACGGAGCTGAACGGTGTAGTTCTTTTCGTTACCGATCGTGATCACTTCAGGCGTATAACCGAGGAAAGAGACCTCGAGTTGCGAACCTTTGGGAACATCGATGGAAAAAGTACCGTCGATGTCGGTGATTGCACCCTTTGAGCCGCCTTTGACTTTGACGGAAGCTCCGGGGATGCCTTCGCCAAGTTCGTCAAGCACAGTACCGGTGATCTTCGAGACCTGACCTTGCACTTTGCTCGTAGCTGCCTGTGGCGCGGGAGCGTCGGCTGCATAGATGCTGCCTGTCGAAAGACAAAGCGCAGCAGCGAGGCTCCACGTTAAAAAGCACTGACGTTTTTGCATAAGATTTTGAGTTTGTTAGATTTTAAGTAGGTATTGGATTCTTTTACTTTGTTTACTTCCATGAATTGTGAGGAGGATTAGTGAGTGAGAGATTATGATTGGATTTGAGACGAGTTGATTGGTATCGGCTCAGCGCGTGTCTCGCTTAGCGATGTGGCGCGGCTTGGTTATTAGAATTATTTAGCTATGTCCGTTTTGTGAGGAAAGATTGGTTTTTAATCGGTTAATAATCGGTTTAATTGAAATACTGCTGATAGTCTGCTGCAATCTGGCGTCCGACCTCGACGGGGTTTTCGCCTGAAACGAGCGGATAGTCGGCGTGCTCGCGTGTCCATTCCTCTTCCCAATCGGTTATCGAGTCATAGAACGCTTTGGCGTCGTAGGGTTTGCCGGCTTCGGCTGCCGCGATGACCGCGTCGGTGAAAGCACGCCAGCGGTGACCGTAGAAGTCGTTGGTCAACCCGGCCCATCCACGATTGGCATAGTCGTTGAGCTGGGTAGCTTTCTGACCCCAGACGGTGAGAATGCCACGGGCATTTTCCTCGTAATAGTCTTTTTCGGCATCGTCAGCACCAAACGCCCGCGCGTCGGCGATCCATTTGCCGAGCGAGAATGCCTGGTCAGTGGCGAGCAGACGGTCGGAGTCGGAGATGAGGCGGTCGATGCGCTGAGCCCATAGTTTCATGGCTTCGATGTCGCAGGCATTGTAGGCGGCAGTGAAGTTGTCGCGGAAATCGGAGAAGAGATTTCCGAGCACCTGACGTCCGACGTTGACAACGTCGAAGTTGTGTCCGCTGTTGGCGCTGTCGACATCTGCGGCGAGAAGCATCTGCCAGATCGCCCACAGAGTGGAATTATCGTAAAGATGTCGGGGTATGTATTCCAGATCAGTGCCGACGAGCATTGGACGGGCATTGATGAGAACGGCCTGTCCGCAAGTGGCTTCGTGAGTGTAGATGCTGTCGTCGAGCGCGCGCCAGGCCTCCACAACAAGTGAATCGCTGTCGCCGCCGCGCGACATGGCCCATGTGTCGACCCACTTGTCTGTGCCGGGGAACGACGACCATGCCTTGTCGAATACAAGTTCATACATGTGGGGATTGACATCGAGGCCTTCGAGTGTCACGCCGAGGCCGACGGCATTGTCGCCGCCGTCAGCGAGCACGCCGTCGATGCGCGAGTCGGTTTCAGAGATATTGCCGGCAAGCATGGTGTTGCCGCCGAAGTTGCCGAGATAGCACCAGATGTAGGGCGCACCGTAGTAGCGGTCGGTCTGACGCCAGATCTCAGTGTTGTCGCAGTAGTAGTCGAGGAGGATGAGTTTGCCGTCGGGGACAGCGGTGAGGAACGCCTCGATGCGAGGCTGAGTCCATTTTTCTTTTGAATGGTAGAACATCCAAGTCATCTGAAGCCATGTGGCTTCGGGATCGATCTCGGCGATCGAGCCATAGATGCGTTTTGAAACTTCAGCGAGGAACTCTTCGTTCCAGTCGGGCGAGTCAACCTCGTTGAACGGGTCGATGCCGTAGATGTGGTCAGTGCCGTACATCTCGGTCTGTTTGCGGAGGAATTTCTGCTGTATTACACCGTAGAGCGAGTCCATAGGCTCGATGAAGTGACTGCGATACTTGTCGTCGTAGCCACCCCACTGGCTCATCTGATGGATCTTGGCCTCGGGGTATAGATCTTTAAGTTCGCCGGGAACGTGACCTGAAAATGCGGGGAGGACGGGAGTCATGTCGAATTCGCGTTCGCGGGCAAGTATTTTCTTCTGGAGTTCAGCCTGATCTTCGAGCCACGACATCGGCAGAGGCGACTGCCAGTAGTCAACATTCGACATGCGATGCCAGGGAAGCTGGGCAGGACCGGTGAAGTAAGAACGGATCTGTTCATCTGTAAGCCCCATTTCACGCCACACTTCGTACCAGACAGACTCCTGACCGGTGATAGCGAGAGGCATGGTGACACCGTTGAGCGCCATCCAGTCGATCATGCGTTCCCAATCGTTCCATTTCCAATAGGGCATCGAGTAGCCATAGGTGCAATAGTTAAGGAAGAAGCGGTTATCGACATTGGCCGATGCTTCAATGCGTTCGGGCACCATCGGCAGAGTCTCAGGCATGATGACCGAGTCGGCTGCATACCAAGAGACGCGGGTGTTGCAAAAATTCTTTAAATAGTGGTTAAGACCGACGGCGAGAGAGTTGTTGTTATTGGCAGTGATAACTATCTTGCCATCACGCGATTCGAGCGCAAAATGGTCTGATGAGGTTGAGTCCGGTTCAATGACAAAGACAAATGAATCAGCATGTTGGAGAAAAAGTCGACGCGCCATTTCTGCCACAGGGCCATTGTCGCGGGGCGCAGATGTACATGCGGCCAATATAACTGAAATGACAACAAAAAATTTAAAAAATGCAGTAGATTTCATGAAAAATATTACTTTTCCCGATCGTGATTTTAAGGGGTTATAAACTAACATTGGTGAATATTCGTTGCAAAATAAGACATTATTTTCAAATTGACAAAATATTTTTGCTAATTTTTGACGAACGTACAAAGTAGCAGTTGTCAAATTTATCGTTAAATTATCCAAATCAGACATAAATTTAGCAAATGACGCATCCACATGCGGTGCGACAGCTATAACGACAGAGGCCCGGATCTCTCCGGGCCTCTGCAAAAAGTTATCTGCCGATCGCTGTATTACAGTTCGAAGCAGGTCATATGGAACATGATCAGTCCAAAGCGGTCGGTCCAAAGAGCGAGATAGCCTTCGACAGCCTCGTCGTCGAAATACCAGTCGGCAACCGCACCATATGAGACTGCGAGAGCGATGCCTGCATCTCCCGAGGGATTCTTGCCGGCAGTAACCTTGCCGTAGCTCCAGTGGGGATAAGGATTGACTGCACCTCCGGCAAACTCTTCGCTGAGGTCAACGCCCGACGAGAGATCCTGATTCATGAGAATGCCACGCGATCCCCAGTCTGTGCCGGTCACGAAGTAAGAGAACGGTTTGCCGTTGATCATAAGTGCATGGACGGTCGGACGACGCGCTCCGTCGCGGGTGAGCCACTTGCCCGAACGCGACCACCAAGCCTCGCCGTTGTCAGCAACCCAACCATTGATAGCTGTGTTATGATAGTCCATAGTACCGCGGTTGGTGCCGTCGCTGTTGTTGAGATAAATCTGGATCTGACCGTTGTCTTCACCGGGATTGTCTTTTGTGTCACCGACGAGATAGGGATCATACTCTCCGGCGCCGAAGTAAGAGATCATCTGGAAGCTGTTCTTGTCGACAGAGCTGTATCCTGTCTTGATGATCGAGTAGCCGGGCACGAGCTTGCCACCGGCGCAGGTGAATTTGTAGTGAGGTCCATCTTCAGCGCGCGGAGCCGAGGCTGCGATGACAGCAGCTCCGGTGATGTCGCCGGCGATGTTGATGTAAGGCGATGCATCGGCAGCATTGGCAGAAATATCGACAGAAACGTCGGCTGTGCCGAGATGAACAGGAGCCTCGGTCGGAGAAGTCCAATAGTAGAAGTCGGTCTTGCCGGATGCCTTGCGACCTACGGCAGCAACCATGTTGCCGGCCCAGTCAGAAGCGACAGCTACAACGTCGGCAGGCGAGATGCCTCCAAGGTTGAGAGAGCCTGCGGGAGCGAGAGTAGCGACGTCGTAGACTTTGAAAGCATGTGCAGCGTTGGCAGTCACAGCGTCGGCGCCCGAACTACCGTCGTCGCCCCATGCATAACGGCGCGAGAATACGACGATCTTGCCTTTGCCGCAGAATGCGGGGAAGCCCATGATATCGCCACAGTTGACATTGAGAGTTCCGCCCCACGAAACATAGCTTCCGGGGAAGCCGAGTTCGACATAGGTCTTTACACCTGAAATGACACAATCGCTGAAGCCTCGTCCATATTCAACAGGCACGGGGGGCACGATAACGTAGGTTACATAATATTTATGTGTTGTGGCGCCGTCGCCCGATGTGACGGTGTAGACCACGGGGTTGTCGGGATCAGAGAAGTCCTGAGGCTCGGTCATCGGGGGAGTGACCGTCGCGCCCATCGACAGGAAGAACTTGGGTTTAGCTCCATTGAGCTCGCCCTTTACATCGTAGTCTTCGGGGACGCGGATATAAACCGTGTCGCCGTCAGCCGAAAAGCTTGTGCGGAACACCGGGGCAGCTTTATCGGGATCGACACCAACACCTGTGACGGTGAAACTGTACTGCTCAATTTTCGCTTCGCTGCGCAGAGTGTCCGTGATGTCGTCCTTACAGGAGGTGACAGTCGAAACCGCGATCAACGAGAGAGCGGAAGCGAGGATATATCTGAATGATTTGATTTTCATGATTGCAAGAGATTAATGTAGATTATTCTTCAGGGACAAGTTTATACTCACCTTCGAAATAGCCGATGATCTTGTAGGGACGAACGGTGCCGATACCCGAAGTAACGGTGATGTCGATGCCCTGGGCTACGCCTTCGGCATTGCGGTTGCAGATGTTCTTGATGCCTCCGAGTCCCGGACGGATGATCTGGTCAAACGTGAGCGAAGCACCGAGATAGCAGTGCTCGGGATCGTAGACACCGCGCAGAGAGGGCGAAAGCTCGAAAAGCACTACTCCGTAGCCACCCTCAACAGATTTGAGGGTGACGAGATCGGCGGGAACAATCTGTCCCTGTGCGTCATATTCAATGATCTTACCGGGCATGCCTTCGGCTCCGGGGTTGAGTTTGATGGTGACAGTGGTCAGGAGTGTATTGTCGTGTTCATACTCCTTGCCTTCCTCGGCGCATGCACCCAAAACGATGGTGAAAACCAACGCGAGTGCTGCAGCTGTGATATTTTTGAACAGTTTCATGATTACTTGATGAACTAATTAATCGAATCGTTTACCAACCGGGGTTGTCCTCACAAAGTTTGTTGTTAGTGAGCTCATCGGCAGGAAGTGAATAATAGTAGTAGCGGGTCTGGAAGATGCGGGTGTTGCCGCCGTCGCAGTCGACCGTAGCGTAAGAGAGCGAGCCTGTGGCACGTTTTGTGATCTTGACACCATGAACAGTCTTTCCGTCGATCACGTCGACAGCGAGTTTCCAACGGCGGAGATCCCACCATCTGTGGCCTTCACCGGCGAGCTCACAGATGCGCTCTTTGCGGAGTATCTTCATGAACGCTTCCTTATCGGGAGCATCAGCTCTTGTCTTTCCGGGAAGGCCTACGCGAGCACGCACTTCGTTGAGAGGAATGAGCGCGTTGTCGATGTCGTCGAGTTCGGCATAAGCCTCGGCCTTGTTGAGAAGCACCTCGGCATAGCGGAGAATGTTCTCAGTCTGCCATCCGTTCTTGGTTGTGAATTCGGAGTTGCCTTCCATGAGGTATTTACGGATATAGTAGCCTGTGCATGTATATCCGCCTGTTGAAGCTGAATTCTTGTACTCTTTGAACGCATCCACTCCTGAGGGAACGTTATCATTGGCACCCACAAAAGTCTCGATGGTTCGTTTTTCCCAAGTCGCTCCGTTATAAAGAATGGTTGCGTGGAAACGGGGTTCGCGATATGTGTAGGGATCGGTGAGGCGCTTTCCGCTTGCGTCTGTAACCTTGTTCCAGGTCGACCAGCTGAACTCGGTTCCATTCTGGAACTCATAAGAGTCGGCAAGTTCGGCTGTCGGAACGATCTGTCCCATCGACGATGCGCTTGTGTTATAGACAGCACCGTCGCCATAGGGGCGCATCTTGTTTTCGAAATCGATCTTGGTAATATCCTTCTTGCCATAGAGAGCATAGATCACTTCCTGACGGTTTGAAGCATCGTAGTCGACTTTGAAAAGGTTGGCATAGTTGCTGACGAGTGAGTATTTGCCATACTGCTTGCACTTGTCGGCAGCATCTACTGCTATGTCCCAGCGATGGGCATAGAGCGCGAGACGGCTCATAAATCCGTAGACGATACCCTTAGTGGCACGGCCGACATTGGGCGATGCCCAGCTTTCGGGAAGATCATCGGCAGCAGCCTGCAGCTCGTCGAGGATATAGTCGTAGGTTTCCTGTTCGGTGGCACGTGCACGGTTACAGTCTTCTTCGTACTGTCCGTCATCGAGATTTCCGCTGACGCCCGAATGAGCTGTGCGGATCACAGCACCACCATAAACTCGAGCGATGAACCAATAGTTGATCGCATTGCAGAAGCGAGCTTCGGCGATGCGCACTTTCTGCCAGTCCTCACCGAATTTGGCACCGTTTGTCTCGATGTCGTTGATGAGTTTGTTTGTACGCTTGATGCGAGTGTAGGCCTGGCTCCAGCATCCGAAGTCGCTGGCATTATTCTTGCCGAACTTCGAAGTCTCCATGAGGTTCTTGTTGTACATATGCTCGTAGGCATCCCACGAAGTTGACTTGTAGAGGTCGGTATATGCGTCGTAGTAACGACGTGCATTATTGCGCAGGATCGAATGATCGGCAAATGTATTATAGGCCGCGAGCACATAACCATCGGCTACGGTCGGGTCGCTCCAGATGGCCGGCTCATTGAACTGTGATGTCGATTCGACATCAAGAATGTCGTTGCACGACGATGTTGCAAATGTCAACGCAGCCAGAGCTATGATATAATTTACTTTTTTCATATTCTATGTTTAATGGAAAGATTAGAACGAAAGGTTGAGACCCAAGCTCCATGTTGCCTGCTGGGGGTAGTAACCGGCAGAAACTGAAGGCGACTCAGGATCGACATACTTGAAGTGGCTGAATGTAAACACATTTGTACCGGCCACATAGACATTGACACGCGAGAACGGAGTCTTGCGGAGCGCTTTCTCAGGAACGTCGTAACCGAATGAGAGGTTCTTCAAGCGGAGATATTCGCCATTTACGAGCCACCAGGTCGACGATACAGCGTTGTTGCCGTTGCCGATAGTCGACAGACGGGGATAACGTGCGTCGGTATGCTCGGGAGTCCATGCGTCCTCGACGAGATACTTCGGCGAGTTTGCGTCACCATAGAATGGCTTGGTGTAAGGAGTGTTGTCGGTGTGACCGTTGCCCCACATACCATTGAGAGTGTAGTCAACATGGGTTACACCCTGCCAGAGCATGTTGAGATAGAAATTCTTGTAGTTGAAATCCATGTTCATAGAGAATGTGATTTCGGGGAGAGCACCGTAGCCGATGCGCACGTAGTCAGATTCCGAACCTTTGTACATGATCTTGCCGTCGCCGTTGGTATCGAGATAGAGGATGTCGCCGAGACGGATTGTTCCCGACGGAGCCGCGGGAGCATTGTCGATATCTTCCTGAGTCTGAGCGAGACCGGTGGCGATGAGGCCGAAGCGTGCACCCATAGGATGTCCGATCACGTTTCGCCATGAGGGATGATCATCATTGATTTTCTGTTTAAGAACTTTGTTTCGGGCGAATCCGAATGTTCCGCGGAGACGATAGCTGAAGTCCTTGTTAACTGTCAACTCATGCTTGAGTGTGAAGTCGATGCCTCGGTTCTCGACAGCACCAGAGTTTTCATACTTGGGAGCATATCCACCGAGAGAAGATGGAAACACACCACCAACGCCTTCAAGAAGGTCGCTTGTGTGCTGATAGAACACGTCGATTTCAGCGCCGAATTTACGTTTGAAGATGTCGAAGTCAAGACCGACGTTATATGAGCGTGTAGTCGACCACTTCAGACCGGCCTGAGAATATGAGTCCGTGTAATAGAGGCTGATGGCATTGCCGTCGAGGATCTGACCGTTACGAACCTTTGTAAACAGAGTCTTGAAGAGGAACGCGGGAATGCCGTCCTTACCTGATTCGCCGTAGCTGGCACGGAGTTTGAGGAAGTCGACCCAGGGAAGATTGTCTTTGATAAATGATTCGTTAGACAAGATCCAGCCTGCCGATGCAGAGGGGAAGAAACCCCAGCGGTTGGAGGGAGCGAAGTTGAACGAACCGTCGACACGGAACGCGAACTCGAGAAGATATTTATCATCCCAACCGAAATTGAAACGTCCGACGTGTGACACAACGCCTGTGTCCTGATGGCTGCCGAGGACAGAGGTGGCGAGCACCTCATCTGCAAGCGAGATATCGACAGGATCATATACACTGTAGCCCTGAGCTATAGCCTGGAAAACGCCATTGGTGTATTTGGTTGCCTCATAGAGATAGAGGAGGCCGATGTCAGCCTTGCCGAATTTGTGGTTATAGGTCACTGAGGGGCGGATGATCCAGTTGCCGCTCCAGTGAGATCCACGGAAGAAGCTGCCTTCGCCTGGACGACCGTAACTGGGCTTGTAAGCGAACTGGGGCTCTCCGAAGTTTTCGTCGACAGCATATTGAGCAATGTAGCCGTCAAAATTGTCGGTAAGACCGTGGTTTGCGTCATACGATCCCCAGATCGACACCTTGAGGCCGTCGAGCACAGGGTGAACATCTTTGAAGTCATATTCGAGCTGGAAGTTACCGATCAAGCGGTTGCTGTAAAGTCGGTTCCAGCCTGCGCCTTCGAGCGATGCGATCGGGTTGATGTGAGAACCGTTGACCGACCATGCTACAGGATAACCATTGTACTCTTTCTGGAAGATAGGCAACATTGTGAGAGCTTCACGCGAGGGGTTGAATTCGCTCTGGTCGCTAAGGTCAGCTGCAGGCCAAAGACGTTCGGTGCGATAGCCCGAGATATTAGCCATGAAACGCAGGTTCTTGGCCACCTTCACGTCGAGATTCGAGCGGAAGTTATAGCGGCGATACTCTGTGTTGCGCATTGTGCCTTCCTGATCGAGAAGACCGAGAGAAACGAAGTAGTTGACGTTCTTCGTGCCACCGGTTGCCGACACTGTATGCTGTTGTGTGAAGCCGGTTTTGAATGTCTCCTTGATCCAGTCTGTCTCACCGAGATAATCATCGGGAGCAGCCTCCTTGACGCGGCGCTGGATTTCGGCTGTATAGCGAGGAGTGAGACCATCCATAGCCGATGCCTTGTTATGCCAGTACATGTACTCTTCGGCATTGAGATACTCGGGGAGCGCAGTGTTGCGGGTCCATGTCAAAGCACCAGAATAAGAGATCTTGGCCGAGCCTTCCTGACCTTTCTTAGTGGTGACGAGGATGACACCATTGGCACCCTGCACACCATAAATCGCAGCTGCGGCATCCTTGAGGACCGAGATACTCTCGACGTCCTGCGGATTGACCTGGTCCATAGCCATCGGCACACCGTCGACGATCACAAGCGGACCCGAGCCTCCGAAGTCGTTAAGACCGCGGACGTGAATGCTCGCGCCGTCGGCACCCGGCTTACCGGTCGACTGAACAGCTGTGATACCCGAGACTTTACCGGTGAGCATGTTTGAAACGTTCTGCATAGGCGTCTTGACAAGATCGTTGCCCGAAACGGCCGATACAGAACCGGTAAGAGAGATTTTCTTCTGAACACCGTAGCCGACAACAACGAGTTCGTCGAGAGCCTCGGAGTCTTCGAGAAGAGTTATCTCGACATTTGAGCGTCCTTTGAGGGCAACAGTCTGCGACTGATAGCCGATGAACGACACTTCAAGCGATGCGTCGAGATTAGGAACTTTAATAACAAAACGACCTTCAACGTTTGTAGCCGCAGCTACCGAAGGATTCCCTTTGAGGCGAACAGATACACCCGGCATCGTTTCGCCGCTATTGTCAAGAACTGTACCTGTGACCGTCACTTGCGCGAAAGCGAAAATCGCTGCAAACAGACACCACAGAGAGACCAATAGCCTAAGGTTTTTTGCAAGATTAAGTTTCATGATCGATTTTTAGGGTATTAATTATTAGATTTATTTGTTAATACTTTAGTACTGCACAGAAGAGTCGATTTATTCATTTTACTTATTAAGTGACTCAGTCATAGCAAAAATATTTTTCAAAGCTATGAATAATAATCGAATTGGACAATTTATTCCGCAAGTTTTTTTAAATGCTTTTTAAATCGATTTAACAGACATACACTAAAAATTACTGAACAACAACATCTTAACCTTTTTGCGAGAATTTGTTAAACTTGCCGGTCTCTGTCCGCTCCGTACATTTTCGGTCGGCGATGACCACCTGCTGCGCACGGTTGCACCGCCAAGTCGGTAAATACAGCAGCGGGCGGCCATAAGAGGCCGCCCGCTGTGCAGAAATTTATACTTGTATCAAGTAATGATTAGCGAACGAGTTCTTTTGAAACCTTGTTGCCACGACGAACGATGTATACACCGTTTTCGGGGTTAGCAACCTGTACGCCCTGGAGGTTGTAGTAAACAGCGGGACCGTTTGCTTCAACTTCTTCAACAGCTTCGTTGAAGATGCCGCTTGTGCCGTTGTTGAAAGCATCGAGTGCGGGATAGCCGTTGATCATTTCAGTAGAGCTGAATGCTGCCCAATCCTGAACAACTTCGATGAGAGCTGCTTCGTTGCCGTCAACGAGGTCATAGCTGCTGCCACCGTCGAGATCAACGCCTTCAGAGCACAATTCTGCACCTTCTACAAATGAAACGAAGTCTTCAACATAAAGCACGGGAGCTTTGTCAGTGTCAGCAATAGCAAAACCTGATTCAATAGAACCTGCAACATAAGAAGTGTAAACTTCCATTTCGTTGCGGAGACGACCTACGAAACCTGCGAGATAAGCAGAAGAACCATTAACAGAGCCATTGAAGAAGCTGTCTTTGATGATGAGAAGGTTGCCAGTAGTACCAAAGAGACCGCCGGTGTAACCACCTTCACCATAAACTTCACCTGTTACATAAACATTTTCAACAGTAAGTGAGCTGCCGCTACCGTGACCGGCATATGCGCCGAGTACACCTGCGCCCTGAGTAGCCGAAACATAAGCGTCAACTACACCGAGGTTCTTGATAACGCCAGAAGGAACACCAAAGATTGATGTGCAATAGTAGTAGTTAGTTTCAGCAACAGTTGCGCCTGAATATTCCATAGGAACAAAGTTCTTGATCACGTGGTTCTGACCATCGTAGTTGATGATAGCATTGTAAGCACCGTCATAACCAGCCAAAGCGTGATAGTCATCGAAGCCCTCCATGTCAATGTCGGCAGTCTGAACGAAGTAGAATGTTCCACCGTTCACGCCGTCAACAAAACGGTAAGCGTTGCAGAGAGCTTCGGGAGAATCGATGATATAAGGATTAGCTTCAGTGCCTTCGCCTGAGAGAGCATACATAAGTGCGGGATATGCATCGATGTCTTCAGTTGCGCTGTAAGCAGCCCAAGAGCGAACGAGATCAAGACCAGCCTGGCTTGTAGCTGCAGTGTTGGCCATAGTAACGCCGTCAGCCGAAGCAAGACCAGTTTCGTCAGAACCAGTGTTGAACACAACGAAACCATTGAAAGTAGAGTTCACCTTGTTAGCGGCGCAAACGAGATTAGCGTTGCCGCTGACAGTACCGGCTACATAGCAGTTGTTCAATGTAGCGGGGTTGTTGAGACGACCTGCGAGTGCGCCGTTGAGACCACCGTCAAGACCTTCCATTTCAACATTCACGAAGCAGTTGTTAAGTTCAACAGCTGTACCGGTTGTACCGAACAAGCCGCCAGAATAGTTAGCTGAACCGCCTTTAACTTTACCTGTTACGTAAACGTTTGAAACGACTGTGGTTTCTACACCTGCAGAAGACTGGCCGAGATAGCCACCGATAGCGCCACAACGGCCACCGGCTGCAGAAATGTTCATATCAACGATGCCAAGGTTCTTGAGCTCACCGCTGAATACGCCGAAGATAGACTGGCCGTAGTTATACATTGAACCAGAAGCCCAGACGTCAGTTTCGGGTGCGAAGTTTTTGATCACGTGGTTACGGCCGTCATAGTTCAAGGGACGATCGTAAGTAGCAGCGTCATAGCCTACAACAGGGATGTATTCCTTAACACCTGCCATGTCGATATCGGCAGTCTGAACGAAATAGACTGTTTCGAGAGATTTGGTGTACTGATACGCTTCACAGAGGTCTGCAGCTGAACCGATAAGATACGGATTAGCAGCTGTTCCTTCACCTACGAGTTCGGCATTAGCAGCGAACGGAGCGGTAGCAAGAGCTACAAGCGCCAGATTGCGTAAAGTTTTGTTCATAAGAAAGTTGTTTTGAATTAGTATAATGTTTATATGGTATGTTGCCTTTTAGTTATATGGTATGTTATCTTTGTTAACCGGTGATGAAACATCGGCAAATATACAATTAAATTTCGGGATTAAGCAAATTTTCACCTAATTTTTTGGTCAATCGAGCAAAAAAAGATGAAAACGGATATGAAAAAAGGGCTGTATCTCACGATAAGGCCCTCTAATAATCTACAATCTATAAAAACATATATATTTTGAAAAAACGGTTCGTTGATCAATAGGCTGAATGCCTCATGATGTAATTTACCGCGACAAAATTAAACATTTTTTGCAGTCATTGCAAATATTTTCATAGTTTTTTATCCGACATAGTGGATCTCCGACCATAGAAACGCCTAAGAATCAACGTCCGGCACCTACAAAAGGGCCCCGGACGTCGAGCGATCAAAGAATGTTTACGGGATCGACAATCACCGCACCAGTTCTTTGTAAACTTCAGATCCGCGACGGACGATGTAAAGTCCGGGAGTAGGCTGACCTTCAATTCTGCGACCCTGAAGATCGTAATAGACCGCCGGAGCATTGTCGGTCGCATCTATGACTATATCATCGACTGCCGACGGAGTATCTGCAGTGGCGAATACAGCAAAGCTTCCGCCTGGAAGTTTTGCGGATATCGACGAGTCGCCTGCCGAAGGAGTGACATTGATGCCCGGCGAGGCAAACAGAAGCCGGTAAGTCGACGGATCGGCAGCAGATACGGGCGACGAAACAGTTTTAGCCTGCGCGGTAATCGACGTGTTGATCAGAGCAACTACTTCCTTGTCGCCAGAGCGGAGACGCATCGAGCGAGCCACAGAAAGAGCGTCGTCGAGTCCGACTGTGGTAAATTCAGCAGATTCGTCAAATAGCTCGGGATTGGCGAGGCGCAGAAGGCAAAGAGCCTGATAGGTGTCGTGGAGCCCCATTGCATCGTCGTTTTCAAGAAGATTCCACACAACAGTCTTGGGAGATGTGTCGTTGCCTCCGTCCGACTTCGTATTCTGAGAGTCGCCGAGCTCACCGAACTGCCATATCATCTTAGGGCCAGGAGTGAGAAGCATCTGCGCTGCGAGCACACCGAGACGACGGTAGGACGAGTTGCGCACACTGTTGTTCTTGGCATTTGCTTCAACATAATAACCAATGCGCTGCTCGTCATGACTCTCTGCATAAGAGACCGTCGAACCCCAAGGGCGACCATCCTGAAGCGTCGACAGGAACGCTGACACAGGCGAACCATAACCAAGCGTCGACGGTATGCCGGTCTCACCGGCGTTCCATCCCGAGACAACACGTCCGGAGGCCGAATTGATGTTGGCCCACTGGAGCATGCCGTCGTTGCCGAGCTCTATCTCTTCCTTAGCTTGTGCAAGGTCTTCATTAATGTGAATGCCATCGGGCTTTATCGAGCGGATCACTGCATGGAGACGCTTCATGCGCTCGATGCGCGAACTGTTATAGGCATCGGTTCCGGCAGAGTAGCTATCGTTATCTCCGAGACCTTTGACGAGGTCGAAGCGGAAGCCATCAACACGGTAGGCGGTCATCCAGTAACGGATGGCGTCGGCCCACTGTTGTTCGACAAGCGGATTGCCTCCCTGGTTCCAGTCATTAAGCACACTGTAGTCGTGAGGAGCGACGGCATTGTAGAAGGGATTATCGCCGACCGGATACATCTGATACCAAGGATGCAGGCCATCGCTCTGGTTGAACACGATGTCGAGTATGACGGCAATTCCCTGGCGATGACATTCGTCGATAAACTCGCGGTAGTCGTCGGGCGAACCATAGGCCTTGTCGGGCGCGAAATAGAAGTTAGTATTGTAGCCCCACGAATTATTACCGTTGAACTCCATAATCGGCATAAGTTCGACGGCATTGACACCAAGTTCCTTCAGATAAGGTATGCGCGCGATGGCTGCCCGGACTGTGCCATTGGCATTGGCCTCGCCGATTGTGCCGGTAAAGTCACGGAACAACATCTCATAGACAATCAGTTGCGAATGGTCGGGAGCCTTGAAGTCGCTCACTGTCCAATCATAGCTGTCGATATCGCCGCGGTACACTGCAAGCATGATGTTGTCGAACTTCTCGTAAGGATACTTAGGCATGTCAGGCCACACTGCAGGGTCGAGCCATTTGTCGCTGTAGCAGTCGAGCACCAGACGGGCGTATGGATCTGCAACAGAAGTAGTGCCGTCGACAAGATAGTAATATGGGTAGTACTTGTCGTCATCGAGACCGGACACAGTCAACCAGAAATAGCGGTTGCCATTATAGTCTTGATATGACATTACATTATTGTCGGCTACAGCATAATCATCCCACGACGGCACGAGCACTACGCTTTGCTTGCCAGGGGCTGCAAGACAGAATGTCACTGATCCATCGTCGTTGCGCACTGCGCCTTGCACCGGAACACCGCCGGGATAGTCAGCTGCCGCCGATGGAGTCGGCCATGCCACGGAGATGGTCTGAGTGTCGGTCACTCCGTCGTGGACAGCCGTAGCAGTCACTTTATAGTAGCCTTTTGCTGCAAAATCGTAAGACTTTGACAGGATTGTCGCCGACGATGCAGAAGCAATAGTCACCCCGTCGACATCGATCGAAAGATCGGCAGGCAGAGTCGCTGCCAAAGAAAAAGTGACAGTCGTCGGTGCGCTGATGATCGTAGAGACAGCGTCGGAGGTGAACGACATAGCAAAACCGTCGGGCGCTACGTCGACAAAAATGTCGCCTCCCGATGCGGTCTTACCTTCTACCGAACCATCGGCGTTGCGGAAGACCATGGCGATGCGGGTGACATGCTCGGCCGGATCGGTAATGCCGAAGTACGAGCGGATATCCCCTATATTTAATGTATAGGTATCGGCCGCAGTGCGGGTGAGGTGATTTTGGTCTGTGTTGGCTGCGTCGGCATTCGAACCGTCGCGCTCGGGCCACGGAGTCACAACGTGCGACCATTCAGAGCTAAGATTTGTGATAACTCCGATATGAGCATAGACTTGCTCTGACTCGGAAGCACCGGCAAATGCCTGGTTGCCGAGCGGCGATGCCGCATGATAGGTAAGGACCACGTCGCGGCTCGCTTCCTGGAGTATGGCCGGAGACGATGTCACCAGTTGTGCCTTCACGGACAATGGCAAGATGGCTGCGATAGCCACCAGTAAGAGGGTAAATCTTTTCATTTTGGTTGCGATAAGGTAGTATGTATAAAATAATCTCTGAACGCAAAAGTAATCAATTGCGCTCAGAGATGCAAATTTTTATGAGTCAGAGTTGTGTAAGCCGCGCTCAATGACGGCATCGATCAGTCAGCGTTGAGATCGAGCACTACGTTGTCGGGGCCTTTATCGTAATACTGGCGGCGCAGAGGGTGACGCGTGGCAGCATCTTCGCGATGGCGGTTGCGGAAGATATCGATCGCCGAATAGATGGCCTGACGCATCGACTCGGGTGAGGCCTCGCCGCGTCCGGCTATATCATATCCTGTGCCGTGGTCAGGCGAAGTGCGCACATATGGCAGTCCGGCGGTGAAGTTGATGCCGTTGTCCATTGCAAGCGCCTTGAAAGGAGCGAGTCCCTGGTCGTGATACATCGCGAGTATGCCGTCAAACTTGACAAAACGTCCGATGCCAAAGAACCCATCGACGGCATAAGGACCAAACGCAAGGATACGTCGCTCTTTTGCCTCCTGGATCGCGGGGATGATTATGTCACGCTCTTCAGAGCCAAGCAAACCATCCTCTCCGGCATGAGGGTTCAGCGAGAGAACGGCGATGCGCGGCGACGGTATGCCGAAGTCGCGACGCAACGACGCATTGAGAGTGCGGATGCGCTCGACGATAAGATCGGTTGTTATCGACTTTGGCACGTCGGCAAGTGGAATGTGGATCGTGGCGAGAGCCACACGCATATTGTCATTGCAGAGTATCATCATGGCATGGTCGCCTTCTTCGCCGAGCGAAGCTTCGAGATACTCAGTGTGGCCGGGGAAACGGAATGTATCGCTCTGGATATTCTTTTTATTGATCGGGGCGGTGACAAGGACGTCGACATGTCCGGCACGCAGATCAGCCACAGCGCGTTCGAGGGCTGCAAATGCTGCGAGACCGGCAATTTCAGATGACACACCAGGCTCGACTTTCGTATCCTCTCCGACAACATTGACGATGTTGTACACTCCGTCTTTGATGTCGTCAGCAGTGGCAGCCTGATTGAATTGTATCTGGGGCATCTCGAGACTCTTGCGGTAGAACGATGCAATCTTTGCCGAGCCATAGACTATCGGCGTACAAAGCTCGAGCAAGCGTGTGTCCTCGAGGGCTTTGAGTATTACTTCGTAGGAGATGCCATTGATGTCGCCGTGGGTGATGGCAACGCGTATTTTCCTGTTGTTCATATATTTCGGAGGTATTAATTTCGGTTGTCTGTAATCGGTTGACTGTTGCGGGCGCGACCTGCAAGCATGCCGCATGCCGCCATTATATCCTCGCCGCGCGATGCACGTATGGTGGCTGTGACGCCAAACGCATTGAGTTTGTCGCGGAAAGCTTCCATCGCCTGTTGTGAGCATGGCCGCAGATCAGAATCAGGAATAGCATGGAAACGAATAAGGTTGACCCTCGCCGACGTGCCTTTGATCAAGCGCGCAAGCATATCGGCATGACGCATGGTGTCATTGACTCCCTTCCACATGATATACTCCACCGAAAGGCGTCGCTGATGAGCGAAGTCATATCCTCTGAGCAATGAGAAAATCTCACGCACCGGATAAGCCCTTTCGACAGGCATGAGCGCCTCACGCTGCTCACCGATCGGAGAGTGCACACTGATGGCGATGTGAACTTTGGTTCGGTCGAGCAAAGTTTTAAGTTCCTTGAATTTTCCTATCGACGACACCGTGATGCGCTTTGGACTCCAGCCAAGCCCCCACGGCGCGGTGAGGATCTCGATGGCGTCGAGCACGGCCGGCAGATTGTCGGTCGGCTCACCCATTCCCATGAACACAATATTGGTCAGATCTTCGGACTCGGGGATCGACAACACTTGATTGATGATGGCTGCTGTTGTCAGATTGCCATGAAATCCCTGGCGTCCGGTCATGCAGAAGGAGCAGTTCATCTTGCAACCCGCCTGCGACGACACGCATATTGTGGCTCGGTCGCGATCGGGGATACATACAGCCTCGATGTCGCGTCCACCTACCCCTTCGAAAAGATATTTGGCGGTACCATCGACCGAACGTGCTTCAGCTTTCGGAAGTTGACGTCCGACACAATAACGTGAGGCCAATGCCGCACGCGCATT
The DNA here is from genome assembly GCA_910587475.1 of uncultured Muribaculaceae bacterium. Classification (GTDB taxonomy): domain Bacteria; phylum Bacteroidota; class Bacteroidia; order Bacteroidales; family Muribaculaceae; genus CAG-873. The sequence continues at coordinate 26,529 of CAJUMR010000032.1, forward strand.
TTTCGACAGATCAGTCATCGATTCGATGTCGGTGACACGTTTCTGATAGAGCCACGCGGCAATCTGTCCTGCAGCAAATGGTTTCATGCCGAGGTCTGCTACTACTGCGCGGAGACCTTCAAGAGTCATGCCCAAAAGGGGCTTTTTATCGTTATCCTGCATTTTTTGCGGTTTACTGACACATATTTACTGGCTTTGTAAACACAAATATGAATACTTGGCCGAAAATCCCGGGCCGCGTTTTCACTTGAAACAAAACGACATAGCAAGCCATGCGACTGTTTCGAAAGTCAAAATATGGCTAAGATTTTTGCACAAAGATAACTTTTTTTATTGTCAATTCAAACAGCAGGCGCATTAACTCCCGCTGACAAGGCAGTTATTTCGCCTGTGGTTTAGGGGTACGGCTCCTATATATTACTTATATGCTTTTACTGCGCCAAGGCAATTTTCACCCTTTTCCCCTTAATTTTTTCGTTGGCGAGAGCTTTGACAACATCCTTGGCAACAGCAGCATCAACAGCCACGAGAGCCTGATGGTCGCTGACGTCGATCTTGCCGATCTGCGAGGCTTCGAGGCCACCCTTCTGACACAAATAACCGACAATGTCGCCTCGCGAGATTTTCTCTTTTTTACCGGCGTTGATATGCAAAGTAATAAAGCGGGCCTTTATCGGATCAGACGAGGATGCTGTCGGATTGTAATCGCGGTCCCACACAACATAGTCGGGGATATTATCGGCTTCGGATGTAATCACAAACACATCACCCGACTCACCGGCACGCGCCGTGCGGCCATTGCGATGAGTCCACGCTTCGGGAGTGACCGGCAGGTGATAGTGGATAACGGCCGATAGCGAATCGATGTCGAGGCCGCGTGCGGCAAGGTCGGTAGTAACAAGGATAGGCAACGACCCGTTGTCGAGCATCTTGACAGCCTTCTCACGTTCACGCTGGTCGAGTCCTCCGTGATAAACTCCGGCAGGGAGACCTGCGCGGCGCAGAATGTCGACGGTGCGGTCGGCACTCTCCCGGTGATTGACAAATACAAGTACTTTGCCGTTTGGCAACGAATGCAGCAGGTCGACAAGAGTCTGGGCCTTGTCGCGGGCCGGGCTTTCGACATGGGCGATATTGAGCCGTGGTGCTCGCGCCGAACGATCGGCCGAACAGTCGACGGTCTCTGCACCCGACATGTCGATGAAGGCCGGCAACTCGCCAAGAGTTGTGGCCGACGTCAACACTACGCAGCCAAGATCGGACAGACGCCCTACGATGCGCCGCATTTCATCATGAAAACCAAGTTCGAGAGCCTTGTCATATTCGTCAATGACGAGTGTACGCACAGACGATAGGTCGACGGTGTGTCTCTGCAGATGGTCGAGCATGCGTCCGGGTGTTGCGACAATGATGTCGGGGATCTGCGAAAGGCTGTTTACTTCGTCGGCCATAGGATGGCCGCCATAGAAGGCTACAGTCTTATAGCCCACAGCTATACGCCTCACGACGTCGCAGACCTGAAGGACAAGCTCGCGCGAAGGCGCCAGGACGACGCCTTGCACGCGGCCGCAAGGATTACGCAGCGAACGCAGCAACGCTATCGCAAATGCCACTGTCTTGCCGCTCCCTGTCGGTGCGAGCAATATGAGGCGACGCGCTTGCGAAGCCCCGACGGCAAGCTGCATGGCATTGAGATCGGCAAAGCCGAGACGCGATTTGATGTTGGCTACTATTTCGCTGTATTTCATCTGATGCTGATTTAAATATTATTTGATGACGTTTTCAACAATGGCATCGAACACTCCGTCACCGACGATATCCTGTGTTCCGACAAAGGTGATATATTCACCATTGGGATATATGGCAAGAACCATCGGAATGCTCTGCACACCGAACGCATTGGCTACTTCACCATAAACATCGACATCGACAGGCACAAATTTAGCACGATCGGCATACTTCTCTGCCGCAGCTTCAAAATAGGGAGTGAACTGTCGGCATGGACCGCACCATGTGGCATTGAAGTCGATGAAAACCGGCTTTGAGAAATCAGCGTCCGACAAGAGCGTCGACGCCACGAGAGCCTGACGCTGATCAGCTGTGATCGACTGATTGGCCGACTGTTCGACTGTTTCTGTTACTTCAACTGTCTCTTGAGCCGCGTCAGCCTTGCTGCCTCCGCACGACGACAGGGCGAATGCTGCAGTAGCGGCGATAAGGAAATATGATTTTTTCATTGTCTGATAGATTAATCGTTCTGTATAATAATGTTTTTACGGGTCTGAAAGTTCAGATGGCAGGTAGCAAAGAGCAAGCACAACGGCGTCGGTCATGACAGCCTTTGTGCTTGCTCCGTTATTGGTCAGTCAGTCGCTTGAAGGCTGCTGTTATGCAAGTGCTGCGTTGGTCTTGTGAACAGCTTCAGCGCTCTTGTGGAAGAGGGCTTTTTCTTCGTCGTTGAGATCGAACTCAACAATCTTTTCGATGCCGTTGCGGCCAAGAATACAGGGGACACCGATGCAGAGATCGCTTTCGCCGTATTCGCCTTCAAGAAGAGCAGAGCATGAAATGAGCTTCTTCTGATCGCCGAGGACTGCACCGACAACCTGTGCTGCAGCTGCACCGGGAGCATACCATGCTGAAGTGCCGAGAAGTTTGGTGAGCGTTGCACCGCCTACCATTGTGTCAGCAGCTACTTTCTCGAGCTGCTCAGCAGGGAGAAGAGTCGATGCGGGGATGCCGCGGTAAGCAGCGTAGCGGGTAAGGGGGATCATGGTTGTGTCGCCGTGGCCGCCGATCACGATGCCTTCAACTTCATTTGCGTTAGCGTTGAGAGCTGCACAGAGGAAATATTTGAAGCGTGCGCTGTCGAGTGCGCCACCCATGCCGATGATGCGGTTTTTGGGAAGTCCCGAGATCTTGTGGATGAGATATGTCATGGTGTCCATGGGGTTCGACACGCAGACAATGATTGCATTGGGTGAGTGCTTGAGAACGTTTTCGGTAACAGACTTTACGATACCTGCGTTCACACCGATAAGTTCTTCGCGAGTCATGCCGGGCTTGCGGGGAATTCCCGAAGTGATGACAACAACGTCAGAATTTTCGGTCTTGGCATAGTCATTAGTGACACCGGTCAGACGAGAGTTGAGGCCAAGAATATTGGCTGTCTGCATGATGTCCATAGCTTTGCCTTCGCTCACACCTTCCTTGATGTCGAGGAGAACAACTTCGTCGGCAACCTGAGTGGTTACCAATACATTTGCACAAGTGGCGCCCACATTACCGGCACCAACGACTGTAACTTTTGACATAGTGGTAATTATATAATAATTGTGTTGTTGATATTATGTTAGTAAGTCATTCAGTCAGCCGATGCCATCGACATCAACTGATCATCGTCCGCAAAGTTAAACAAACTTCAGCCATTCCGCAACCATTTACATAAAAATTTCCTTAATTAATTTTTTACATGTACGCACACCGTCACCCGGTTGGCTCGACAAATCTCCGAATCCGCTCCGCGTTAAAAACATATTCGGGTGTAGTCAAACGCGTTTTTGATAAAAGCTCACTTACATAGAACGAAGCGCCCTAAAAAAGATCTGGGAAAACAATCGAAATGATTGTTTGATTCTTTTGTGAATTAATATAGCTATATAAGTGAACATTAGCACATAAGGCAACGTTAAGGCCGAGAGCAATCGACTGATAGGCAAGTATAAAAAGCTAAAAATAATTAATAGGGAAAAATTTCCTTAATAAGGCTTTCTGCAACCGAAATTTTTCGTACCTTTGCAGTCGATTAATAAGATCGAATCAAATCAATTCTAAACATTCATATTTTTCAGTTTTTACAACTATGAGCAACATTGAAGAAATCAAAAACGCCCGCGTAGCCGAGATCAAAAAAGACCTCGTGAAGTACGGCATCAATGGCACAACTGAAGTTGTCTACAACCCTTCTTACGAGCTTCTCTACAACGAAGAGACTCTTCCCTCGCTCGAAGGCTATGAAAAAGGTGTACTCACCGAACTCAACGCTGTAAACGTGATGACAGGTGTCTACACCGGCCGTTCGCCCAAAGACAAATTCATCGTGCTTGATGAAAACTCTAAGGACAACGTGTGGTGGACAACCGAAGAATACAAAAACGACAACAAACCCGCATCTCAGGAAGCATGGAAAGCTTGCAAGGAACTTGCTGTCAAGGAACTCTCTAACAAGAAACTTTATGTAGTCGACGGTTTCTGCGGCGCAAACAAAGACACCCGCATGGCTGTTCGCTTCATCGTGGAAGTTGCATGGCAGGCTCACTTCGTGACCAACATGTTCATCCGTCCGACTGATGAAGAGCTCAAGGACTTCACTCCCGACTTCATCGTTTACAACGCTTCTAAGGCAAAACTCACCAACTACAAGGAACTCGGCCTCAACAGCGAAACTGCAGTTGTGTTCAACATCACAACCCGCGAACAGGTGATCATCAACACATGGTACGGCGGCGAAATGAAGAAAGGTATGTTCTCTATGATGAACTACTTCCTTCCCCTCAAGGGCATCGCTTCAATGCACTGCTCTGCCAACACTGACCTCAACGGCGAAAACACTGCTGTGTTCTTCGGCCTCTCAGGCACAGGCAAGACCACCCTTTCAACCGATCCGAAACGTCTGCTCATCGGCGACGACGAACACGGCTGGGATGACAATGGCGTGTTCAACTTCGAAGGCGGCTGCTACGCTAAGGTTATCAACCTCGACAAA
>CAJUMR010000033.1 GCA_910587475.1 uncultured Muribaculaceae bacterium
CTCTACATAACTATAGAGAGGCTATTTGATTGCTTAAGTAAACAGCATTGGGTCGTGACCTGTCACGACCGCCACTTTGCCACATGCCGACTATCCCCCCAGCGTTCGCGCCCCTGCCAATAATTTAATTTTACCGTCCTGTTTCATTCAGATATACCGTACATTCTTTGATAGACAAAATGGGGCATTAATATTCAGATTTATACTGAGCTTCGAAATATTCTTTAGCATATTTCAATTTGCATAGATTAGGATAATCGGTGCAGAACATCTGCCATAACTCATTCAAATCAGTGATTTGATTCTCAACTATATTTTGATATAAGAACTCAAACGTAATAATCCCCATTAGTTCCCCGGCAACGGCTCTTTTGAGTTTTTCATCGAGTTGGTTCAGATAATATTCGAACTCATCCATTTTTTGAGGATAAGACCTGAACATTTTATATATATAACCGACAATACCTTCTCTGTATTCCTCACTGCCTGCACAGATTAAATAATTGAATAACGTTACATAATCAGCTTTTTCAGAGGTCGGTTCCTTGTACATTTTGCTTTCGACAACCATCTCTACTCTCATTGAATCTGAGATATTAGCTCTATCACGTTTCAGCGCTGCGATAAAGTCGTTTTCTTCAAGAGTCTCAATATATTCTACCAGCTGTTTGCGTGTGTGATTTCCCTCCCAAAATCGAATTATATCGTCAATACTGTTAATCTCATTATTTTCAGAGACTTCCTCACAGCTGATTGCTGGTTCGACTGCAATCTCTACCGCTTGTTGATCTGCTGCAGTTGTGTCCGTTTGCGAGACTGGAGTCGCGCCTTTCCCTCCACCACATCCGCTTACCGCAGTCGCGCAGATACAAGCAATTAAAATAATAGTGCGATTTTTTTGATTCTTCATGTCTTTGGGTAGTAATAGCAGATTGATATATATTGTTTAAGTATAAGAGTGTCTGACCAACTTATTCATGATTGGTCGAATATTTTAGTTCTTCTGTTTCAAACCATGTTGGCGGATCATGCTCTTGCATATTTTTGTGCTCAGGAGTTACAATTAGTTCAGGTAAGACTCCGCCGGGATTTATTCTGTTGAATTTTATATCTTTCCTGTCTCTGTAATTAACTGGATATTTTAAATTATTGGAAACATATATATTACCCATATGCTCGTCGGGATCTACATTTTCCATAGAATCAACGACATTACGGAACTCCAATACATCTTCATTGCTCATTCTGAAGCAACCATTGGTGTCAGCTAAATCAGGCTCTTGTGAACGACCTCCGTGAGCGTGCATGCCGTCCCTCCCGGGGGCTTCATCTCCGAGATAATGTGTAGCAAGAATAAAATCCGGTCCAAAACTATCCTCGGGATATCTATCGGTTCCGGTTTCTCGCCACTCAAGAATCTCGAATGTGCCAAGCGGTGTATCTGCATATGTTTTAGTTCGGTCTCTACTTTTTCCTTTGACTTTAACGACTGTTCTGTAAACTGCTATATTATTACGATCATAAACGGTAAATGTCGCATAAGGATGATTGCCCCGATCTTCAGAAGCTGAGACTTTTACATACCATGACCCCGTAGGATCGACGAAGTTCACCGGATCGCTGCCGCAGTAGGTGAATGGATTGATCGACTGGTAGTCGTGTGCCTTTGGATCGGGGCGTTGGAATATGCCGAGCGCAGGCAGCTGCATGCGAGCAGCGTGATCGTAGTAGGTCATAGGCAGCTCGGTCGAAAGCTCCTTGCCGCTGTACTTGAAGCGGTTGACCTCGGCGTGGGTCGACGAAGCCTTCGGCAGACCGTAGGGATAATAATCGGTCTGCTGCACCGTAGAGTTATCCGATTGGTCATACACCGCCCTGATATTGCCCTGATGATCCTTGATATAGACATTGGCATGCATATTCTCGTCGAAATATCCCCATGGCAGCGCAATCCGCTCCAACTTCAGCCCCCCGCTATCGCCGTATCTTACAAACCTGAACGCCCCGAGGTCATATCGCACTCGCCTATTGTCAGGCAACAGCTCCCCGACAGTCGCAGTGGCCAGTTTAACTCCGTCGGCGCGGTAAGCGTTTCTGATGCCTGTCGACCGGCCATTGAGTGACAGTGGCATATCGTTGGTTGCATAACTGATGGTGACAAGCGAGCCGCTGTCCCCGATCATGCGACCGGACGCATCATAGGCATACCTTACTTTACTGATCAAAGGGTTGAAATCAAGCGAAGACTCTAACGATACATTTCGAGCGAAGTCGGTTGCAGTCTTCAGTTGGTTGCCGTCATATGTAAGCGAGATATTATCGACCTCACCCACCGTGACTCCGTCAGACAGAAGTCCGGCACGGAAGATGCTGATAGGTGACGAATTTAGATCGTAGTGGTATGAGGTGTTGTAGCCGTCGGTCGAGATTGATTTCGAGAGCCGTCCCATTGCGTCATAACTGTATGTAACTTTGTCTGTTATCCATGCCAGACCGCTCATTGCATCGCATTCATATCCGAAGCCGACAGCTGATACACTTCCGTTGAAGCACGGAGCTGATCCGTCCTCATAGTATAGCGTCTGCGAGTAACATTGTGTTTCGGACGTTTTTAACTGCCCTCTCAGGTTATAGCTGTAGTAGCAGTATTTACTTGCGACCGGCAGTAACGACATCCGCGTCGTGCGGCCGAGAGCATCATAGCTGTATTCTACTTTCGACTGACCGACAGTAAGGTAAGCGGCCTGGGATGGCGTTCTGGTTGCTTCCGAACTGATGATATTGCCTGAGGCGTCGAGTCGGTGTCCGAGATATAGCGAATAGGTTTCATCAGGGAAAACTACGCTCTCCCGTGAGCCTGTCACGCGACCTTGTCTCGTGTAGCCGGTTGTGGTTATGCAGTATTCATTGCTTATTACCGACGAAGATAGGGAGGCAGTCACCCGCTCCTCTTGATCATAGCCGAAGAGTGTGTAATGGTAGGGGGCGTTTACGCGGGTGTCATTGCCGGCAGGAGTGAATATCGCCTGACGCGAAGCTGTCAGCAGGCCGGCCGAATACAGTTTTCGTAGAGCGGTGTCCGTCAGGCCGCTGAAGCCGTCGAGAGCCGCTGCGTTGTAATTGTCATAATAGTTTGCGGCTGTCACGAGCGAGCCGTCTGTTATGTTTGAAAGCCGGGAGTCACTGCATATGTAGCCGGTATCGTCGATGCCGGCTGTCGAACTTGAGAATGAAGCACTCATGTCGTAGACTTCATCAGTGCCGGGGATATCGCAATCTGCGATTCCTGTGACAACTGCGCGGCCGATGATGTCATAGAGCGTATACTCGGTCTGACCATTATAGGCCATCATTGCCGTCGAGCGGAAAGCGGGGCGGTTGTAGGCATCATACCGCATCTCGACAGGGCCGCCTCCCGGCACATGGGAGTAGATGCAGTTGCCCCGGCGGTCATAGCGGTAGATAAAGGCATATTTCGACAACGGGACAGATTTGTTGTCCCAACTTCCTGATGTCGATGTCATTTGAGCGGCGCCCTCGGGTTGGATCGCCACACGAGTACGCCCCATCGCATCATAAAGCCAATATGTGTCGGCGAATATTGAGGCGTTCAGAACCTTGCGTTCAAGCACTTTGAACCCGCGCCAGTCGGTGAACGACAGTGTCACATGTCCGTCGGGATCAGTCGCCCGTACTACATCGAGTGTGCCGGCCGGGTAGTATCCGTCTGCGTCAATTGTCTCTTTATCTCTGTCCGCCCCGAGAATGTATCTGACACAGCGCAGCATCGCCTCTCCGGTGCTGTTGCAGAGGTATTCAGCCTTGGCCGGGTTGTCCTGCATAAGCTGACCTTCTGAAATTATGCTGATCGGGCTGTCGGAGGCGAGATCGCGGTATGTGACGCTCTTGTAAGGATACGGATCGCCATAATATGATGCGGCGTCAGGATTCTCGCCGATGCTAGAAGCAGGCACGGGCAGATACTGCCTGACAGGGCGGTCGAGCGCATCGTAGGTTGTTGATGTGCTTGTAAACTTGCCCCCTGCGACTGTCGTGAGTGTCCTTACAGGCAGGCCGAAGCCGTCATAGAGTTTCGACACTATGGCATCGCCGGCATCGTCGTGCAAGGTCGATGTTATAAGATTTTTACCGTCGCTTCCTTCTGTCTCACCATAGAGTGAATAACTGTAAGAAGCAATTTTCTGCCCGGCAGTGTTCTTTTCTGCCGTCAGTCTGCCGGCCTGATATTCAAACTGCCGTTTTTTGCCTGACGGCGATGTTATCGATGTGTATCCTACAAGCGGAATGTGTGTGTATGTGGTTGAAAGTCCGGCGTCAGGAAGCGACATTTCAGTCAGCATGTCATAGTCGGCATCCCATTTTGCCTTGATGCGTCGGCCTGTGGCATCAGTCATATCGGCGATGCGGCCATTGTTGTCGTAGTCGCTGTAATGCTGTCTGCTGATAGTCACCCTTTTGTTTCTGTCGCATTCGGCACTGCTGACCGACACAGCTCTTGGCCTTACTAAATGTTTTGCCCCGAATACTCCGTAATCTGTCTGGCGGAGAGAGGAATCATTGCCGCACGGAGTACGTACTACCCATTTTTCAACAACAGGCAATTTGCGCAGACCCGTTCTGACAATGTTGAAACATTCCCCTGTTTTGACACTCTCACTAAGTGCTGTGTAAGTAGATATGGATTCATCGCCGCTGCTGACAGTGACGCCCATCGGAGAGAAAGCTACTCCTTTAACCGACTGGATCGAATCGGTGTAAAAACCTGGAAATCTTCCACCGTTGCCGGAGTTGACCGTGTTTATGTATGCCGTTTTCACTTTGCGGCTGTTGCCGTCAGGGTAGTAGATGGTCTTTATGGTCGAGTCGCAGACCGTGCGGTATGATGCTATGTCGGTATAAAAGTGATTTACATCTTCGAAATCAGTGATGTTCAATGTCCACAGTCCATTTGCAAGATTATGATACTTGAATACAACACTTTCACAGTACAAAGAGTAGGTAAACCTGCTTATGTCGGTCTTGGAGTAATAACTTTCTTCTGTGGAGCGGGTTCTGTATCCTGATGGAGTCCACTCTTTTTCAATCCGTCGGGTCAGTCGGGGGGCGTTGCCTATGGTCTGCGACAGGTATCCTCTTGTTGCATGAGATTTCAAAAGCACTCTCTCTACATCTGTAAATGCGTTGTTACTTGTATATTGAAGTACCGCAAGGCTCTTGGCGTTTTCCGGATTATTCCCGAAATTAATGTCTATATCCGTTATGACCCGACCGGAAAGTATCAATGTCGACTCTATGTCGGAAAGGTCATACTCATATTCTGTCACAATAGGATGTGGTATGTCCGAACCTGTTACCGTTTCAGAAACGTTCTCATAGAAAAGGGATGCATTGTCTACCGGCATTCCGCGTAAGGTTGCGGATGGTGTAAAAGATATTCCGAGAGAATAAGTTGTAGGTTTATTGAAGGCATGGAAAATATGTATTCCTGACTGTGAGATATAGTCGCTTAGCGTCAGTTTACCTAACGGTATGTCGCAGACCGGGTTCTTGTATTCATAATCGCGTTTGCGTTTTCGGCCTGTTATTGTATCTATTGTTTCTATGCTTTTGATCCTCAGTCCGACAGTGGTGCTTCCTTTGAATACATAATCAGAATAAAACGGATTGACGTCTATTTTAGCCGGCTCGTAGGTTATGGAGGTTCTTAATCCTGCGATGTTTTTTATTTCAGTCAAGCAGTTGTCTGCTATATAACGGGAGTCGCTTTCTCTGTAGATCGAACGCTCGAGCAGATGATTGATAACGCTATGACTATAACCGGGGAGATTTCCCTTGCCGTTGGGATAGCCGAAAAAGTCATAACTTAAATCGTCTGTAAGGTCATTGTATGAAAATTGATAACGGTCAACTATAGTCCCGTCGCATAAGATATTGATTTTATTGAGCTTAATTCTTTTGTCTCGGAATGCTGCATCGTTGTCAATGATTGCTTCCCGTATGACATTACCTTTTAAGTCCATAAGCTTGATTCCTGAAATATAATCGACGGGAGCATCAACAAAAGGAGCATTGCTTATGGTGCGGGTCGAAAACTCGATTTTTCCGCTGCGGCTGCTGATCCTGTATGGTATGCTGTGATTGCGGAACGTCGTTTGTTCATCAAAACTGAGTCCAATGGGCGCATCTTGCGATTTCTCTATTTGGTTATTATCAGGAGTGTATACAAAGCTATGACCCGAAATCATCTTGTCAGATATCCTTGTCCACTCTTTTCTGGGTTTATAAGATATCGTGATTGAATCTTGGCTGAAACATGATTTTATCTTGGATAGATTCCATTGTGAAACTGCGGTGTAATCGCGGCTGTTCATGTCGGGTACGACGATCTGAGTGCTGTAGGACTTGACTTCAATGGACTCCTTGTATTCAAATGTATATACTTTGCCTTGGGGTGTGCGGATCTCAAATTTTGAGATTTCTCCGCTGTTATCTACGTTGTTGGTCGTGAATGTGATGTTGAGTTCCGAAGCCGGATATTCGACAACGGCGCCATCTACGATATAAAAAGTGCCTGAATAGCCGTCAATGCTATAGTTGTATCGGTCATACTCTACATCTTTTTTTGCTTTAAGCACCGATTCAAGGTAATCAACGTTGTAGTGTGTGTCTATCTTCAGATCGAATGAGACATTGTTGCTGTAACCTCGCCACTCGTCTGGAAAGCCGTTTATCTGCCGCGAAATGTAACCCAGACCTGTCAGTGACCATCCCAGACCGATATTCGTAGCAATATCAGTTTTCTTGATGCCGCCTGTATGGTAGTTTAATCCGAGTGAGATGCCGAGATCTCCGCTTTGCAATCCGAACAGCGGGATGGAAATGTCGGCTGTTCCGGTTGCGTAACTTATCGGATAATCCTGATAGCGGCGCATAGCCGTTGCCTCAGGCGAAGGTTCGGTTATGGCATCTCCTCCGGTGCGCGGCACATCCCAGACTCCGTCCGAAGCGGTCTGGGCCGATGTGTCTATGCAAGCCACAATCAGCAGTAGCTGAGCCATAATCAGTTTCAGAAAGTTGTAGTGTTTCATGGCTTGATGTATTTTGTTACTGATGATGATGCTTCTTCTGTGGCGATTACTTGGATTAAATACTCACCGGAGGGAAGCGAAGAAATATTGACAGTTGATTGATCGTTGCCATTGATCTTTTCAGACAGGAATATACGCCCTGCGATATCGCTGATGATCAGAGATAATTCGCCCCCATGTGCAGTTGGTGTCACGATTACGGAACTGCCGTCTTCGGAAATAGCTATCTTTGCGCCGTCTTCAGATCCCGGAGAAAAATGTCGATCTTGCGGCATTACACGGCGTTTGCGTTGGCTTTGTTTTACCGGAGTTGATGTGAGAGCATATGTAGTGCTGTCAGTAAATGATATGTTTATGCCTGATATATTGGACGTTGATTTAATCAGACGTGGAAAATCTTCATCTGGGGCTGTAATGCAGTAAGTGTCGGCTGTAGATCTGATGATTAGAGAATCTGGAATATTCTCAATTGTCAGAGTGCTGTCGGCGCAAAGAGCAAAACGGGTTGTCCGTTGGATATGGTCGTAGCGCACATTTGTCAGCGTGTCGCCTGTCGAGGTGATAAGTTTGACAGATGAAGGGGTATGGGCTGTTACAGTTTGATCTGCACAGATATACATGTTCTGACGATAGCGACCGAATGCGGCAACAGGAGCATGGTCGAAACCCGACAATTCGTCGATTGACATCGGCACACCGTCTTTATAAACAATTTTTGCATCGCGGGTTTCTTCACATACCAAGAGGGAGCTGTCATTCCCGGCCATAAAGTCATATCGACGCGTCGGGAACACAACTGAAGTCACACTGTCATGAGTGCAAATCTTGACTTCAAATTCATCGCCTATAAAGACGCATTCCGTCAGATTTGCGCAGATATTCAATTTCGGCAGGTCTTCGATCTGTTGCAGCATCAAAATACGTTGATTGGTTAGAACTGAATTGCCGGACATGACGCCATACACCGAAAAAACGGTAATGATGGTGGATATTATTTTTCTCATATGCAGCATAATGATACGAATGGGCGTTTTTGCAAAGGTAGGCAAATTTTTATTATCACCAAAAAAACTTAAACTTTTTGAAAATAAATGATTTGCTGAGGTGCTAACGACTGCTGCATGAATGTTAATCAGGGCGCTTGTCCGATTTCGCAGGTCAGGCGCGCGATTTGTTGCCTAACTTTGCAGCCACTCAACGATTATTCACTTATTAATTTTTCAGAATTCAGATGAAACCTCATTACTCACCATTGAGAGCCGAAACATTCTCTCCCGAAAAAGTCACGCTCCCGACAGTCGGAGCCGCCCGTTCGCGCAGCTCGCAGCGACGTCGCGCTTTTGCCGATCTGATGAGCCACACGGCATGGCACATCAACACCAATTATCTCCCCATGCGTTGTCACTATCGGCTTTACGACCGCTCGGGCCGCGTCATCTTTTCATCGCGCCGCGTTGTGTTGGGCGATCAGTTGCCCGAAATCGACTTCGTATGCCGTTCCTATGCGCGTTCGCTTTCGCTCTGCGCCTCGGTCGTCTACTGTCCGTGGAGTCTCCGGGTCGATGTCGGCCGTCTCGTGCCCCGACGTTTGATCCATCGTGCGGTCAGAGCCGAGGTGCTTGTCACCCCCGACTGCCCGCGATCCGACCGTCCCGCCGAAATGGTCGTGCGCACCATCGACCTCTCGCCAGCTGAGCCGCAGTTGCTCTTGCGCCCTTCCCGCAGAAAATCACGGCAGACATGTAAGTACGATCGCGCTGCGCGTTATATCGGTTTGCCGCTCTGCCAAAAAAATCGTAAATTCGCCCCTGATATGGCATCAACCGACCAAAACACCGACCTGCGGCAGATCGTGGCCTCTACGATCGCCGGACATCGCCTGCTGTCGCCCGGCGACCGCGTCATCGTGGCGTTGAGCGGCGGAGCCGATTCGGTCGCCCTCCTGTCGGTGATGACAGAGCTGGGTTACGATTGCGTGGCGGCTCACTGCAACTTCCACCTCCGCGGCGACGAATCGCAGCGCGACATGCGCCATGCCGAGGCTGTGTGCCGTGAGCTGGGTGTCGATCTGCTCGTCAGAGATTTTGACGTCGACGCTCGCCGGAGGCTGACAGGCGAGTCGGTCGAGATGGCATGCCGCTCGCTGCGCTACGATTGGTTTGACTCGCTCCTCAACCGTGAGAGAGCCAAGGCTATAGTCGTCGGCCATCATCGCGAAGACTCCTTGGAGACCATCATGCTCAACCTCTTGCGTGGTACAGGGCTCGACGGTCTCAGGGGTATGCGTTACCGGCGTGACTACATTGTCCGCCCCATGCTCGACTGCTCGCGGGCTCAGATCGAAGAGCATCTGGCGGCCCGGCGACTCGGATTTGTCAACGATTCATCAAATCTTTCCGACGCTCATCTGCGCAACCGTCTGCGCAATCACATAATTCCCGAGATATTGCGCTATTTTCCTGATGCCGGGCGGGCAATTCTCAATTCGGCCGCCAATCTCAATGCCGCCGCAGCCATCTACCATAAGGCGATCGACGGCTACCGCACCCGCTTTGTCGACGATCGGGCCCGCATCGACCTTGCGAGGCTTCTGGCTGAAGAGGGCGACACAGCCCCGACCATTCTGCGCGAACTGCTCAAGGATGTCGGCATCACTCCGAGCCAATGTGCCGACATCATAGCGTCGGCGTCGGCGTCGGGATTGAAATTTCATGGATCGTCGGATGCGGTCGTCGAACTCGACCGGGGATTTCTGTCGGTCAGCCGTCCCGAACTTGTCAGCCGTCCCGATTCATATCCTGTCGATCTGCGGCGCGACCTGCTCGTGCCCGTCAACCTCTGCATGTCGCTTCATCACGTCTCCGAATTCAACCCCGGGCGCGACAGCGACGTTATATACCTCGATGCCGAGGCTCTCGACAGCGCCCACCGTTGGGAACTGAGGCGGTGGCGGAAATCCGACCGCATCAAACCTTTCGGAATGACTGGCAGCCGGCTCGTCAGCGATCTGTTCTCCGACGCTAAATTCTCTGCCTCCGACAAGCGCAACGCCTGGCTCCTGACATGCGACGGCATCATCGTGTGGGTCGTCGGTCTGAGAGCATCGTCGCTCTTCGCCGTCACTCCTTTGACAAAAAATTATGTTGAAATAAAATACAAAAGATCTAAATAACAAATTGCAAATCATGAACTCACAACCGACCATTATTCGAGTTTTGGCTCTTGCGGCGGCTTCGATGGCCGCGGCTGCCTCGGCGTCGGCCGACGATGCCATCGTTAAGACTGACGCCTACGTCTGGAAAGGCGACACAATCATTCAAGGCGAATACCGCGCATGGGCTCCGTCCGACATGCAGATCGTTTCAACCTACCATGCCCAGCCGGGTTACTACATGGGCATCGAAAGCGAGTGGAACAGGGCAAACGACCTGACTCCATATCCCGCCCTGACAACCTCCAACCGACTCCACAGAGCGATCTACAACATGGGTCTCGATGAAATGGTCAACGCCGTCGAACCCGACACCACCCTCCGCACCGGCAAAGCTTGGGGCGGCGTGTGGACTCGCGATGTCAGCTATTCGATCATCCTGTCGATGGCTTACCTGCAGCCCGAGGCTTCTAAAATATCTCTGATGAAGAAGGTCAACGCCAACGGCCGCATTATCCAGGACACCGGCAGCGGAGGCGCATGGCCCGTGAGCTCCGACCGAATGATCTGGGCGGTGGCTGCTTATGAAATCTTCAAGGTCACCGGCGACCGCGACTGGCTCGCTTATATCTATCCTGTGATTAAAAATTCGCTGTTCGACGATCTTAAGGTGGTCGCCGCCGACAATGGCCTCGTGCAAGGCGAGACTTCGTTTATCGACTGGCGTGAGCAGAGCTATCCGAGGTGGATGCAGACTGCCGACATCTATCAGTCGCAGGCCCTCGGAACATCGGTGGTCCATGCTCAGGCATGGAAAGTGCTTGCCGAGATCGCTTCGCTGCTCGGCCACAAGGACGTGGCGCGTCTGGCGCTCGACAACCACACTACGATAGCGTCGGCTGTCAACCGTGAGTTATGGATGCCCGACAAGGGTTACTATGCGATGTACAATTACGGACGTAACTTCCCGATCATCAACCCCCGCGCCGAGACTCTCGGAGAGTCGCTGGCCATAATCTACGACATTGCTGACAAGAGCCGTGCGCGTTCGATCACCGAGAACAATCCGACGACTCCGTTCGGCGTGGCGATATTCTTCCCGCAGATCGCCGACATGCCACCCTATCACAACAATTCGCTTTGGCCTTGGGTAGCAGCTTACTGGGCAATCGCCAATGCAAAAGTCGGCAACGAAACCGGTGTCATGGAGGCGATAGGGTCGATTTTCCGTCCCGCCGCACTGTTTGCGACTAATAAGGAAAACTTTGTGCTCGACAACGGCGATATCGCCACACAGCTCAACTCGTCAAACATGCTTTGGTGTCTCGCCGGAAACATCGCCGTCACCCACAAGATCCTCTTCGGCATACATTTCAGCGTCGACGGCCTGGAATTCAAGCCATTCGTGCCTGAGGCGCTCGCCGACACCCGCACCCTCTCTAATTTCACCTACCGCAACGCTGTCCTCGACATAACCGTTTCGGGCTATGGCGACCGCATCAAGTCGTTCAAACTCAACGGCAAGGAGCACAAACCTTTCATCCCTGCCGACATCAAAGGCCACAACAAGATCGAGATCGTGATGGCCGACAATGCCATCGAACCGATGAAAGTCAACCATATGGCCAACGTAAAGGCGCCTCTCACGCCGATCACCTGGATCGCCGACGGCACTCTCCATTGGAACCCGATCGAGTATATCAACCACTACATCGTGCTGCGTGACGGACAGCGCATCGCCAAAACCTACACCACGACTTTCGACATCGATGTGCCGGGCGAATATCAGGTCATCGGAGTCAACGACGACTCGACGGAGTCATTCGCTTCGGAGCCGCGCTCGACTGTTCCGGCGATAATCGTCGAGATGCCCGGCGAGTCTACTTCGTTTGTGTCCAAAGAGATTGTCTATGAGCCTGTAGCGCCGATCGCC
Source organism: uncultured Muribaculaceae bacterium (assembly GCA_910587475.1). Taxonomy (GTDB): domain Bacteria; phylum Bacteroidota; class Bacteroidia; order Bacteroidales; family Muribaculaceae; genus CAG-873. The sequence goes on from CAJUMR010000033.1 coordinate 12,194, forward strand.
GGCTATCATGGCAACGGATTCATCGAGATCGACCATGCTTCGGCTCCCGTAGAACTGGATGTGGAAGTGCCGGCCGACGGTCTCTACTCTGTGTCACTGATTTACTCCAACGGCAACGGATCGGTCAACACCGAGAACAAATGTGCGGTGCGCACTTTGGTCGTTGACGGCAACGATGCAGGTGCGATCGTCATGCCGCAGAGAGGCGAAGGCAAATGGTCTGACTGGGGCCGTTCGAGTGTGCTCCGTGTCCCCCTGACGGCCGGACGCCACAAGCTCGCCATCGCATTCCGCAACGAAAACGAGAACATGAACCTCGGCACCAACCATGCGATAGTCGACCGCATGGAAGTGGTGCGCATTAAATAATTGACATCATGAGACTTGGTGGACGTCGCAACAGCTCCAATATTCACGACCGACGCGGCCTTTCCGGCCGCTCGGTCGGCATCGGGGGAGGCATAGTAGGTGTGATAATCCTCGCTGCCGTAACGCTCTTTTCGGGCGGAGGCATAGGGGACGTCATTGGCAATGTGGCCGGTCAGTTGCTCGGCGGCAATGTCGAGTTTGGCCGGTCGGCAGAGCCCGATGCCGAGGATCAGCGCCTCTACGATCTTGCGTCAAAGGTGCTTGCAGGCACTGAGGATGTGTGGACGCGCGAGTTCCGCCGCCAGGGATGGGGCGACTACGAATGTCCGCAGATGGTCATCTACACCGGATCGGTCAACTCGGCTTGCGGACAGGCTTCGTCGCAGGTCGGACCATTCTACTGCTCGGCTGACCAGACGGTCTATATCGACCTCGATTTTTTCAAGGACATGCAGAGCAGCATCGGCGCTTCGGGCGACTTTGCCTATGCCTACGTGATAGCCCATGAGGTCGGACACCATGTGCAATATCTGCTCGGCACTCTCTCCGACGCCCACTCGGAGATGGCGTCGATGAATGAGCGCGATGCCAACCGCATGAGCGTCAGACTTGAACTGCAGGCCGATTTCTATGCCGGGGTATGGGCGCACCAGGACAACGAAATGTTCTCGTCGATAGAGCCGGGCGACATTGAGGCCGCCGTCAATGCGGCTTCGAAGATCGGCGACGATTACCTCCAGCGCAAGGCCTATGGCCATGAGATACCTGATGCGTTCAACCACGGCCGTTCGGAGCAGCGTGTGCGTTGGTTGACCAAAGGCTTCGAGACCGGAAACCCCAGGGAGGGCAACACTTTTGATCTGCCTTACGAACAACTATGATGGAAATAGATCTGAAATATATGCGCCGTGCTCTCGAACTGGCAGCGCACGGCATGGGCAATGTGTCACCCAACCCCATGGTGGGGGCTGTGATAGTCGCGCCCGACGGCCGTGTGATCGGTGAGGGCTACCATCGACGTTTCGGTGGTCCGCATGCCGAAGTCAATGCTGTCAGGTCGGTCGCCGACAGGTCGCTGCTCGCCGACTCGACGATCTACGTGACACTCGAGCCGTGCTCTCACTATGGCAAGACCCCGCCATGCGCCAAGCTGATCATCGATTCGGGCATTCCGAGGGTCGTCGTCGGAGCCGGCGATCCGAATGAGAAAGTCAGCGGACGGGGTGTGGCCATGCTGCGCGATGCCGGGGTCGAGGTGGTCGAGGGTGTCATGGCTGAGGAGAGCCGGAGGCTCAACGCTGCATTCATGACCGCCCACACCTGTCGCCGCCCGTTTGTGACGCTGAAATGGGCCCGGAGTGCCGACGGATGGCTCGACGTCGTCAGGACGGCCGGAGAGCCCGCAGCGGCGATATCGTCGCCGCTCGGCCGACTCGCCGTGCATCGCCTGCGATCGCTCCACGACGCCATTCTTGTTGGCTCCGGAACGGTGTTGGCCGACGATCCGTTGCTCGATACCCGGCTGTGGGGCGGACGCTCTCCGCGTCCGGTGATTCTTGACCGCCGCCATCGTGTCACGGCCTCATCGCGCGTGCTCTCCCGCGATCCGCTCGTCATAGACACCCACGACGGTGTGGCCGACATACTTTCGCGGCTTTATTCCGAAGGCATCACTTCGGTGCTCGTGGAGGGTGGGGCAGAAGTGCTTTCGTCGTTCATCGAAGCCGGCTTGTGGGATGTTGCCCGTGTCGAATGTTCGGGTGTGAGTTTCGGCGATAGGGGCGCAGCCAAAGCCCCGGCCATCGCTCAGGCCCCGTTTGCCACTTACGAAATCGATGGTAACGCCATTTCGCTTTACTCCAACAACTGCCTTGTCGGAGAACATGACCGACTGCGTTTTTACCACGCTTAAGGCGCGACCGAAAGCGCTTTTTTTGTTAATTTTGCATTTGAATTCTGTTCTAAATTGTTTTAGGTTAAAGGTCGGATTGCGGTGTGAGAGGCTGCGAGGTGATCTTTTGATTTGTCAATCACGTTTTTATGGTTATGCAAAAGTTTACAAAGATAGTGGCTACGGTCTCGGACAAAAGATGTGAGATCGATTTCATTCGTTCGCTCTGGGAGGCCGGAGTCAATGTTGTCAGAATGAATTCGGCTCATCTCGATTACGAAGGTTTCCGCAAGATCGTTTCGAATGTCCGCGAGGCATCGCCGTCGTTGGCGATAATGATGGATACAAAGGGCCCTGAGATCAGGACCACAGTTACAGGTTCAGGCGAAGCTGTCGCTTACACAGCCGGCCGGAAGGTGACAATCTGCGGTGATCCTGATGGAGTTACGACTGCTGATTGCATATGTTTGAATTATAGAGATATAAGCAAGGTTCTCAAACCCGGCAACCGTCTGCTGATCGACGACGGAGAGATGGGTTTTGAGGTGACAGCGATCAATGGCGACAAGGTGGAGGCTGTGGCTGAGAATGACGGCAAGGTCGGTTCGCGCAAGAGCGTCAATATCCCCGGGGTCAGCATCGATATGCCCGCTGTGACTGAGCGCGACAAGGTGAATATCGGTTACGCTGTGGAGCTTGGCGTCGATTTTATAGCGCATTCATTTGTAAGGTCGGCGGCCGATGTTGCAGAAGTTCAGGCTGTGCTCGACAAGTACGGCGCTGACACCAAAATAATTTCAAAAATCGAGAATCAGGAGGGCATCGATAATTTTGACTCCATCCTTGAAGCATCGTACGGTATAATGGTTGCGCGCGGCGACCTCGGCATAGAAGTGCCGGCTGAGCGCATCCCCGGCATACAGACGATGATGATCAACAAATGTATCACGGCTCATAAGCCGGTGATCGTGGCCACGCAGATGCTCCACAGCATGATAGAGCATCCGCGTCCAACTCGCGCCGAGATCTCGGATGTGGCCAACGCGGTGTATCAGCGCGCCGACGCCATGATGCTGTCGGGCGAGACGGCCTATGGCCGTTATCCGATCGAGGCTGTGAAGATCATGACCAGTGTCGCCAAGGAGGTTGAATACTCGCAGCGCAGCAATATCGATGTTCCGCCGTTGGTCGACGGCGCGATAACGTCGTTTCTGGCCCGCGAGGCCGTGATGTCGGAGAACACCGTCGGCACAAAGGCTATCTTCACCGATGCCTACCGCGGAGTGTCAGCGCGTTTTATAGCGTCGTTCAGAGGCAATAACCCGACGTTTGCCATCTGTCACAATATCAGTGTGATGCGTTGGCTTGCATTGAGCTACGGAGTCAAGGCTTACTATTACGAACAGGTCGGCGAATCGATGCCGCGCCACTCGGTCGAAGCAGTCAAAAATATCGTGGAGGAGGGCCTTCTGAACAACGACGACCGCATCGCTTATCTGACCGGTACGCGCCGCGGCGCCAGGGCTCTTGAAATACTGACCCCTGCAGAGATCACCGGAGCAGACGCCTGACGGCATCATAAAATCGAATTATAAAAATACGGCGCGAATAATTTGCGCTGTATTTTTTTATTGTTAACTTTGCGGTTGAATATAGTTTTTTTACCTAAAAATCAAATATCGCATGAAGAATGTAATTAGGATGGCGGTTTTGTCAGCGGTCGTTTCCGGACTGACTGCATGCCGTCAGCAAGTGGCTGAAGGAACAGAAACAGTGGTGGACTATACGATGGATCAGTTTGAAGAAGTGTCAATCGATCTGTCGGGAGCCGAAACAATAAAATGTGGCGACTTGCTGTTAGGGGCACCTGTGGCGATGACGCTTGTCGATGACAATGTCCTTGCCGTCTATGACCCGAAAAACGAAGATCTTATCACATTGATGAATCCCGAGATCGGAGCCTGGAGCCGGTGTCTGCACCGCGGTTCTGGTCCTAACGAAAGTCTCGGAGTGTCGAACATCTACGAGCAGGATGGGAAATTGTATGTTTCGCCTTCGCAAGATGGCAGAATGTATGAGATAACTGTCGATCGGTCAACTCTCGGCACGGAGCTGGAATGTGTGGCAAAGCTTCCTGAAGACATGTTGCGCAGCGTCAAAGTGGCAGATGACATGTTGATATATTCACCATTCTTTGCCGACAGCATCCGCTTTGTCAAGACAACAACAGCGGGAGAGGCTGTCGATACGATCGGTAATCTTGAACTGGTTGTCGGAACGGGCGAGTTTGTGCCCCGCAATAGTCTGGCTCAGATGAATATAGCGTTGTCGCCTGACAAGTCAGTGATGGTGGCGGCCAATATGAGCTGGAATGTGATCGAGCTATACGATCTTGAACATGACAATCTAAAGGTGTTGAGAGGACCGGTGGAGATCAATTCTAAAATCGAAAAGATGGAGCTTCCGTTCGGCACGACTTATAAGCAAAAGCCGAGATGGGAGTGTTTCAGAAATCTGAGTGTCACAGACAAAGGTTTTGATGTCGGTTATATCGGCGTGGAGGTTACAAGTTCTGAGGATCTTGAACGCAAGATTTCGACGATCCTGTTCTTTGATATCGAAGGGAAACCGGTGAAACGCTTGTCGCTCAGTGAGGAAGTGCTGTGCTATGCGCTTGATTACGGTTCGATGACACTCTATTTCGTAGCCAAAGATGGCGATCCGGAGGTCAAGAAGATGAAATTACCGCTCGCGTACAAAGATATGTATTGATCGTAGACTGCAGCCGGACAACTGGCGCTGTGAGTTATAGCAAGGGGGTGATGTTGTTTGCCGCAACATCGCCTCCTTGTCGGTTTTTCGGTGATCAGAGCCGGCAGAGCAAGACAACAATGCCGCATTATCGAACGCCCCCGGCTTGGCGTAGAGATTAATGGAGTTTGTGAACAGAGGTTGTGGCAGGGCGTTGCGGGTTGTGTTGGCGTTAAAAAGGTATAAAATGACCGGAAAAAAGGTTATTTATATGTAAGGTGTTGTGGTTTTATCGGTAAAAGTCTAATTTTGCAGTTTGAAATATTTTATCATTATAACATGTCAAGACTTTCTGCTTTCTGCATGATCATATTTGCCGCCGGGCTTGGCTTTGTCGGATGTAACACATCGAGCGAGGAGCTTGAGTACGAAATGCCGTCGAGCGCGCTGGTTAAGAGTTTCAGCCTGTCGTCAGACAGTAAGGTGCTGGATAATCTGGATAAGGTGTTCTTTTCGATCGACCTTGCCAACAGTCGTATCTTCAATGCAGACTCGATGCCTTACGGGACTAAGACCGACAAACTTGTTCCGGTGATCACAACCGGCGGTGCTTCGGCCGTCGAGCTTGTCGTGCCCCGTCCGGGTCAGAGCGACACAACATACAACTACATCACCAATTCAACAGACTCGATCGACTTTTCGAACGGAGCTGTCAAGCTGAAGATCCAGTCTCTCGATGAGTCGGTGACGATGATCTATACGATCGATGTCAACGTCCACAAGGTCAAAAGTGACTCGCTCTGCTGGGGCAGTGTGGCCTACGCGGCGTTGCCTACCAATCTGGCTAAGATCGATGCGCAGCACACCTTGAAATTCAAGGGCAAGGCTTACTGCCTGACAGTGTTCGGCAATGATGCTTGTCTGTCGACAAGTTCAAATCCGGCTACGGATGCCTGGGTTCACGAAAGCGTGAATTTCGGCTTCGTGCCTCAGGTCGAAACATTCCGTGCGTCGTCGGACGCTCTCTATATACTTGATCTCGAGGGAATGCTCTATAAATCGACAGACTACGGAGTTACGTGGGCGTCGACGGGCAAGCACTTCGAATATCTTATCGGCGGTTACGCTGACCGGATACTCGGAACACGCAATGATAACGGCAAGTGGGTAATCGTCGACAGCAACGGCACAGAGACTGCCGCGCCGAGCGATTTCCCGGTGACCGGAACGTCAGTTCCCATCGAATATGGTTTCCCGATGAGTGCGTCGCGTCAGCTGACGATCGTCGGCGGCCGCATGGCGTCGGACGAACTCAGCGCCGATGCGTGGGGGTATGACGGAAGCAACTGGGCCCGTCTGTCGTCGAACGAGCCACTGCCCGAGGGATTTGAGGGTGTGACGGTGGTGCCTTACTATGTATTCGAGGAAAATGAGTACTGGGTTGCGACCAAGGAGTCTATCTTCGTGGCAATCGGCGGCCGAGCCTGGGACGGAGAGTGCAACGACACGACTTATATAACATATGACTACGGCATGAGCTGGCAGAAGGCCTCAGAGCTGATGCAGCTCCCGTCTGAAATACCTGCGATGGCAGGCGCACAGGCGCTTGTGTTCTCGAGCCAGCTTGGTAGCCGCGCATCCCAGGCTATCACGTCGTGGGAATGCCCGTATATTTATATGTTCGGCGGCGAAGCTGCTAACGGAGAAACATATAACACGGTGTGGCGCGGTGTGATCAACCGACTGTCGTTCAAACCACTGCAATAGAAAACCGAATTACCGAGATAACAGATGATGCGTATTGCACGCCTGACAATGATAATCGTAGCGATGGTCTTCGGCGCTTCAATGGCGTCGGGGCAATCGGCTCCTTACAAGTTTGATGTGGGAGCCGGGATCGGCATGAGCGGTTATCTTGGCGAGGCAAACCGCTCGTCGCTGTTGAAACATCCTGGTTTCGAGGGCGAGGTATCTTTCAGATATCTGCCTAATGTCCGCTGGGCATTCAGAGGGGTGCTGTCGGCTCTGTCGTTGAGCGGTTCGACCGCCGACATGGACGATGTGCTTCCGTCGACCGGCCCGGAATACTACGATTTCAAGTCGACAGTCTACGATCTCGGCGGTCGCGTTGAGTTCAATTTTTTCAACTACGGCATCGGCGAGACTTACAAACGTTTGCGCCGCTGGTCACCTTATGTTACCGTCGGCATCGGTGTGAGCCTTTCGTCGTCTGGCGGCACAACATCAGTCGCACCAAATCTGCCGATGGGCGTCGGGCTTAAATTCAAGCTTTCGCCGCGCGTCAATCTCGGGGCTGAGTTCACGATGACGAAGGTTTTCGGCGACAAGGTCGATGGACCGGTGCTGAATGATCTCAACATGATTAAAACAACATTTTATAAGAACACAGATTGGTATTCGCGGCTGACGATCGGCATCAGCTATGAGTTCGGGCAACGCTGCGAGACCTGTCACTATGTGGATTAACACAAGCAATCACCTGAATAGCAACAATGACAAAGAGCAACGACATATCGGATCTCAATCATGACAAACTGCCGAGTCATGTGGCGATAATCATGGACGGCAACGGGCGTTGGGCGCAGGCTCGCGGCCTTGACCGCTCGGAGGGACATGCTGAGGGCGTGAAGACCGTCCGTCGCATCACCGAAGCGGCCTCACGCGCCGGGATCGACTATCTGACCCTCTATACGTTCTCAACCGAGAACTGGAACCGTCCGAAAGCGGAGGTCGACGCTCTGATGCATCTGATCGTGATCGCCATCGAGCGCGAGACCCCCGATCTGATAAAGAACAACGTAAGGCTGACCATGATCGGCGATGCTTCGCGCATGCCTGAGGAGGCACGCCGCCGCCTGGAGCGTTGCATCGAAGAGACATCGCACGGCACCGGCCTGACGCTTGTCCTCGCGATCAGCTATTCGTCGCGATGGGAGATCGTCGAGGCATGTAAGCAGCTTGCGGGCAAGGTCGCAGCAGGCGAGCTAAAGGCCGAAGAGATCGACGACGCATTGTTCGGCAATCACCTGTCGACCGCCGGTATGCCAGATCCTGATCTGCTGATCCGCACAGGCGGCGACATGAGAGTAAGTAATTTCCTGTTGTGGCAGATAGCTTATTCAGAGCTTTTTGTCACGTCGACATACTGGCCTGACTTTTCGGAGGCTGATTTTCTGGAAGCGATCCAATCGTACGGCGGCCGTCAACGCCGCTTCGGACTGACCGGAGAACAAGTGAAATAGACAATAAACCAATAAAAGATCAATCGTAGCATCTACATTTATCAACATATCATGCGATTTAAACTGACCATAATCACAGCGCTGCTCATGCTTGCAGGCTCGCTTACCGAGGCTTACGGGCAGGCGACCAACGATACAATCTACAATCCCCCGGTAATCTACGGCAGTGTGCCGAAGGTTTATGAAATCGCGGGCGTATCAGTCGACGGCGCTCCTAACTATGAGGATAACATCATACTTGGCTATGCCGGCCTCAAGGTCGGCGACCGCATCGCCATCCCCGGAGATGAGGTGACCAATGTGGTGAAACGTCTCATGCGTCAAGGCCTTTTCGCCCAGGCACAGTTTGTAGTTGACAAGGTTGTCGGCAACAAGGCATGGGTGACGCTGAAACTGCGCACACAGCCCCGCATCTCGAAGGTCAACTACAATGGCATGAAGAAGGGTGAACGCGAGGATATCCAGGAACGTCTGCAACTGATGAAGGGTAACCAGATCACCCAAAACATCATCAACCGCGCAGAAGCGATCGTGAAAAAATACTACGAAGACAAAGGCTTCGGTAATGCAGAGGTTAACATTCTTCTTCACGAGGATCTCTCGGCCCGCAATGAAATGATCGTCGATATCAATGTCGACAAGCACGACAAGGTGAAGGTGCACAAGATCTATATCGACGGCAATGAGGTGATGAGCGACAGGACGATACAGCGCACGATGAAGAAGACCAATGAGAAAAACAATCTTCTGAATCTGTTCAAGCAGAAAAAATTTGTCGAAAGCGACTATCAGGACGACTTGAACCGCATCCTCGAAAAGTACAACGAAAAGGGTTACCGCGACGCAAAGATCGTGAGCGACAGTGTAGTGCCTTATGACGATCGTCTTGTCGACGTGTATATCACACTCGATGAAGGCAAACGCTACTATATCAAAGATATCAACTGGGTCGGCAATACGCTCTATTCGAGCGAGTATCTCGACGCTTATCTGGGCATGAATCCCGGCGACGTCTACAACCAGAAACTCCTCAACAAACGACTTCAGGAAGACGAAGATGCGGTGGCCAACATCTATATGAACAACGGCTATCTGTTCTATGACCTCGTGCCGGTCGAACGCGAAATCAGCGGCGACTCGATCTCGCTGGAAATGCGTATGGTTGAAGGTCCTCAGGCCCGCATCAACAATGTGGTGATCAACGGTAACGACCGTCTCTATGAAAAGGTAATCCGCCGCGAGCTGCGAGTCCGTCCGGGCGATCTGTTCAGCAAGAGTGACCTTATCAGATCGGTGACCGAGATCGCACAGACCGGACACTTCAATCCCGAAACGATGGATCCGAAGGTAGAGCCGAATGCTGAGAACGGAACCGTGGACATCGTGCTCAACCTCGAGTCCAAGGCCAACGACCAGATCGAATTCTCGATGGGCTGGGGTCAGACCGGTGTGATCGGTAAACTCGCTCTGAAGTTCACCAACTTCTCGATCAAGAACCTTTTCCACCCGAGCACCTACCGCGGCATCATACCGCAGGGCGAAGGTCAGACATTCACGGTCAGCGCCCAGACGAATGCTCGCTACTATCAGGCCTACTCGGTGTCGTTCCTCGACCCGTGGTTCGGCGGCAAGCGTCCGAATTCGCTCTCTGTTTCGGCTTACTACAGCCGTCAGACCGGTGTCAACTCGTCGTACTACAACTCGACCTGGGCTAATGCTCTCAATTCCTACGGCTATGGCTACGGCGGTTACTATCCCGGCTATGCTGGCAACTATAACGACTACTACCAGAACAGCTATCAGGCATCGTATGACCCGAACAAGGTGCTTCAGATGGTCGGCATCAACGTGGGCTTCGGTAAGCGTCTGAACTGGCCTGACGACTGGTTCACCCTGACAGCCGAGCTCGGCTACAACTGGTACTACCTGAAGAACTGGGACTACCTCTACTATATGAACAATGGAACATCGAACGCTCTGGTGCTCGGTCTTACACTTGCGCGCCGCTCGATCGACAACCCGCTGTTCACACGCCGCGGCAGCGACTTCTCACTGAGTGTGCAGATGACACCTCCCGCGTCGCTCTTCTCGGGCCGCAAGGACTGGAAGAAACTCAGCGAGGAGAACACCGTCGAGTCGAAGAAGGAACTTTACCGCTGGATCGAATACTGGAAGATCAAATTCAAGGCGCGCACCTATACATCGCTCCTCAATCCGGAAACGACACAGTGGACCCCTGTGCTGATGACACGAGCCGATGTCGGCTTGCTCGGCAGCTACAACAAATATCTCAAATCTCCGTTCGAGACATTCTATGTCGGCGGTGACGGCATGTCGGGCAGCTATACCTATGCGACCGAAACCATCGCCCTCCGCGGTTATGATAACGGACAGTTCACGCCGTGGGGCAGCGAGGGCTATGCCTACACCCGCATCGGCGCCGAACTCCACTTCCCGTTGATGCTGCAGGCGTCGACCACAATCTATGCGTTGACATTTGTCGAAGGCGGTAATGCCTGGACTTCGGTTAAGAAGTTCAACCCGTTTGAGATGAAGCGCAGCGCCGGTGTCGGTGTGCGTATTTTCCTGCCTATGGTCGGAATGATGGGTATCGACTGGGCATATGGTTTCGACAAGGTGTTCGGCACGAAGGGCGGCAGTCACTTCCACTTCATCCTCGGACAAGAATTCTGATGACACGAAGCGGCAGATCGGGCATGTCTAAACTTTTAAGCTGTTTGAGCGTCTAATATAATAAACAACAATCACTCAAATCAGAAAGACAATGAAGAAATTTATCCTTATCATGGCCGTTGTGATCGCCGGAATATGCACGGCGTCGGCGCAAAAATTCGCGTTGGTCGACATGGAATATATCCTCAAGAATGTGCCAACCTATGAAATGGCCAACGAGCAGCTCAACCAGTTGTCGCAGCGTTGGCAGAAAGAAGTCGAGGCTGTCGGCAAAGAGGCTGAAACGATGTATCAGAGCTATCTGTCGGACAAGGTGTTCCTGACCGACGAACAGGCAAAGAAACGCGAGGAGGAAATAGTGGCCAAGGAGAAAGAAGCCACCGAACTCCGCTACAAGTATTTCGGCCCGGAGGGTGAGCTCTACAAGAAGCGTCAGACCCTGCTGAAGCCAGTGCAAGACGACGTTTACAATGCAGTTAAGAAGGTCGCAGAGGAGCGCGGCTATCAAGCTATCTTTGACCGCGCGTCGGCGAGTGACATAATCTATGCGTCGCCACGAATAGATGTGAGCAATGAAGTGCTCGCAAAATTGGGGTATTCCAAATAAATTTCGTACATTTACGCGACCAAAATGACAATTTAAAAATTAAGTTAAAATCATAAACAAAAACAACATGTTGAAAAGAATTATTCTTGCAATCGCACTTGCCCTTCCGATGAGCATGTTTGCTCAGAAGTTTGGAGTGGTAAACCTTGAAAGCGTGTTTCAAGCCATGCCTGAGACCGCCACAATGAACAATCAGCTTGAGGAAACATCAAAGAAATATCAATCAGAATTCCAACAGCTTCGCGAAGAGCTCAACAAGATCTACGCAGAATATCAGACAATCTCCGACGATCCCAACACACCGCAGTCGATCAAAGACCGCCGTATCCAAGATATTCAGGAACGTGAGCAGAAGGTGAACCAGTTCGGCGAAACCGCCCGTCAGGATCTCGACCGTCTTCAGCAGCAGCTTATCGCTCCTATCCAGCAGAAGATTACAGAAAGCATCCAGGCCGTAGGTTCGGAAGGTGGCTATACCTTCATCTTTCCTGACGAGCAGAGCCTTCTTCTGTTCAAGGGTGCAACTGTCGTTGACGTTACCGCAGATGTTAAAGCTAAGCTCGGATTGAACTAAGCAGCAGATATCAGCATCTAAAAAATAGATAAGGGGCCGCGCCATTGAAAGGTGCGGCCCTGTTTTTATCTACACCGTGTGTTCAACAGCGTCAATGTTGATAAGTTGTTGAAAAATGTTGAGGTTATTGTATAAATGAATTGCAATGCACTGAAAATCAGTAGTCATAAAGTTATTAACATATGTTGGTAACTATTTAGGCGTTAAAGAGTAGGCGCAACGGCAAATTGTTGCTAACTTTACGGAAGATAAGTTTATCTTGCCGTGAAGGCGGCAACACAGAAATAACCAATATAAGAAATGTACAGAAAAGGCAAGTTATATTTCCGTTATGGCACAATGGGTTCGGCAAAGACGGCCTTGTTGCTGACGACCGCATACAACTTTGAGGAGCGTCATATCGAGTACATGTGCATGAAGCCTGTGATCGACACGCGGGAGGCCCGTAATGTGATCAGGTCGCGCATCGGCATCGAGCGAGAGTGTCGTTGGATCTATCAGGACACCAATCTCTATGAACTTGTCAAAGAGATGTACCGCCAGACTCATAGGGTTGTCGAATGGTTTCTGGTCGATGAGGCACAGTTTCTGACGACCGCTCAGGTCGATCAGTTGTCGAGGATCGTCGATGATTTCGGAAGTAATGTGGTGTGCTACGGCCTGCGGACCGATTTCAAGAGTCATCTGTTCGAGGGCTCTCGCCGCTTGTTTGAGATTGCAGACACCATCGACGAGATCAAATCGACCTGTAACTGCGGACATAAAACGATCGTCAACGCCCGCATCGACTGCAACGGCGACATCGTCGAGGAGGGAGCGCAGGTGGAGATCGGCGGCGATGACCGTTATGTGGCGGTTTGCCGGAAGTGCTGGCGCAACAAGCGCATCGAACAGAGTGCCCGCGGAGCATTGCCTTTTTTAGATGAAGAAATTCCAGAGGAAAAAGAATTATGATAGTTTGTGATTTGAATAATGCAGACAGGTTCAAAGGTCTCAGCCGAGGACTCGACGAGGCGCTTGAATGGCTCTGCGCACACCGTGACGATCAGTTTGAGAAGGGTCAGCAGACCATCGGGACCGACGGCACGATAACCGTAAAATGTGAAGAGCCACATCTTCGTACGCCAGAGGTTTCGGAGCTTGAGGCTCACCGACGTTTTATCGACATACATGTTCCGCTCAAGAATGGGGAGTCGATAGGTTGGGCTCCAGTTGCGGGACTGAAGTATCGTCACGGCGAGTATGACGAGGAGCGGGATATCTGCTTCTTCGGCGACTCGGCGACAAGTCTTCTGCACATGAGAGTAGGGCAGATCGCTATCTTCTTTCCGGAAGATGCACACGCCCCGAACATCGGCGTCGGCACACACCGTAAGCTGTGTGTGAAAATTCCTGTCGAATGAAGATGGGAAGGGCAGCGGCGAGACTGGCAGCAGTTGTTGCAGCGGCGTTGATTGGCGTCGTGGCATCTATCGCGATGAGTTTCGGCGATGAATCGCTGAACTACAAGGTGAAGTACAAATGGGGCCTGATCAACAAGCAGGCCGGCCACGCGACGCTGACCCTGAAGAACCGAGGCGCTAACTATGAGATCAAGCTGACAGCGGCCTCTGAGCCTTGGGCCGACCGAATCTTCGAGGTGCGTGACACGCTCAACGGTCTGATTGTGCGCGATGGATTCCGTCCGTTGTTTTATGAAAAAATCGCCCATGAGGGCGGCGAGTACAAGCACGATACTGTGAGGTTCGGCTATGAGGAAGAAGGCAAGGTGACGGGTAACTGCACCCGCCGCGTAGTCAAAAAAGGTAAAGAACGTGTCAACCAGAACCTTAAACTTGAGTCAGAGGGGACGACCGTCGACATGATCAGCGCCTACTACTATATGCGTGCGATCCCTTACGAAAAATGGACCCCAGGTCAGTCGGAGACGATCACGATCTTCTCGGGCAAGAGGAAGGAGTCGCTGACGATCAAGTATCACGGCATCGAGGATGTAAAGACCGAACGGAAGTCGTTCAGGTGTTATCATATAACGTTTATTTTCACGTCGGACGGCGGTAAGAAGACGTCGGACGATATGGACGCATGGATCAGCGCCGACTCGCGCCGCATACCGGTGAGAATGGAGGGAAAGCTGCCTGTCGGCAAGGTTCACTGTCTCTACGACGGGGATTAAAAATCTGAGAAACAGAGGATGAGCGAAAACCTGAAACTCGAACAGCAATCGAAACTGCAGCAGCGGCTCAATCCGCGGCAGGTGATCTTCGGCCGTTATCTCGAGATGACGACACCGGAGATCGAGGATGAGGTGCGCCGTGCCGTCGATGAAAATCCGGCACTCGAGGTGATCGGCGATGCTCCGTCGAATGATGAAGGCGTAGAGCACGACGGCGAAACGTTTGATGAAAGCGCCGAGCAGCTTCAGCGGGCCGATTACGGCGACGAGGATGATGTGCCGACCTACGGTTTCGGGCAGGGAGGCAAGGAGCACGATGTGCAGGCTCACGATTTTCTGGCAACGGCCGACGATACGTCGCTGGTCGAGGTGATGCGCGATCAGTTGTCGGATCTTGATCTGACAGACGACGAGCGCCGGGTGGCAGAATATATCATCGGAAATCTTGACGATAATGGTTATATGACCCGATCGTTGGCCGACATTGCCGACGATGTGGCTATCGCCGAGGGTTTTACGGCCGATATGGCGATGGTGAAGCGGGTGTTTGCACAGGTGAGGAAGCTGGATCCTGCCGGCGTAGGAGCGGTCGATCTCCGTGACTGTCTGCTGTTGCAGATCGACCGTTGTGAGACGACACTCACGACCAAGATAGCGCGCGAGATCATAGCCGATTGGTTTGATGTGTTTTCAAAGAAGCATTTCGAGCAACTGCGCGGACATCTGGGCATCGATTCCGAAGAGATGCATGCGGCTCTCGATTTCATCCGCGGTCTCAATCCTAAGCCGGGAGCTCTGATCGAAGGATCGTCGCTCAACGACAGACTGAGGCATATCATACCGGATTTTTCGGTGGATGTCGATGTCAACGGACGTGCAACGGTCGGGTTGTTGAATAACATCCCGGAACTTGCTGTCGAACAAAGTTTTCAGATCGAAGACAAGGATGTGGCGAGGGTGTCGCGCCGCGAAGCCGATGCGATGGCTTTCATACGTCGCCGCCGCGACGATGCGACCGCTTTCATCGATATGCTCAAGATGAGGTCGGAGACGCTGCTGTCGGTGATGAAAGCGATAGTGAAGATTCAGCACCGCTTTTTTGAAACTGACGATAAATCGACCATCAAGCCGATGATAATCAAGGATGTCGCAGCGTTGACCGGTCTGAATATATCGGTTATATCGAGGGCTGCGGCAGGAAAGTATGTGCTGACGTCGCGCGGGGTCTATCCGTTGAAAATGTTTTTCAACGAGCGACCGAAGGATGACGTCGACACATCGTCGCACGAGATACTCGACGCGCTTGCCAAAATAATAGATAATGAGGATAAGTCGCATCCTCTCAGCGATGAGGCGCTGAGCGAGCAACTCGCTCAGAAAGGCTATGAGATAGCGAGGCGTACAGTGACAAAATACCGCGAGCGTCTCGGTCAGCCTGTGGCTCGTCTGCGAAAACAATTTTAAGAAAAGAAATATGAGAGATAAACAAAAATATACGGCTGTCGGGCGCGTGGCACAGATTGTCAGCGATCTGTTCTCGCCGATCGTTTTGCCGGCTTATATGATGGCTGTGGCGATGTGGGTTTCACCCTTGGCCAATCTGCCTGAAAAGATCAGGATAGTGTCGATGACAGTGGTTGTCGTTCTGACTGCCATAGTGCCTACGGCTGTGATCCTCACGCTTATCAAGCTCGGCAAGGTGAAGGATGTCAGCCTTCCGTCGCGCCGCGAGCGCATGATACCTTATCTTGTCAGCGTGATGTGTTATCTGGGGACCGTTGTGTTCCTGCGGTCGGCTCATGCCCCTGTGTGGCTGTCGGGCTTCTATCTCGGAGCGTCGTTGTCGGCGATCTGTGCGGCGGCAATCACCGGCCGCTGGAAGATCAGCGCCCATTCGTCGGCTGTCGGCGGAGTGGCCGCGGCGCTTGTGTGGATGGGTGTCAACGGATTGCTACAGTTCGGTTCGTGGTACTGGATCAGCGGCGGGATATTGCTCTGCGGGCTTGTCGGCACTTCGCGGCTGATACTCAACCGTCACACACCTTGTCAGGTGTATGCGGGTTACGGGCTCGGCGCCCTGGCGGTGACGGTGATGTTGCAATTGCTATATTAAATAACATATTCCAATATATAAAGATATATGAAACCAGAAGTGAGCATAATCATGGGCAGCACATCAGATCTGCCTATCTTGCGCAAAGCCGCAGATTTTCTCGAACAAATGGAAGTGGCGTTTGAAATGAATGCGCTCAGCGCCCACCGCACTCCGCACGAAGTCGAAGCATTTGCTACCGGAGCAGCGGGCCGCGGCATCAAGGTGATCATCGCCGCTGCGGGAATGGCTGCCGCACTACCGGGTGTTATCGCAGCCCTGACACCTCTGCCTGTGATCGGTCTGCCGATCGACTCTACTCTTCAGGGTCAGGATGCGTTGCTGTCGATAGTGCAGATGCCTCCGGGCATACCCGTTGCCACCGTCGGCATCAATGCCGGTCTCAACGCAGCGATACTCGCGGTGAGAATGCTCTCGCTCAGCGATGAGAAACTTGCAGCCCGCTATGCGGCCTATTGTGCATCGCTGTCACAGAAGATTGTGAAGGCCAACGCCGATCTGGCTGCGATCAGTGACTACAAGTACAAAGTGTGATCAGCTCTATTTTTTTCTAAACAAACCAGCATAAAAAACAGACTCGGATGACTAACAGTGAATTCCGTCGCAAGACCACGACAGTAAGAGTCGGAAACACGACAATCGGAGGAGATGCTCCGATAAGACTTCAGTCAATGACCAATACGTCGACACTCGACACCGAAGGGTCGGTCGCGCAGTGCAAGGCTATCGCCGCAGCCGGTGCGGACATCGTCAGACTGACGGCTCAAGGCGTAGCTCAGGCTAAAAACATGGGAGAGATCCGGCGCCGTCTCCGCGAGGAGGGTGTCGATATCCCGCTTGTGGCGGACATTCATTTCAATCCGGCGGCAGCCTTCGAGGCCGCCACGCAGGTGGAGAAGGTGCGCATCAATCCGGGCAATTTCGTCGATCCCGGGCGAACGTTCAAGAAGCTGAGCTATACAGACGAAGAATATGCAGCCGAGCTGACGAAGATCGCCGACAAGCTTGTGCCGTTTCTGAAGGTGTGCCGTGAGCATTCGACCGCTATCCGACTCGGAGTCAACCACGGCTCGCTGTCGGACCGCATCATGAGCCGCTATGGCGACACGCCGGCCGGAATGGTGGAGTCGGCGATGGAGTTTCTCAGGGTGTGCAGACAGGAGCAATTCGACGATGTGGTGATCTCGATCAAGGCGTCGAACGTGGTGGTTATGACGCAGACCGTCAGACTGCTTGTGGCGGCTATGGATGCAGAAGACATGCACTATCCGCTTCATCTTGGCGTGACCGAGGCGGGCGACGCAGAGGATGGCCGCGTGAAATCGGCTGTCGGTATCGGTTCGCTTCTTGCCGACGGCATAGGTGATACGATCAGGGTGTCGCTCAGCGAGGCGCCTGAAAATGAGGTGCCAGTGGCGCGTATGCTCGTCGACCATATCGAGCGTATGGCGTCAGACAGCATCGGACGCGTAGCTACGCCTGCCGAAGTCGCCGATCTCAGCGGCAGACCTCAGCCCTTGGCTGCCGGAGTCGATTTCGATGTGATGGCCGGAGTGCCAGAAGGCTATGATGTAGTGGAGTCGTCGCGGGCGAATGCGATCGCCGATATACGCCGTCAACTCGAAGAACGCTCCAAGTCGGGCAACGACCGGCCTGTGGTCATCAAGATCAGTTATCCGGCCGATTATGATGCAGACAAACTGACCGTGGCGGCGTCGGTCGACTTCGGCTCGCTGCTACTCGGAGGCAGCGGCGACGGCATCTGGATAGATGCTCCCGGCGTCGATGCGGATAAGTTGCAGTCGCTTGAGATGAGCATTCTGCAGGCTACTCGCCGTAGGATCAGCAAGACGGAGTATATAGCGTGTCCGGGATGCGGACGCACGCTGTTCGACCTTCCGTCGGTTCTCCAGGCTGTGAAAGCCGGAACGTCGCATCTCAAAGGACTCAAGATCGGAGTGATGGGATGTATAGTCAACGGGCCCGGTGAGATGGCAGACGCAGATTACGGTTATGTCGGTGCGGCGAGCGGATGTGTCAGTCTCTATAAAGGAAAGGAATGTGTGGTCAAGAACATTCCGGCAGAGGAGGCTCTGCCACGTCTGATCGACCTGATCAAAGAAAACGGCGACTGGATTGATGAGGATTAAGCGACAGACAGTTACAACGGCGGTGCTTTCCAACGGAATGCCGGCGGTGCATATGCATTGCGGCGGTAGCGCTGTCGCCATATTCGGTCTGTGTGTGAAGGCCGGCAGCCGCAA
>CAJUMR010000034.1 GCA_910587475.1 uncultured Muribaculaceae bacterium
GCTCACCTCGACACTGCCAGTGTCGCGCTCTAGCCAGATGAGCTAATACCCCGTTCGATTATTTCGGTGCAAATATAGTTCATTATTCGCGTTTTCGGGACAATCTTTGCTTGAATTAAATTTTATTAATATTTATCCATTAATTTTAATTCTTTAGCTTTTCCTATATATAGTAACTTTACAAACCGGTTTACCTTCTTCACAACCGCTACTAACAACAATGCTGAAAACCATCATTCCATACATAGCCGCATTTGTCGCCGCAGTCATGCTGACTGCCTGTCCATCGGCAGCAAAAACGCCGGGGCATTCAGTCAATGAACCCGACGAACTCTCATCAGACGCCTACCCCGACAGCGTCATCGTCGGAGCTGCGCGCTTCGACGCCTACATGCCCTTGCTCGAAGGCAAACGAGTCGCACTCTTCTCCAACCACACCGGCATAGTCGACGGACGGCACACTCTCGACCATATGATCGAACGGAACATCGACGTAAGATGTATATTCTCTCCCGAACACGGCTTCCGCGGCACCGCCGACGCCGGACAACATGTAAAATCATCGGTCGACGCTCCGACCGGCAGACCTATAGCGTCGCTCTACGACGGAAAGCGACGCGGCCCCGATCCTAAGATCATTGACTCGCTCGACGTAATCGTCGTCGACATTCAGGATGTCGGACTGCGATATTACACCTATTACGCATCAATGATCGAGCTGATGAACGCAGCTGCCCGTGCCGGCAAACAATTCATCGTGCTCGACCGCCCCAACCCCAACGGCATGACCGTCGACGGCCCGATCCTCGACATGCGCTACCGATCCGGAGTCGGACGGCTGCCAATACCTGTGGTCCACGGCATGACGCTCGGCGAACTTGCCATGATGGCCAACGGCGAAGGTTGGCTCGACGACAGCGCAAAAGTCGACCTCACTGTCATCCTCTGCGAGAACTACACCCATCAGACCCGCTACCGCCTGCCGATAGCACCGTCACCCAACCTCCGGACAATGACCGCCGTGTACCTCTACCCTTCGCTATGCTATTTCGAAGCAACTCCGGTCAGTCTCGGACGAGGCACCGACTCGCCGTTCATGATCTACGGGCACCCCGACATGAAAGGCCGATCCTACACATTCACTCCCCGAAGCATGCCTGGAGCTAAAAATCCGCCATTGCTCGGCCAACTCTGCCATGGAGTCGACCTATCGGAGATCGACGACGAACAGGCCATCGCCCGCGGCATCGACCTAAGCTACCTCATCGACGCTTACAGCGACCTCGGACTCGGCGACAAATTTTTCACTTCATTTTTCGAACTGCTCATAGGCCGCGGCGACATAAGGCAGATGATCATCGACGGCAAGTCGGCCGATGAAATAAAAGCCTCATGGGCCGACGACGTCGAGCGCTTCCGCCAAAGCCGCCGCCCCTATCTCCTGTATACCGAATAAACCTTAACCTACCCTATCAACGACAAAACGACATGACACAACCGGTAATAATCATCATCACCATAATAGCCTACTTCCTTCTGCTCCTCGCCATCTCATGGATCGCTTCACGGGGATCCGACAACACCACATTCTTCACCGGCAACCGACGAGCGCCATGGCCTCTCGTGGCATTTGCCACGGCAGGCGCCGCCATATCGGGAGTCACATTCATATCAGTGCCGGGCATGGTAGTCGGAAAAGGCTACGCCTATCTTCAGATGGTGCTCGGCTTCATAGTCGGCTACATGCTGATCGCTTTCGTGCTCGTTCCGCTTTTCTACCGGCGCAATCTCATCTCGATTTACGGCTATCTCGAACAACGCTTCGGCCGTTCGACTTACAAAGCCGGGGCATGGTTCTTCTTCATATCCAAAATGCTCGGAGCTGCCGTGCGCTTCTTTGTCGTCTGCGCCGTGCTCCAGCTCCTCGTGTTCCATCCCCTCGGCATCCCCTTCGAATTCAACGTAATCGTCACCATTGCCCTCATATGGCTCTACACAATGCAAGGAGGAGTCAAAACCGTGATCTGGACCGACACACTCAAAAGCTTCTGCCTGATCATGTCAGTAATCCTGTGCATATTCTTCGTCGCCTCTAACCTCGGCTTCAGCTTCTCCGACATGACTGCAGCAATCGCCGACCATCCCACATCGCGCATGTTCTTCTTTGACAACCCCAAAGAAGCCACATACTTCTGGAAACAATTTATCGCCGGCATATTCATGGCCATCGCCACCACAGGCCTCGACCAGGACATGATGCAGCGCAACCTCGCGTGCCGCGATGCAGCGCAATCACGCAAAAACATGATCGTCAGCGGCATAACCCAGTTTTTTGTGATCGCTCTGTTTCTCCTCCTCGGCACCCTCATGCTCATATTCCTCGACCGTCAAGGCATCGGTATCCCCGACAAGACCGACGACATCTTCGGCATCGTAGCCACCCACTCTTCAATGCCCGTGATCGTCGGAGTGCTCTTCATCCTCGGGCTCGTAGCCGCAGCATATTCGGCTGCCGGATCAGCGCTGACATCATTGACCACATCTTTCACCGTCGACATCCTCCAAGCCCACAAATCAGACAACGACCGCCGAGTCACACGCACCCGCCGCGCCGTCCATGTAGCAATGTCGATAATCATGGGTGCGGTCATCGTAGTCTTCTACTACATCAGCAACCAAGATGCAATCAGCGCCGTCTACACCCTCGCATCCTACACCTACGGGCCGATACTCGGACTATTTGTCTACGGCATGATCACATCGCGCCCCGTGCGCGACCGTCTGGTGCCCCTCGTCTGCATCCTTGCACCGGCTCTATCATGGGTCGTGCAGTGGGCGCTGCTGAAGTGTTTTGACTATCACACAAGCTTCGAACTGCTCATCATCAACGCATTGATCACCGGCTTAGGACTCCATCTCCTGTCGATCAGCCACCATCCATCAACAACTACAGCCCCACAAAACAATGGCTAAAGACCTCCTCAACCGCTACGTATGGCTCGTCGACACCATTCGTCGACACGGGCGTATCACCCGACGGGAACTTAACGACTGCTGGCGCCGCTCACGCTTTTCCGACGGCGACACCACTCTGCCCCGACGCACCTTCTACAACTACCGCCAAGCAATCGAAGACCTCTTCGACATCAACATAATCTGCGACCAGTCGACGTTCGAATACTACATAGCCGACGAAGACGCCCACAACGAAAGCGTCACCGAGTGGCTTCTCAACGCAGCCGCCACCAACGACGTTCTCAGCTCTTCGCGCGACATTTCCCAAAAGATTTTCCTCGAGGACGTGCCATCGGCCCGCGAACATCTCGCCACTGCCATCAATGCCCTCAAATCATCCTCGCCCTTGCGCTTCGACTACCATCCCTATACCCGCTCGACCCCGACGCCGGCCATAGTCATCGAGCCATACTTCCTCAAGATATTCAGACAGAGATGGTATCTCACAGGTCGTGTAGTTGCAGAGAAACGCATAAAGACCTACGCCCTCGACCGAATCAGCTCGCTCGTAATCCTGCCCGAGCACTTCACCCCCGATCCGTCGTTCGACCCTGAAGCCTACTCACGCGACTCATTCGGCATAATATTCTCTCTCGGCGAAGTCAAGAACATTGTCATCCGCACAGACACCCGCCAGGCCAAATATTTCCGCGCGCTCCCGCTCCACCACTCTCAGCAAGAGATGATCCACGACGAATTTTCAGATTTCCACTACCGACTGCGCATCACCGACGACTTCGTTGCAGAAATCCTCTCCTACGGCCCGCGCGTCACAGTCATGGAGCCGCCCGAGCTCAGAGCCATAATCCGCGACCGGCTTTCCAACTCTCTGGCCAATTACTCCTGAACAAAACTGCGCCATGAGCGGTTTTCATCCTGTTAAGGCTTACGCCGTAAACTGATCCCACTTTTCTATCATCTACATTATCAATATGAAGCTCAACTTTGCAGAAGAAATCCTATCGCGCAACATCGGCTTACTCTCCAAGTCGTCGCCCGAAGAAGACCTTATGGTGCCTGCCGGCACCGGAGCCTTCCCCTCGCTCGAATGTCTTCGCGAGGTAATATCGCTTGTCAAATCAATCATATTTCCCGACTTCTTCAACCGCCGCCGCAACAGCTGCGTCACACGCGCCCACTACATCGGTGTCGGTGTGGACAAACTCTACACCATCCTGCGCCGGGAGATCGAAAACGGCCTTCGGTTCGACGAGTCGATCAGCCGCGAAGACTCTGAGGACGCAGCTTCGCGGCTCGCGCTCGGATTCATCGACACCCTCCCCGAGATCAAGCGACTGATGCTTACCGACGTCGAAGCAATGTTCAACAACGATCCGGCTGTCGAAAACTTCGGTGAGATAATCCTGTGCTACCCCGTGGTGCAGGCAATGGTCCACTACAGAGTCGCACACTCGCTCCTGAAACTCGGCATTCCCGTAATTCCGCGGATTATAACCGAACTCGCCCACTCCGACACAGGCATAGACATCCATCCCGGAGCCACAATCGGACAATACTTCAGCATCGACCACGGCACAGGCGTTGTAATCGGTGAGACTTGTGTGATCGGCGACCATGTCACCCTCTACCAAGGAGTGACCCTCGGCGCACGCAACTTCTCGCTCGACAGTAATGGACGCCCCGTCAACATTCCGCGACACCCGATAATCGAAGACAACGTCACCATCTACTCCAACGCCACTGTACTCGGGCGCATAACCATCGGCCACGACTCGATCATCGGAGGTAACATCTGGCTCACCGAAAGTGTTCCGCCGGGATCGAAAGTCCTGCAAGGCAAAACGATTTCATCCAACAACAAACCCAACACCACTACTGTCCAACCTAACTGAAACATAATATTATGGCAAAAATCTATTCCAGCCTCACACAGCTCATCGGCAACACTCCGTTGCTCGAAACAAAGAACATCGAACAAGCCGAAGGCCTGCATGCCCGGCTCATCGTGAAACTCGAGGCGTTCAATCCGGGAGGAAGCGTCAAAGACCGCGCCGCACTTTCGATGATCGAAGCCGCCGAACGCTCTGGAGTACTGAAACCCGGAGCCATGATCATCGAGCCTACAAGCGGCAACACAGGCATCGGACTCGCATGGATCGCCTCTCTCAAAGGCTACAAGCTCGTGCTCACAATGCCCGAAACAATGAGCGCCGAGCGCCGCAATCTGCTGAAAGCCCTCGGCGCGTCGCTCGTCCTCACCCCCGGCGCCGAAGGCATGAAAGGTGCAATCGCCCGAGCCGAAGAACTGAAAGCCCAGCATCCCGGTTCGATCATCCTCCGCCAGTTCGACAACCCGGCAAATCCCCAAGCCCACAAGCTGACCACAGGCGAAGAGATCTGGCGCGACACCGACGGACAGATCGACATATTCATTGCAGGCGTAGGCACCGGGGGCACTGTCAGCGGCACTGCCACAGCCTTGAAAAGCCACAACCCCGCCATCGAGGTCATAGCCGTCGAACCTGCCTCATCGGCCGTTCTGTCGGGACAGCCCGCCGGCCCACACAAAATACAGGGCATCGGCGCCGGCTTCATCCCCGCCAACTACGATGCGTCGGTTGTCGACCGCGTTGTGACCGTCGACAACGACGACGCCTTCCGCGGCGCCCGGCTTCTCGCCCAGCTCGAAGGAGTTCTCGCCGGCATATCCTCAGGAGCAGCTTTGTGGGCTGCGATACAAGAAGCACGGCGTCCAGAAAACGCAGGCAAAACAATCGTCGCACTCTTGCCCGACACCGGCGAACGCTACCTCTCCACCCCGCTGTTCGACCGCGAAGCGCTGCCCCTTTGATCTATTTTCCTCAGAATTATCAACGCCATCTATCATATGCCTGCGCCTACAGAGTCGCAGGCATATTTTTTTGCCGCCGCACAATTGACGCGGCTAAGGCCCCAAACGTCAGCATATAGACCGGCCTAAGCTATCATGATGTTAAAAATGATAAAATTATTAAGAACTTGCCTTTTTGACCGAATTATTAACTATTTTTGCAACACAAAGTCCTATTAGGACTAAACTTAAGTCTAACACAAGGCCTCACACCTTACATTCTATCACCATCATTACCGACATGAGATTCGTTTTTCTGCTTACCGCCATAATCGCATTCTCCACTCGATTGAATGCTCTGGAGACAGAATTGCAGCCACTTTATCAGCGTCTCGACTCCATCCTCGCCAACCACAACTACTTCCATCAGCTCAAGGAAGCAAAGATTAATGACATAAAAAGAGCCGGCAAGAACATGATATCGCCTGAAGAACGCTTCTGGCACAACCGCAGGCTCTACGACGAATACTTCGTTTTCAACGCCGACTCGGCCATGCGCTACGTCGACGAAAACCTTGCATTGGCGCGAATGATGAAAGACAACACTCGAGTCAACGAATGGAAAATCAACCGGTCGTTCATTCTGTCGGTAATGGGACAGCTCAAAGACGCCAACGACGAACTGTCGAGCATCAATCTCGACGAATTGCCCAAAGAACACATCAGCTCATATTACAGCCAGAAATCATATCTCTATTCCCACCTCGGTCAACTCTCTGAATACCGCAAGGAAGGCACCGAAAACTACTCCGAACGCAGCCAGCAGTACGAAGACTCCACCTTCCTCAATATCACGCCCGACAGCCCGCTATATCTCTGGCACAAAGCATCATCGAAATTCGGCAAACCCGACGAAAGCGACGAAGTGATCAAAGAACTCACAGCCGCCGTCGAACGATCGTCGCTCGACACCCGCTTCGACGCCATGCACGCCTACGCCCTCTCAAGGCTCTACAGCGACAAAGGCGACATCACCAACCGTGCCAGATACCTGATCCTCTCGGGCATAGCCGACATCAAGATCGACAACCGCGACATCGCTTCGCTCGAAGAACTGTCGAGCATACTCCTCGGCCAAGGTGACATAGACCGAGCCTACAACTACATAACTTACTGCAAACGGCAAGCACTCGCTCTGCCCAACTACGTCAGAGCCGCCTCGATCGCAAAAACCGAAGCCTTTGTCCATCAGCTTTACGTCGAGAAACTGAAAGCCGCAGGCGAACGCCTCCGCATGTCGGCGATAGTTCTGTGTGCCGCGCTCGGTCTTCTGATTATCCTTTCTTTGATCATTATAAACCGAAGCTACAAACTTGCACGATCGAGACGGGAGCTGCAGGCAGTCAATTCGAAACTAAGCGACAACATCACCGAGCTATCGGCAGCCCGCGAACAGCAGCAACAGACTCTCGACGAACTGAAATGCGCCAACGACCACATCGGCGACATCAACCGAACACTCAAAGAAGCAAACTACATCAAGGAAGAATGTATCGGGGCCACCTTCGCCCTATGTTCAACCTACATCGACAAACTCGACGCTTTCCACAAGACTGTCAGCCGCATGGCAAGAGCAAACATGTGGAACGAACTCCGGCTCGAAGTTGCCAACCCCGCTGTTTCGACCGAAGACCTCAAGCAATTCTACAAAAGCTTCGACTCTCTCTTCCTGAGCATATATCCCGACTTCGTCAAAGATTTCAACAGCCTTCTGCGGCCCGATGAACAGATTTCCGTCAAACCCGGCGAGCTCAACACAGAGCTGCGCATCTACGCTCTTGTCAGGCTCGGCATCGCCGATTCCATCAAAATCGCATCGCTGCTCCACTGCTCGCCTCAGACCGTCTACAACAACAGGCTGAGAACCCGCAACAAAGCTGCCATGCCCAAAGACACATTCGACGAAGCAGTCAAATCTCTCGGCAAATAACCTTCCCTGGAGCTCCTTAAAACATCAATCTTGCCCTTACCGAAATCTACTTCTTTATTTCGGTAATCCTTTGCATATCTGCATATTATCCAAATTACCATTTACCACCACCACTTACCTGCGCGTAAAACTCTTGAATTTCGATAATAAATTTGCAACCGGGTTACACAACCAAAATTCTGATTACTCATTAACCAATCCAAGCGATCAACTACACCTCTAAAACTAATAACAAAATGATAAAACTATTCAAATCTCTTTTTCTGTCAATCGCCATGACCACCATCGCCGCAGCTGCCTGCTCGTGCTCCGGCGATAAAACCGACGAACCGAAAGGCGGAGATTCCGGCGTTACAATCAATGTCACACCCGAAAATATCGACGCTCCATGCGAAGCCTCATCGGCAAGCCTGTCTGTCAGCGCCAACGCCGATTGGAGCATTTCGTCGGATGCTGACTGGTGTAAAATTTTCCCTTCGGGCGGACTCAAGAACTCCACTTCTAAAATAGACGTCACTATCTCTGCATACACCGGCGCATCAAAACGCCAGGCCACACTGACCATCAATGCCGGTTCATCTGTAAAAAAAGTGATTGTCACCCAACAAGCAGCCCCGACACTAAGTCTCAGCACATCGACCATTTGCTTCGGTGCTCAGCAAGGCTCGGCGACCATCAATGTCACAGCCAACGTCAACTGGGTCATTTCAACCGGCAACGCCGCCTGGATTACCGTTTCCCCGACCACAGGTGCTGATGGTTCGACTGCCGTCACCGTATCGTGCGAAGCCAACTCATCCGAGACCGACCGTGAAACAACGGTAACATTCTCAGGCGATGGCATAGAGTCCCGACTCAAGATCGTGCAATACAGCGACGTCATCAACACACCCGACGGCTACACCCTCGTATGGAACGACGAGTTCAACTCACCCGACGGATCTCAGCCCGACCTCTCGAAATGGTACTACGACGAATGGCCCGCAGGCTATGTCAACAACGAGCTGCAGCGCTACGTAGCCGGATCATTCGGCAACGAAAAGACAGCCGAGATAATCAATGGAGTCCTCAACATCACAGCCCGTAAATCAGGAAGCCAGGTTATTTCAGCCCGCCTCAACACCCGCGAACTATGGCAATACGGCTACTTCGAAGCGCGTTTGAAACTGCCAAAAGGCAAAGGCACCTGGCCAGCATTCTGGATGATGCCGGCCGACGGAGGCAACTGGCCTCACTGCGGAGAGATCGACATCATGGAAGAAGTCGGCACAAACCCCAACTACACTTCGTCGTCGATCCACTGCACAAGCTACAACCACACCATCGGGACACAGAAGACTGCCGAACGACTCACAGCCGGCGCTGAAGACGAATTCCACATCTATGCCCTCGAATGGACTCCCGACTACATCCGCACATATGTCGACGGCAACCAGCTCTTCTACTTCGCCAACGATAAGAAAGGCGACGAAAACACCTGGCCGTTCGACAAACCGTTCCACCCCATTCTCAACCTTGCATGGGGCGGCTCATGGGGCGGCATGAACGGTGTCGACGAAAGCGCTCTCCCCGCCACATATATGATCGACTATGTGCGTGTTTTCCAACAGACAAGATAATTAATCCTAATAATTAATCATAACTCAATCAAGTTTATTCCCATGAAAAAATTGCTATGTTTTTCTTCGCTCTTACGGTTTGTCTCGGCGCAATGGCCAAGGACATCACGGTGAGCGGAACTGTTCTGGGTCGATCTGACGGAGAACCGCTGATCGGCGTCAGCGTCACGATTGACGGCTCCAACAACGGAGCAAGCACAGACATTGACGGCGTTTTCCGCCTCGTTGCCCCAGAAGGTGCAAAAATCAATGTCTCATACATCGGCTACAAACCAACGAGCTTCATCGCAAGCGAAGCCGAGTCTAACATCACCATCATGCTCGACGAAGACTCAAACGTCCTCGACGACGTTGTTGTCATCGGTTACGGCAGCCAGAAAAAGAGCGTCGTGACAGCTGCAATATCAAGCATTGATGAAGACAAACTTGCAACGACCGCTCCTGTCCGCATGGACAACGCTCTCAAAGGCCTCACTTCGGGCGTCACCGTCACATCTGCTTCCGGTCAGCCCGGTGAAGCGGCAAGAGTGCGCATCCGCGGTATCGGCACAATCAACAACTCTGAGCCGCTATATATCGTCGACGGCATGCCGATCGAAGGCGGTCTCGACTACCTCAACCCCGCCGACATCCAGTCGATCGAAGTCCTCAAGGACGCCGCATCAGGTGCGGTCTACGGTGCGCGTGCGGCCAACGGCGTAATCCTCGTCACCACAAAGTCAGGGGCCAAGGGCAACGCCAAAGTCACCTACGACTTCTCTTACGGATGGCAATCGGCATGGAAGCACCGCGACGTGCTCAACGCCACTGACTACGCCGTAATGATGAACGAAGGTTCGCTCAACGCCGGCAGCGGCATCATCTACGCCGATCCTTACTCTTACGGCGAAGGGTTCGACTGGCAGAACGCAGTCTTCAACGACAACGCTCCGGTAATGAGCCATCAGATCAGCGTCAGCGGAGCTTCCGAAAAGAACAACTACTTCCTTTCACTCGGCTATTACACTCAGGACGGTATCGTCGGTGGCAACTACGACCGATCGAACTACAACCGTCTCACACTCCGCGCCAACAACACTTACACTGTTTTTGATCTGAGCAAGGAACGCAGCTTCCTCAACAAATTCACCCTGTCGGTCAACGCTTCATACGCACGCATCAAATCGAGAGGCATATCGACCAACGAAACCTGGGGCACACCTCTCGGATCGGCTCTCTCACTCTCGCCCATGCTGACTCCGTATGCCGAAGGCGAAATGGCTGCAAAACAGCTCGCCTACTATGCCGACAACGCAAACTACGTGTCTGAGTACAGTTCAGACGGCCGACTATTCCTCGTTCCCGAAGCTTTCGGCAACTACCAGGAAATGGCAAACCCGCTTCAGGAACTCGCACGACGGGGCACTGCCAACTGGAGCCATAAATTCGTCGGAAACTTCATCGGTGAACTCCAGATCTGGGACAACATCAAATATCGCATCAGCTACGGCGCCGACCTCAGCTTCTGGGGCAACGACGGATACACTCCGCTTTACTTCAACCGCTCGGGCTCTTACCGCACATTCACATCGGCAAGCAGCACCAAACAGCAAGGCACTGTCTGGCAGCTCGAAAACACCTTGAGCTGGGAAAAAGAATTTGGCGCTCACCATGTTTCGATCCTTCTCGGTCAATCGGCAAAAGCATCACGCGGATCCTACCTCTCGGGCGCCCGCAACAATGTCACCGATCCCAACCGTCCTTACCTCGACGCTTCGACCGGACTTGCCGCCGACGGCGACCAATCTTCGTCAGGCGCTCCGACAGCTGAGGCAAAACTCGCTTCGCTGTTTGCCCGCGTCGGCTATGACTTCGACTCCCGCTACATGATTCAAGCCACAGTCCGCCGCGACGGTTCAAGCCGTTTCGGTTCTAACAACCACTGGGCTACATTCCCCTCATTCTCCGTAGGCTGGAACCCGACAAGCGAAAAATTCCTTGAAGACCGTCCTTCGTGGTGGAACTCTACAAAGGTGCGCTTCTCTTGGGGTAAGAACGGTAACGAGAACATCGGCAACTTCCTCTATCTCGCCCTCGCAGCAAGCGGCAACAACGCCATATTCGGCAAAAACGAAGTGGTCATCAACGGTGTGAAAGCCACAATCCTTCCCAACAAAAACCTCAAATGGGAAGAGTCAACCCAGACCGACATCGGCCTCGACTTCGCGTTCCTCGACAACTCGATCAGATTCTCTATCGACTATTACAAAAAACGCACTTCAGGCATGCTCATGAACATGAGCGTTCCGGCTTACGTCGGCGAATCTGTGCCTGTCGGCAACGTCGGCATCATGGACAACCAGGGTGTTGAAATGGAACTCAACTTCGTACGCCGCTTCGGCGACTTCACTGTCAATGTCGGTGGTAACCTCACCTACCTCAAGAACAAACTTGTCGAATACGGCAACGAGGAAGGCTATGCCAACTACGACTCATTCCAGGGCACAGGCACAATCACTCGCGCCGAAAACGGCAAGCCCTTCCCCTTCTTCTACGGCTTCAAGACCGCCGGTATCATCCAGAACCAGGCTGAGGCTGACGAATACAATGCCAAATACTCCGGCGGATACTTTGCTGACGCTGTTCCGGGCGATGTGCGCTTCGTCGATGTCGACGGCAACGGTGTGATCGACCAGGAAGACCGCACTGACCTCGGCAAAGGCATGCCCGACTGGACCTACGGTATCACTCTCGGTCTACAGTGGAAAGGCTTCGCTGTCAATGCTCTCTTCCAGGGCGTATGGGGCAACCAGGTATTCGACGCCACACGACGCACCGACGCACTCGAGTCAAACCTTCCGTCATGGATGCTCGGACGCTGGACCGGCGAAGGCACATCTGACCGCATTCCGCGATTCGTCCGTGCCGACAACCGCAACTGGGTGTCGTCAGACCTCCTGATCCACGACGGCGCATACTGCCGACTCAAAAACCTCATGGTAAGCTACACTCTCCCGCAGGCGCTCACCCGCAAAGTCTCTGTAGAGAACTTCCGCGTCTACGTCTCTGCTGAAAACCTCTTCACTTGGACCAAATATCACGGCTTCGATCCCGAAATCTCGTCTGGCGGCACTTCGCTCGGCATCGACTACGGTGTTTATCCCCAGGCTCGTGTATGGTCTGTAGGCTTCAACATCGGTTTCTAATTCCTTTAGTTTTCATTCCTAAAATCAGAATAAATGAAAAGCAAATTATATATCACGGCTGCTTTCACCGCTGCATTGATGACCACAGGCTGTTCTGACTCATTCCTTGACGTCGAATCGCCCACACAGCAGCCCATCGAAGAATATTTCACCACCGACGCCCACATTCAGGAAGCTGTCGTGGCTGCTTACGATCCTCTCCATTGGCCTGACTGGGCGATGAACGAATACAACCCCGTCAACCTCATGTCAGACATCATGGCCGATGACCTCTGGATCGGCGGCTCTGACAAGAACGACAACGCCAACTGGCACCGGATGATGAACTTCGAGGCTCAGCCCAACGCCGTAATTGCCGGCCTCTGGACCGACGCTTACAGCGGCGTGAAACGTTGCAACGACGTCATCTCCTATATGAACAACCTCGACGTTACAGACCTTACAGCCGACAACGCTGCTTATTACGAAGCTCAGGTACGAGTGCTGCGCGTTTTCTACTACAGCTGGCTCTGGAAATTCTGGGGTAATGTGGTCTACTTTGAGACCAACTTCGACGGAGCACCCTATCTCGGCACTCAATACAACGCCGACGAAATCTACGACTTTATGATCGAAGATCTCGAAGGTGCAATCGCCCTCGACAAGCTTCCGATGAAAGAAACAGACGAAAATGTCGGACGAGTGACCTTGGCAATGGCCTACATGCTCTACGCCGAACTTGTCATGTATCAGAACGACGAAAGCCGCTACTCGACAGCCCTCGGCTACATGAACGAAATCATCAACTCCAGCCTCTATGATCTCAACCCCGACTACACCACTATCTTCCGTCCGGAAGGCGAATGGACTTCGGAATCAATCTTCGAGATCAACTACACCGACGACAACGCCGTCCGCAGCTGGAGCAACCCCCTCTATGCCGGAGGCACTGTACTCCCGACGCTGCTCAGCCCGAGCAACTGGCCAAGCGGCACAGACGGTCACGACGACGGTTGGGGTTTCTGCCCTGTCCGTGAAGAGACCTACAAACGCTATCTCGAAGGCGACGTCCGCCGCGACGCTACTTGCTGGAACGCTGCAGCTGTAGGAGCAGAGTACAACAAACGCTATCAGGACACCGGTTTCTTCCTTGAGAAATATGCCGCTCACACCGGCGACAACGCACGTCAGAAAGCCGACGCACAGCTCAACTGGAACAACAACCTGCGCATCTACCGCTTCTCTGAAACGCTTCTCAACGCTGCCGAGCTCCTGCTCCGCGGTGCGTCTGGCACAGGCAACGCTCAGACCTACTTCGACCGCGTGCGCAACCGTGCCCAACTCAGCTCTCTGCCGGCCAACCTCGAGAACATCATCGAAGAACGTCACCTCGAATTCGTCGGTGAAGGCAAACGCTACTGGGACCTTATCCGCACAGGCAAAGCTGCCACAGTCCTTGTTCCCGACGAATACGGCTACCGCACAAACACCTGGTCGCAATCCAAGAAGTACCTTCCCATACCTCAGAGCGAAATCGACAAGGCTCTCGGAACTCTCACTCAGAACCCTTATTAACCCAATTATTGAAATCGCATCATGAAAAAAATATTCAAAAGCATGGTAGCGGCAGCTTGTGTGGCCCTCATGGGCCTCACAGCAGCCTGCTCAGCTGAAAAATTTGACGGCGTCGATCCAAACGGTCGTCCCGATGCCAACGAGATCGATGCAGTCGTGACTGTCGATCAGGAGACCAACACCTACACCTTGACCCTCAACAACAAGGGATACTATCCCGTCTGGACGGTCAACGTCGGTCGCAATCCCAAGGTTTCGACAATCAACGGCATGACCGGTGTTATCGCCGAAGCCGGCACATATCAGGTCGAAGTAAGAATGGGCAACCGCAACGGTCTCAGCCAAGGTTCGAAAGTCTACGACATCGTGATCGAGAACAGCCTCGCAGGCGATGTATTCAAAGGATTTGACTACGACAGCTCGTTCAACCTCTGGAAAACAGCTACGATCAAAAATGTCGCATACTGGTTCGCCAACAATGACTGGGGCGAGATAGCTGCACCGACAACCGACATCGCCAACGACGGTTTCTCGCTTGTCCTCCCGGCAGAGATCGGCACCCAGCAGTGGCAAGGACAGGTCCACATCACTTCCGACATCGCTACATCGGCCGACAAGAACTACGACTTCTCTGTATTCTTCCTCTCGGCTGAAGCTCACCCCGGAGTGACTGTCAAGCTCCATCCCGAAGGCATCGACGACGTATTCTACTGCGAAAGCAAAGTCGTGCTTGAAGCCGGTGTCGGCAAGTGCTTCTTCCTCTCCAACCTCCAGGGCGTCGACATGACCAACCTCGTGTTGACACTCGACTTCGGCGGAGGTGTAGGCGGCAGCGAAGTGCAGGTAAGCAACATCGTCCTCAAAGATCATGCCAACGACGACGGCACTATCCTTCCTCCGGCTGTCGAATTTGACGACTCACGCAACCTCTTCGCCGGCTTCTCAGCTGTAAAGGTCACCACCTGGTTTGCCGATGCCGGATGGAGCGACGGCGCCATCGCACAGCCGACAATCGACATCGCGTCTGACGGATACTCGTTCGTTATGCCCGCAGGCGTAGGCGGCGAACAATGGCAGGGTCAGGTACACATGTGGACCAACGTGGCCACAACGCCAGACAAATACTACGACTTCTGCATCACATTCCGCTCGACAGAAGATCACCCCGGAGTGACGATCAAACTCCAGAAAGGCGACAGCCTCGGAGATGACGGAGACACCGACGACAACGTTTATTTCTGCCTCGATAAAGTGACTCTCAAAGCCAATGTGGCCTATACTTACTACTTCGAGAACCTCCAAGGCATCGACACCCGCAACCTTCAGGTCTGCTGTGACTATGCCGGCGGTGTCGGCGGTGCGGAAATAACCGTTTCAGACATCCACCTCCAGGAGCACCTCTGAATCTGATACTCCAATAGGGATTTTAGATAGATTTTAGGTAAATCAATGATTGGCAATCAGCTGCATTAAATCTTTGATGTCTGATTGCCAATCTTTCTTTTCACCATCTCTTTTTATGAAAAAATTAGCTTACTTATCGGTCATAGCCATAATCTCGGTCCTTGCAATAGCTTGCCGCCACACGGACGACGACACCATTGCCCAGGCTAAATTCATGAAGGTCGAGAAACGCGACATACTGACTCCCGATGGCGAAAAATTCTACATCCAGGGCACAAACCTCGGAAACTGGCTGAACCCCGAAGGCTACATGTTCGGCTTCACAAAGACCAACGCCCCCCACACGATCAACGAAGCGTTCTGTCAGCTCATCGGACCCGATGCCACGGCTGAATTCTGGAAAAACTTCAAAGACAACTACATCACCCGCGCCGACATCGACTTCATTGCATCATGCGGCGCCAACACCGTCAGACTGCCCTTCCACTACAAACTCTTCACCGACGAAGACTACATGGGGCTGACTTCGTCGCAGGACGGTTTTGCCAGAGTTGACTCGCTCGTCGAGTGGTGCCGCGACGCCGGGCTATTCCTGATACTCGACATGCACGACGCCCCGGGCGGACAGACCGGCGACAACATCGACGACTCATATGCCTACCCTTGGCTGATGGTCAGCGAACAGAGCCAGAAACAGTTCTGCAAAATCTGGCGAAACATCGCCGAACATTACAAGGACGAGCCTGTCATCCTCGGCTACGAGCTCATCAACGAACCCGTCGCAACATATTTCGAAGACGAGCAGGACTCTCTCAACATCCGTCTCGTCAATGTTCTCAAACAAGGTCTCGCCGCTATCCGCGAAGTCGACGACAACCACATCGTCATCATCGGTTCGCCTCAATGGAACAGCAACTTCCAACCCCTCGAAGGCGTTGACTTCGGCGACGACAACATCATGTTCACATGCCATCGCTACGGAGGTCCGGCCACTGCCGACGCCATACGCAGCTACATCGACTTCCGCGACGCCTCCGACCGCCCGATGTACATGGGCGAGATCGGCCACAACACAGATCAATGGCAGGCCGACTTTGTCAAGGCGATGAAAGAAAACGATATCAGCTACACCTTCTGGCCATACAAGAAATGCGGTGACTCATGCATGGCAGGCTTCGATCTGCCCGAAGGATGGGACAAGATCATCGAATTCACCCAAGCACCCCGCGGGTCCTACGCTGAAATAAGAGAGAACATGCCTGATCGCAACGCCGCGAAAAAAGCATTTGCCCAACTGCTCGACAACTGCCGTTTCGAGAACTGCAACATTCAGAATTCATACATCGAATCGATGGCTTTGAATTGACTACAACCTCCCTCATAACCATTCTCAAGCTCTCTCTTTTGTCTTTATGCTCAAAGACAAGTGATATAATTGGTAGTTGAAAAAACGGAGCGGATTATCATGTCGCTCCGTTTTTTTATGTACTTTTGCCTTATGGACAAAAAACGCCGTTACATCATCAGGCCCTACTCCGCCGACTTCAGCCAGCAATGGGACGATTTCGTCGACGCCTCGCGCAATGCGACATTCATCCTGCGCCGGGGCTACATGGACTACCATGCCGACCGCTTCGCCGACCGATCTCTGATCATCTCGGCGGCTGACCGCATCATTGCGCTCTTTGCGGCCTGCGAGGGAGATGATGGCGAAATCGCAGCACACGCGGGCCTCACCTACGGCGGACTGATCATGCCTGCATCGGGTATTGACGGGGCAGATGTCGTCGACATTTTCAACCTTATCACCGACCACTACCGCAAAGCCGGCTACCGCAGGATGCGCTACAAAGCAATCCCCCACATCTTCCACCGCTATCCGGCGGAAGAAGACATCTATGCCCTCTTCCGCAGCGGCGCCACACTTGCCGAATGCAATCTCTCGTCGACCATATTGCTAAGCAATCCTATCCGCTTCAATGAGAACAGCCGACGCAACATGCGTCGGGCCGAGGCTGCGTCACTGTCAGTCGGATTAACTCGCGATTTCTCACCATTCTGGCATATACTCTCAGATCTGCTTGCCACGCGCTACGACACCCGCCCGGTGCACTCGCTCGACGAGATAACCCTGCTTGCGTCGCGCTTCCCCGATAACATCAGGCTGATCACAGCCACCAATGCCGACGGCGCCACAGTGGCCGGCACCGTGCTCTACATCACTCCGGCGTGTGTCCACGCTCAGTACATAGCTGCATCGCCCGAAGGAAAAGCCATCGGTGCACTCCCGCTTGTGTTCCGTTTTGCGATCGACAACCTCTGCTCCGATGCCCGGTACTTTGACTTCGGCACATCGAACGAACACCACGGCCTCTACCTCAACGCCGGACTGCTGACGCAGAAAAACGGCATGGGCGGACGCGGCATCACATATAATATATATACACTCGATCTATAGATCGAGTTCGCCGAGACCCTGACGCACTATCTCAGGCGACGACGCGTCGAGACAATCGACGACCGTCGACACTCCCGTGCCGCCTTCGCCGGCATCGATCAGCAGATCGGCGTCATGTTGATAAGCAAGCGCAAGCGCGTCGGGCGACACAATGTCATCTTCATCTTCCGGAGCTACAGACGTCGTCATCACCGGATTGCCGAGCGACTCAGCCAGAGCCCGCGCGATCTCGTTATCGGGGATTCGCACCCCGACACTTTTGCGGCCTTTGAACACCTTGGGCAGCGAGCTCGCCGACGGCAATATGAATGTGAACGGCCCCGGCAAACACTGCTTCATCAGTTTGAACGCATTGTTGTCGATCCGTGCATACTCCGACGCCTGCGACAACGATCCGCACACCACCGACAGCAACTGCTTGTCGGGATTGATGCCTTTCAGTCGGCAAAGCCGCTCGATCGCCTTGTTGTTGAGGGCGTCGCAACCCAGAGCATAGACCGTGTCGGTCGGATAGATCACAACGCCTCCGTCGCGCAGTATGCGCACAGCGTCGTCAATGTAACGTTCGTTGACCGAAGTCCCGAAAAATTTAAGATGTTTCATGGTCTGTATATATTATATGTAATATTATGTCCGGCGGCATATTGTTCGAGCAGACGGGTAGCCATCGCTATTATATCCCGCTCATCCATATCATCACGGTAAACATTGATCGTCAGTAACAAGCGACGGGTGTCGGTAGTCATCTTGGTCCGTTCGTTGTCAGAAGTCGGTGTGCCGATGCCGCCTGTCGCATCGCGCCACACCGGCAGACATGCTATGTTGAGCGGCCCGCGACCGATCGCCTCATAAGGCTCGCCCTCACGACCGACGCCGAGCGTCAAGGTGTCGCCTGCGATCTTATCGGCGTCAAATCCTCCGATCGAGTGCCCACATGCCACCGACAACAGATTGACAAGATCGATCAGCGCCAGGCTACGGTAGAGTTCAAGCCCCTTGACAAAGCGCCGGCACAGCGCTTCGGTCGACGGACGATAACGGTTTGGCTCCTTGCCGAGCGTCTTGTAAGCTTCGCGTGTGCCGGCAATGCCTGGCCGCTTGTTCACCTCCGCCATTTCGTGACATGCCCTGTAGCTCTCACCGAACGAAGTGATCTCGCGCCACAGATTATCGTCAGTCGGCAACGACTCGACATCAGCCTCCACAGCGATCAGCTTGTAGCCGGGCACTTTCTCTTTTATTATCGGATCAAATTCGAATTTCATAAGTTGACTTTTGACAATAGTAGGTATCACATTTATATTTAATAACACTCTCAGTCTCCAACAGATCGAGCCGGGTCTATTTATAACGAAAGAGCCCCGGGTTGACACTTGCGATGCTCACCCGGGGCTCTGTATTGCTTAATTGTCGTTCAGACAGTCATTAGAGAGCCTGTGACAGATTGAAGTTTGCGAATTCGAGGTCTTCAGAAGCAACCTTTGCAAGGTTCTTGTCGAGACGGACAGCTTGACGGAGGTTGGTGATTACCATTGACTCGTTGTTGGTGCGAGCGCCGAGCACTGCCATCAGATAGTAGGTAGTAGCGTCGGGGTTAGCGATAGCAGAGAGTGTAGCTTTTGCCTTGCTATAATCCTTGGTGAGGATCTGAGCTACGGCAGCGTTGTTGGTCTTGCTGTCGCCGAATGAGCGAGCTGCAGCTGCGTTGTCACCCATCTTGAGGTAGTAGATGCCGAGAGCGTTGTTGAGGCCTTCTGCACCAGCTGCTGAACCGAAGTATTCGTTAGCTTTGGCAAGGTCCTTGTCGAGAACTGCGATAAGGCCGAGGTTCATCTTGGCTTCGGGGCAGTTTGACTTCAGAGAGAGAGCCTTCTGGAAGTTAGCCTTGGCAGCAGCGAAGTCGCCTGCTACATACTGAGTAGCGCCGAGGTTGTTCCATGTGCGGTAGTCGTTAGGATAGATGCGGGCAGCTGTTTCGTAGATGCGCATGCGTTCGTCGTTGTTGTTGGTCAGAGTAGCGCAGTAGAGGATTTCTTCGATAGAGAGTTCCTGAGGATTGCTCTTGAAGAGATCCTGGATTTCCTTGTCGCTCTTGCCGATCACGTCGATTGACGCTGTGATGCGAGAGTAACGGAGCTGCGGAAGGATCTGGTCAGCGAGTACTTCGAACACGTTTGCGAGGTTGCGGATTTCGCGTTCGCGCTGTTCAGGATCTTTGTACATTGCGAGTACGCTGAGGATAAGGTCTTTGTCCTGGATGTTGCTCTTCGAAACGAGTTCCTTGAAGCCTTCCCAGTCTTCTGCTGTGAAGTTCTTGGTGAGTTCACCGAATTCAGTGATCTTGTCTTTCTTGAGCTGATCTTCCATATATTTGACTGTGTTGACCTCACGTTTTTCAGCGAGTTCGTAGTTCCAGTCATATGCACCTTCAGGCGAAGCATAAGAGTTGATGTTGATCTCTTTGAGTTCGCGTGAAGCGTTGTCAGAAGTTTCGAGGATTTCCTTGCGGAGTTCGTCCATAGCGTTGGTCTTGAGCTGGTCGGCGCGGATGTTCGCACGGTTGATGAGGAACATGATGTCGGCAGCATACTTTTCGTTGATCACGCGCTGGAATGCATCGGGAGCGATCGACGGAGCAACGGTCGATGCAGTTGCGAAAGCTGCGGTTGCCACAACGCCTGTTGCTACCTTAACACGGGGAAGAACATACTGTTTCTTGCCCTGGTTAACGGTGAATGCGAGTTCGAGTTCGCTCTGGATCATTTCAGGCTGATATTCGTAGCCTACGGGGATGGTCACTGTACCGCCGTTGTCATATGAGATGACGGGGTTGTTGCCACGGACCTTTTCGCCCTGGAAGCGATAAGACTGTGATGCTACTTCTGTGCCGTTGAAAACGAGATACGGAGTCACGGTCACCTCGGCGTTCTTAACGAAGAACTTCTGGGGCACACGGCCTGTAACTGTAGCGGGAACTTTCTCGCCGACAACTTCCAGAGGATTGGGGTTGACACTGAAATAATCAGACTTGAACTGTCCGAGCTTCTTGCTGCAAGACGACAATGCGACTGTTGCGCCAAGAACTGCGATAAAACAAAGTTTACGATTCATGACTTTGTGATGAATTGGTTTTATGGATAATTATGTTAATGATTTTACTCTTTGTGGACGAATCCAAGTGCAAATATAGCTATTTTTTGCGTGTGCGTCATCCTAATAGCCCATTTATTTGCTTAATATTTCAAAAATCCGCCTCTAAAACGTTTTTTTTCGCAGAATTATAGCTAATTTTGTGTCGCTGTGAGTCGCCGTTTCAATCCCGTCCGACATGCGGCAGCTCTGTCTCGAGAGCTTTTTACTTTCTTTTTTATTCACCTTTTACAACTGTGTTTTTTGACGAATGAGAAAATGGCGTATTGAAGACAGCGCTGAGTTGTACAACATCAACGGCTGGGGGCTGAACTACTTCACTATCAACAGCAAAGGCCACGTAGCTGTCACTCCGAGGCCCGGATATGCATCGGTCGACCTCAAAGACGTGATGGACGAGCTCCAGGTGCGCGACATCACCGCCCCCGTGCTGCTCCGCTTCCCCGACATTCTCGACACTCGCATCGAAAAAATCTCAAAATGCTTTGCTCAGGCATCGCAACACTATGAATATAAAGCCAACAGCTACCTGATCTACCCCATCAAGGTCAACCAGATCAGAGAAGTTGTCGAAGAGATAGTAAGCTACGGCAAAAAATTCAACATCGGACTCGAAGCCGGATCAAAACCCGAGCTCCACGCTGTCCTCGCTACAAACATCGCCGAAAACGCCCTCATCATCTGCAACGGCTACAAAGACGAAAGCTACATCGAGCTGGCTCTCCTCGCCCAGAAGATGGGACGACGCATCTATCTCGTCGTTGAGAAGCTCAACGAGCTGAGACTGATCGCCGACATATCGAAGCGTCTGAAAATCAGACCGAATATCGGTATACGCATCAAACTGTCAAGCTCCGGATCGGGCAAATGGGAAGAAAGCGGGGGCGACCAGTCGAAATTCGGGCTCGACTCTTCAGAGTTGCTCGAAGCGCTCGACATCCTGCGACGCCGCGAACTCACCGACTGCCTGAAACTGATCCACTTCCACATCGGCAGCCAGATCACAAAGATACGCCGCATCAAAAACGCTCTCCGCGAAGCCACACAATTCTACGTCCAGCTCTCAAAGATGGGATTCGGCATCGAATTCATCGACATCGGCGGTGGACTCGGAGTCGACTACGACGGAACGCGCAACAGCGCAAGCGAAAGCTCGATGAACTACTCGATCCAGGAGTACGCCAACGACGCCGTGTCGGCGCTCGTCGACGTTTGCGTCAAAAACAACCTGCCTCAACCCAACATAATCACTGAAAGCGGACGATCTCTGTCGGCCCACCATTCGATCCTCGTGTTCGAAGCTCTCGAAACAACCCATCTGCCTGA
This sequence comes from uncultured Muribaculaceae bacterium, assembly GCA_910587475.1. GTDB lineage: Bacteria > Bacteroidota > Bacteroidia > Bacteroidales > Muribaculaceae > CAG-873. Next base: position 22,493 of record CAJUMR010000034.1, read on the forward strand.
ATGGAAAGACAGCGAGGAGCTCAGTGACTCTGACCACGAACTCGCCCGAGAACTCTACGACATATGGGACAACCTCGACCAGCCGCGCATATTCGAAAGTTGGCACGATGCGCTGCAGATCCGTGAGGAAGCGCTCGACCTGTTCAGCCTCGGCATGCTCGACCTCAAGACAAGGGCACAGATCGAAAAACTTTTCTGGTCGATCGCCCGCGAGGTCGGCGACATCGCATCGTCGATGAAACACGCCCCCGAAGAGCTGCGCAAGATCGCCCGCATGTTGCCCGACAAATACTTCTGCAACTTCTCTCTGTTCCAGTCGCTCCCCGACTCCTGGGCCATAGACCAGGTGTTCCCGATCATACCGATCGCGCGCCTCGACGAAAAACCGACGCGCACATGCACCATCCAGGACATCACATGCGACTCCGACGGAAAGATAGCCAACTTCATCACCTCCAACGGTCTCTCATCATCGCTCCCGATCCATCCTCTTCGACAGGGTGAATCCTACTATATAGGAGTATTTCTTGTCGGAGCATATCAGGAGATACTCGGCGACATGCACAATCTGTTCGGCGACACCAACGCCGTGCACATCAACGTCTACCGCGACCGCTATGAGATCGAACAGGTCATCGACGGCGAGACTGTGGCCGAAGTGCTCGACTACGTGCAGTACAACTCCAAGCGCCTCGCACGCAACGTCGAGACATGGGTGACGGCTTCGATGAAAGCCGGCGCCATATCCCCCGAAGAGGGCCGCGACTTCTTGAGCACTTATCGTTCGGGACTCTACGGCTACACCTACCTCGAAAAAGACTGACGTGCAGCGCTACTTCATGCATCTGGCCTACCGCGGAGAGAAATTCCACGGTTGGCAGTCCCAGCCCAACGCTGTCAGTGTGCAGTCGACAATCGAACAAGCGCTCTCACGCTTCATGCGTCGTCCGGTGCCGATCGTCGGAGCCGGACGCACCGATGCGGGTGTCAACGCTCGCATGATGATAGCCCATCTCGATCTCGACATCGACCCCGCCGACACTCCGAGGCTGATCGCAGCACTCAACTCGATGGTCGGACGCGACATAGCCATCTACGGGCTGCATCCCGTGGCTCCCGACGCACATGCCCGCTTCGACGCTACAAGCCGAACATACCATTATTATGCCCACACGCGCAAATCGCCGTTCAGCCATCAGCTGTCGTGGCTCGCGTCCCACGACCTCGACTTCGAGGCCATGAACCGCGCAGCCTCTCTGCTCATCGGCCGACGCGACTTCACATCATTCTCCAAGCTCCACACCGACACCGTCACCAACATCTGCGACCTCACCGCCGCTCGGTGGGAGAGAATCGACGACACCAACTGGCGATTTGTCATTACCGCCGACCGCTTCCTGCGCAACATGGTGAGAGCAGTCGTCGGCACTCTCGTCGATGTCGGGCGCGGCAAGATGCCTCCCGAAGCGGTCATCGACATCCTCAACCGACAGAACCGTTGCGCAGCAGGCACATCAATGCCTGGCCATGCCCTCTTTCTCTGGGACATAACCTACCCTTACCCGTTCTGACGGCCGGAAAGGCTTGCCTGTGAAGGTCAATCCAGCTCCTCGCGGATGTGATAATGGGGACGCCGCTTCACTTCAATGAAGATCCGACCGACATACAGTCCGACAACACCGATAGCCAGCAGCACTATGCCACCGACAAACCACACCGACAGCATCAGCGATGCCCAGCCATGCTCGGCCGTTCCTGAGATCAGAGACTCAAGCACATATATGCCAATGCCTATCGCAACGAGCACAAACACCAGCCCAGTGCTGAGTATGCTGTAGATAGGCTTGACCGAGAACGACGTGATGCCGTTGAGAGCCAATGTCAGCATTTTCGACATCGTATACTTCGACTCGCCGGCCTCGCGTTCGCTGATCACATCGTCGACAGTCGTCGATCTGAAACCTATCATCGGTATTATGCCGCGCAGATAGAGATTGCGCTCCTCGTAGCGGCCGAGCTCCTCGACCACCCTGCGGCTCATAAAGCGGAAATCCGCGTGATTGTAGACCGTTTCGACGCCTAACTTGCGCTGCAGCTTATAAAACGCTACTGCCGTCAGACGCTTCATGGCCGGATCGGCCTTGCGCGACACCTTCACACCATAGACCACATCATAGCCATCATCATAGGCATCGATCATCTTGCCGATAGCCTCGATATCGTCCTGCAGGTCAACATCGACCGTCACAACGGCATCGGCGCTTTTCACCGCCGTCATCATTCCGGCCAGTATCGCCTTCTGGTGGCCAGAATTGTGAGCGAGATCGATCCCCTTGAAATGGACGGGATCGCTGTCGTGGAGATCCGAGATCAACTCCCATGTGCGGTCGCGGCTGCCATCGTTGACAAAGAGCACAAAGCTGTCGCCCGTCACCTTGCCATCATCACCCAAGCGGGCGAGCAACTCCTTGAGCCGCGCAGCAGAATGCTCAATCACAGCCTCCTCGTTGTAGCAGGGGCAAACTATCGCAAGTCTTATCATCGCTTGATCCGGGTTAGTGCGAAATCATAATAAGTCACAAACTCATCGCCGCGGCGCTTGAAACTCTCTATGAGATCGCCGAGACGCTTCACCATCTCTTCGCCCGAATTGTGTGTGATCACATAGGGCAGTTTAAGCTCCCGACGTGTCGACAGAGGATAGAACTCCCACGGGTGAAAGTAAGTTGCAAAATATCCGTCGTGCGACGCCACACGGCGCGCCAGCCGGCGGTAGACCTTCGCAGGAAGGTGATGATAGCTGAGCCAGAAGAGCGGAAACCTCACGATCGGAGTCACCGATGCGGGTATCTGCAGCACCCCGTCTTTCATGAAACACGTCCGGGGATCGGCAAGATGCATGTACCGTCCCGGGATAAAGGCCGGATTGAGCGACGAATTATAAGTGTAGCCGCAGCGCGCGATAGCCTCATCCGACACCGCGAACATGCGCGGCTGACGGTAGCCGTGGACCTCTCGGCCGCTCAGACGCTCGATCGTCGCCTTCGACTCCTCGACGTCGCTCGGACGCGGACGCCAGTGGTCGCAACCGTGAGCCGCAAGCTCATGGCCGTCGTCGATGATCCTGCGCATTATTCCGGGAGCATTCTCCACGAAATTTGTAGTACAAAAAAATGTGGCCTTGACGCCGTGATCGTGCAGTGTGTCGAGTATGTTGGTTGTGCCGGCCACAGAGATCTTCATCGCATCAGCCAGACTGATGTCGACCCCGTGCTCGCGCGGCACGTCAAACTCCTCCGTATCGAAGCTCAATAGTATTTTTGCCATTTTATGACCTCTTGTTTGGATTATAGTCACAAATTTAGACAAAAAAATCCGGTATTTTTATCTAAATTTGTAATTCCTAAAACTTAATTCCAAAATGAAACGATTCTTATCAGCTTTTATCATCGTCTGTGCCGCTTTATCGGCATTTGCGGCTAAGATCGACACCGTCACGGTAGCCACATCCAACCTCGAAACCCCCATGACTGTCCTCGTTGTCACCCCCGACTCAATGCAACCCGGACAAAAACTTCCCGTAGCATATGTCCTCCACGGTTATTTCGGCGACTACAACGACTGGCTTTCCCATCAGCCCCGCATCGCCGACGCCGCCGATCTCTACGGCATGATCATCGTCCATCCCGACGGACGAAACACATGGTATCTCGACTCATTCGTCAATCCGGCGGTCAAGATGGAGTCGTTCTTCATCCAAGATCTCATACCCTTCATCGACGCCAACTATCCGACCGATCCAGTCCCGGCAAAGAGAGCCATCACCGGACTCAGCATGGGCGGACACGGAGCTCTCTATCTCGCCTTCACCCACCCCGACATCTTCGGTAACGCCGGCAGCATGAGCGGAGGTGTCGACCTCAGACCTTTCCCCGAAAACTGGGGTCTCCCGGGCATACTCGGACCGATGGACCAATATCCCGACCGCTGGGCGAACGCTTCGGTCATCACCCACGTCAAAGACCTAAAACCCGGACAGATCAACATCTACTTCGACTGCGGAGTCGACGATTTCTTTGCCGGAGTCAATGAAAACCTCCACAAAGCACTCCTTGAGGCCGGCATCCCTCACGACTACGTTTCGCGACCCGGAGCTCACACTTGGGAATACTGGAATAATTCGATACTCCATCACCTGCTGTTCTTCAATGAAGCATTCCGCCGATGATACTCACATCGTTGCATCTCACCAACTTCAAGAACATCGGTCAGTGTGCGCTCGATTTTTCACCGAAGATCAACTGTTTCCTCGGTGACAACGGAGTAGGCAAAAGCAACCTCCTCGATGCAATCCACTATCTGAGCTTCTGCAAGAGCTTCTCGGCTGTTCCCGACCGCATGCTCATTCGCCGGGGCGAGAATTTTGCCATCGTTTCAGGGCGTTACATGCGGCGCGGCATCGAAGAGGAAGTCGTTGCCGGACTCGCCGCCGACCGCCGCAAATCTTTCAAGAGATCAGGCAAAGAGTATAAAAAACTCAGCGAACACATCGGGCTTTTCCCGCTCGTGATGGTGGCGCCGGCAGACTCCGAACTCATCAACGGCAGCGGAGAAGTGCGCCGGCGCTTCATCGACATGCTCATCTCACAGGCCGACAGCCGCTACCTCGACGCACTGATCCGCTACAATCAGGCGCTGACACAGCGCAACTCAATGCTGCGCGACGGCATCGCCGACCACAACCTCTACATCGCCGTCGAGATGCAGATGGACATGGCCGCCGATTACATCCACTCCGTAAGATCGGCGCGCATCGAGGCCTTGTCTGACATATTCGGCAGATACTATGCCGCCATTTCCGACACCCGCGAAACTCCATCGCTGATCTACAGGTCGCACCTCGACGGATCTCGGCGACTCTCCGACCTGCTCGACGACAACCGCGACCGCGACCGCATGCTCAGGCACACATCCGTCGGGCCCCACCGCGACGACATCGACATGATGCTCGACGGCATGCCCGCACGACAGACTGCGTCGCAAGGACAGGCAAAGACCTACACCATAGCCCTGCGCTTCGCTCAGTACGAATTTCTCCGCGACATAACCTCAATGTCGCCTCTACTCCTGCTCGACGATATTTTCGACAAACTCGACGCCGGGCGTGTCGAACGCATCATGAAATTAGTAGCCACCGACACATTCGGTCAGATTTTCGTCACCGACACCAACCGCCGTCACCTCGACGAGATCATCGCACTCACAGGTGGAAGCGATGCTGTCTGGAGCGTCGCCGACGGTTCATTCTCGCTGATAGCCAACCCCGCAAGAAATGAAAAGGCCTGAAGCTAAAAGATTTAGTGAAATCTTTTCCGAAGCCATGTCGAAAATCGGCATGACCGACGTCTACGACGAACAGCGCGCCGCCTACCTCTGGGCAGAAGTCGTCGGGCCGACGGTCAACCGGCTTACCACCCGACGGTATATCGCCGACGGCGTCCTCCACGTCTTCATCTCCTCTGCACCGCTGAAAAGCGAACTGTCGTTTCTCGTCGACACCCTGCGCGAAAGAATTAATGACGCCGTCGGCCGTCAAATTGTAAAATCGATTGTTATACACTGAAACATCAATCAAAAAAACATCAACAACTCAATATGTCACAGTCACGCGTTCCAAAAGCCCCGTTCGAATTCCGCCACCGCCAGCCGGTGCAACTCCGTTTCAACGACATCGACATGCTCGGACACCTCAACAACTCTGTCTACATCCAATTGATGGACCTCGGCAAGGCCAATTACTTCCACCAGTTCATCGACGGACGGCTCGACCACGACAAACTGGCAATCGTTGTTGCCAACATAAACTGCGACTTCCATGCTCCCGCCTACCTCGAAGAACGGCTCGAAGTGCTCACCGCTGTCGAATCAATGTCTGAAAAATCACTCCGCCTCGAACAGCGCGTCATCAACGCCGACTCCGGAGAAGTGAAATGCCGCGCAATCACCACCATGGTCAACATCGACGTAAACACAGGCCGTGCCGTCGACATCACTCCCGAATGGCGTCAGACAATCAGCGACTTCGAACAGCGTCCTTTCTGACCACTCCAACGGTCAATACGCACATATTGGACTGAGTGCGCGCCATTGCCTTACGCACGACATCAACTCTTACCCCCCCAGCAGACCGCCCCGCAAAATTGTAGGGTCGTGACTCAATGCTGTTTACTTAAGCAATCAAATAGCCTCTCTATAGTTATGTAGAGTAATA
>CAJUMR010000035.1 GCA_910587475.1 uncultured Muribaculaceae bacterium
TATTTACTATCCGACAGCCTTTTACACCCTAAACTTTTTTTGAACTTTTTTCGTCCGTCAGCAATGCTATAATGAAGGCACAGAACTATGGACATATATTAATAGAGTAACAACCCGCAGTTTTTTCTCAGAAATAAATCGGCGGGACTTCGTTCTGACAGTCTTTTTTTGTAATTTTGAAGCGACAACAACGATCTCCTCACCCACCAATCTCCAAATTAAAAATGAATCAATTCGTACATCTCCACGTCCATACCCAATACTCACTGCTTGATGGTCAAGCATCTATCGCAAGCCTTGTCGACAAAGCCATTGCCGACGGCATGCCTGCGCTTGCCGTAACAGATCATGGCAACATGTTTGGCATCAAGGAGTTTACTAACTATGTCAAAAAAGTCAATGGCAAAACAAAGGGAAAAATTTCCGACGCGGAGAAGCAATTGTCCGAAGCAACAGGCAGCGGCGACACTGAAAGACAGGCGGAACTCGAAGCCGAAATAGCCGCGCTGAAGAAAAAGATACTGAAGCCCATCATAGGATGCGAAATGTACGTCGCTCAAGAGTCGCTGCTCGAACATGTCGACAAAAAAGACACCGGACGCCACCTGATCGTACTCGCAAAAAATGAAAAAGGCTATCACAATCTCATCAAACTCGTATCGCGGGCATGGACCGAAGGCTTCTACTCCCACCCGCGCACCGACAAACGCGAGATTGCCAAGCACCGCGAAGGCCTGATCATATGTTCGGCTTGCCTCGGAGGTGAAATACCGCGTCTGCTCTCGGCCGGCCGCGATGCAGAAGCAGATGCTGCGGTAAAATGGTGGAAAGACACATTCGGTGACGATTATTATATAGAATTACAGCGGCACAAAGCCACAGTGACACGCGCAAACCACGATGTCTACGAGGCACAGATGGCTATCGAGCCAAAGTTGAGAGCTCTTGCAGAGAAATACAATATTAAAATTATTGCCAGCAACGACGTCCACTTCACAAACGAAGAAGACGCCGAAGCCCACGATCGCCTGATCTGTCTGTCGACCAACCGCCTGCTCAACGACGAAAGCCGAATGCTCTACACCAAGCAGGAGTGGTTGAAAACTACCGAAGAGATGTCAAAGCTTTTCGCCGATATACCTGAAGCGCTCAGCAACACTCTCGAAATCAGCGATAAAGTTGAGGTATATTCCATCGACCATGCACCTATCATGCCAAACTACGAAATCCCGGCAGACTTCGGCACAGAAGAGGAATATCGCCAAAGGTTGACAGAAAAGGATCTGTTCGACGAATTCACCCGCGACGAACACGGCAATGTGGTGCTGAGCGAAGAAGAAGCTCACTCCAAAATCAAGAAACTCGGAGGATATGAAAAGCTCTACCGAATAAAATTTGAGGCCGACTATCTGAAGAAGCTCGCCTATGAAGGCGCTGAAAAGCGCTATGGGCTGCCGCTGTCTGACGAAGTGAACGAGCGAATAACGTTCGAACTACACATCATGAAAACCATGGGTTTCCCGGGTTACTTCCTCATCGTACAAGACTTTATCCGCGCTGGAAGGGAAAAACTCGGCGTCAGCATCGGTCCCGGACGTGGATCAGCAGCCGGGTCAGTCGTGGCCTATTGTCTGGGCATAACGCAGATCGACCCGCTGAAGTACGACCTGCTGTTCGAACGCTTCCTCAATCCCGACCGTATATCGCTTCCCGATATTGACGTTGACTTCGACGACGACGGCCGAGGAATCGTGCTCGACTATGTCACAAAAAAATACGGTGCAGAAAAAGTTGCACATATAATAACATATGGCACAATGGCTGCCAAGTCGGCAATCAAGGACGTCGCCCGTGTGATCAATCTTCCGCTGAACGAAAGCAACCGTCTGGCAAAACTCGTGCCGGGGCGCATGCCCGTGGTCAACGGAAAGGAATTGAAGCCGACACTGAAAAACTGCTACCAGCACGTCGCCGACTTTGAGCCTGAACTCAAAAGCCCCAATCCGCTGATCTCCGACACCCTCAAATATGCCGGACAGCTCGAAGGCAATGTCAGAAACACCGGAGTCCACGCCTGCGGTGTCATCATCTGCCGCGACGACATCACCGACTGGGTGCCTGTGAGCACAGCCACAGATAAAAAAGAAGGCAAGCTTCTCGTCACTCAATATGAAGGCAGCGTCATCGAGGAAACTGGTCTGATAAAGATGGACTTCCTCGGACTGAAAACCCTGTCGATAATCAAAGAAGCAGTCGCCAACATCAAAGAGACCCACAACATCGATCTCGACATCGATACAATTCCTATCGACGATCCCAAGACTTACGAGCTCTACAGCAATGGCCGGACTATCGGAACATTCCAGTTCGAATCGCCCGGCATGCAGAAATATCTCCGCGAACTTCAGCCATCGACGTTCGAAGATCTGATAGCGATGAATGCCCTGTATCGCCCGGGGCCTATGGAGTATATCCCGACATTCATCAAGCGCAAGCATGGCGTCGAGCCGATCGAATACGATATTCCTGAGATGGAAAAATATCTCAAGGACACCTACGGCGTTACAGTGTATCAGGAACAGGTCATGCTATTGTCGAGATCGCTGGCCAACTTTACGCGCGGCCAAAGCGACACCCTACGAAAGGCCATGGGTAAGAAGTTGATCGACAAAATGATGGCCTTGAAAACGCTATTCCTCGAAGGAGGACAGAAAAATGGTCACGACGCCAAAGTGCTCGAAAAAGTATGGGCCGACTGGGAAAAATTCGCATCCTACGCCTTCAACAAAAGTCACGCCACATGCTATAGCTGGGTAGCCTTCCAGACGGCCTATCTAAAGGCAAACTACGCCCCCGAGTATATGGCCGCCGTACTGAGCCGAAACCTCACCGACATCACCAAGCTGACGGCCTACATGGACGAATGCAAAGCCATGGGCATCACGGTGAAAGGACCTGACGTCAACGAATCGTTTGCATCTTTCGGTGTTAACCGCACGGGCGATATCCGCTTCGGTCTCTCGGCGATCAAAGGCATCGGCAACAACGTTGTCGCTGACATTCTCGAAGCCAGGAAGAAAGACGGACCGTTCAAAGACATATATGATTTTGTCGAACGGGTGCCGGCAGGAGCTGTCAACCGACGGGCTTTTGAAAGTCTCGCGCTCGCCGGGGCGTTTGACTGCTTCAGCGAAATCAAGCGTGAAGACTTTTTCTACGAAAACAGCCGCGGCGAAACATTTGCCGAGCAACTTCTGCGCTACGGATCACTGTTCCAGAACGCCAACCAGAACCGCGGCGCATCGCTGTTCGGCGATTTCGACGAAGAGCTCGACATGGCATCGCGCCCGCAGATCATACCCGCGATGCCGTGGGCGCCGATCACGCGTCTCGACAAAGAGCGCGATCTTGTCGGCATGTACCTCTCAGCCCATCCTCTCGACCCCTACTACATGGAGCTGAACTACGGCATGAGCTGCTCGATCAAAGAACGCGAAGAAATGACCGTCACCGAAGGCCAGGAAATAACATTCGGCGGCTTAATCATGAAATATGAATCCTCGATTTTGCCAAGCGGCACACAGATGGGACGTTTCAAAATCGAGGATTACTCGGGCGCTACCGAGTTGGTCGCATTCGGCAAGCACCTTATGGAACTGAACAATTTCTGCCACGAAGGCCTCGCCGTGACAGTCAAAGGCGTCTATAAACGCAACGCCAAGGGGGAAATAAAATTCAATATCACCCAAATGCAACTCCTCGACGATGTCAAGGGCAAACTGATAAAGGGTATTACCGTACGCACGACTCCCGATCAGATCAACCTCGATGTCCGCGACCTACTCAAAAAATACGCTTTGAAAAAAGAAGATCAACGACAAGGAGGCACTCTTGCTTTCAGAATCTACGACCCGACGATCAACCGCGAAGTGATGATGGCCTCTGGTGTCAAAATTCCCGTCGAACGCGAATTTGTCGACGAACTTAAACGGATTGACAACGTTGAATTCAAAGTCGAACACGTATAGCACGACTAAATAATCTTATAACAACCACATAATTATAACAACATCAAAAACAATTATGGCATTTACATTTACTGACGAAAACGTAAAAGAAATCATCGCCACCGGACAGCCGGTAGTGATCGACTGTTGGGCCACTTGGTGCGGACCATGCGTAGCCATGGCTCCCGTAATCGACGAACTTGCAAAAGAGTATGAAGGCCGCGCCGTCATCGGCAAATACAATGTTGAAGAAGAGGGCGATCTCAGCGCCGAATACCGCATCATGTCTCTGCCTACTATCCTTTTCTTCAAAGACGGAAAGAAAGCCGACATACGCCTGACCGGTTCACAGTCGCGCCAGACCCTGGCCGACGCCATCGACAAGCTCCTCGGCTGACAACAACCCGGAACGTTGATCTCCCCAAAACGCAGGAGCGCATTTGCCTGATCGGACAAATGCGCTCCTGATGATTCTTATCGTATCGTAATCCTACCTGACCACGATCCTGGATGTGTCGACAACGCGACCGCTCTCCATTAAAGTGAACAGATGATCAGTCAACTTTGTGGAGATCGTGGCCCATACGCTCCTTCTTGGTGTGCATATAGAACTTGTTGTAATTGTTGGGTTCGACCTCGATCGGCACATTCTCCACCACTTCAAGTCCGTAACCTTCGAGTCCGACGCGTTTGATAGGATTGTTTGTCATCAGACGCATTTTTCTGATCCCCAAAAGATTGAGTATCTGAGCCCCTACTCCATAATCGCGTTCGTCAGCGCCATGTCCGAGGTGCAGGTTAGCTTCTACAGTGTCGAGACCTTCCTCTTGCAGCTTGTAAGCTTTTATCTTGTCCATCAGCCCGATGCCACGGCCCTCCTGACTTAGATAAACCACTGCACCGCGACCCTCTTTCTCGATCATCCGCAATGCCTGGTGAAGCTGCTCGCCGCAGTCGCAACGCTGCGATCCGAAAATATCGCCCGTCGCACACGACGAATGCACTCTGACCAACGCAGGTTCGGGTGTGGTCAGATCGCCTTTGAGTATAGCGATATGCTCCAGACCGTTGCTTTTCTGACGGAAAGGAATCAGGCGGAAGTGGCCATAGACCGTCGGCATGTCGACCTCCACACCCTTTTCCACAAGGCTCTCGGTCGATAGACGATATGCGATCAGGTCGCGGATCGACACGAGCTTCATGCCCCACTCATCGGCGCGGCGACGCAATTCGGGCAAGCGGGCCATCGTTCCATCGTCGCTCATTATCTCCATCAATGCCGCAGCCGGTTGCAATCCTGCAAGTCGGGCAAGATCCACGGCAGCCTCAGTGTGGCCGCAGCGGCGCAGCACACCGAGATCCTGGGCATAGAGAGGATTGATGTGGCCCGGACGTCCGAATGTCTCGGGCGTAGATTTCGGATCGGCGAGAGCCCTTATTGTCGCACATCGGTCCTCGGCGCTCACTCCGGTCGAACAGCCTTCAAGCTTATCGACCGTCACGGTGAATGGCGTGCCGAGCACCGAAGTGTTGTCGTCGACCTGATGGGGCAGATCAAGTTGCTTGCAACGCGAAATCGTCACCGGCGCACACAACACACCACGTGCATTCTTGAGCATGAAATTGACTTGTTCGGGAGTGATCTTCTCAGCCGCCACGATGATATCGCCCTCGTTCTCTCGGTCTTCATCGTCAACGACTATCACCATCCGCCCCTCGCGGAAATCTGCAATCGCATCTTCTATTGAGTCCAGTTTGATTTTTTCGTTCATATATGTCATTTAGAGGCTGTCGCCGGAGTCGTCTGTCCCCGAGATACGCTTGCTCAGAGCATGCGTGGTTTCGATGACATTTACGAGATTGCCCGACGTAATGTTAAACGGATAATTATTAAGCAGGTTCACAACCACCGCGTCTCTCGAATTAGACAGGTAGTCGACAATATCGTTGAGTCTGTCTTTCAGATGATGAAGTCCAGACCTCGTAAATTTTCGCAACAGTTTATTCTTGCGGGCCAATACTTCAGCCTCGCGGCGACACTCGGCATCAAATGCCGACAGCATCGCAAGGGCTTCCGCCGGATCAACTTCCGACATCACCACCTCTTTCAGTTCGAGATGACGCTTGGGCACCTTGCCGATCAATCGGTTGAAGAACGCTCTGTAAGCATCGACATTGAACACTGCCGAGTCACCGACCGCCTTATAGGTGAAAAAAATGCCCAGAGGCAGCAACACTGCCGAACTGAGCCACATGCCCTGATAGACTTCGAGCTTGCCGTCGCGAGCCAACTTGAACCCTGAGTTTTCTATAATGAAATAAAGAATAAACAGAAGCACTGAGATGACAAGCGGAGTGCCGAGGCCACCCTTCTTGATGATAGCCCCCAACGGAGCACCGATGAAAAAGAAGATTATGCAGGCAAACGAAAGAGTAAACTTTTTCTGCATCTCGATGTCGTGGCGCCGCATTATTTTCGCTTCTTCCGAGAGAGCGATGCTGCGGTATTCGTAGTCCATCTTCTGGCGGCGGGCCTTGTTGAGTGCCTGGCTGAGATAAGTCTTGGCATAGCTTGCCGAAGGTGAGTTGAACACAGAGTCAATGTCAAGCGGCTCATCCATCGCCACGGGCGGACGGCGGTAGACAATTGCCGAGTCGCCCTCATAGCGCGTCAAGGTCGGCGTCAGCCCCATCATCGGGGCCGAAAGTATCTCGTGGGCATAGACCGACCCGATAGAGTCGACCCTTGCGCCGATAGAGTCGATAGAGTGTCTGAGTTCCGATATGTCCTGTCCTACATATTGACTGCGGATGCCGTCTTCGTCCATGCGGTTAAAGTTAACATCAAACGCCATATAGATCTGCTTGTCGTCGAACTGCTCGCGGCGGAAAGGCATATAACCCGAGGTTGTTACACCCATGGCATTGTCGCGCAAGTTCTCAAACATCTCGCCACTGTAGAGCTGCAGAAACAGATGTTTTTTATTCTCGGTGAAACTCAGACTGCCGGAATCCGCCAGAATCACTCGCGAATTATCCATTCCTCGCGTCAGATCATAAAGTATCATGCCGTAGAGCATGCCTGTTTCTGGATTCTTATGATCGATATAGAGATTGATATTGGGGATCTGATCATAGAACGACCGCTCCGGGATCTCCACTTCGGGGGTTTTCTGTCTGACCGAAAACATCAGAGTCCACATTTTAGTCTGAGCGACCGGCAACACATTGTTTTGAAAGAAAAACGCGCCGATGGCGATAAATACCATCAAGATGATAAGCGGGCGCATGATCCTGAACAACGATATGCCCGAAGCCTTGAGCGCCGTAAGCTCAAACTTTTCACCCAGGTTGCCGAACGACATCAGCGACGCGAGCAGCACTGCAAGAGGCAGCGCCGTCGGCACCATCGACAGAGAAGCATAGAAAAACAACTCGGCAATGACCCCCATCGACAAGCCCTTGCCGACTATGTCGCCGACAAAACGCCACAGAAACTGCATCATCACAACGAAAAGACAGATAAAGAACGTCATGATGAACAGAGGCAGGAAGCTCTGCAGCATGAATGTATATAGTCGTTTTACCCTGAACATCGTGCAAAGATAAGCATTTTGCCGTTAGCGACCGATAGTGTTACAGACTCTTTAAATTCAGTTAACTAATTGAACACATACCCGAACCCTACATTCAGATAGATCGGATAGAGATTGAAGCTGACGGTCTTGAACGACGATTCGAAGATGCTGTTGCAGCCCCATTCGAGATTAGCGTTGACAACCAGGCGCTTGTAAGCCATCCACGACACTCCGCCCTGCAATCCCCAGTGAAATTTGCGTAAGTTCTCGCCGAAATCGTAGGTAGCTTTCGAGTCGTCTTCAAACGACACCTTGTCGCCTGTCGGACTGCCTTCGCGGAGATAACCATTGTGGACATTACCCTCGAAATCATTTGTGAAAGCGTAGGCCAGATACGGGCCGAGGTTGAACACCACTTTGTCGTTCAACCGGTAGGTAGCCGTGATCGGGAACACCAACTGCTGAGAGTGATATTTGGTGTGAACTTTGCCTGTCCAACGGCCGCTGAGTTTCTTGCCGTTGTCGATGATTTCCATGCCGTAATTCTTTACTGTCGCATCTGTTCGCATGCCCTTGGTCTCAAAGCGCAGTCCGACGGCCACACCCCAGCGCAAATCATTTGAAAGCCATTTTCTGACGCGCGCGCCGATCTGCAGATTGAGATCGGGGCTATATGAATCAATGTGTCTGATTTCTGCCGGCAACGGAAGCGGCGAGGCGCCACCGATGTTCGTGCCCGCATTTACTTCATAGTCGATGGCTGTATGCCAAAAATCTTTGGCCGCGGCCGGCTCTGTACCTAATGTCGCTACTGCAAGCAACGCACCGATATATTTTCTAATCTTCATTATTCTGTTCTTCAATAATAATTATTTACTCATCCACACACGATATCGACACTTCATCGACCCAAAGAGTACTTCCTATCGCACCGCAGAAGAAATCTCCGTCCTCGCTCGAACTGAACACTATTGCCAGACTGTACTTGCCTTGGCTCAGCTTTTCCTTGTCGATAGATTTACCGGGACGCAACACAAACGGCACATTGAATTCAACCCATTCCGACGAGCTGTGACGGTCGGGAAGCGTAGCCGTTGAGATTATCTGTTGATTATCTTCTGCAAGAACATTGGTTCCGTCGAGCCATTCTGCACCATCTTTAACCTCAAACAGCACTGCATAGAGATTGAACATATCGGTCTTGCCGGGCACTGGCACCAACTTGCCGTCGGCATCAGGCTCACAGTAGGTCTCGCCGGGCACATATTTATAATAACCGCTCATATAGGCTGGCTCGTTCTCAAACGGCGCTCCGAAATGAGTCGACTGCAGCGGATTGTTCATCGCATTTTCCATATCAAAATCTCCGATAAACAGATTGCCGGCTGCCATGGGTTTTCCGGCTCTGTTGCCGAAACTGCCGGTGCTGCGGGTGGTCAGCGCCACACATTTGCCGACAACGCCGTCTTCGACCTGATAAGTCGGGAATGTCGATGGAGTCGAACCTTGAAGCGTAAGCGCAAACGCCGGATTAGCGCTTGCCCAGGTCAATGTTTCATTTCCGGCAGTACCTACTTCATAAAAAACATCGTAAGAACATATGCCTCCGAGAGCATCTTTCTGTCTGACGTTCTCAAATCCGTAATCGAGGCTGAATGTATTGCTACGTTGCACAGTCACCGTATACTCCTTGCTCCATTGCCCGTCTTGCGAGGTAACGACATATTTCTGCGGGAACAGAAAATTTCTGACCGTTCCGCTTGGCGGTTCAATCGTGGCTCCGGGTGTCAGCTCAAATTCCGGTGCAAGAGCAATCACCGACACATCTTTTTTTACAATCAATGTGATTTTATCGTTGTCGATACGAGGCTGACGGTTAAGCAGTCCGTCAGGCAAAATCACTGCTACAATATCACACTCCGCATTCAGAGGTTCATCTTGTATGCACGACGACACTGAGATCAGCGCGATGCACAATGCAAACACTGTCTTGATAGCGGTACTGATTTTTTTCAACTTCACTATTTTCGTTTTAATAATTTTATGACTCGGGCTAATGCCGCGAACGCCACTTTTATCGTGCATTCCGGGGCAAATGCCTTGATTATTCAATATCTGGCAAAATTACAAAATTATATCTATATCATCAAAATTATTTATTTTGCGACACTATTTGTTAAAAATTTTCTTACCTTTGTGGCTTGAATATCACACTTCAACCCAATCGGTGTGAGCTTATTTAACTACCAAATCACATTTCCAATCATCAAGAAAACGAACGTATGAAAAAGAAACTTGTTTATTTTATCGCAGCGGTTGGAGTCATGACTATGACTCAGGCTTGCCGCGACGAGAATGCTATCCCTGGAGTAGAAATCCCGGAAATCGACTTCTCGTCTGAAAACATGTCCAGCGCCATCTTCCTCAACGGAAACGCTGTGGTCGGAAAAACTGTAAAATACACTCCGACAGGAAACGGCACTGCCAACATCACCATTGCCGGCGAGCCTCTTAACATCGGCGACCTCATCGGTGGCATGACATATGATGAAACCGGAGCAACCGGCATTTCCATCCCCACTCCCGGTGTACTTCCCGGATCTCCAAGCGTGACAATTCCCGTCCAGCTCAAAGGCAGCGAAACCGAATGCACATTCGAAGGTGTTGACGAAACTGACTACTGCACATTCTCATACTCTGGAAAGGTGTCAGAACAAAATCTCACCCTTAACCTCAGCGACGTGAAGCTCAAGAACACTTCTCTCGCAGGCACATGGAATCTCAATTCATTTGCCGATCCGGAGACTGGCTCTGAAAACTTCTACAACATCCTGCGTCTGGAATGGGATGCCGATTCACTGGCTAATATAGAATTATTCCCCGGAGCCGTCATGTCGATGCCAATCGGCACTATCGCAAAACTCGCTCTCGTGGCTTATCCGATGCTTGACCCCGACGAAAACGGCAATCCCACCAAAAACGTAGCTCAAATGCTCAATTATGCGCTCAAAAGCGTAACATTCGGAGAAGACGGCAACATCACAGCAAAATACACCGATTTCAACAAGGCCGACCGTCCCGAAGTTGAATCGCCTGTAGGCTTTGCTCAATATGTCATCGCCGACGACAACACAATACGTCTATATCTCAATCCCGCGGCTATCATCGCTTCGACTATGTCGAAAGCCCGCATGGCCCGTTCGCTCGACATCAACGCTCTGATCGAAGGCCTTATGACAAACGTTGTGCCTATGCTTGCCAACGGCATACCCGTTCAATTCGGTCCCCAGA
Organism: uncultured Muribaculaceae bacterium; assembly: GCA_910587475.1. Taxonomy (GTDB): domain Bacteria; phylum Bacteroidota; class Bacteroidia; order Bacteroidales; family Muribaculaceae; genus CAG-873. Next base: position 10,877 of record CAJUMR010000035.1, read on the forward strand.
TCTACAACGACGAAAAGGAGACAACCGATGCAAGCACAAGCTTCTATCTCGGCACCAGCACTCTTCTTCCGATCCTCAAGACCATTGCACCGGTCCTTCAGGACGAAGACATCATCGCTGCTCTCGTTGCAATGATCAAGGAAGATCCCTCATTCAAAGACATGGCCGGAATGTTCGAAGGTATTCTCAAATCACTCCCCGATGTGATCGACACTACCTCAAAAATCGAAGTGGGCATCAACATGACAAAAGCTGAATAATCCTCTGTTTACAACATCAGCAAAATACATTGACGGGCGGAGACCGAAATCGGTTTTCGCCCGTTTGTTTTGCGCTGAAACCTATTTTTCGTAACTTTGCTTTAGTGTTAAAATTATTCATATGGCATCAAGCGACATCATAAAACTACTGCCCGACTCTGTGGCCAACCAGATTGCAGCCGGCGAAGTTATCCAACGCCCGGCTTCAGTTATCAAAGAACTCGTCGAGAACGCAATCGACGCCGGAGCCACAGATATCAGCATCATAATCAAAGATGCCGGACGAACCCTCATCCAGGTCGTCGACAACGGTTCGGGTATGTCGCCGACCGATGCCCGCATGGCATTCGAACGCCATGCAACAAGCAAAATATCTGCTGCTGACGACCTTTACACACTCCACACAATGGGATTCCGCGGCGAAGCTCTCGCTTCAATCGCAGCTGTCGCCCAGATCGAACTGCGCACGATGCGACGCGGCGACACTGTCGGAAGCCGCATCACGATCGCGGCCTCGAAAGTCGAAGGGCAGGAAGCGTGCACATGTGTGCCCGGCACAAACCTCATGGTAAAAAACCTTTTCGCCTATCTGCCTGCACGGCGTAAATTCCTGAAAAAAGACTCTGTCGAACTAAGCCATATCATCCACGAATTTGAACGACTGACCCTCGTCAACACAAACGTCGACTTCACCCTCATCCACAACGACGTAACCCTCCACAGACTCCTCCACGGCTCACTGCGGAGACGCATCGGCGAACTGTTCGGGAAATCGATGGAACGACAGATAATACCGATATCTACCGAAACCTCCATCGTCAGGCTTTCGGGCTATGTCGGTCTTCCGCAGTTTGCCCGCAGACGCACAGCCCACCAATATCTCTTCGTCAACGGCCGCAACATGCGACACCCCTATTTCCACAAAGCTGTCATGAGCTGCTTCGAGCAATTGATAGCCCCCGACATGCAACCATCCTACTTCATCAACTTCGAGGTTGCTCCCGACCGGATAGACGTCAACATACATCCTCAGAAACACGAAATAAAATTCGAGGACGAACAAGGCATATGGCAGATACTCGTGGCCGCCATCAAAGAAGCGCTCGGCAAGACAAACGCCACCGGAGCTATTGACTTCAACGTCGACGACGCACCGGAGATACCCACTTTCAACCCCGACCGACAGGCAAGCGCCACTGTCGAGATAGACGAAGCATACAACCCCTTTGAAAGCGGCATCGGCATACCGTCGCCCGACGCTGCAAGCGTGATCGAAGATTTCATGCCGGCAAAATCAAGGCAGGTCGACTGGGACACACTTGCCGGAAACTTCAGGCGTGAGAGGTCGGCGTCGCTCGAAGAAGTGAGGAGCGCGCTCAACATCATGGAACAATCGCGCCCTGCCGTCAGACAGCTCGGGCTCGACGAGCTCCCCGACAACGATTCCCCTTCAGCCGCCGACCAAAACTCATCGCAGACTCCGGGATCTTACATCACCATCGCCAACCGCTACATCGCCACTCCAGTGCGCGACGGACTGATGCTCATCGATCGTCACCGCGCCCACATCAGAGTGCTCTACGAAAGAATAATGTCGTGCATCGCCGACGGTCCGATAGCCACACAACGGATGATTTTCCCAGAGACGATCACCCTCAGTGCGGCCGACGACATAGTGCTGGCCTCCATTTGCGACTCTCTTGCCCGTCTCGGCTTCGATGTCTCGCCCCTCGGCGACGCCACATGGGCCATCAACGGCATGCCATCGGCTCTGAGTGCGGCATCGCCGGCTGAGACTCTGACCGACATAATCGCCAAAGTAGCCGCCACCGGCGAACTGCCCGATTCCGAACTGTTCGCATCAATCGCCTCGGCAATGGCTCGCACTGCGGCTGTCAACGCCAACAGCCATCTGACCGACACAGAGACCGACATGCTCGTCGCTGATCTATTCAAGACGTCCATGCCAAATTTCACGCCCGACGGACAGGCCATAGTCGTCACCATCGGCATCGACGAAATAGGCCATCTCATCAACTGACCATGAGACTACTGTCTGCCATAATTCTCCTTGTCGCAGTCTCAGCAACCGACATCCATGCCGCGAGCGATGCCATCGACCGGCTCGACCGCACACTCGACAACAGAGGCCAATTCATCGAAATGCGCCTCCACACGATTGACTCGCTCAAGCACATCTACTCCATCACCCGTCAGCCTCAACATCTTATTGCAATCGGAGATGCCTACCGGTCATTTGCCAACGACTCGGCGCTCCACTACTTCGATATGGCAGCAAATGTTGCCCGCACTCCCCGCCGCCAGGCCGAAGCGCGTCTGCGACGTGCAGCACTGCTACCTCTCGCCGGGTTCTACGAATCGGCTATCTCGTCGTTCGAGAATATCGACACAGCGTCTCTGGCTGGTTCTACAATGCATCTCTACCATGATGCCGGACGACAGCTCTACAGCTTCCTCGCATCAGCCTACGAAGACTATGCTCCCTACCGCAACGCTTATCTGAGCAAAGCCATCGCCCACCAGAAAGATCTTCTGACACTACTCAATAAATCATCGGACGACTATCTCTTTAACCTCGGAGAGTATTATTTCCTGACTGGCGATACAGTCAGAGCTGAAGCGCTTCTCAACCAACTCACCGAACGCACCGCCGACAAAGCCCTTCTTGCCAGGGCACACCACCACCTTGCCACAATCGCCGGAGACAGAGGAGACGAACCTTCAAGACTCGACCATCTCGCAAACTCGGCTATCGCCGACATCGAATCGGCCACACTCGAAGTGAGGTCGCTCCAACAGCTTGGTCTGGCTCTCTACACCGACGGTGACATAAGCCGCTCGTACCGCTATCTCTCGGCGGCTCTCGACAACGCGGTCAAATGCGGTGCCACTCTCCGCATGATCGAGAGTTCCAGGGCTCTCCCGATCATCGCCGACGCCTACAACAGCCAGAAATCGTCGTGGCAGAAATGGCTCTACGCCATCATGGCTCTGATGGCTGCATTGCTCATCGGACTGGCAGTGTCGCTCGTGTTGCTGCGCCGCGAGATGAAACGGCTCGGAGCCGTGCAGTTGCGCCTGCGCAACGCCAACCATAGCAAGGACATCTATATCGGACAGTTCCTGCAGTTATGCTCGATCTACATGGACAAACTCAACCGCTTCTGCAAGATCGCCGAACGTAAAATTTCGGCCGGAAAAGCTGACGAATTTTACCGAATGACAAAGTCAGGCAAATTCATCGAGGAGCAAAGCGCCGACTTCTACAATGTGTTCGACGACGCATTTCTCCACCTCTACCCCGATTTTGTCCAACGCGTCAACGATCTCCTCAAACCCGAATGCCGCATAACATTGGCCGAAGGCGAACGCCTGAACACCGACCTGCGCATACTCGCAATCATGCGCATGGGCATCGACGATGCTGCAAGCATAGCTCAGATCCTCAACTACTCGCTCAACACCATCTACGCCTACCGCAACCGACTCAAAGCACGGGCTGTCGACCGTGCAAATTTCGAGGACAACATCATGAAAATCAATCCGCAGACATAAACGGCTGTCATATATCCCAATATCCTCATATTATATATAACACTGATAAACAACTAATTATATACTAAGTCCGCTTAAATCGACTTATATATCGTTCATACACTCTTGCATTCGCTCGATTTGGGTTGTAATTTTGTATCGGTAAAAAAACCGATTCACTCTACGACATTGTTAGCTCATTCACTTATATAATGATTAGATCCCATAATTTTTTTTAACGCACAATAAAATCTGATTTTACTATTTCGGGGCGACCCGTCGTCCTCGGCGGCTTCACACAATACAGCCGGCTGAAAATAAAACGGAAAAGTCAATAAAGATAATGTGTTTTATGTTAGTTATGTAATTGTTTTAAGTCTTTTAAAACGATGCAGGGCGCCCTCGTGAGAAGGTGCCCTGTTTTTTTACGGTCCAACATATTCACTCCTGACATTTTTTTGCGTGGAGAAGTTCTAACGGCTAACTTTGCACAATCATGTCAAAACTCCATCTGTTCAACCCCGAAAACGACATCGCTCTCGCCGGTGGCCGCGAAAACTTCACCGCTCCGAAAGCCGCTCTGGCTCTCCGCGCTGCCGGCGCAGCGCTGCCGCTGTGGTACGGCGACAATGGCGATGCCTTATTAGCCTATGGCATCAACGCCCGATGGTTCGACTCCGTGACCGAACAGTTCGGCATCGGAGTTTCCATCTTCGACCATAAGCCTTCAGACCGTCTATCACCCTCGCCATGGGGGTGGTCTGCTGCTGTCCGCAAAGACTTCATCAAGGAAGGATACCCTCTGTCAGATCTTCCCGATGATCCAACGCTCGAACGCTGGCGTCAACTGTCGCACCGTCGCACAGCCTCTGAAATATGCAGCTCCATCGCCCGATCGCTCGACTTCTCCATCGCGCCGCCCGCAACCGAAATCTCCGACATCGACAGCTTGCGCACAGCCCTCGCCGGCCAACCCGACTCAATCATAAAATCACCATGGTCAAGCTCGGGCCGTGGGCTCATCGATGCCAGACGCATATCGGCCGAAGAAGTCATCCGCCGCTGCGAAGGCATCATCCGCCGTCAGGGCAGTGTGATGGTAGAGAAAGCCTACGACCGCACGGTCGATTTCGCCATGCTGTTCGAGTGCGGCAACGGCGATTGCAACTTTGTTGGCTACTCGCTTTTCGCCACCGACAACTCTGGCGCATACACGGGCAACGTTCTTGCTACAGACAATAGGCTGATCGACATGATCGGCCACCACTACCCCGCCGAAAGGCTATCGGCTGTGGCCGAAGCTCTCCGGTCGGCCATCGCCGGCACAATCGCGCCAACCTACAGAGGTCCGGTGGGAGTAGACATGCTCGTGGCGCGTATGCCCGACGGATCAGCTTTGCTCGACGCAACGGTCGAACTCAATCTTCGCATGACCATGGGCTTCGTGGCCCACGCTATCAGTGACCGATATCTCGCCGATGAGTCGGTAGGACAATATTCAGTGGTCCCTGACAAAAGCACTCCGGCCCCCGACAACATGATTGTCGAAGACCGGAGAATGATTAGCGGCAGGATGTATCTCACGCCGCCGGGTGGTCTGTTCAGGTTTGCGGTTGAGACCCGCACCCTGTGACGCCAGCCCGTTACTATTTCTTCATGCCCGCAGCTGCATCATGAGCCTTGTCTGCGAGACTGTCCATCAGATCGGCACCCTTGTCAAGCGCGTCTGCCGCGAAACTTTTGACCTTATCGGCAACAGTCTGCGTCTGATCGGCCACGGCGTCTTTCACCTGTGAATACTTGTCGCTGACATTGTCCATGACCTGCTGTGCGGTCGACGACACCTGATCCTTGACATTGGCATAGGCGTCTGACACTTTCGACTTGAGAGCGTCGCTCTCATCTGAAGCCGCTGCGCCGGCTGCCTTGGCCGACACCTCGGCTGCTGCCTTGGCCACTGCGGCTTCGGCGGCTGCTTTCTGCTGTTTGTAATCCATGATTATATCCGTTTTTTGAGGGTTTGACTTAATTATTTAGAATATTTCATCAGCTAAACGCTTTTCGAAGCCGTAAAGTTTATATCTTTGCACAGATATGCCCCGACACTTCGCACAAGTCATATTACCGCTGCCTTTCGACAGAACCTTCACCTACGGCATCCCCGAAGGCATGGAGGATGCTGTCTCGGTCGGATCGCGCGTGCTTGTTCCGTTCGGAGCAAAAAAATACTATACAGCCATCGTTGAAAGCATCACACCGGCTGCCCCCGACGGATCATTCAACATCAAGGACATAACCTGCGCCATCGACAGCCGCCCGATCGTGCGTCACCCCCAGTTACGCTTCTGGAGATGGATCGCCGATTACTATCTCAGCCCGATCGGCGATGTGTTCAAAGCCGCACTGCCCGCCGGACTGAAAGTCGAGAGCGAGACTGTCGTTGAGATCAATCCCGACCTCGACCCCGACGATGCGGTGGATCTCGACGACGACGAAGCTGCGGTGTTCAGTCTTCTCGGCAAACGCAAAAAACTCTCGACAAAAGACATCGCCGCGCTCACCGGCATCAGCCATCCGGAGGCAACTGTCGATCGGCTCATCAACAGAGGAGTAGCCGTCATCGCCGAAAAAATCGTCGAACGCTTCCGTCGCAAAAAGATAAAATATGTAAAGCTCTCCGACCCTGCGGCCACCACGACTATGTTTGCCGCCGTGAAAGGTGCGCCAAAACAGGAGACGGCTCTCCTTGCTCTTATCGCTCTCAGCGAACACGGCCGTAAAGAAGTATCGCTCGACGCCCTGCTCGAACGCAGCGCTGTCAGTCGCACCATAGTCTCAGCGATGGAGAAAAAAGGCATCGTTGAAATCTCGGCACGCGAGATATCCAAGTTCTCACGCACCGACACCGCTACCGCTCCCCTGCCAACCCTTTCCGAAGCCCAGAGTACAGCATTGACGCAGATCCACGAAAGCCTTATCGACCACCACACAACACTCCTCCACGGCGTGACATCAAGCGGAAAAACCGAAATATACATCCACCTGATTGACTTCATCATGCGGCGAGGCGACCAGGCTTTGCTGCTCGTTCCCGAAATTGCCCTCACCACCCAGCTCACGCGCCGCCTGCAGAGGGTGTTCGGCGACAGGGTCATCATCTATCATTCGAAGTTCTCCGATGGCGAACGCGTCGACATATGGCGCAATATGCTCGCATCCAACGATCCATGTGTCGTCATCGGCGCACGGTCTTCCATATTTCTGCCTTTCGCCAAACTCGGGCTTGTGATTGTCGACGAAGAACACGAAGCGAGCTACAAGCAGTTCGATCCGGCGCCACGCTACAATGCTCGCGACGCAGCCATTATGCTTGCCTCGATGCACGGAGCCAAAACCGTCCTCGGCAGCGCCACCCCGAGCGTCGAGACTTACTACAAGGCGACCACAGGCAAATATGCCCTCGTCAGTCTCACAACGCGCTTCGACAACGTTGCAATGCCCCAGATCGAGATCGTCGATCTTTCTCGTGAACGCGCCAAAGGGCGTGTCATCGGATCGTTTGCACAGACTACTGTCGAACAGGCCCATCGCTCGCTTGCCGCAGGCAAACAGGCGATTTTCTTCCACAACCGCAGAGGCTACGCTCCGATGGCACGTTGCAAGGCTTGTGCATTTGTGCCCAAATGCGACCACTGCGATGTATCGCTCACCTACCACCGGCGCCCCGAGTCTCTCGTATGCCACTACTGCGGTGCCACCTACCCTGTTATGCGCACATGTCCGTCTTGCTCCGAGCCTGCAATCGAGATTATCGGCTACGGCACAGAGCGTATCGAGGACGAAGTAGCTTCGCTGTTTCCCGACAGCCGCATCATGCGCATGGATCTCGACACGACTCGCAACAAAGACAGCTATTCTCAGATAATCACCGACTTCTCGGCTCACAAAGCCGACATTCTCGTCGGCACACAGATGGTTACCAAAGGGCTCGACTTCGCCGACGTCGACATTGTCGGCGTCATAAACGCCGACACCCTTATCCACTACCCCGACTTCAGGGCGACCGAACGGGCATTCAACATGCTCGAACAGGTTGCCGGACGTGCCGGACGCCGCGACGCCACAGGACGTGTCATCATACAGACCCGCCAACCCGAACACCCGGTCATAGTCCACGTCAGCAACCACGACTTTCTGGCTTTCTACAATCAGGAGATCGAAGAACGGCGGCGCTACAACTATCCGCCATTCACACGAGTGATCAATATTTATCTGAAACACCGCGACCCCGACCGGCTAATACGCTTTGCCAACGACTACGCCGCAAGGCTCACAACCCTGTTCGGCAACAGGGTCAACGGTCCCAAAGAGCCCCACATCAGCCGCATACAGTCTCTCTACATCCGATCGATCATGCTCAAGATCGAGACCGAAGCTTCAATGGCCAAGGTCAAGCAGATCTTGCGTGAACTCTACATCGACGTACAGGCATCTCCCGCCACAAAAGGCTTCACGATATACTACGACGTCGACCCCGCCTGACGACACCCTGCGGCACGGCACGACATCCAGAGAGCATCCTCTAAAAAACGCCCTCTTGCCATCAATTTCGGCTCGTCTTAAGATTGCCGGGCCCTGTTTTTTGCATCTTTCCTCAAATATGATTATCTTTGCGTAATTATACAACGCTGTTTCGACATGAAGACCTCGGTGATATTGCGCTTCGTCATTCTCGGGCTACTGTGGCTCGGGCTTGTATCCTATATAGTTTTGCACACTCCGAAATTCACGCTCTACACGGCGTTTGTCATCGTTGCATCGGCAATCATAATTTTCGTGCCGATTTATAAGAAATATGTCAAAAATGGAGACTAATAACTCATTGAGTTCCGCCCCCCTGCTTCCGACGATCAACTCGCCGGAAGACCTGCGGAAACTGCAACCGGGGCAGCTGCCTCAGGTGTGTGCCGAGTTACGCCAATTTCTCATAAACTCACTGTCGTCCAACCCCGGACACTTTGCTTCAAGCATGGGAGCGGTAGAGCTGACAGTCGCGCTGCACTACGTGTTCAACACCCCCTACGACCGGATAGTCTGGGATGTCGGCCACCAGGCCTATGGTCACAAAGTGCTCACCGGACGCAGAGACTCTTTCTCAGAAAACCGCAAGCTCGGCGGACTGAGCGGATTCCCTAACCCCGACGAAAGCCCCTACGACACTTTTGCTGCCGGTCACGCCTCCAACTCCATATCGGCGGCTCTCGGCATGGCTGTGGCAAGCAAGCTCAACAACGATATGCCCAGGCGCAACGTTGTGGCAGTCATTGGCGATGCATCGATCAGCGGTGGACTCGCATTTGAAGGAATCAACAACGCAGCAAACACACCCAATAACCTCCTCATCATTCTCAACGACAACGACATGTCGATCGACCGCAATGTCGGCGCCCTGAACTCTTATCTCGCCCACATCACCACGTCGAAAACCTACAACGACATCCGTTACAAAGCATTCAAACTGCTGTCGAAACTCCACCTCATCTCCGACAACAGCCGGGGTTCAATACTGAGGTTCAACAATAGCCTGAAATCGCTGATCTCACATCAGCAGAACATTTTCGAAGGACTGAACATCAGATATTTCGGGCCATTTGACGGCCACGATCTTCCGACAATAATACGTGTGCTCAACGATATCCGCGACATGGAAGGACCGCGTATTCTCCACCTCCGCACAATCAAAGGCAAAGGATATGCTCCCGCTGAGAAAGACCCCTCGACATGGCATGCCCCGGGGAAATTCGATCCCGCCACCGGACGCAGACTCGAAAAAGCCCCTGCCGACAACGAACCCATAAAATATCAGGATGTGTTCGGCAACACATTGCTCGAACTTGCCAAAAACAACGAAAACATAGTGGCAATCACTGCCGCCATGCTTTCAGGCACATCAACCGCCACGATGCAAGCCGCTCTTCCCGACAGAGTTTTCGACGTTGGCATTTCGGAAGGACATGCCGTTACATTCGCTGGCGGTCTCGCCGCTGAAGGCAAACAGCCGTTCGTGGCCATATACTCAAGCTTCCTCCAAAGAGCCTACGACCACATAATCCACGACGTCGCGCTCCACCGCCGCCGCGTGACATTCTGCATCGACCGTGCCGGACTCGTCGGAGAAGACGGACCGACCCATCACGGAGCGTTCGATCTCGCCTATCTGCGCACTGTCCCCAACATGACAATAGCATCGCCTCGCAACGAGCACATGCTCAGGCATCTCCTCTTCACAGCCCAACATCAGGACTGCGGCCCGATGGCCATCCGCTACCCGAGAGGAAAAGGACACATCGCCGACTGGCGCTGCGACATGCATCCCCTGCAGATCGGTCGGGGCGAAAAGATCGCCGACGGCAACGACCTTGCGGTCATCACCATCGGTCCTGTTGCAGACGAAGCCCTGAAAGCGATTTCAATGGCTGCTGAAAAAGGCATTTCTGTCGCTCTCTATGACATGATTTTCCTCAAACCGATCGACACAGCCATCCTCCGCGAAATCACCGACCGCGGCCTCGACATCATCACCATCGAAGACGGCACAATCAACGGTGGACTCGGAAGTGCTGTAGCCGAATGGCTTGAAGACAACAACATCTCAGGATGCAGACTCACGCGTCTCGGACTACCCGACAAATTTGTGCCTCAGGGCACTCCAGCCCAGCTCGCACAACTATGCGGCATAGACGCTGAATCGATATTCAACACCATCGTGTCGCTCGCATCTGAAAAAAACAATTCCGAAAAATGAAGATTGTCATTGCCGGAGCAGGCGAAGTTGGATCTCACCTCGCAAAACTCCTGTCCAACGAAAACCAGGATATTATTCTCATCGACGAAAACGCCGACAAACTCGCCACGCTCGACGCCAACTACAACATAATGACTCTCGTCGGATGCCCGACCAACTTCTCGAGTCTGCGTGAAGCCCGCGTATCGTCGGCCGACCTGTTCATTGCCGTAACTCCTTATGAAACCGACAATGTGGTTGCTTGCGCAATGGCCAAGAACCTCGGCGCCTCGACAACAGTGGCCCGTACAGCAAGCTACGACTACATGGATCCCGACAACCGCGGGCTCGTCAAACAGATGGGCGTCGACCGACTCATCTATCCCGAATATCTCGCCGCTCTCGAAATCATCACTGCCCTCGAACATTCATGGGTCAGACATTGGTTCGAACTCCATGAAGGCCAGATCATACTCGTCGGCATACGCATACCCGGTTCAGCAAAAATTGCCGGCATGCACCTCAAGGACTTCGCAAACACCAACCACCACTTCCACGTTTCTGCCATTAAACGAAACCACGAGACAATCATACCCCGAGGCGACGACTTCATTCAGGACGGCGACATCATCTACATCACAACAACCCGCGAAAATGTCCACGACCTCCTTGCGCTGACCGGTAAGGTCAGCCACCGCATACGCCGCGTGCTCATCATGGGGGGAAGCAAGATTGCCGTACGACTCGCAAATATGGCTGGCGACCGCTTCAAGTTCCGCATAATCGATTCCGACCTGAAGCGGTGCCACGAACTCCCGGCAAAATGTCCCGATTGTGAAATTATCCACGGCGATGCCCGAGATCCCGAGCTGCTCGCCGACGTAGGGCTCGAAAAAACTGACGCATTCATTGCCTTGACCGACAGTTCTGAAACAAACATACTCGCATGCCTGACGGCAAAAGAACACGGAGTGAAGAAAACAATCGCCGAAGTTGAGAACATCCAGTTCATATCGCAGGCCGAAGGCCTCAACATCGGCACAATCATCAACAAAAAGCTTCTCGCCTCAAGTTCAATATTCCAGATGCTGCTCGACTCCGACTCGTCGACATCCAAGTGCCTCGCGCTCACCGACGCCGAAGTTGCCGAGCTCGAAGCTCGTCCGGGATCAAAAATCACCAAGGCACCAGTCAAAGACCTCAGACTGTCGCGCGACATGACTCTCGCCGGACTCATCCGCAACGGCCACGGCATGTTGATCACCGGTATGACTGTAATAGAGCCGGGCGACCACGTCCTGGTCTTCTGCCTCTCGGGAGCGATCCACAAAGTCGAACGTCTATTCAACTGATATCAAGCAATGAGCATGTCGAGACGCAACGAAAAACCATTGGTCAACTTCGCGCAACTGCTGCGCATCATCGGATTGCTGATGATGTTCGAGGCCATGTTCATGATATTCCCTGCTGCCACATGCCTGTACTACGGCGAGAGCGACTGGCTGCCCTTTGCCGGCACAGCAGCTCTGACCGGTGGCCTCGGGGCATTGCTTATGTCAAGAATCAGACCGACAACAGGCCACATGGGCAAACGCGATGGCTTTCTGCTCACATCGCTGGTATGGATCATTTTTTCGATTTTCGGCATGCTGCCGTTTCTCACCTGCTCGTTACCGCTGTCGGTCAGCGACGCTTTTTTCGAAGCTATGTCAGGCTTCACGACCACAGGCGCTTCAGTTCTCGACAACGTCGTCGGCATGAGCCACGGCATTCTGCTGTGGCGTGCCATGATGCAGTGGCTCGGCGGCATGGGCATAATTCTCTTCACTCTTGCCGTTGTCCCTATGCTCAACCATTCGGGAGGCATGCAGATGTTCAACGCCGAAGTCACAGGCATAACCCACGACAAGATCAGACCTCGTATAAGCCAGACAGCCAAAAGCCTGTGGATGATCTACATTTCACTGACCATCATCCTGATAGTCCTGCTGTGGGCCGGACCGATGGACCTGTTCGACAGCATCTGCCACGCTTTCGGAGCCATTTCCACGGGTGGCTTCTCCACAGAAACCCTCAACATTGTATCCTACCACTCGGTCTATGTCAAGGTCGTTCTGACCATATTCATGTTTCTCGGAGGTGTGAACTTCGGTCTGATCTACCGCACCATACTCGGCAACTTCTCCGCTCTCAGACGCAACGACGTACTCCGCTCCTATCTGCTGACAATAGCCGTATTCTACGTCCTGTTCGTGGTGTCGATCATCATGAGAGGATGTGCCGACTCATGGCAGGCTCTGACAATCGACCCTCTGTTCCAGATCGTCTCAACCATCACATCGACAGGCTATTCATCTGCCAACTATGAAGCTTGGGGGCCATTCGTTCTGTCGCTGATGTTTGTGCTGATGTTTTCAGGCGCTTGCGCAGGTTCGACAAGCGGTGGCGCCAAGATCGACCGTGTCCTGTTTCTGTTCAAAAACTGCAAGAACGAGATCTACCGCTGCATCCATCCCAACTCTGTTATGTCGGTGAGGATCAACGGCAAAGTCGTAAGCTCTGACCTGGTCAATAAAGTGATCGCGTTTCTCTGTATCTACATGCTGCTGGTCGTGGCCGGAGGCCTCGTGCTCTCAGCCTTCGAAGTGCCGCTGATCGATGCCTTCTTCTCGGCATTCTCATGCGTCTCAAACACAGGCCTCGGCTCAGGCATAACCGGCTATGGCAGCTCTTATGAGATCCTGCCCGATGCCGGCAAATGGGTATTGTCGCTCCTGATGTTGATCGGGCGTCTCGAGATATTCACAGTCCTGCTGCTTTTCACGCCCGCATTCTGGCATAAATAATCCGACTATTAGTGGGGGGGTAGCGCCCTCTTAATTGGCGCGGATATCGCGGGGGAAAAAACGCCATGCCCTATAAGCCTCACCCATGCGTCTCACAAACCGGTGCCAATAAGCGTCACCTTCGCCCGTGAGCAACTGATGACGGTCGGCCGGCGAGTCGGCCACCGCCCACGTTTCGCCATCGAGTTCCTGCTTCAGTTGCTCAGAATCCCAACCGCTGTAACCGATGAAAAAACGTAGCACACCGTCGAGGGGATAACCGCTGTTGACATAGTCGATGGCCATGTCGAAATCGCCTCCAAGATACAATCCGGGGGCAAATTCCTTTGCACCGGGAAAAACACTCTCGCCCAGCGTGTGCATGAACACCATCCTGTCGATACCCACCGGACCACCACAATAGACCTCTACGCCACAATTTGCATCTACGCCTTCGAGATACTCATCAAGAGTGTGACCGGTCGGTGCATTCATCACCAGTCCCAGCGCACCGTCATCGACCGTGTAATCCACAAGCGTGATGACACCGTGGTTAAAATATGATTCCGAAAGAAACGGTTCGGCTACAAGCAGCGAACCGGGTGCGATCGCCGAAGGACGAACGGTTCGGATTTTAAGTATTGAAGTCGACAGATCTTTCATCTCTCATATAATATTAAATGTTGAACATTATTTGAATCGTCTCCGGCGGGTCATTTCGACAAGCCGGATCATACTCTCTCATACATAGATAACATTCCCGGAGCCGAATGGATCGCCTGCAGTCTCTAAAAAAATCAAAATAGACTAAGGCTCGGCTTCATAAACCGGGCCTAAAGAATGCCCGTCGCTTCGAGCAAACGCCTGTAGTATTCTGCTTTTACCTCGGCTTTCATCGGATAAGCGCGGCTCGTCGACGGCATACGCCACACCGACAATCCGCCGGGAGCCTCGACACACTCTCCCATCTTCGGCACTTCGGTTCCCGTCAGATCTGCCACTACTCCCGCCGCCTTCTCGCCGGTCGTCGCCACGGTCCGGCAATCGGGCATCGACTCCAGCAGATCATAGAGCGGCACCGGCTCAACGATCTCAAGATACTTATCCGACGCATTACCTTTCAAGCGCCTGACCTTTCGCGCTGTGTCATTGAGTGCGATATGCTTTTCCGTCATCAGAGACTTAACCGCATCCAAGTCAAACCGCTTCATGCTTTCGTCATAGAGCGCATTCTTATCCCCCAGAAATATCAGGCCCATTATACGCCAGAAATCATTGGTCGGGTTAGGATAGTAGAAATCCATGCTCCAGCGGTGATCGCCGGGAGGGAAAGTGCCCATGATGAGAACTTTCGCCCCGTCAGGAACAAACGGAGCCCACGGATGCTCCTCAATCTTGATAACTTCGTTGTCCATAATTCCTATTTTTTTGCAAATCTACGAAAAAAAGTGTCTGCAGACTCCTTATAGCAGCCTGCAGACACCTTATTTTTTTCTTTACATTATTATAGGCCGGGACTTTTTCAAGCCTTGATACGGATCAACATTACCTTGGCCTTGTCGAGCGCAAGCACTGTGTGGGCTGTGTTGGCCGGCATAAGTATCGAATTGCCCGTTTCAAGATGCTGACGCTGATCGTCGATTTCAAATTCGACCGAACCTTCGATCACATAAACCATCACATCGCGGTCAACAGAGTGGCGTGCAAGCATTACTCCTTTGTCAAAAGCCAACAGCTTCACCGAACCATTATCGTTTGAGAACACATCTTTTGTAACGACTTCGCCGTTGACATATTCAAGTTCGTTGGCCAATCTTAACGGGGTTTTGATTTCTTCTTGAGTTTTCATATCGTAAGTGTTTTGTTGTTTATTATTCATTTACTTCTGAAACATCTCACAACCCGAATGGTTGACCGCATTTGAATTCTTTAACCTATCATCACCTGCGACAAAAAAAGAGGCCGGCAGACTCATGCAGTCGCCGACCCTTTTGTTGGATAATAGAAATAATTATGATCTAAGGCTTAGGCCTTGATGCGTTCAACATAGCTACCGTCGCGGGTATCGATGCGCACTTTATCACCGATGTTGCAGAACAGCGGCACACGCACTTCTGCTCCCGTTTCTACCGTAGCGGGCTTAAGAGTGTTGGTCGCTGTGTCACCCTTGATGCCGGGTTCGGTATAGGTGATTTCGAGAACAACGCTTGTCGGCATTTCGCATGTCAGGATAGTTTCTGATGCTGCGTGAACCATCGCTTCGCAGATATCGCCTTCCTTGAGGAACTGAACGCCCTCGATGCTTTCGCCGGGGATGGCCACCTGTTCAAAGGTTTCGGTGTGCATGAAGTTGTAGCCCATGTCATCCTTGTAGAGATACTGATAAGGACGGCGTTCGATGCGGACTTCGTCAACCTTTACGCCCGAGTTCCATGTTTTGTCGATGATACGGCCGGTCTTCACATTGCGAAGCTTTGTGCGGACGAAAGCCGGACCCTTGCCGGGCTTTACATGGAGAAATTCTACAATAAAGAAATAGTTGCCGTCGATATCGAGGCACATGCCGTTTTTAAAATCAGCTGTAGTTGCCATAAAATGAGTTGATTATAATTATGCAGTGATTAATTTGTAAATCATTTTCAGTCAGGCGACGCCACAACGGCTACGCCTAAGCAAACGCAAAGTTACTCATTTATTTCGAATTAACCGCAGAAAAAAGACACCTCTAACAAAAACGTCCGCCATTTTTTCTCTATTCAGCCCACTCTTTTGGCATCCACTCCATCGCTGATTTGTCAACCGCCACGCTACAACCTACCCGTCTCACACCCGGCCAAACCACCCCACAGCGGGGATGCACATACCGCCCGACAACTGAATGCCAATGGCAATCAGCATCACCAACGCCCCCAACAGGCGGCGATATGCTCCGGTCACTGTCATTATTCCATTATCCTTTACCGATAGTTTTCACTTAGGTCACCATCGTATATGTCATATAATTTTAATAAGTTATCGTCTGTAAAGGTACCCTTAGCCACCTTCCAGGCAACACACAATATAAGTCCTACGGGTCCCAAAAAAGGGGCTAGACCATCGTTTATCCTTATAT
>CAJUMR010000036.1 GCA_910587475.1 uncultured Muribaculaceae bacterium
TATTAATTCATCTATTAATATTAGCGCTGAATCGTTTTTTCCTGCATACTGATAGTTCTCACAAAGTTGATATAAATATTCCGTTTGATGGCTTGAGACTGTATCTAACGATTGCAACTCCCTTATGAACGAAATATTACGCTTGCAATCAAATTCGGCTCCGCCTATTAGCATTCTCGTGCGCAACAATGTTATCTTTGAGTCTTTTGGAACATTCGGAAGCACAATCAATGAGTCAAGTAAACTCAGTGATCCGTTGCCGTCTCCAAGCCAAAATTTGTGCAGAGCATATAAGTCGCCGGCTTGCAGGAATCTATTGAAATCTTTGTCTCTATAATATTCAAACGCAAATTGCGTCAATGAATCCGCAACCATTGAGTTTTCGCCCAACTTATGTGCAGTGCCGACAACAATGGCATACAACCCCCTGAGCGAATCATCTTTCAAATCTTTAGGGTCAATATCCTCTAATATATAGAGAGCACTGTCAGGATATACAGAAATAATTCTCTCAGCCGTTGAGAGAATCTCACGATGTTGCGCTGACCGAGAGCAAGAAATCATACCCACGGTGACTAAAACCAATATCCCAATAAAATTCTTCATATCCGACTGCAAAGTTACTAATTTATATCAGTTTTATAACGATTAGACGTAGTGACCCCAGGCAACCACATCAAAACTTGACACAACGCCCGCAACAGCCGATATTCAATCCTCTATCGAAACCTCCGGCCTTCATAGGCCCAGTAATAGTATTGTTTCATTTTTTGAATTTAATTATATTATCGTCCCATTTTATAACCTCTCCCCTATAATACATGTGCCTGTCATCAATTGCGTAGCCATTGCCTATATATTGAAACGATTTCGGATCTGCCCCTATTATAGAAATATCTCCGAAGTACACCTCACCTCCTTCAGTTTCTCCATCAAAAAAAAATAGTTGAACTTAAGTTGGGATAGTATACATTATTTTTGTCTCTTGCATATGGTTCGTTATCCTCATTTATATTAACTTGAAACGATTCGACATCGACATTGATCACCGGGGGAAAGTGACTCTTGCTTTCGCGAAAAAACGAGTATAGAGTCGAATGCTCGTCTGAGTCAATGCAACCGGCATAAACTTCACCGTCAACGACGCAATACATGCTGACATTTGATGAATCTTTGACACAGACCCAATTGCCCACCTCATGCGGAAGATCATAACTCAATTTGTTTCGCGAATTATCATTGACACACGACATTAATAACATCAATAATATGATATATAGCCAACTCTTCATAATCATTTGCGGTTATTTACATATATTTCTCTGTCATACATTATTTTATATGTTCCAATATTTTAATCGAACTCTCGTTAGTTTATCTATTTGAGTTCCGGCAATTCGTAGCCGTGTTGCGGGTTGCCATAGGCTGCTGATTTGCAAATATATGCATTTTTGGGGTGGCTTGTGATATCTTGTGGATATGTTTTAAAACATACAAACCGATCAAAAGAATAGCATACAAGCCACCTCTTGCAGCACTTTTTCATCTTTATCGGCATTAATCTGTCATTTTGCCATCATAAATTTGCACAGACGACATTTTTACATTACTTTTACGGCCGTAAAACTTTTAATCACGTTCCACCTCAACTAATTTTTTTATGAAGCTAATCTACCCTGCATTTATTTTAATGATAGCATCATGTTTCGGCAATGCGTATGCTCAATCAGATGATCGTACGACAATACCCGACGGAGAATGGACTGTTCTCGGAGAAGGCACATACTATGAAGACGTTTTCACCATGATGCATTGGCAGCGAAACAACCATTGGCCGGTCACTGTTGAGGAAAGCGTCGAGCAACCGGGATGGTACCGATTCGTCGCCTATGGCGACGGCTGCCCGGAAAGCATATCAAAATATCTGCCCGGAACTCCCGACAACGAAAGCTACATGTATATCAACGCCACTGACCCCGAAAGGGCATTCATTCCGGTGTCGACATTCGGCGGTTCGCTCAACGTGTGCAGCTATGTTGTCGAAAACCAGTTTGACAGCGAAAAATATCTAAATTTCACCGACGGAACGTTCACCGGTCCTGAAGGGTGCATTGCCTATCAGGCAGTTGGCGCGGGCGAGAGGTGGTCGCTCGGCAATTTCTTCGAGAATTTCAGACTGGTGCTTCCCGAGAGCACCTCGAGAGACTACCGCTTCAAAATCTCGGCCACGAAATCATGCTCAGAAGACAACACATTCACTTATACGATCGAGACCATCGGTGTCGACGTGAAAAGCTACAAAGCATGTATCGTGCCGGGCTACTTCAACGGCACCGCCGAAGAAATTGAATATGCCGACATCCACGGCACCGCCATCCATGAAGGCGACAACACCTGCAAGGGAGACAGCCGCGGACGCTATTCGCTGATCGTCATCTCCTACGGCGACAACAACGACATCGGCGCAGTCAATTCGACATATTTCTACTACATGGACGACGAAGCCGACCAGTGGCTTCCGCTCGGCGAAGCAACATACTACGAGGATGTGCTCGGATCGATCTATCCCGACATGACTACTGAAAAGCTGACCGTCGACATTGAGGTCCACAAAGACCGTCCCGGCTACTTCCGCATCGTCGAACCTTACAAAAACCATCCCTACTTCCTCAACTACACGACGATGTATCGCCCTCACGACAATCATAAACACTATCTCTACATCAACGCCGAAGATCCCGAAGCCGTCTATCTCGAGGATATGCCCGCAGGTGTCAACCTCGGATATGGCGACGCAAGCATCTTCTCTGCCGCATACAAGTATCTCTGCGACGGCTTGACAAAAGAAGAAATAGCCGACCTTGATCTGTTCGGAACCCATGAAGGACGCGAGATAACCTTCCCAGACAACAGTCTCATCCTCGTCGAGCGACAGTACAAAAACGGCCTGTTTGTCCAGGCTGAAGCTCCGATGTTCCGCATCACGCTGCCCAAGAGCGCCGGAATTGACGAGATCGCAACCGACGCTGACGGCGGTCAAGCCATCTACTACAATCTCCAGGGCGTCCGCGTCGACAACCCGTCGGGCGGAATGTTCATCCGGCGCCAAGGCCGCACGACCGAAAAAGTGATTATCCAATAAATCTTATACATTAAGCGCTGACACATCTCCAAGTCCATAAGGAGAGGCCGCCACAGATGAATTTTAAAAATCTGTGGCGGCTGATTATTTAAGCATGAACGTGTAACAAACGTCGCACTTGGGTGTCATAATTTATTAACAAAAACATCACTGCAATGCTCCGTTTAGCCATTTTTATCCTGTCGGCGCTCTCTATGTCGGCACTGCTTCAAGCCCGATCGATCAGCGGGACAGTCGTGTCGGATCGCGACTCCACAAGCGTAGCCGGCGCTATATGCCGTCTGTCAGACCATAACCATCAGTCCATCGGCGGATCAACTTCAGGCGTCGACGGAGCATTTGCCATCGAATCGGCGCCCGACCGACAACTGATACTCGTTGTCAGCATGACCGGGTTCAGTCCGACGGAGATCATCATCGAATCCGGGTCGAAAGACGTAGCGCTCGGACTAATTTATCTTAATGAAGGCGTAAGCCTCGAAGGTATCACCGTCAACGCCTCACATGCCATCTCTGATCAGCGGGGACGCACCATCATCTTCCCCTCGGCATCAGATGTCAAGGCCTCCCCTACATCGCTCAGCCTCTTCCAGAAGTTGCCGCTCGCGGGTCTCGAGGCCAATCCCATCAACCGCACGCTGTCTGTCGACGGCGGTTCTCCGGTCATACTCATCAATGGTGTGCCGTCGACATCCGACGACCTCAATGCCCTTAAACCAGGCGACATAGCCAAAATCGAATACTCGCGCATCACTCCGGCCCGATATGCCGACAAAGGCAACAGCGGCCTCATTGCCATCACCCTCAAGGAGCGGTCCGACGGCGGACAGATCTACACATGGGGGCGCACTGCGCTCACAACAGCCTTTGTCGACGCCATCATCCGTGCATCCTACCATCAGGGGCCGTCGCAGTTCGGTTTGTCCTACAACCCGTCGTGGCGCAACTATCAACAGGTATATGACAATACCTACGAAAGTTATATCAGCGATGATTTCAAGGTTGACCTCGCCGAACACGACCGCAATCCGTTCAACTACTCGTATCACAATCTGCAGTTAAAATACAACTACAGCCCCAATACGGCCACGCTATTTTCGGCGACGTTCAAAGTAACCCCACAGAGCAAGGGTAGCCGAATGATTGCCCAAACCCTCGATTCCGAACTTGGCGAATATAGCAATTACAACCACGTGAAAGGACGTGATTTCACACCGTCGCTCGACCTCTTTTTCCGACGGGACTTCAATGACAACAATTCGCTTGAAGCTCAAGTGGTCGGCACCCTCAGCTCGAGCGAATACCGCCGCACCAACAACTACATGATGCCCGACGACAACAACCAAAGCTATATCATGGACGTCGACAGCCGACGACGCTCACTTATCAGCGAGATATGCTATGACCACCGTTTCAGCGAAAAAACTTCGCTGTCGGCCGGCATACAGAACACCATCTCACACAGCAACAACACCTACCTTACGTCAGATTACAAACCTGTGCTGACAGAGAACAACAATTACGTCTACGCCAAACTCGGACAACAGATCGGCTCTGTCAACCTGTCGCTGGCCACCGGCGCGAAACTGTTCTGGATCAAAAACGACATAAACCGGCGCAATTTCGTGCGCAACCTCTCCACTGTCCAACTGTCATGGGGCATATCACCGAAATGGCGGCTGTCGGCGGCATTCCGCTATTCGCCAGGCATACCGTCGCTGTCGGCGCTCACCGACTATCCTCAGCAGCAGACTCCTTATCTCATCTCCAACGGCAATCCCGATCTGAAAGTGTCACAAACATTTATCTATCAAATCATGCTGTCATTCAGGCATAAAAAATTCAGCGCCTCCCTGTTGGTCAACTATCGTCAGATAAGCGACTATGTGACTGACGACATTGTCTATCTCGGCAACTATCTGTTTCTGTCACAGTCGGTCAATGCCGGCAAAGCCTGGCTTGCAGACGCCAACCTCAACCTCAATATCAACGACATCGCAGGATTCGGGGCCAATCTCAATCTGGGCTTCGACCACACAGAGATGGCAGGTGAGACATGGTGCCATCACATCAATTCGTTCAGCGGCAGTTTCAGTGTTTGGTGGAACAAAGGACCTTACACCATATCATATTGGCGAAAGATCCCGGGAAAATATCTAAGCGGCCACTATGTCGGAAAAGAGGAGAACGGCGATGCTCTGAGCCTTTCGTTCAAACCCGACAATCATTGGACTTTAGAAGCGTCGTGGATGTATATGTTTGATACAAAGGGCACAAAATATCCATCGTGGGGCTACTCACCTGTCAACCCATGCTACCGCGAACGCTACATCCGCAACAACGGCAACATGGTGGTGTTGTCGGTCAGCTACTCGACCGATTTCGGATCGATATTCCGCTCTGCAAGCCGGTCGCTCAACAACTCCGACAACGGTTCTTCGCTTCTGGAACTCTGATTCATGCGCGGTTTTATAAACCGCGTCTTAGGCCAGCATCGGAGCAATGCGCTTGAGAGCGGCAATGAATGCGTCGGCTTCCTCAAACGTGTTATAGACGGCAAACGAAGCCCTGACCGTGCCCTCTATGCCCAGATGTTCCATCAGAGGCTGTGCGCAGTGATGGCCTGTGCGAACGGCTATGCCCAGCTTGTCGAGCAGCATGCCTGTGTCGTAATGATGGGCATTGCCGATCAAAAACGATATGATCGCACACTTACCGGGAGCCGTGCCGAATATGCGCATGCCATCGATCTCCATCATCCGCTCGGTAGTGTACTTAAGCAAAGCTTCCTCATGGGCGGCGATATTGTCGACTCCGATGCCACACATATAGTCGATAGCCCTGACAAAAGCGGCCGCATCGACAAAATCTGGCGTTCCGGCCTCAAACTTGAAAGGAA
Source organism: uncultured Muribaculaceae bacterium (assembly GCA_910587475.1). Taxonomy (GTDB): domain Bacteria; phylum Bacteroidota; class Bacteroidia; order Bacteroidales; family Muribaculaceae; genus CAG-873. The sequence goes on from CAJUMR010000036.1 coordinate 6,042, forward strand.
GATCGGCCCACGTCGTGCCGTTGAAACTTACGTGGCCTATCATCTCGCCTCCACCCTGATATGGAGGCATTTTCTCAAGCAGTTCCTTCTTGCCGTAAAGCACTCCGATGCCCGACGGACCATACATCTTGTGGGACGAGAACACATAGAAATCGGCATCGATCGCCTGCACGTCGACTTTCAGATGAGCCACAGCCTGCGCGCCGTCGACCAGCGCTACAGCTCCGTGGCGGTGAGCCTCGGCGACGATCTCGGTGACCGGATTGACGGTGCCCAGTACGTTGGAAATGTGGGCTACCGCCACCACACGTGTGCGCGGCGTGAACAACGACCTGTACTGTTCCAGATCGAGACGCCCCTCGCTGTCGATCGTCACCACTTTAATCTTCAGTCCCTTGCGGGAGGCAAGCATCTGCCATGGCACGATGTTGGAATGATGCTCCATCACCGTGACGATTATCTCATCGCCCTCGTCGAGCAACGCCCCGTAGGACGAAGCCACGAGATTGATGGCCTCGGTCGTGCCTCGCGTGAAAATTATCTCCTCTATCGACGAAGCGTTGATGAACTCGCGCACTCTGTGGCGCGACGCTTCCATCGCGTCGGTAGCCTCCTGCGACAGACAGTGGACCCCGCGATGAACGTTGGCTTTGTGGCGATAGTACATGTCGACAACCCCGTCGACCACCGTCCGCGGAGTCTGCGAAGTGGCCGTATTGTCGAGATAGATCAGCGGTTTGCCATAGACCGTGCGGTCGAGTATCGGGAAATCGGCGCGTATCGCCTGAATGTCTAACTGCTTTGCCATAAACGTCGGTTGTGTATCAGTTTTGACATGTTGCCGTGCAGTCGCCGCACGATGCGTGTTCGCCGGCCAGACGACGCTCGACAAGATGCCGCAGACGGTCGCGGAGGCTATCGATCGCCACCCGATCTATCACATCGGCCATGAACGCCTGCATCAGCATCATGCGTGCTTCAGCAGCGGGCACACCGCGTGTCTGCATATAGAAGAGTGCGTTGCGGTCGAGCTGGCCTGTGGCCGCTCCGTGGCTGCACTTCACATCGTCGCAGTAGATTTCGAGCTGAGGCGCTGTGTGCATGCGTGCATCGTCCGAAGCCAGCATATTGCGGTCAGACTGGTATGCCTCCGTGTGCACGGCGTCAGGCGCTACATAGATGAGTCCCTCGAACGCACCCTGCGCGCGCCCGTCGAGAAGATATTTGAACAATTGGTTACTGCGGCTGTAGGGAGCCGAATGGCGGATGCGCGAGGCATTGTCGACAATCTGATCGCCGTCGGCAATGGCCATCGCCGCAAGCTCGGTATCGCAATGGCGCCCCACGATGTCGATGTGGAATTCATTGCGGGTGTGTCCGACAGTCAGCGACGTGCCGTTGACAGTCAGGCGGCTGTCATCGTCCTGACGCACATAGAGCTGCGAAATGCGCGAGGTCTTTTCGGTCGACTCCTCGATGTCGCAGTAGTCAAGCGACGCTCCCTTGTGGAGAAACACTTCGGCCACCTGGCTCGACAGGTAATTATAGTCGGCCGACTGACTGTGGTCGCAGACCAACAGACGGCCCGACGCGCCCTCCTCAACAACTACAAGCAGACGGCGCACACTCATCAGATCGCCGGCGGCATTGAATATATTCACGATCTGGATAGCTTTGTCGAGCCTGACTCCGGCCTTGATCCTCACCACCACGCCGTCCTGCACCAACAGAGTGTTGAGCGCCGACGCAGCGTCGCGGTTGTCCGACAATGTGCCGAGATAATGCTTCACAAACTCAGGATCGTCGGCTGCAACCTTGGCCAGCGACTCGACAGTCACTCCTTCGGGACAATTCTTTACCAGGGTCGCAGTCGGGCGGAACATGTCGTTGACCACCACGCCGAGAAGGGTGCTGACATTAGGCACATCGCACTTGAACGACCGGGCGACATCAACCGCAAACCCCACTCTGGCTACATTGACTCCGAAATCGGGTGCAAACATTTCCTCGAGCGACAATTTGCTGTAACCTTCGTCGCGCTTTCCGGGAAAACGGCCCATCGATTTCAGCGCCGACAAGGCCGCCGGACGCAGCCGGTTGAGCGCCTCGGGAGAGTGATCCTCGATCGTCGCGCGGTTATGCTCGAAAAGCGATATATATTGATCTATCGAACTCATTTTTATCCTCGCTTGATATTTTATTGATTATCGACCTGCTGCTTGATCCAGTCATAGCCCTTCTCCTCAAGCTCGAGCGCCAGCTCGGGGCCACCCGAATAGACGATGCGGCCTTTGTATAGGATGTGGACAAAGTCAGGTTTGATATAGTCGAGCAGACGCTGATAGTGGGTGATGACTATGGTGGCGTTGCGGTCGGTTTTCAGACGGTTGACACCTCCGGCAACGATGCGCAGGGCGTCGATGTCGAGGCCGCTGTCTGTCTCGTCGAGTATCGACAGGCGCGGTTCGAGCACAGCCATCTGGAAGATTTCGTTGCGCTTCTTCTCGCCACCCGAAAAACCTTCGTTGACCGATCGTGAGGCAAGTTTGTTGTCAAGCTCGACGATCTCGCGCTTCTGACGCATGAGTTTCAGGAAATCGCCGGCCGACAGAGGAGCCTCGTTGAAATATTTACGCTTGGCGTTGACCGCCGCACGCATAAAGTTGACCATCGACACACCGGGGATCTCGACCGGATATTGGAACGACAGGAACAGACCCTCGTGCGAACGGTCCTCGGGCGACAGTCCGAGCAGATCGACCCCGTGGAAGTCGGCCGAGCCGGCTGTGACCGAGAATTTCGGATCGCCGGCGAGCACCCCCGAGAGAGTACTCTTGCCCGAACCGTTGGGCCCCATTATAGCATGCACCTCTCCAGGACGGACTGTCAGGTTGATGCCCTTCAATATTTCCTTGCCTTCAATTCCGGCATGAAGATTCTCGACTTTTAGCAGAATGTCTTCCATTTTATCTATAGTGTCTTGTATGTTTTCTGATAATCTATATGTTATTTTATCCGACCGAACCTTCGAGTGTGATCGAAAGCAGTTTCTGAGCCTCGACGGCAAACTCCATCGGCAGCTTGTTCATCACCTCTTTGGCATAGCCGTTGACAATCAGTGCCACGGCTTCCTCTGTCGGTATGCCGCGCTGGTTGCAGTAGAAGAGCTGATCTTCAGAGATCTTCGAAGTGGTTGCCTCGTGCTCGACGATCGCTGTCTCGTTTTTGACATCGATATACGGGAATGTGTGGGCGCCGCATGTGCCGCTCAGCAACAGCGAGTCACACTGTGTGTAGTTTCTCACACCGCTCGCATCCGGAGCCACACTGACAAGTCCGCGGTAGGAGTTCTGGCTGTGTCCGGCCGAAATGCCTTTCGACACAATTGTCGAACGTGAATTTTTGCCGATATGTATCATCTTCGTGCCCGTATCGGCCTGCTGATGATTGTTGGTGACGGCGACCGAATAAAATTCGCCGACCGAACCCTCGCCGGCCAGGATGCAACCGGGATATTTCCATGTTATAGCCGATCCGGTCTCGACCTGTGTCCACGACAGCTTCGAGTAGTCGCCGCGGCAGAGTCCGCGCTTGGTCACGAAGTTGTAGACACCGCCCTTGCCGTCCTTATCGCCGGCATACCAGTTCTGGACTGTCGAATATTTCACCTCGGCACGCTCCTCGACGATAATTTCCACGATTGCCGCATGGAGCTGATTTTCGTCGCGCATCGGAGCGGTGCATCCTTCGAGATAGCTGACATAGCTTTCGTCGTCGGCCACGATCAGAGTGCGTTCAAACTGTCCTGTGCCCGACGCGTTGATGCGGAAATAGGTCGACAGTTCCATCGGACAACGCACACCCTTGGGGATATAGACAAACGATCCGTCGCTGAACACCGCCGAGTTGAGCGCCGCAAAAAAGTTGTCACGGTAGCTCACCACTTTGCCGAGATACTTCCTGACGAGATCGGGATAGTCTTTCACAGCCTCGCTGAACGAGCAGAAAATGATGCCGAGTTCCGCCAGTTTCTCGCGGTGGGTCGTCTTCACCGACACAGAGTCCATCACCGCATCGACAGCCATGCCGCTGAGAGCTTTCTGCTCTTCAAGCGGGATGCCGAGACGGTTGAACGTGTCGAGCAACTGCGGATCGACCTCGTCGAGGCTCTTGGGAGCGTTTTTCTTCTTAGGGGCCGCATAATAGCTGATGGCCTGATAGTCGATCTCGGGTATGTCGAGATGGGCCCAGCGGGGCATCTCGAGGGTCTGCCAATAGCGGAAGGCCTTCAGGCGGAATTCGAGCAACCAATCGGGCTCGCCCTTCTTCTCGGAAATCAGGCGCACGACGTCCTCATTGAGTCCGCGGGCGATGATGTCGCTGTCGATGTCCGACACGAAGCCATATTTATAATCAGATCCCGTAACGTCGCGCAACACATCGTCAGACGATGTGTTGCCGTTAGCGGTCTGTATGTCTCTATCCTTTTCCATCTGTCGTAAAATGAATCATTTTATTTAAACGTTATTGCCGGCCCGCTTGTTTTCTGCTGCCACATGTCGAGCACCGCCGGCGCAACACGGTAGACAGTACGCTCGAGCATGTTGTCTGCCGCGCCGGGAGCATTGCAAACACCCGCTGCCACTCCCAAGTTGTAGACAAGGCTGAGAATGATAGTCCACTTTATCAGCTTGAACACTGCGCCACCCATGCGGTCGAGAATACCCAGACAGGCAACTCTGACAACCAGTTTCACAAGATTGGCAAGCAGCACTATTGCAAAATATGCGGCCAGAAAAACCAGAAAATAGCATATTACCGTTGTAAACATTGACGCCGAATCGACATCGGCATCTACCTTCAGCATCGTAAGCAACGACGGCGTAAGCGCACGCGCAGCCAACACACCGACTATCAAGCCGGCAATCTGTCCGATCTGCGACAGCAGACCCTTGATGAAGCCGCTGATCACAGCATAAAGCAATACCAGGCCTATGATTATCGTCCAGATATATGGTGTCATTTCTTGTGAAAATTAATGTAAATCACTGCCTTAAGGGCTGAAAGTGTTTCGGATCACAAAGTTACAAAAAAAATCCCTATCAACGGCACTTCCGGCCGCTTAACACACTTCGTTCACAGCGGCGTCGGGTTACGGCGGTTGCCGGTCAGCACAGCAGCTAAACGGGGGAAGGTCTTGCGCAACACAACCCAACCAGCAAGACACACTGCCGTGACTGCAAAAAACACAGCGGCATAGACCGCAAGCCACTGCGCTCCTGCCGGGGCGAATAGCAGCACTGTAGCTTTTGCAAGATAAGGCTCTGCAAGACCATGAGCGCAGTAAAGAAAGAATACACAACCGGGCGAAACCACCGGCCACCGGTCGCCGCGGCGCATCGCTACAGCCGTGAAGCCGAGGGCGCCGATCAAGACTATGACCACACTGACCGCAGGCAACGTGTGCAGCTTGATGCCGCCGAACGTCGCTAAGGCAGTCAACACAAGATAGGCTGCAAAAAGCTGCGGGAAACGTCCGACGGCAGCCTCCAGCCGCGACGCAGGGCATCTGAAACCTGCGGCAGCTCCGAGGGCGAAATAAAACAGTCCGCTGCAATCGCCATACTCGTCTGCCGCCCAGCACACTGCCAGAGCAATCACTCTGACCGCAGTCACGCGATGGTTGACGGCGACGCTTATCAGCGGCCAGCCGACATAGAAAAGAAACAGATTGCGGAGAAACCAGAGCGGAACAAGTTCCGGCCCGGTCAGCGCATCGACAATCACCTGAAGCGTCAGCACGCTGTCGACTGACGCGGCATCGGTCAATTGGCCGAGGGGCGAAAGCCTCACGATGGTTCTGACAGCCAGAGCGCCGAGATTCCACAGAATGTAAGGCAACAGCAGCGATACTGACCTTCGCCTCATCAGACGCCCATAGGACTCCCACGTCTGACAGCAGCCGCGGGAGACAGCTGTCAGATAGCCTGATATGACAAAAAACAGCGGCACACACAGAGCCGGAGCTGCGTCGCTCAGATAGTCGATCACCATGCCGACCCACTGCGGGGCGTCATAGCCGTTCATCGACGTGACATTGCAGTGCAGCGCTATGATGCCCAGACACATCGGCAGACGCATTCTGTCGATAGCCGCCGATAATCGCTTGTCAGGTTGATGTGATGCCATATGATGATTTCAACACAAAGGTAACTCTATTTTACCATCAATCCAAACCGCCCGCCGCCTTTACGGCTGATACATCATACAATAACAGACGAGACCTGCATCCCGACAAGGGGGTGCAGGTCTCGATATTGTAACGATTGTGCGTCAGCACACAGAATTGTTACCACTTGAAGGTGATCTCATCATATTTAGATGACTCACCATCTGTTGGAAACCAGTATGTATTCATTAATGTAGGCAGACCGGCAGCGTTGAGAGTCCAGTCATATTCATAGTGACCGTCTTCTTCAGTGCAGCTTACGGGAAGATGTTTGGTCGCTTTGCCAAGAAGACCTGCATAATAAGCGATCTCGATATTGTCCATATCGCATTGGAACAGATCTTCGAACAACATTATGCCGCCCTTGTTTTCAATCGCAGTGCTTACTTTTGTCGATGTGTAGGCGATAGTATAGTTATCCGAGTCACCGTCTTCATCAACCGACGTCACTTTGGTGACATCGCCGTTAGTGTAAGCAAAAGTTGTAACCTCTTCATTGTCGGAGCGCTTCATGTAGTTGAGCTGGCCATCGCCATTATATCCGAGATCCCATGTCTCATCTTCGCCTCCGCCATCGTAAACTTCAACCGCGTGCGAAACGAAGCCTTTGTCGTTGAGCTGCATATAGATCACGCTTCCATAGCCGTAACGCGACGAGAGAGTCATTTTGACCTGATAGTCGGTAGCGCGTGAGAATGTGCCGTATTCGAATGTTGCTGTTTCGTCATCCGATTTGATTTCAATTACCTTACCGTCAGCGTTAGTTGTGATTTTTGCTCCGTTGAATTCTGTGGGCACACCTGCCGGGAATACGTTTTCAACGCCGGGTTCTGCGGGAACTACAGGATCTTCGTCATCGCTGCAAGAGGCAAAACCAAAACATACGGCTCCGCAAAGCGCAGCCGCTGCAAATTTCATAGTCTTGTTCATTTTATTCGTGGGTTGTTGATTAGATAGTTAATATTACGTCAACAAAGGTAAGTATTTCGTTATTGATTACCCCCCCCGAATGTTAAACTATGTTAATTAGACTTACGCTCGTCGTGTTCTACAAGCCAGAGCGACACGACGATCATCGCCATCGACAATATCTGCCACCATGAAAAATGATCCTGCCCGACAATATAGCTGACAAGCGACGCCACGATCAGAATGAAACCCGCATACAGCGACACGACCGTCGCCGAAAGATTTTTAAGACCGATGTCGACGAGCAGATAGCTGACTGACGACGGAAAGATCAACACGAAGAGAAGCACCAGCATCGGCACCGACAGCACCGACATGTTCAGCACCGGAGCGTCCCAGCCGGTGATAAGCGCCACCGGTATCGCGGCAACCGTCGCTCCGAGAAATGTCCACTTCGACACCGTGACGTTGTCGAGTGTGCGAAGAAACTGCTTCGACACAATAAGATAGATGGAATAGACTATCGTCGATCCGGCGCAGAAGAGATTGCCGAGCAGCGGATTGCTGGCCACATCGCTGCTCTTCTGGGTGGCAACACACACCACAGCGCCCGCAACCCCGAGCAGAATGCCCGCGACCTTGACAACATCGGCTTTCTCACGCCCGAGCAGCAGACAGATGACAAACACGCACACAGGCTGCAGGCTTATGAATATCGACGACGACACCGGGGTGGTGTAGCTGAGGCCCTTGAGCAGAAAAAACATATAGCCATAGACACACACAAATCCGAGCGCCATCAGTCCGAGGCGCTGCCTGATGGTCGACGGGGTGCGTTCGCGGCGTCTGATTGCTCCGAGAACCCAGAAGAAAACCGTGGCGAAACCGACCCTCAGCAACACTCCGCTGCATGCCGACATATAACGTGGCAACAGGTAGCGCAAAGCATTCTCATTGAGACCCGAAAAGGTCTTCGAGACTGCCATCGCCACATTGCCTTTCAATTTGTTGTTCATAAATATTCAACGGTTGATTACTGACGCACACGCAAACCGTGCATACGTCATATTCAACCGCGTATGCCACCAAAAGGTTCGACCGGTGCGTGTCAATCGATCTGCCGCGACGGAGCGATGAACTCGCGGTCGATCACCGCAGCAAAATGCTCCTGTTCAAGCTCCTGAACCTTACGGGCCACATCGTCGGCGCTGTCGGTGGGTTCGACAGCCACCGACGCCGTGAATATCACCGCTCCATCGTCGTAATGCTCGTTGACATGATGGATAGTGATACCCGTCACTTTCTCGCCTGCTGCCACGACCGCTTCGTGGACATGTCGGCCATACATGCCTTTGCCGCCGAACTTCGGCAGCAGCGACGGATGGATGTTGACTATCCGGCCGCGGTAGCGCGCTATCAGCGGAGGAGCCACCATCAGCAGAAAACCGGCAAGCACAACCACATCGATGCCTCTCCGCTCGAGAAGCTCAATCACGCGGGCGCCGTCACGGAACTGTTCACGGTCAAAAATCTCGCAATCGACGCCAAGGCGAGCCGCGCGTCCTACTACCGGTGCATCGCGACGGTTGGTCACCACAAGCTCAACCCTGCCGTCGCGACCGGGCATCTGGAAATATCTTATTATGTTTTCGGCGTTTGAGCCATTGCCAGAGGCAAATATCGCTATCTTTTTCATATGTTGACAACTATATAGACCTTCGACTTCCTGTCGTCCAACACTACGCAGTGCCACTCGGTGGCGTCGGCGGTCTTCAACAGCTCGGCCGAAGATATGCCGACCTTCACTCCGTTGATCTTCAGCGAAGGGGTGGCGGGATCGTAGTCGAATCCCAGTCCGTCGCTCAGTCTCACTGCGCTGATGATTCCGTCGGTCGACCGGGAGAAAATCACTCCGCCGTCGTCATAATTGAGAGTCTGCAATTCGCCGCTGATCCTCATCGAACCGTCGCTGAGCTCGGCCGTGGTCTCACTTTCTGTCGACGACGGCCTGTCGGGCACCTCGACCTGATGATGACTTCCGGAACACGCCACTGCAGCGACTGCCACCGCCGCCGCTGCCGCTGCCGCATAGGCCTTTAAACGCTTTATCTTGATCATGATCATGGCTCCACGTTGATTATCACTTTACCACGCGAACGCTCGTTGCTGTAAGTCACTTCATGACGGCCGATACCGACTTCTTCGAGCTTGACCGAAACCGTTGTCACGGCGCGGCCGTCGAGCGTCCACTCCGAGCCCGAAGCCACATAGGGCGATCTGAAATCGATGCGGCCGTCAGCCGACACCGAATAGACGGCCTTCAGCATTATAGGATCGTCGACCGGATCATCGGGATCATCAGGTTTGTCGGGTTCTTCCGGATTTTCAGGCTCTTCGGGAGTCTCGCCACCCGGCGACGGATCATAGACTTCATCGCTATGGCGTCCCCATATATATTCGGCAAGATCAGGCCATCTGACAAACGGATTGCTGCGGCCCTGCGCCGCCTCAATGGCTGAGTCACGCTCAAGCTCGGCATCGTCGACCGGATCGGCCCTGTGCCAGCCGAGCAACAGATCCCGGCCATAGGCTGTCAGCAGCGGATAGTAGCCGTCGGCATAGAGCATCGTCGCGCGGCCGCGCCATAAATCCTGGGGATAAACCGCGACAGCATACATATAGATGCGCGCAAAGTCGCCTTTAAGTTCATCGGCCGGCTCATGAAAATTGGTTTCGTAGCCTCCGATCTCACCGATACCCGACTTCCAATAACCGTTGTCATACAATGGTTTTGTGACCGTGCCAGGCGGAAAGTCACTGCGGTTTGCCGCTACTGCGCTGTTGCCTGCCACCATATTGTGCAGATCGTTTGCGACGATATTATAGTCAGCGCTCGACTCACCCCACCACGAAAGCTGGGCGACAGCCACCGGCTGCAGCGTTTTGGCAGCTGACGCCGAGAAGTAGTCGCGGTAACTGCCATCGGCCTGACGGCAGTAGACCGACATGAGTCTCACCACGTCGTCGGCCGACGCCACCGGTCTCGTCGGACGCCAGTCAGTGCGTAGCAATTCAAGCATACCGCGGCCATCCATTCCGGCAAACGATGCCGCCACCGACGGTTCTTCGGCCGAGGCCACAGCCCAGACGGCGAAGACCGGCAATACCGCCGCCATCCGCTTTACCTTGGCAAAAATAGTCCGTAACGCTGCTATCATATCGCAAAGATATGAATTTTTTTCGCCGTAACCCAAAATATTTATTAGCCTACAGCCCTATTATTCAATTAAATCCACAAAATCAAAATGTTAAATCGGACAGTCGTCCCGTTTTGCAGGTCACAGCGGCTGTTTATGTCATAATTTTGCCTCCATAAAACAACACTCACAAAAAACAACACTACCGACATGAAATCCAAGACTCCAAAATCATTCTCGTTCAAACTCAAGTGGCACGAAATACTCAAAGCATTCGACCCGGCGCTACGCTGCGAGGTCTACGATGCAGTGTTTGATTACGTCGCATCGGGCGAGACCTATCCGTTGAGCGCCGCCGCCGAAATGGCCTTCGCATTTATAAAATATGAAATAGACTCTCGCAAACGTCGCTCCACCGGATCAAGCGCCGACGAAGCGGCCGACAGCCACACTCAAACGCCGGAACCCACCGAAGAAAGTGACGCCCTGCGTCAGGAGCAGCAACCGTCAGCTCCGACAGCGCGCCAGCTGCGGGCGCTTCGTCGCCGCCAGGCCAAATATGGCAACACATCGCGATCGCTCTGTCATTCCGCGCCTCCGCGTGGGCTGAGCAAAGATGGTGCGCCCATGGTCCACGTCAGAGCGGGGGCAATGGCGCCTGCACACGCTTCGCCATAGTAGCCGTTGTCGATCAAAAAAATTTGTTATTCGGATGCGATTGAGTAAATTTGCACCCAATGGAAGGTTTAATCATAGCATATGACGGCAAACGCGCTGTCGCCAACAACACCGGACTCGGAAATTACAGCCGATATGTGATCGACACTCTCTCGATCGGATTTCCGCGAAACACTTATCGGCTCTACACCCCGGTCGTGCGCGAGAACCCGAGACTCGAGCCTCTGCTCGCACGCGCCAACGTAGAGCTCGAAGGGCCGTCGTCGTCGCTCGGGCGAAAATTTCCGTCGCTGTGGCGAACGTTCGGTCTGACACGCCAGCTCGAAGCCGACGAAATCTCTATCTACCACGGCCTGAGCAACGAACTGCCCCTGTCGATAGCCTCGGCTCCGTTTCCATCGGTCGTGACAATCCACGATCTGATCTACCGACGGGTACCTGGCGACTACAAACCCATCGACCGAAAGCTTTACGACTTCAAATACCGCAGTTCGGCCGAGAACGCCACCCGAGTCATCGCCATCAGCCGCAAGACTCGCGACGACCTCGTCGAAGACTACCAGATCGATCCGGCAAAAATCGACATCATCTATCAAGGATGCGACCCGCGGTTCGGACTGCCGGTAAGCTTTGACGACAGGCAGCGCGTAAGAGCGGCCTACAAGCTACCGCAGCGCTACTTCGTCAGCGTCGGCACTGTCCAGAGCCGCAAGAACCAGCTGCTCGCCGTGAAGGCTCTCGAACGCCTCGACCTGCCGATGGTGATCGTCGGCAACCGCAAGAGCGACTATGCGGCATCGATCGCCGCCTACATATCATCGCATCGGCTGACCGACCGCGTCATCTGGCTCGACAACGTGCCCTTTGACGATCTGCCGGCATTATACGCCATGGCCGAGTTCTCATCCTACACTTCGCGTTACGAAGGCTTCGGCATACCGGTGATCGAGTCTCTGTCGGCCGGAACGCCGGTCATCGCAGCGACAGGGTCGTGTCTCGAAGAGGCCGGAGGACCGGGAGCGGTCTACGTCGACCCCGACGATGTCGACGCTTTTGTCGGCTACGCACGCAAGCTTGCCGGCGAACAGATCTTCCACGACAAATGTGTCGAGCGGGGCAAGCACTACATCAAACGTTTCTCCGCCGACGAGTTTGCACGCCTCACAATGGCAACTTACCGCAAGGCGATCATCGAAAAATATATCTGACAATGGATAAAAACATTCTTATCATCGGCGCAGGCGGTTTTATCGGCGGTTTCATTGCCAAAGCAGCGCTCGACCGCGGCTACCGCACGTGGGTGGCTGTGCGCGAATCGACATCACGGCGCTATCTCGACGATCCGCGGCTCAACTTCGTGGTGCTCGACTACGACGATCCCGACGCGATGGCCTCGGCTCTCAAGGAAGCTGCGCCCGAAAGCGGCCGGTGGGACTTCATGATCTGGAATCTCGGAGCTACAAAATGTGCCAATTTCGCAGATTTCAACCGCATCAACTATCTATATCTACGCGATTTCGTCACGATGATCGAGCGCGAAGATCTCGTGCCCGACCGCTTCCTGTTCATGAGCTCTCTCAGCGCGCTCGGGGCTGCCGACGAAAAGACCTACACTCCGATCAGCTCGTCGACGATACCTAACCCCAACACACGCTACGGCCTGTCGAAAATCAAGGCTGAAACATTTCTCGAGACCCGCGCTGGCTTTCCGTGGATAGTATTCCGTCCGACCGGTGTCTACGGACCTCACGAACGCGACTACCTGATGATGGTCAAGTCGATCGACGCCCACTGGGACTTCGGCGTCGGCTACCGCAAGCAACTGCTGACATTCATCTACGTCGAAGATCTGGTCAACGCCATGTTCGACGCCCTCGCAGCCGGAGTGGTCAACAAAAAGTACATCATCAGCGAACGCCGAGCCTACACTCAGTCGGAATTCCGGGCAATAGTGGCCAAAGCTCTCGGCCGAAAATTCGTAATACCCGTGAAACTGCCGCTATGGATGGCCTACATAGCCTCGGTAGTGGCCGAAAAATGGGGCGTCGCTCGCATGAAACCGTCTACGCTCAACCGCGATAAATTCAAGATCATGCGTCAACGCAACTGGAATTGCGACGTCTCCGACGCCGTGCGCGACTTCGGCTTCGACCCGAAGTTTTCGCTCGAACGCGGCATCGACGAGACTGTCAAGGCATATCTCGAAGAAAAACAACATCTTAAAACGAAATCATCACGATCATGAGCGACAATTGCTGTGATCCCCGAGGCAAAGTGCCGGCATGGGTCAACGCTGTCATAATCATCTGTATGCTGCCACTGGTGGCCTTCCCCGAGATGCTATCACTGTCGGCCGAAGGTTCGCAGGCCTCCACGTTTCTGTGGTTTTATCCGTTCTATGTCGTCGCATCGGGCATCTGCGCCCGCATCTGCTGGCCTCAGCGCCGCGAACTGACTTGGATATTGCTGGCGCTGATGATCTTGTCCCACATTGCCATGTGGGCGCTCGTACTATATGATTGACAATAACCGACCATCTATGGATATCGACGAATATATCGAAACCCACATCGACCGTGAACCTCCTCACCTTCACGACCTTTACCGCCGGACCCACCTCACTCGCCTCTATGCCCGGATGTGCTCAGGTCACACTCAGGGACGGCTCCTGTCGATGCTCTCAAAAATGATAACTCCCGCAAGAGTGCTCGAGCTCGGTGCGTTCACAGGCTATTCGGCTCTGTGTCTTGCTGAAGGCATTCCGGAGGGTGGCGAACTCCACACCATCGAGATCGACGATGAAGCAGAGGACGAACTGACCGAACTCTTCGCCTCTGCTCCCGGAGGCGACAAGATCACCCTGCACATCGGCGACGCCCTCGAACTGATACCGTCGCTCGGCGACAAGCCATGGGATCTGGTGTTCATCGACGCCAACAAACGCAACTACTGCGACTATTATATGGCGGTCAAGCCTCTCGTGCGACCGGGGGGATACATAATCGCCGACAACACCCTCTGGGACGGCAAAGTCGTAGAGCCCGACGCGGCCCACGACCGTCAGACTGAAGGAATACTCGCATTCAACGACATGATAGCCGCCGACGACAGTGTCGAAAAAGTGATACTGCCGATACGCGACGGCATGACCATAATCCGCAAAAAATAATCTCTACAGCAATGATAAACGAAATTCTCGAACATAATCGCCGTTTCGTGGCCGAACATGGCTACGAGCGTTTCATGACTGACAAATACCCCAACAAACGCATCGCCATCGTCACATGTATGGACACCCGTCTGGTCGAACTGTTGCCGGCGGCCCTCGGTTTCCGCAACGGCGATGTGAAAATCATAAAGAACGCGGGAGGCACTATCACCAATCCGTTTGACAGCACCATGCGCAGTCTGCTTGTGGCTGTATATGAACTCGGGGTTCAGGAGATAATGATCATCGGTCACACAGGATGTGGCGTGCAAGGCATGGACAGCTCGGAGATGCAGCATGCAATGAAAGAACGCGGCATACCCGAGAGCAACATCAATCTCATGAAGCACTGCGGCATCGACCTCGACAGCTGGCTTCACGGCTTCGACGACACCGACGAAGCGATACGCGAGACTGTCGACCTGGTGCGCAACCATCCGCTGATGGCCCGCGACATCGTTGTCAAAGGCTATATTATGGACTCCACGACCGGCGCACTGCGACCGCTTTAGTCTGACAGAGAGTCATTGAGGATGAAAAACGCTCTCAAAATAATCGGCGGACTGATCATCGGCATCGCCGCCGGACTGATCATCGGAGCCGGGTGTGTTGTGATGTTCACCGACACAAGTCTGACAGAGTATATCGACAAATTCAAGTCGACGGAAATGTCAATATTGCCGGCCGCCATCATAGTCAGCATCCTGTCGTTTGCCGCGTCGCTTGTAATCCTGATTACGGCTCACGAGGCAGGGCATCTGGTCTGCGGTCTCGCATCAGGCTACAAATTCGTGTCGTTCAGAATATTCAATTACACGTTCATCAAGATTGACGGCCGCATACGCGTCAAGCGCTACGCTATAGCCGGCACCGGAGGCCAATGTCTCATGACACCACCCGATCTTCCGCCGGAAAAGATGCCCGTGATGCTCTACAACGCCGGCGGAGTCCTGGCCAACATTTTACTTCTTGCGGCAGCAGTCCCCTTTCTGTTGCACGCTGAAAATCCTTTGGTGAAAGAGGCCATCGCTTTGTTCTGCCTCACCGACTTGTTTCTGATCCTCATCAACGGAGTGCCCATGAAAGTCGGCGGCATCGGCAACGATGCCTACAACATGCTTCATCTCCGCCACAATCTCAAGGCTAAACGCGCAATGGCGGTGCAACTGCGTTCAAATGCTCTCATTCAGGAGGGTGTGCGTCCGCGCGACATGCCGGCAGAATGGTTTGTTGCCGACCACGACATAGACTACAGCGATCCGATCGAAGCAGCGATGCCTATGATCCGAGCGTCGAGGCTCATCGATGAAATGAAATGGGACGAAGCCTATGAAGAGTTTGATAAGCTTTACAGCCGCAAGGATGTGATCATTCAGCTGTATGTCTACGAAATTGCATGCGAACTTGCGTTCTGCGCCATGGTGACCGGACGCACAGACCGCGCACAAAGTCTGATCGACGACAAACTGCGCAAGTATATCGACACTTACCGCAAGATGCAGTCGACCAAGCAACGCTTGCTCTTTGCCGAAGCCCTGTGCATTGAGTCTGACGCAGATAAAGCCTCGGCGATATACGAGGGAGTGAAATCGTCGCGCGACATGTATCTGCTCCGGGGTGAGGTCGACAGCGATCTGGCCGTAATGGAACAGATCAGAAATGCGGCTATTTATCCTCTTGCTTGACAGGCGGATAATCGAGAGTATAGTGGAGTCCGCGCGACTCTTTACGCTCCTTGGCCTGACATTATGGCAGTAAACAACGAGTCTATAGCTTGGATCTCGGCCGTACTACCGATTGTCAATTATTGCATTCGAGGAATCGACCCCAAAGTCGACATTCATTAATTCAAGGGGTATTGTTTCACGATACAATCATTGTTTTCATCTTGAATTGCTGCGATTATAAAGGCATCGTTAGGATCTACCGTCAAGGACATCATTTTGTCTGTCATTACATAGCCGTCAACAAAATTCCCATCCCAGTCATATCTGAGAATATAAAAATTTAATTTACCGCCATTGCTGTTTATGTTTCTTATATCTTCCCGTGTGAGTCCTACATAGGTTGCATATACGTAATTTTCTGAAGAATTTAATTCATAAAAACAAATTTTGGTTTTAGGAGTGTTATTCATGGATACTGTTCGATTGTCTCCAGAGCCTTCCTCTCCAATATCCACCGGTGATTCTCCTCCGTAATTATCTTTAATCAGGTTTGCTCCATCATTTTTGAGTTCATAGAACGACAGCCAATCTGATGTTCTACCCGCCACGACTAATTTATCTCCTTGAGGATTTGTACAAATCAGCGTTTGGTGTCCCATCCCGAACACTATCGGATCTTCAATTCCGGTTATATCTCCAGGATATTCACCAAACGAATATAATATTTCCCCATCCTCTCTTATTGATGTCAGCATTTTGCCATCAGTCACACAGTTCGTCACCAAGCCGTATTGAGAGGGTTGTGTGTCGAAAACATTTGAAGTTTTAAGATCGACAGTTTTGACTAAATTCTGTGCTGAAATTGCAAGGCTATCAGGATTTACCTTGTAATATACCGCTTTGCGAGAACTTGAATCGTGAATATACAGAATTGAATCACGATTAATATAGGTAATTGTCCGCATGTTTAAGAACTCATTCGGACCGTTGCCTTTTAATCCCCAATTGACATCTGGTTCTTTTTGAGCAAGATCAATGGCAGTGTTAAAATACTGACCATCGATACAACTTACTACTACCTTGTCGCCGATGAGTTTAATCCGGTCTGTATAACCCAACGAATGGTCTTTTAAAATCTGTTCTCCTTCGATCACAGGCA
Source organism: uncultured Muribaculaceae bacterium (assembly GCA_910587475.1). Classification (GTDB taxonomy): domain Bacteria; phylum Bacteroidota; class Bacteroidia; order Bacteroidales; family Muribaculaceae; genus CAG-873. Next base: position 23,089 of record CAJUMR010000036.1, read on the forward strand.
ATTTATCAAGATTATTTAAAATCTCAAATTGCTTTTTTCCTTCGCAGCTAAACAAATGAATGCAAAGCCATACTAAAAGTAATACCTGTGATATTTTTATGTAGGTTCTCATATTGCAAAAAAATGCCGGAGCTGATGGCTAAAAAGAATGATTTATGCAAGACAACTGCGCTGGTTGTATCTGCTCCGGGGCGAGGTCGACAGCGATCTGGCCGTAATGGAACAGATGCAGAAATGCGGCTATTTATCCTCTTGCTTGACAGGCGGATAATCGAGAGTATAATGGAGTCCGCGCGACTCTTTACGCTCCTTGGCCTGACGCATGATGAGATAGCCGACGTTGATGATGTTGCGCAGCTCACAGATCTCACGTGAAGCCTTTGAGCATTTGAACAGTCGCTCGGTCTCTTCATAGAGAATATCAAGGCGGTTCCAGGCCCGGTCGAGTCGCAGATTGCTGCGCACGATGCCGACATAGGTGCCCATTATCTGGTTGACCTCCTTGATGCTCTGGGTTATGAGTACCATTTCCTCGGGATGGCGTGTGCCTTCGTCGTTCCATTGCGGCACATCGGTGCGGAACGACAGGTGCTTCACCTCTTCCTTGGCATGTTTTGCTGCGGCGTCAGCATAGACGACGGCCTCGATCAACGAATTAGATGCCAGACGGTTGCCTCCGTGCAGCCCTGTACATGAGCACTCACCGAGCGCATAGAGCCGTTTGATCGACGACTCGCCGTTGCCGTCGACCTTGATGCCTCCGCAGAGGTAGTGTGCGGCAGGAGCAACTGGGATATAATCTTTCGTAATATCTATGCCGAGAGAGAGGCATTTGCGGTAGATGTTGGGGAAGTGGCGCTTGGTCTCTTCAGGATCTTTATGAGTCACATCGAGATAGACATGATCGTCGCCGTAGAGCTTCATCTCGCTGTCGATCGCACGTGCCACGATGTCGCGCGGAGCGAGCGACAGACGCGGATCGTATTTGTGCATGAATTCTTCGCCTTTGAGATTGCGGAGCACCGCACCATAGCCGCGCATGGCCTCGGTGATCAGGAACGACGGACGGTCGCCGGGATGATATAGTGCTGTTGGGTGGAATTGTATGAACTCCATGTCTTTGACCGTTCCCTTGGCACGATAGACCATGGCTATGCCATCGCCTGTGGCTACAAGCGGATTGGTAGTTGTCTGATAGACAGCCCCTACTCCACCGGTGGCCATGACGGTAACCTTCGAGAGGAAGGTGTCGACCTTGCCGCTCTCAGGATTAAGGACATAGGCGCCGTAGCACGTTGTGTCGGGAGTCCGGCGGGTTACGATTTTACCGAGATGGTGCTGGGTGATGATCTCGATTGCAAACCGTCCCTCAAAAATATCGATGGCCGGATTGCTCTTCACTGCTTTGATCAGGCTTTCTTGAATTTCGAAGCCTGTGTTGTCGGCATGGTGGAGGATGCGGAATTCGCTGTGACCGCCTTCGCGGTGCAAGTCAAACGATCCGTCGGCGTTCTTGTCGAAATCAACGCCCCAATCAATCAGTTGGCGTATCTGGTCGGGAGCACCTTTTACTACTTTCTCCACTGCAGCAGGATCGCTGAGCCAGTCGCCGGCAACCATAGTGTCGTGGATGTGTTTGTCGAAATCGTCGACAAGAAGATTTGTCACAGAGGCTACTCCGCCTTGTGCAAGGGCGGTGTTGGCTTCGTCGAGAGTCGTCTTGCACACGAGTGCCACTCTGCCGGTGGCTGCCACCTTGAGTGCAAAACTCATTCCGGCAATGCCGGAACCGATCACGAGATAATCGTACTTATAGGTCATGGCTGTGAATGTTATTCGCTGCAAAATAACTAAAAAACGCCGATACAGGCAAGAAAATAAACGATGAATTCACCTCGCTGCTCACAGCAAATCCAAGTTTATCAATTTATGTTTTACAACATATTAATACAGTGTGAAATAGTCAATGATTATTGATATATTTGCAAAAAATCACCCATCCCAATCATAAATTGCAATGAAACCTCTCATTTTCTTACTATCGTTCTTCATTTTGTTGCCGGCAGTGCATGCGCGTGAGCTGTCGAGACTTACCGATGGTATGATACGGCGGGCGTGAGGGCTTTGTGTCCTCTTGTTGTGCAACAGTCGGTCTACCCGAATGACGGTACCTTCAATAAATATTAATAGATAAGTAACGCAATTAATATGGCAAAAGGAAACAAAAAAAAGAAAGTAGCCAAAGAACGGAACCGTTATGTCGTAAAGATTGAAAATACGCTTGATCTAATTGTCGGCTTCCCGTTTAGACTGCTTGGCAGGATAATCAAACTCATATATAGATTGCTCACAACCGAGCGCAGCAAGCGATATTGGCGGGAGAGGCGGGAGAGGCGGAAATTGATGCGCCGCCATAGGTTTCATGCTTTGCGTGATATTATTACAGATACGCTCGTCCCATTGATGGAGCAACAAGGCTTCAAACGAAAGCCATTTGATTTCAGTCTTTTCGGATGGGATAGGAGTTTTGGTGGGTATTGTTATGACCTTGCAAGGCTCAACGGCGATATTCTCGAATTGTTATATTTCAACGTTCAGTATCACCATCCCCAAATTATTATTAATCTGGCACCTGTCCGTGTAATCGATGCACCCAAAACATTAGACGAATTACCTACCGATTTTGATATTGTAGGAGTCATTCCGGATAGCATGTTTTTAGTTCAAGACGTAAGGGATCAGCTGCTATACAGATACAAATATAAGGAATGGGGAATATTTTCATTGCTCGGCGAAAAAGAACTGTCCCGTAAAGTTGAAAAACTAAAAAGTATATACAAAACAGAATTTGCCGATTTTAGCCGGTTTACATCCTTTTGGTACGAAAAGCATCCCCCCATAGCCGTTGAAATGATAAGCATCGATAATAAACCTACGCTCCGCGAGACTACTCACGGTGAGACTATAAACCGCCGAAAATCGAGTAGACAGAAACTACAGATCTGATGAAGAAAGCGACCGGAGCATATCGCCGCCTGTTGGGGGCATTGGTAATGCTGATTGCCATTGGCATTCAGTTGTCGGGCGGTATGTGCATCCACTCTGTGGGGTCGCGACCTGTCGCGACCGCTGATTGGCAAGGGTTTGAGGGCCTGTCTTTGTCGGACGTTGTTGATGGCAGAAGCGTGGTGTCGCGTCCCAGCAGTCGCGACAGGTCGCGACCCTACAGGTGTGCGAACGGCCATCGCCAGACGATCATCTACGACGG
>CAJUMR010000037.1:0-12093 GCA_910587475.1 uncultured Muribaculaceae bacterium
GAGCGTCGGATTCATAACCCGGAGGTCCCGAGTTCAATTCTCGGTCCCGCTACAGCAAACAAGGCTGCTTCAGATGATGAGGCGGCCTTAATTTTTTTGCCCCGTCGCCGATGCCGCCGGAGGCCTGGCGCGCAATGGCGACGCGGGGCTGATGGAATAAGGCGCGGGCTGCCGACGGAAACTGTGGCGTTTCCCGGCAGCCCGCGCGCTGTGTCGTTGAGAGTTATCGCTTGTCTAAGCGTGAGCTTACTTTTGTGCTTCGGGTTCGGGGGCGATGAGTTTGTAGCCTTTGCCGTGGATGTTGATGATCTCGATCGACGGATCGTCTTTGAGGTGCTTGCGGAGCTTGGTGATGTAGACGTCCATCGAACGGGCGTTGAAGTAGTTGTCGTCAATCCAGATCGCTTTGAGGGCAAAGTTGCGCTCGAGGATTTCGTTGACATGGGCGCAGAGGAGGCTGAGCAGCTCTGATTCCTTGGTCGTGAGCTTGGTCACTTTGTCGTCGATCATGAGCACCTGTTTCTGGGTGTCGAAGGTGAATTTGCCGATCTTGTACATTGTGATCTCTTTGCCTTTCTTGCCTTTGACGCGGCGGAGGATCGCTTCAATGCGGAACACGAGCTCTTCCATCGAGAAGGGCTTGGTGATGTAGTCGTCGGCTCCGATCTTGAAACCTTCGAGAATGTCGTCTTTGAGTGATTTGGCGGTGAGGAATATGATGGGTACTTCAGAGTTGACTGTCCTGATTTCCTGAGCGAGTGCAAACCCGTCTTTCTTCGGCATCATCACGTCGAGCACACAGATGTCGTATTTGCCTTTGAGGAAAGCTTTGTAGCCACTTTCTCCGTCGGGGAACAGGTCGGCGTTGAAGCCTTTTGCCTGAAGATATTCTCTGAGAAGCATGCCGAGATTTTCGTCATCTTCGCATAAAAGGATACGCATACGTTCTTCCATAATAGTTTAATTTTTAGTAAGTGGTAGTATGATTATAAATTTTGTTCCTGAGTTGATTTCGCTTTCTACCGAGATTTCGCCGCCGAGCTCTGTGACCATTTTCTTTACATAGGCCAGGCCGAGACCGAAGCCTTTGACGTCGTGACGGTTACCGGTCGGCACACGGTAGAACTTGTCGAATATCTTTTTGAGATCGTCGCGACGGATGCCGATGCCGTTGTCGGAGATGGTGATCTCGAGCCGTTCGTCGGAAATGTCGCGCGAGGTGACCACAAGGTCGAGAGGCACGTCCTCGCGGCGGTATTTGACAGCGTTGTCGAGCAGATTGAATATCACGTTGGTGAAGTGCATTTCGTCGACGTTGACGATCGCGTCCATGGCGTCGAGACGGGCTGTGATCTTGCCGCCGTATTTCTCGACCTTCAGTTTGAAGGTGTTGACGATGTTGAAGATGGCGAGGTTGGCGTCGATGTCGACGATTTTAAGCGTGGCCTTCTGGCGCTCGAACATCGACATCTGCAGCACTTTCTCCACCTGGAAGCGCAGGCGCTTGGTCTCGTCGTTGATCACGGTCGAGATCTGCTGGAGCATCGTCGGCGATTTGCGCACAGCCTGGTCGTTGAGCATCTGCGCCGCAAGCGATATCGACGATATGGGGGTCTTGAATTCGTGGGTCATGTTGTTGATAAAGTCGTTTTTCATCTCGGTAAGCTTCTTCTGCCTGAAGGCTACGATGATGGTGAAGACGAAGATTATCAGTAGTATGAGGGTGAATGCCAGCGACGGCACCATGAATGATATCGACGAGAAGATATAGTCTTTCTTGTTGGGGAAGTAGACTTTGAGATAGTAGAACTTGCCTCCGGCGTCGTTGGCGAAGAGGGTCTGCACGAAAAGATTGTCGGGCGAGACCATCGAAGGCATGTAGCCCGGCGATTTGTACTGTATGGTGCCGAGATAGTTGACGACGGCAAATTCGAAAGGCACGGTGATGCCGAGGGTGTCGAGTTCCTGCCTGAGGTAGCGGCTCACGACCGTAGAGTCGGCGCGTTCGCTGATGGGGCGTTCGCTCGCACGGCTGATGATGTTGAGGATGACGTCGTCGACAACGCCTTTCTGATAGATGTATTGGTCCTGATAGGCCTGACGGTAGCGGCGGTAGTTTTTTCCGCCGGTCGGCTCGGAGCTTTTGAATTTAGTGATTTCGTCGGGAGTGCCTTTAAGCGTCACGTCGCCTTCGAGACCCGACGGTGTCGTGAATGAGAATTTCAGACCTTCGGCGCGCGAGAGCGCATCGTTGCTGAAGCTCTGAGTGGTCACTGATGTGCCGGCGAGACGGCTGAGATCCTGGTCGAGAAAGTAGCGGGTCTCATCCTGCTCCAGACGCAGAGCCACGCTCAGCAGGCTCTGGCGCACACCTTGGGTGAACTGCTCGTAGCGCATCTCGACCATATTCTTCATATAGAGAATTTGGAGACACAACAGTCCGATAAAGGTGACTGCCATCAGTATGGTCAATATCCAGATAGTTTGTTTCTTCATTCGGGTTTGTAATGATTAACCTTTATTATGTTAACAATTAAAACAAGGCTTTGTTTTGGAAGAGATGCTTAAAGTTACGCCCTGTTTTAACATTTCGCCCCAAAATTAACATAAAAGTGTGAAAATGCAAAATTTTTGAGCAGAAATATTTAGAAAATAGCCTGTTATAAAAAAATCAAGCAGCCGTCCCGTGCAGGGCGGCTGCTGATGGGTGATGTTGCGGCCGGGCAGTGTCAGTCGTCAGTCGCCGGCACGTCGGCTTTGTGCGGTAAGGTGCGGTGTAGCAGCACGAAACCGATCAATCCCGACAGCAGAGATCCGACGACGATGCCGAGTTTGGCATGATTGAGCAGGTCGATGTCTTCAGGCGAGCCGAACGAGAGCGTTGCGATGAACAGCGACACCGTGAAGCCGATGCCTCCGAGCATGGCGATCGACGCCATCATGGCCCAGTTGGCTCTGTCGGGCATCGGGGCGAGCTTGAGTTTGACAGTGATCCACGAGAAAATGAATATGCCGAGGAATTTTCCGACGACGAGGCCGCAGATGATTGCGAGCGATATGCCTTCGATGATCGTTGCCGGATCGGTGTCGAGCAGGAAGATGCCGGCGTTGGCAAAGGCAAAAAGCGGAACGATGAAGTAATTGACGATCGGGTGCAGCGAGTCTTCGAGTTCCTGCAGAGGTGAGATCACTTTGTCAGAAGCCGATTCGATCTCTTTGAGCCAGTTCATCTGGTCTTTGTTGAGGATCGTGCGCTTGACGAGCATGTCGTCGTCCTCGCCGCGGAAGTGGGCTATCGCGCTGCGGATCATCTTGATGTATTTTTTCGGGGCGAACACCGGGGTGGCCGGCACGCAGAAAGCGACGAGAACTCCGGCGATTGTCGGGTGAATGCCCGAATTGAGGAAGAGAAACCATATCACACCGCCGACGCCGAGGTAGAATATCTTGCTTTTGATGCGCATCAGCGAGCCGAGCAGGAGCAGTACAAACAATCCTGCGGCATAGAGCAGATAGATGATCTCGATGTTGGTCGAGTAGACCGTGGCGATGACGATGATGCCGCCGATGTCGTCGACGACGGCCAGGGTGGTCAGAAATATTTTCAACGACACGGGCACTCTCTTGCCCAGCATGGCCAGCACGCCGAGCGAGAAGGCTATGTCGGTGGCCATCGGGATTGCAGCGCCGCCCGAAAAATCGGTGCCTTTGGCGAAGATCATGTATATGACGACAGGAAAAATCATGCCGCCGATGGCCGCAACGATGGGCAGCAGAGCCTGCTTGAACGACGACAGTTCGCCGACGAGTATCTCGCGATTGATCTCCAGTCCGATAGAGAAAAAGAATATGGCCATCAGGGCGTCGTTGATGAATGCGATCAGATCCATGTGGTGGCCCGAGTGGCTGAATATGTTGAAATCGCCGAGTTGCAGTCTGACTTCCTGTTGCCAGAAGTCGAAATAGTATTGATTGATGCCCGGAATGTTGGCTACTATCAGAGCGAGCACTGTCGCTCCGATCAGGATGTTGCCGCCCGAGGCGTGGCGGCGCAATGCTTGAGTGGCGGCGTAGAACACGCTGTGCTCGTCGGCCTGAGGTATGGCCTGGCTGTTTTTGTTCATGACGCAGACTGAATAAATAAATAGTTGATAATCGTTGTTTGAAATTTTAACAATCGCGACTGACGATTGTTCGCCCGGTTGCGGCACTATGAAACGACGGCCGGCGCACATGTCTGGGATGTACGCCGGCCGTCGGGACGCTGATGTCCGTTGAAATATCGTGGATTGTTGTCAATCGAGCTTGAGCACTGCGAGGAATGCTTTCTGGGGCACTTCGACCGATCCGATCTGTTTCATGCGCTTTTTGCCTTTTTTCTGTTTTTCGAGAAGTTTTCGCTTACGCGAGATGTCGCCGCCGTAACACTTGGCTGTCACATCTTTGCGGACGGCTTTGATCGTTTCGCGGGCAATGATTTTAGCTCCGATCGCAGCCTGGATGGCGATGTCGAACTGCTGGCGCGGGATAAGTTCCTTGAGCTTCTCACACATGCGGCGGCCGAAGCTTACGGCATTGTCGGCGTGGGTGAGGGTCGACAACGCATCGACGCTTTCGCCGTTGAGGAGGATGTCGAGCTTGACCAGGCGCGACTCGCGGAATTCCGACACATGATAGTCAAACGACGCATAGCCCTTGGATATGCTTTTCAGTTTGTCGTAGAAGTCGATGACGATTTCGCCCAGAGGCATGTCGAAAGTCAGTTCCATGCGGTTGCCCGATATATATTCCTGCTTGACGAGCTCTCCGCGCTTGCCGAGACAGAGGGTCATGATCGGCCCGATGAATTCGGCGGTAGTGATGATCGATGCTCTGATATAGGGTTCTTCGATGTGGTCGATCAGGGTCAGATCGGGCAGTCCCGAGGGATTGTGCACCTCAGTGACATTGCCTTTCTTGTCGAATACCTTATAGCTGACGTTGGGCACGGTCGTGATGACGTCCATGTTGAATTCGCGGCCCAGGCGCTCTTGGATGATCTCCATGTGGAGCAGGCCGAGGAAGCCGCAGCGGAAGCCGAAACCGAGAGCCACCGACGATTCGGGCGAGAATGTCAGCGACGCGTCGTTGAGCTGCAGCTTTTCGAGCGACGCTCTGAGGTTTTCGAAGTCTTCGGTCTCGATGGGGTAGACGCCCGCAAACACCATCGGCTTCACTTCCTCGAAGCCGTCGATAGCCTGTTGGCAGGGACGGTTGACGTGGGTGATGGTGTCGCCGACCTTGACTTCTTTCGAAGTCTTGATGCCGGAGATGATATATCCGACGTTGCCGGCCGACAGTTCGTTGCGCGGCGACATGTCGAGTTTCAGCACACCGATTTCGTCGGCATGGTATTCCTTGCCCGTGGCGACAAATTTGACGAAATCGTCCTTGCGTATCGTTCCGTTTTCGATCTTGAAGTAAGCGATTATGCCTCTGAACGGATTGAACACCGAGTCAAAGATCAATGCCTGGAGCGGAGCCTCGGGGTCGCCCTGCGGGGCCGGGATGCGCTCGACGATGGCTTCGAGGATTTCAGGCACACCGAGACCGGTCTTGCCGCTGGCGCGGAGTATCTCCTCGCGTTTGCATCCGAGCAGATCGATGATCTGGTCTTCGACTTCGTCGGGCTTTGCACTGTCGAGGTCACATTTGTTGATGACCGGAATGATTTCGAGATCGTTGTCGATCGCCATATAAAGGTTTGATATCGTCTGGGCCTGTATGCCTTGCGAAGCGTCGACTATGAGCAATGCGCCCTCGCAGGCTGCGATCGATCGCGACACTTCGTAGGAGAAGTCGACGTGTCCCGGGGTGTCGATCAGGTTGAGCACATATTTTTGCCCGTCGACGATGTGTTCCATCTGTATGGCATGGCTTTTGATCGTGATGCCGCGCTCACGTTCGAGATCCATGTCGTCGAGCACCTGTGCTTCCATGTCTTTGGCAGCAATGGTGTTGGTATACTCGAGCAGGCGGTCGGCAAGAGTCGACTTGCCGTGGTCGATATGGGCGATTATGCAGAAGTTACGGATATTTTTCATCTATATGCAATTATACGATGCAAAGTTACGGTTTTATTGTCAAACAAACAAAAAACACATGGCGACCGTTGACGGTCGTCATGTGTTTCTGATTCTTTATTATAAGCCGCTTACTTGACGCAGACCTTCACGCTCTTGCCGCGGGAAGCCACAATATAGATGCCTGCCGGGCATTGCACGGTCGATCCGTATCTGAGGCGTTCGCCGGCGCGACCGCTGATCTGTCGGCCGTCGGTGGTATAGACGATTGCATCGTCGGCTTGGTCGGCGATGTAGATGCCACCGTCGACGGCATATGCAATCTCGAAATCAGCAATCTCCGCATCTTCGATACCGGTGGTGCGCGGAGCGGTGTCCCAGCCCGATTCCACGTGGCGCCGGTTGATGATCAGGGCGATACGGTTCATTATCTCCTGGTCTTTGGCGTTGGACGATGTGCCGAAGTCATAGAACGCCTGTCGTCCCGAGTAGTAGGCGATCGGTTTGCAGTCGAATATGATCTCTTCTTCAAAGGTGTCGATATAGTCGACGAGGCGCTGGTAGAACTCCGGATGATGGGAGTAAAGGCCGGCGTTGGGAGCCATCTCTAATGACACCAATCCCGATTTGGGATCATATTTGTAATTCATGCCTTCAAATTCAATTTCAAGACCCATGTCGTTGTCCCACGCATATTCGATCGCATCGGTCAGACGTTCGGCCGGAACATCGAGTCTGAAATAATAGCCCGGCTGCAAGTAGCACACGTCGACACCGTAGTTGCGCCAGCGCTCGCTGTTTTTCGAGTTCCAGTAAGGGATCCAATAGACCTTGAGGTCTTTCTGATGGGCGTATTCGCTTGTCTGTGCGAGGATCGGCTCCCACGTTTCTTCCCAGAAACCCTCTTTGGTGAAATAGATGCCATCGAGTTCGAGGTTTTCGAACCCGCATGCGTTCCAATGGTCGATCACCCGGTCGATATACCATTTCATGGCCATGACTTTGTGAGAGGCATTGGCAAAGTTCATTGACGTGCCGTCGTCGAGGCGTCCCCAGATCTGAAGTACATTGTCGGGGATAGGCAGACTGAACACGACTTTATGCTTGTGGCCCGGTGCGCCCAGCGATGGGATCAGCTCTCCGATCAGCTCATCGAGAGCGTGACAGCCGTGTCCCGGTTCGCCGAGCTGCACGTCGAGCAGGCGTTCCCATTCGACTCTCGTAGAGGTTTGTTCCTCGTTTGCCTCGCCGAAGCCTACGATCTTGCCGTTGTCGTTGTACATCATATAGTCGATCATCAGAAATCCGTCGAATTTCCATGATTGTGTGCCGTCGGGGAAAGTGTGCATCACATAAGGGAGAAATTTGTCCTTGGTCCAGTCCGGACGGTTCTGGCTGCCGATATAGATCAGCGCGAGGTCGTCGATGTCGGTGACTTCAGAAAACTGGGCCGACGCGGCTGTCCACGGCATTGCCACGGCTGCGGCTACGATAAGATTTTTGATTGATTTGATAAAGCGCATGGTATTTGTTGCTACTTAGTTTAGTTTGTGCAAAATTAGTTGAAAGATGCGGTGTGCATAGTTAACCAAAGTTAAATGTCGGAATATCCGGGCATTGTTTCGGGATGCATGCCGTGGCCTGAAAATCCGTTAACAATATTTCACTAAAAAATAATCGCCGGCAGTCGCGGTTCAATTTTAATAACCCAAATAAAATCTTTATATTTGCGGAAAAATTTCCGTAATAGGACAATTCGCACAGAATAATAAATCAATCAATAATATACATTAAATCTAAGTCACTGAACGAGCGATGATTGCATCACTGATTATTTTATTTTTCATCGGCTATCTCTGCATAGCTCTTGAACATCCTTTGCGAATCGACAAGACAGCGATAGCGCTGTTGTTGGGCATGGTAATGTGGATTGTTTATGCTCTCGGAGCGGAATGGATCGTGCCTCTTGTCGACAGTGAGGCGCTCGCACGGTTTGTCAGCGAGAATCCCCGGCTGGCAGGAAGCTCGTTTGCTCATCAATGTCTTGATTTTGTCCTTAATGTGAAGATCGTCGAATCGTTGGGCGACATATCCCAGACGCTCTTTTTCCTTATCGGAGCGATGACCATCGTCGAGCTTATCGACGTTCACGGAGGATTTACGGTGATCACCGACCATATCGCCACGCGCAACAAGCGCAAGCTCCTCTACGTGATCTGTTTCACTACGTTTATATTCTCTGCCGTCCTCGACAACATGACGACGACAATCGTGATGATACTTCTGCTGCGTAAACTCGTGACAGAGAAGACCGAGCGCTGGCTCTATGCCGGCATGATCATCATCGCCGCCAATACCGGCGGCGCATGGTCGCCGATCGGCGACGTCACCACCATCATGCTCTGGGTCAAAGGCAACGTCACGGCTCCCGCTCTGATCTGCTACGTGCTGCTGCCGAGCCTCGTTGCCATGCTGGTGCCGATGCTCAGCGCCGCGAAGATGTTGAAAGGCCAGCTGCCGCCCATGCAGAAAGAGAGCAAGGCCGTCAGCGAGATATCGTCGCGCGAGCGCCAGACGATTTTCTACCTCGGCGTCGGGGGTCTGATATTTGTTCCGGTGTTCAAGACCATCACCCACATGCCCCCCTTTGTAGGCATCCTTCTGGTGCTTGCGATCCTGTGGGTATTCACTGAGATATTCTACAACGGCAAGATGCTCGACCGCTCGCGTGAGCACCGTCTTCCCAAGGTGATCTCGCGCATCGACATGCCTTCGATCCTCTTCTTCCTCGGCATATTGATGGCCGTCTCTGTGCTCGATGCGTCGGGCATCCTCAAGGCGACCGCTCAGTTCCTCGACGAAAAAGTCCACAATGTCTATGTCATCGATCTATTGCTCGGTGTGCTGTCGTCGATCTTCGACAACGTTCCTCTCGTGGCAGGGGTCATGGGCATGTATCCTGTGGCGCTCCCCGAGGCGACAGGCTATGCCGCCAACTTTGTCGTCGACGGAACATTCTGGGAATTCCTCAGCTATTGCGCCGGTGTCGGAGGCAGCTTGCTCATCATCGGTTCGGCCGCCGGTGTGATTGCCATGGGACTCGAACGCATCAATTTCGGATGGTACTTCAAGCGGTTTACATGGCTTGCATTCTTAGGCTATCTGGCCGGAGCCGTGGTCTACTTCCTCGAAATATTCTTTATGAAAGCCCCCTTCATGGGCTTCTGATCCAGAACATCCCTTAGAGTTAAACAATAGCGATGAAAATATCTCTTCCTCAACAGCGCGACGGCAGTCAGGTGACCGTCGAGACCGATGGCAACCCGATCGTCATCGTCGGTGCCAACGGCGCGGGAAAATCCCGCTTCTCTTCGACCCTCGGAGCCTCGCTCGGCGACAGGGCATTCTCTTTGTCGGCCCTGCACGGCCTCTATGTGCGCGACAATTCATCCGTCTCTCAGTCTTCGGTCGGGCGCATGTGCTGCTCGACCGACACCCTCCCCGCCGAACTGCGCGACGCCGGCCACAACGAGCTTGAGTTGCTCATGGCCCGGCTCATGCACGACGAGATGCTCAATCTGCTCGATTATAAGCTCTCCCGCTCTGACGGCAACGACAAACCCTTGCAGCGCACGCGTCTCGACGAAGTAATCGAGCTGTGGCAGGAGGTTTTTCCGGGCAATAAGATCCTTGTCGAAAGCGGACGCTTTCTGTTCAGCCGCGACAACGACGGCGACCGGTATTCGGCGCTCCGGCTCTCCGACGGCGAGCAGGCCGTGATCTATTACATCGCCGGAGTGATGTATGCCCCCGACCATGCCGCCATTTTCATCAACTCGCCCGAGATGTTTCTCCATCCGACGATAATGCAGGCGCTGTGGTCGCGCATCGAGTTGCTCAGACCCGATTGCACCTTTATCTACACGACCCACGATCTCGAGTTCACATCGTCGCGTTCGCGGGCGAGCGTCGTCTGGGTCCGCGACTACGATCCTGCTGCCGTAGCCTGGGACTACTCCGTGCTCCCCGACAGCGGCAGTCTCACCGAAGATGTCTATCAGGCCATAATCGGCGCGCGCAAACCGGTGCTCTTTATCGAAGGCGACGGAGTCCACTCGATCGATGCCAAACTCTATCCATTGGTCTTCAGGGAGTTCACTGTCAAGTCGCTCGGAAGTTGCAACAAAGTGATAGAAGCCACCCGATCGTTCAACGACCTCAGCGGCTTCCACCACATGGACAGCTACGGCATTGTCGACCGTGACCGCCGCGACCAACATGAGGTGAACTATCTGCGGGGCAAGAGGGTGATGGTGCCTGAAGTTGCCGAAATCGAGAACATTCTGATGCTAGAGGACGTGATTAAGGCTGTGGCCCATAGCCGCGGTCGCGACGAGAACAAAGTGTTCGGCAAGGTCAGTGCGGCGGTCATCTCCCAATTCTCACAGGCCCTGAAGGCTCAGGCGCTGATGCACACGCGCCACAGGGTGAAGCGCACGGTCGAATATCGCATCGACGGTCGCTTCACCAACATCAACATGCTTGAGGAACACATCATGATGCTCCACCGCGAGATAGCGCCGCGCAAGATCTACGAAGATTTCTGCCGCCAGTTCAGGCATTATGTCGACACACGCGACTATGCCGGAGTACTTAAGGTCTACAATCAGAAGTCAATGCTGCCCGCGAGCAATGTCGCTGCTCTCTGTGGCCTCAGATCCAAGGACGAGTATGTAGCCGTGATCATCGAGCTGCTGCGCACTTCCGGACCTGACGCACGGCGCATCATCAGGGCCGTTAAACGCTGTTTCGGCCTCGACGCCAACGATGCCGCTGATGCCAAGGCCGAAAAGCCGTAATGATGTGATAATATTCCTTTAACTGATGATGTCCATCCGCGACGGCTATAGCGCGAAGCTATAGATGCTGTCGTGATCGCCGGCGGGATAGAAGTAGAGCCGCGAGTCATTGTCATCGACCGCAAAAGGCCCTACAGCCATCGGCACTGCGTAGACCCCTTTCACCGAGCCGTCCCAATCGAGAGCGACGATGTGCGACTCCGTCATGGCCTTGTCGGCCGGATTGTGGAGATTGACATATACTCTCTTGGCTGTCGACCGGATGGCGAGCACCCACAGTTCGGGGCGTTCACCGACGGTGAATTCGGCCGTCACCGACTTCTTCAGGCGGCAGTCGTTGTCATAGATTTCTATCGTCGGGAATGCGCGGTAGGCGATCGCGAAACTTTTGCCGTCGGGCGACACTGTGCTCCAGCCCGCTCTCACGGCCAGCGTCGAGAAATCGTCGAGTTTCATCGATGCAAACGCCTCAGGCAGCATCGGTTCGATGCTGTGTCTGATCTCGCCCTCCCGGCTGATTATCGCCCATTCGAGCGAACCGTTGCCGCGTTGCACCAGATAATCATCCTTGCCGATCGGCACTATGCTTTGAACCAGTTGCCACCCTTCGGGCATCGTTACTGTTATTCCGTCGATTGCTTTAAACGTGTTGACGTCCATCACTTCGAGCCCTCTGCCGTTGCTGAAGCATACGCAATTGTCGCCATAGGGGGTCATGGTCATGGCGAAAGCATTGTGAAGTTCGCCCGGACCGTTGCCTGTCACTCCGCCGCTTCCGGCGTGCTTCAACTCGGGAAGCGTGAACGTGTCGGCGATTGAGTCGCTGCGGAAATTTGCAACCACAAGTTTGTTGTCGACTACAGCCATGGCCGCCGGATTAAGCACACAGTCGATCGCGGTGCTGTCGATGGTCACTTGCCTGGCGGCTGAAAAATCGATCATGCCCGATTGGTCTGTGCTGCCGCTGCATCCTGGCAGCAGCAAGCCCGCAATCGCGGCGCTTGCCAATAAAATATCTTTCATCGTGTTGTTTTTGGTGTTCTAAATTAGTTTTTTACCTTCCATGATTTGTAGATCGCATCGATGTCCTTTTCAAGCTCAGGCGTGATCTTTGCAAAAGGAATTGTCACGATCATCGAATAGACATTCGTTCCCACCTTTCTTAGATAGAT
>CAJUMR010000037.1:12193-25420 GCA_910587475.1 uncultured Muribaculaceae bacterium
CGAAATGAGCATGAAAATTGCGGTTAAGAATTTATGATACCTCGATTTCATTTGGAGTTCGATTTATGAGATAAATATTCAAATAGTGTTTTTTGGGAGAGTATGTCTTATGGTTAGTTTTTTACCTTCCAAGACTTGTAGATCGCCTCGATGTCCTTTTCAAGTTCAGGGGTGATCTTTGCATAAGGAATTGTCACGATCATCGAATAGACATTCGCTCCCACCTTTCTCAGATAGATGATCCTTTTGCAATTGTCGAGAAAGTGTTGTCCTCTTCTGTAATATTCATTTGTCATGCTTTGGCTGCCTTTTATGTCTCCATTCTCAGCCGCCTCGCTCCACACCGTCGTCTTTATGTATGATCCGACCTCACTCCAGTATTTCACATCGTCGATGCTCAGATCGTTCATATCGACGGGGATGTTTTTTTCAAAACATATTGTCATTTCGAATGAATCATTATACCCGTTATCGGTATAGTATGAATGAAAACGTTGCCCATCCTTATTCCCACGATTTATAGGCCCTTCATCGAGTGATTTCAAGACACTCCATTTAGGAGGCAGCTTATAGTCAACCCATTCCGCATCAATGATCGACCAGTCCTTGTCGTTTGCTTGGACTGAAAAGGTCGTAAAGCATATGATGCTTAATATAATCAGAAGTAGAGATCTGTGTCGCATGATATTGTTTTTTAGGTTCAGCAAATTAAAACATTTTTTTTATAAGTGCAAATAATTTGTAGCTGTTTTTGGCGAACAGCATGAAAAATGTGGCCGGATGCGGCCGAAGTGGCATGACTATGTGTGTATGGGGGCTTGATCAGAAGCCGATGTAGTCGGTCGGGTCTGTGGCCGATCCGCTGTGCCACAACTCAAAGCTGAATGTGTTGCCCTTGCCTGAGTGGCCGATGCGTTCGCCGGCGAGCAGACGTGCTCCCGGAGCGGTGAAACATTCTGATAGACCGGAGTAGATAGAGATAAAATCGTTGGGATGCTGGATGATGACGGTTTTAAGTCCCGAAGCATTGCTGTAGACACTGACAACGGTGCCGCGATAGGCCGACGACACCGGCAGCAGATCGTCCTGGGTGAAATTGACCGACGTGTTGCCTTCGCCCGACTGCGGCTCGACAAGAACATCGGGCACCGGCGAATAGAACGCCATGCCTTCGGCGGCGATCGGAGTGAGCACCGACAGATTGAAACGGTCCGAAGCCTCGAAAAGCTGTACGAACTGCCTCTCGGCGTCAGACGGAGCGAGCAGAGAGTCGATGTTGGCCTTGCTGTTGTCCGACAGATTGCCGGTGGCGGCAGCGTCGTCAACCGCTTCTCCCGACATGATGTTGCGGAGGTTGGTCATGTAGCGGTCGTTGGCCATCGACCGTTGCTCGAGTGAGTCGAGACGCATGGCCATGTCGACGTAGCGGGAGCGCAGATCGCCTTCGAGGCGCCCGGGCAGAAGCTTTCTCACCGGCGAGAAAAACACGATCACAAACATCAGTGCCGCGACGGCAGCGACAAACAGCACACTCACCACAAGCACTCGCATGCGGCTGAAACGCAGCGTCCAAACACGGTTGAAGGTGTTTTCGGCGATGAAATCGAGCCGGTAGCGGCGCGGGTTGCTGAACTCAGTTTTCGAACTGCGTCTGATGAGGCCGAACGTACTTCCGGCCAAGCCTTTGATCGATTTGTCCAACCTGTCAGCTTTCATGGAGGCAAAGTTAAACATTATAGTCGTAACGGCAAAAAATAAAAAAATGAACCGCGCGGTTTTGAACAAAGTGTGCAAACGTGTGTTATCATTTCATAACAGTCATTCAACTACTGTTTATTTATGAGAAATTTAATTACTAAAAATACTTTCGTCTAACAAAAAACTTACAGAAATGAAAAAGAATGTGCTTTGGTCTTTCGCTGCATGCAGCGCAATGCTTTTACCGGGACTAACTGCTAACGCACAAGAAACTGTCGTTATGGAAGAACAGACCATAATCGAAACCGAAGTGCCCTGCAAGACCCACTACTATTCAACTTCTCGCGACAATTGGTTCATTCAGCTTGGCGCAGGTGTGGCATCTCCTTTTGTTGAAAACGACGGCGGATCGCGCTTCCATGTTACTGCCAACTACAACTTCGGGTTCGGTAAGTACATTTCTCCTTATCTCGGTTGGCGCGTGAGCTTCTACGGTGGAGCGCTCCACTCTAACCCCGACACTTACCACAAAATGAAATATGTCAACGCCAACGTCGATTTCATGTGGGATATGCTCAACTCGATGGGCGGCGTCAACACCAAACGTGTGTTCTCGATCGTTCCGTTCGTCGGCCTTGGCGGTACATTCGCCTGGGATTACCGTCCCGACGGCACAATCATCGGCCACGATGGCAAGCCTAAAGGCAACATGTGGGCTCTCCCGGTGTCGGCCGGTATCCAGTTCAACTTCCGCCTCGGCAAATATGTCGACTTCTTCCTTGAAGGACGCGGACAGTTCTACGGCGACAACTTCAACAACATCCCGACCGGACGTCCTGTCGACATCAATTTCACTGCTACCGGCGGCCTCATCTTCAAGATCGGCGGCGATGATTTCAAATCTTACAACCCCTGCGATTATCTCGGATATATCAGCAATCTCAACAATCAGGTCAACGACCTCCGCGGTGCTCTCGCCACTACAAGCGCTGCTCTTGCCGCTGCCGAAGCTCAGCTCCCGTGCCCCGAAGTTCAGGAAACCGTTGTTGTTCAGGAAAGCGCTCCTCTGATGTCGACCGTTCGCTTCTCGCTCAACTCTGCACGCATCAGCGACATGGAGATGGTCAATATCTACAACATCGCCGAATATCTCAAGGCCAACCCCGATCAGAACGTTGTTATCGCAGGTTATGCTGACAAAGACACCGGTTCAAGCGACTACAACATGAGCCTCTCGAAACGCCGCGCTGAAGCTGTCAAGAAAGCTCTCGTCGACAAATATGGCATCTCGGCCGACCGTCTTTCAATCCAGGCCGAAGGCAGCAACTCTCAGCCTTACGACGTCAACAACTGGAACCGCATCGTGATCTTCTCCGTTGCCGAATAATTGATCAGAAACTCTTTTCTCTACATAACTCAACTTTATTGTAATGCGTAGACCGCGACGTGAGTCAGCGGTCTACGCTGCGTTTTTTTGATTTGCATACAATTGCGAAAACGACTATATTTGTGCAATAAATAAATTATTGTTATGAAAAATATATTCAAATCAGCAGCCGTTACCGCATTGGCGTTAGGCGCTGTCACTGCGGCCTATGCCGCCGATCCTTACAAAGTGCGTGTCCAGCTCAGCGATGATGAGGAAGGTGCGATGGCCTATATGATCAATTTCGACACTAAAGACAAGATCGATTCGATCCTCGTGGCCGACAAAGAGGCGTTGTTCAAAGGTGAGATCGACGAGCCGATGATGGCGAGAGTCGTCATCGACGGACAGCCCGTCGCAACGTTTGTGCTCGAGTCGGGCTCGATCGTCATCGATCCGGCCAAGCGAAAGGTGTTCGGCAGCATGCTCAACGACCGCATGGCCGAATTCAACAAGGCTGCCGCCGATGCCGCAAACCGGTACCGCCAGGCTTCTGACGATGCGACCAAAGAGTCCGTCTACAACGAATATGTCACATTGTGCACCTCGACAATGACTGACAACATTGACAATCCTCTCGGCTACTATCTCTTCATCGATCAGGCATCGTCGATGGACGCCGCCGAGTTCGAATCTTGGCTGGCCAAATATCCGTCGCTTGCCGCTTACAAGAGGGTGGGGCAGATAAAGGCCGCACAGGAGCGCAAGGCTGCGACAGCCGTCGGTAAGATGTTTGCCGATTTCGAAGTGACCAACGACGGCACGACAGTGCGCCTGAGCGACTATGTCGGCAAGGGCAAGTATGTGCTTGTCGACTATTGGGCAAGCTGGTGCGGCCCCTGCATCCGACAGATACCCGTGTTGAAAGAGCTCCTCGAAGAGTTTGGCGACAAAGGGCTCGAAGTGCTCGGAGTTGCCGTGTGGGATGAGCCTCAGAACACTGAAAAGGCTATCGGCACTCATGGCATCACTTGGCCGTGCATTATCAACGCTCAGACCATCCCGACCGACATCTACGGCATTAACGGCATACCTTGCATCATCCTCTACGGTCCCGATGGAACCATCCTCAGCCGCGACAAGCAGGGCGACGATCTCAAGGCCGATGTGCGCGCAGCGTTCAACGGCACTCTCAAATATTGATTGACGCTGACCTGCGATGCTGCCTTTTTTGAAATGGGCCGGAGGAAAGGATAAAGAGTTGAAATTCATCATTCCGGCCTTACCTGACAACTATGTCGATTTCTATGAGCCGTTTGTCGGCGGTGGATCTGTTTTTGCCGCCGTTGAGGCGCGCCATTACTATATCAACGACCTCTCGACCGAACTGACAGCCTTCTATCGCGCCGTGGCCGATGACGATCAGCAGTTCTACCGCTACGCCGTGATGATCAACAATGCCTGGGGCGACGCCGACCGTTTTTACGATCGCTCGGCGCTGCTCAAGGATCTCTATCAGGCTTTCCGTTGCGGCGATATGTCGAACGACCGGCTCTATGCCGCTGTCGATGATTTTTGCGCAACACGGCGCGATGACATCATCAGCATCCTCGAACCCGACATCGACCATCAGCCCGGGGTGCTTGTTGCCGAACTGTCAAAAAATCTCAAGCGCAAGCTGACGAGGATGAAGGAACTCGAACAGCGCAAGCATGCGCTCCCCGACGACGATGTATGCGACAATATCAGGACTGCCGTCAAGAGCGCGTTGTACATGTATTTCCGCTGTCTCTACAACGATCACGCCATCGCCGACACTGCGCTGAAGACCGCCTTGTTTCTCTTCATCAGAAACTACTGCTACAGCGGCATGTTCCGCTACAACGACAACGGCGACTTCAATGTCCCCTACGGAGGCATGGCCTACAACAACAAGATGCTCGACCGCAAGTTCGAATATTACCGTTCGGCTCAAGTCGCATCGAGGTTCGCCGACACCACGGTGACCAACCTTGATTTCGAAGAGTTTTTCGGACGCTTTGCTCCGACAGCCGACGACTTTGTGTTTCTCGACCCGCCTTACGATAGCGAGTTCAGCACCTATGCCCGCAACGAGTTCAACCGCGCCGATCATCTGCGGTTGGCCAACTATCTTGTCAACCGTTGTCAGGCGCGCTGGATGCTTGTCATAAAAAACACAGATTTCATCTATCATCTTTATGACCATCCGGCGATCAACATCCGATCGTTCGACAAGAAATATCAGGTGAGCTTCATGAACCGCAACGACCGCTCGGCCGAGCACCTTTTGATCACTAATTACTGAAATGATTGACTGCCATGGGAAAATTGACTGAAAAAGATCTGATCGTGCCCGCACTCGCCTGCATGCTCGGCAACGGCGGCTCAGCGACGATCGCTCAGCTGCGCGACCATATCGCCGCCTCGTATCCGTTGTCGGACGAAGATCTCACTCCATCGCCGACCCGACCGGGAGAGAGAGTCTATGAACAGCAGATCCGCAATCTGCGCAGCCACGACACTTTGGCCAGGCTTGGCTTCGCAGAGAACATCGACGGCGGCTTCAGATAGCTTCCTGCCGGAGAGGAGCTGTTGAGCAATAATGCCGACCTCGTGTTCAGCGCGTTGGCGTCGTCCGATACTTCGACCCTGAAGCGCATCAGCGCGATAGACCGCAACCGGCGCATTGTGAGTCTTGGTGAAACTATTCCTGAGGGAGCACCGAAAACGAAAAAAGATGCCGAACGCCGCAGCCGCTCGGCTAAGCTCCGCTCCGAAGCGATCAAGACTTTCACCGATGAGCATGGTGTCATAAGCTGCTATTGTTGCGGAATGGATTTCGGCTCGGTCTATGGCCCTGTTTTCGGCGCTTCGTGCATCGAAATCCACCATAAGAAGCCGATTTTCATGTATGAAGATGAAGATCTCGTCAAAACTCTCGGCGAAGCATTGCGCAACGTTGTTGCCTTATGTCCCAATTGCCACAGTGTCGTCCACAAGAATAAACTTTTCTCAGACGATGGTATTGAGCATTTGAAGTCTGAGATCTCAAAACAGAGAGGGGAACAATAGCCGAAGACCGGCGATCACCCCTTCTCCGCTGACGTCGCCCGCAATGTGGTCGGCGGCATTCTTCACCGCGTCCGACGCGTTTGCCATGGCGAAGCTCACGCCTGCGTGGCCGAGCATCTCGATATCGTTTTCCCCGTCGCCGAAAGCTGCTGTCTCCTCGATCCCTATGCCGAAATGAGCGGCCATTTTCTCTATGCCGATACCTTTGTTGCTGCCCGCCGGAACGATGTCGCAGAAATATGGGTTGGAACTCGTTGTGTCGCAGTGTCTCAGTACATTGCCCATCAGACCGCTCGCCCGGCGCTGACCGTCGTCGCCAAACGCCATCAGCTGCACTATCTCTTTGCCTTCGGCAGTTGATATCGGTTTCACCGGTGTGTGGGGCATGCGCAGTTTTCCGGCTATCGAGTCGCCTCCGCCGGGCTCGCTGGTGAAAAATATGTCGCCGTCGGCCGGAATGACAACTACAGGTATCTGACAATCAGGCACAAATTCGATGAAACGTTTTGCGTCGTCTGCGTCGATCGCATGCGTGTAAATCCGTGTGCGGCGGTCGGCCATCAGGCAAAGCGAGCCGTTGGCGACCACATATCCGTCGAAGTCGACACCATCGACATTGTCGACCCACTTCATGTGGCGTCCTGTGGCGATGAATATTTTGATGCCGTTGTCGTGGAGGGTGCGGAGGGCGGCTTTGACGTGATCGGGGATCGAGGTCGCGCCGAAAGGCACAAGTGTGCCGTCGATGTCAAAAAACACTGCTTTTACGTTCATAGGGCGTTTGGTCTGAAAAATAGAGGTTGATGTCACCTTCAGCCCTTTCTGCGGGAGGGAGACCGCCGTGGCGGGCTGTCGCGGTTGACTCTGCAAAATTAATCATTAGCAATGATGCAGAAGATATTAAAAAGGTTAATTTAACACACATTCAAGAACTAATCCTCGCGGGCGGCGTTTTGGCAATAGATGCGGTTGATAACCATAAAATTATTTAGGGCTACTTCGCATGAATGAACATTAAAAAAAGGGTTTTATATTATGAACGACAAAAATTTCCGTAATGGTGATGCCAAAAGCGATGCTTTCGGCACAAACGCAATGCTGCAACCTGCGCCTGTTGAGAAAATTCCCGACGGCCCGACATTGCCTGAAGTAGCTTATCAGATGGTTAAGGACGAAACTTTCGCCCAGACACAACCGCGTCTTAACCTTGCCACATTTGTGACCACTTACATGGACGACTACGCCACCAAGCTTATGAACGAGTCGATTTCGATCAATTATATCGATGAAACCGAATATCCGCGTGTAGCTGTGATGTGTCAGAAGTGTATCAATATCATGGCTAACCTCTGGAACACCCCGGAGACTAACAAGTGGAAAGCCGGTGCACTGGCCATCGGATCTTCCGAAGCATGTATGCTCGGCGCGATCGCAGCGTGGAAGCGCTGGATCGAACGCCGTAAGAAAGCGGGCAAGCCCTACGACAAACCTAACTTCGTCATTTCGACCGGTTATCAGGTCGTGTGGGAAAAATTTGCCACTCTCTGGAACATAGAGATGCGACAGGTGCCTCTGTCGCTCGAGCACACTACGCTCGACGTCGATCAGGCTGTCAAGATGTGCGACGAAAACACCATCTGTGTCGTTGCCATCGAAGGTGTCACCTGGACCGGCCTTAACGATGATGTCGAAGCCCTCGACGCGGCCCTCGACAAGTACAACGCTGCCACAGGCAACGAAGTCTGCATCCACGTCGATGCTGCCACAGGCGGTTTCATCCTGCCGTTCCTTTTCCCTGAAAAGAAATGGGATTTCCGTCTTAAATGGGTGCTTTCGATCAGCACTTCAGGCCACAAGTTCGGACTCGTCTACCCGGGTCTTGGATGGGTCATCTGGAAAGATAAGAAATACTTGCCCGCCGACATGGCATTCACTGTCGACTATCTTGGAGCTGAGGTCACTCAGGTCGGATTGAACTACTCTCGTCCGGCTGCTCAGATCCTCGGTCAGTACTATCAGTTCATCCGCCTCGGATTTGAAGGTTACAAGAACGTTCAGTACAATTCGCTCGAAGTTGCAAAATATCTCCACTCTCAGCTCGCTCTGATGCCTGAGTTTGTAAATTACGCCGACGACGTGCCCAATCCTATCGTTACATGGCTCATGAAGCCCGAAGTGCAGAAGACCGCTAAATGGACTCTCTACGACCTTCAGGACAAGCTGATGCAGCATGGTTGGATGGTTCCGGCCTACGCTATGCCTGCCAACATCCAGGATATGGTGCTGATGCGTGTGCTTTGCAAGCAGGGTTTCAGCCGCGACATGTGCGATCAGCTCCTCAACGATATCAAGAGTGCCGTAGCCGAGCTTAACGCCCTCGAATATCCCACTCCGACACGTATCGCCATGGAGAAGAACACTCCCCTTGTAGCCAAGACCTTCAACCACAACGGTCGTCAGGCTTCAAAATGATAACAACCTGCGGGAAGAGATCCCCGGTTGATCAATACTAAACATCATCCTGATCCGGCAAACTTCACATTTCAGTCATTCTTCAAAGCTGAGCATGTGGTTTGCCGGATTACTTTTCGCAACTGTCAAAAAAGAGTATGAAAACAATTACTAAACAACAGATAAAACAGGCGGCTCAGCAGGCCTACGACGATGTAAAGGGGCTGAGCGGGGGCAAAAATGCCGACTACATTCCCTTTCTTGCCGACATCGACCCCGCTTTGTTTGCTCTGAGCGTGGTGCTACCTGACGGTGACCGCATCGATCTCGGCGACCATGAATACCGCTTCGGCATTGAGTCTGTCTCCAAAGTGCCGACGGCCTTGCTGGTGATGAAACAGAGTGGTTCGCAAGCCCTGCTCGACAAGATCGGTGCCGATGCCACAGGATTGCCCTTCAATTCGATCTTTGCTATTCTGCTTGAGAACGATCACCCGTCGACGCCGCTTGTCAACGCCGGAGCCATCACGGCTTGTTCGATGGTCACTCCGACGGGCGACAGCAGTGCCAAGTGGAAGGCGATCGTCGACAACATCACAGATCTTTGTGGCTCGGCGCCCGTCCTCCTCGACCAACTCTACAAAAGCGAAAGCGCAACAAACTATAACAACCGCTCGATAACCTGGCTTCTCCGCAACTATAACAGGATCTACGACGATCCCGACATGAGCCTCGACCTTTACACACGGCAGTGCTCGCTCGGCGTCACCTCGTCGCAGCTCGCCGCAATGGCCGGCACGATAGCCAACGCCGGCGTCAACCCCGTCACTGGCAAGCAGGTCTTCGATGCTGCCATGATGCCTCAGATCGTGAGTCTGATCGCCACTGTGGGCTTCTATGAGCACACCGGCGACTGGCTTTACACTGCCGGCATTCCGGCCAAGAGCGGAGTCGGTGGCGGCATACTCGGTGTGTTGCCCGGACTGCTGGGTATTGCCGCGTTCGCCCCGCCGCTCGACAGTGCCGGAAATTCTGTCAAGGGTCAGGCCGCAGTCAAGTCGTTCGTCCGTCAGCTTGGACTCGGTGTGTTCAACGGCGAGAATATCCGGATCGTCGATTGACACCCCGCGCCGCTATAACCGTTAAATGTGCTATTACCCATATAATCACATGTTAAATTAAAAATATTATGACTTCCAACATTAAACCTGCGGCCAAGTTAGGCGTTTTCACGCTTGTGATAATGAACGTCGTTGCCGTAGTATCGCTACGAGGGCTGCCGGCCGAGGCCGAATATGGCATAAGCTCGGCTTTTTATTATCTTTTTGCGGCGCTGGTGTTCCTTATTCCAGTGTCGCTTGTCGCTGCCGAGTTGGCAGCAATGTTTCCAT
Source organism: uncultured Muribaculaceae bacterium (assembly GCA_910587475.1). Taxonomy (GTDB): domain Bacteria; phylum Bacteroidota; class Bacteroidia; order Bacteroidales; family Muribaculaceae; genus CAG-873. The sequence continues at coordinate 22,193 of CAJUMR010000037.1, forward strand.
ACCAGCAGGGCGGTATGTTCAGATGGGTAGGGGAGGCGTTCGGACGTAAGCCCGGATTTCTCGCCATCTGGCTGCAATGGATCGAAAGCACCATATGGTTTCCGACCGTGCTGACATTCGGCGCGGTGTCACTTGCGTTTATAGGCATGGACCATGTCGCCGATTCTCATCTGGCGGCCAATAAGACATATACGATTGTAGTCGTGCTGGCCATATATTGGCTTGCGACCCTGATTTCGATGAAAGGTCTCGGCTGGGTCGGCAAGGTATCGAAAGTCGGCGGCATCGTCGGCACTATCATTCCTGCCGGTCTGCTTGTGGTGCTCGGAGTTGTCTATCTCTGCACGGGCGGTCATGCCGAAATGAACCTCCACGGCAGTTTCCTGCCCGATTTCTCAAATTTCGACAACGTTGTGCTGGCAGCCTCGATATTCCTCTTCTATGCAGGCATGGAAATGTCGGGCATACACGTCCGCGACGTCAAAAATCCGACCGTCAACTATCCTAAGGCAGTGTTCCTCGGAGCGTTGATCACCGTTGCCATCTTTGTCCTCGGCACGTTTGCGCTTGGTGTGATCATTCCCGCCAAAGACATCAACCTCGTGCAGAGTCTGCTCGTAGGCTTCGATAATTATTTCGCCTATTTCCACGCCAATTGGGTCACCCCCGTCATCGCCGTTGCGCTTGCCTTCGGAGTGCTTGCCGGAGTGCTGACATGGGTTGCCGGACCGTCGAAAGGTGTGTTTGCCGTCGGACAGGCAGGCTATCTGCCCCCGTTCTTCCAGAAGACCAACAAGTCGGGCGTTCAGAAAAACATTCTGCTCATCCAGGGCCTGGCAGTCACGGTTCTTGCATCGCTGTTCGTGGTGATGCCGTCGGTCGAAAGTTTCTACCAGATATTGTCTCAGCTCACCGTGCTGCTTTACCTTATAGCCTACCTGCTGATGTTCTCGGCTGCGATCTATCTGCGCTACAGCATGAAAGACGCAAAACGCCCGTTCCGCATCGGACGCAAGGGCAATTGGCTGATGTGGCTTGTCGGCGGAGTAGGTTTCGCCGGATCGTTGCTCGCTTTTGTGCTGAGTTTCTTCCCGCCCGATCAGATCTCCATGGGCTCCAACACCGTTTGGTTCTCAGTGCTGATCGCCGGAGTGGTCATCTTTGTTGTGGCTCCGTTTATCATACTCCATTTCCGCAAACCCTCGTGGGTGGCTAAAAATTCCGACTTCGTGCCCTTCCATTGGGAGAAAGATGCCGACGCCCAGGCTCGCCTGGCTGCTGCCGAAGCAGAATATGAAGCCAAGAACAAGCAGGACCAATCGTCTGACTGACTCTCGGCGACTGCTTGCCACGCAGATCAGTTTAAAGTATAAAAAAGCCGGGCGCTTTAGGGCGTCCGGCTTTTTCGGCTTTATCGTAATGCTTATTCTGCAAATTTAGCTTTGATAAATTCGCGGTTGAGGCGTGCGATGTTGCTCAACGGAATGTTCTTCGGACATTCGGCTGCACATGCGCCGGTGTTGGTGCAGTTGCCGAAACCGAGTTCGTCCATTTTCTTCACCATAGCGCGGGCACGGCGCTTGCGTTCCACCTGACCCTGAGGCAGGAGAGCAAACTGGCTGACCTTCGCAGAAACGAAGAGCATGGCCGAACCGTTTTTACATGCTGCCACACAAGCACCGCAGCCGATGCAGGTTGCAGAGTCCATGGCCACGTCGGCGATCTCTTTCGAGATAGGCAGGTTGTTGGCATCCTGAGCGCCGCCGCAGTTGAACGACACGTAGCCGCCGGCCTGCTGGATCTGGTCGAATGCGTTGCGGTTGACCATAAGGTCGCGGATTACAGGGAATGCTGCCGAGCGCCAGGGTTCGATGGTGATGGTGTCGCCATCGTTGAACTTACGCATGTGGAGCTGGCAGGTGGTGATACCCTGCACCGGGCCGTGGGGGTGACCGTTGATGTAGAGCGAGCACATGCCGCAGATACCTTCGCGACAATCGCTGTCAAACACCACAGGTTCCTGATTGTTTTCGACGAGCTGCTGGTTGAGCATATCGAGCATTTCGAGGAAGCTGCTGTCGGTGGAAACATTATCGAGGTGATAATTGACGAACTGGCCTTTTTCCTTCGGACCACGTTGACGCCAAATTTTCAGATTTACGCTGATTGTTTTTTCCATAATTGTATGAACGTTTTATTTGGGACGCCTGTGGCGCGGTTAAGACTTATAGTTACGTGTTTGAACCTGAATAGCTTCGTACTTGAGGGGCTCTTTGATGAGGATGGGCTTCTCGTTGTCGCCGGTGTACTTCCAGCAGCTCACATACATGTAATCCTTGTCGTTACGTGCTGCTTCGCCGTCGGCAGTCTGATATTCCTCGCGGAAGTGAGCGCCGCAAGATTCGTTACGGTTGAGTGCGTCGATAGCCATCATCTTGGCAATCACGAGGAAGTCTTCGAGACGGAGGGCCTTTTCGAGCTCTGTGTTGAGATCGTCAGCCGAGCCTACGACGCGGAGGTCTGAGTAGAATTCCTTGCGTACTTCTTCGATTTCGCCTACGGCTTTCACGAGGCTCTGGAGTGTACGGCCCATGCCGACGAGGTTCCACATCACATGACCGAGACGCTTGTGGATTTCGTCGGGTGATTTTGTACCCTTGATAGCCATGAGTTTGGCGATGCGGTCGCGCACACCCTGTTCGGCTTTGTCAAACTCGGGAGTGTCTGTCGTGAAGTGAGGCACCTTGATCTGGTCGCTCAGGTAGTTCTGCATGGTGTAGGGCAGAACGAAGTATCCGTCGGCGAGACCCTGCATGAGAGCTGATGCACCGAGGCGGTTTGCACCGTGGTCAGAGAAGTTACATTCGCCGATTGCGAACAGACCCTTGATCGAAGTCTGGAGTTCGTAGTCAACCCAGATGCCGCCCATTGTGTAGTGGCTGGCAGGGAAGATCATCATCGGGGTCTTGTAGGGGTTGTCGTCAGAGATCATCTGATACATGTCGAAGAGGTTGCCGTAGCGGTCGCGGACAACGTCTTCGCCGAGGCGCTCGATAGCATATTTGAAGTCGAGGTAGACGGCGTTGCCTGTGCCTACGCCGAAGCCTGCGTCGCAACGTTCTTTAGCTGCGCGGCTGGCGATGTCGCGGGGGCAGAGGTTACCGAAGGCCGGGTAGCGGCGTTCGAGATAGAAGTCGCGGTCTTCGTCGGGGATATCGGTCGGTTTCT
>CAJUMR010000038.1 GCA_910587475.1 uncultured Muribaculaceae bacterium
CAGTCCCCCAGGGTCGCGACACCACGCTCCCGCTATCAACAACTCCCGACCATGAACGGCCCTCAATTCCTTGCCAATCAGCGGTCGCGACAGGTACCGCGTGGATGCACATACCGCCCGATGACTGAATGCCAATGGCAATCATCATCACCAAAGCCCCCAACAGGCGGCGATATGCTCCGGTCGTTGTCATTATTCCACTATCTATCCTTTACCGATAGTTTTCACTTATTTTTCCATCGTATATGTCATATAATTTTAATAAGTTATCGTCTGTAAAGGTACCTTTAGCCACCTTCCAGGCAACACATAATATAAGTCCTACGGGTCCCAAAAAAGGGGCTAGACCATCGTTTATCCTTATATCCATAAAACCTCGGCCATCCGATTTTGATTTGTTTTGCTCCCAGCATAACTTTGGATGCGATCGCAAAAACACTTCTCCGAAATATATTGCTATGTCAATGACCAATGACCGGCTTTTGATCGATATATCATAATCCGGCACATATATGCCCTCGGGAAGCCCTTCTGTAATGGCCGCATATTTTTCCTCAGACAAGGGTACGGTTGTTATATCTCGGTGCATAAATTTGCCGAGATTCAACAGTGATTCCACTGAAAAGTCAAGATGTCCTCCGATCACACGGTCATATTCTTTCTGTAATTCTTCCAATCGATGTTCCTTGTTCTGATAAAACCACCGTTCAAATGCCTTAAGCTGTGAGTTGGTTTGTTCATGGAACTCAAACCCATAGGGGGTGTCGTTGATGATATGATAACTATTCATGAATTTCAAATTTAATATTATTCTGGTCCAAACTTTTTCTTAAGGGTGCGACAGTCCCCCAGGGTCGCGACACCACGCTCCCGCTATCAACAACTCCCGACCATGACCGGTCCCCAATCCGCGGCCACTCAACGATAGACCGGCACAGGTGATTTCGGGCAAATATATCGATAATTATTGACTATTTTACACATTATCCATATGTTGTAAAACATAAACCCTCCGAAACAGCGGCCAGAGGCGTTTTATGCAGAGACTTTTTATAAATTCGTTGCAACTTTTTAACCTTTCGGCAACCTATTATCGGCATTAATCATTAACTTTGCTAATTATTAGAACCAATCACGCAATGAACGAGGAAGCCCTAAGCCAATTATATCTCAAAGAGACTGCTTTTCAGAAGCTCATGCAGCGACGCATTTTCAATGTCCTGCTGATTGCATCGCCTTACGATGCCTTCATGATGGAGGAAGACGGGCGCGTCGAAGAACAGCTCTACTTCGAATATGTCTCGCTCAACCTCAGTTCGCCTCCGCGTGTCACCCGAGTATCATCATCGGCCGAAGCTGTCGAAGCGATGCGTTCGGCCCACTTCGACCTCGTCATAACCATGCCGAGCATGGACATCTCCGAGACTTTCTCCGGAGCGGCCGACATCAAGGCCGTCGACCCTACGATTCCGGTCGTCGTACTCACTCCGTTCTCTAAAGAAGTTTCACGTAGGCTCGAAAACGAAGACTTCACGCATGTCGACTATGTGTTCAGCTGGCTCGGCAACATGGATCTGCTTCTCGCAATTATAAAATTGATCGAAGACAACATGAACGCCGACGACATCACAGACGTCGGTGTGCAGATGCTGCTCCTCGTCGAAGACTCCGTAAGGTTCTACTCCTCCATCTTGCCGACCGTATATAAATTCCTGCTAAAGCAATCGATGGTTTTCTCAACCGAAGCCCTCAACGAACACGAGCAGCGCCTCCGCATGCGCGGACGTCCGAAGGTGATGCTTGCCCGAGACTATGAAGAGGCTGTTGAGCTATTCGACCGGTACAAGAACAATATCCTTGGCGTAATCAGCGACGTATCGTTCAAGAGAGAAGGTACTAAAGACTCTCAGGCAGGGCTGAAACTTGCTTCTTACATTAGAAGTCAATCGCCCTATCTGCCGATAATTATCGAATCAAGCGATGTCGAAAATGCCGATAAAGTCCACACATTCAACGGCATCTTCCTCGACAAAAACTCCAAGAAGCTGCCCGTTGACCTCGGAGAAGCCATAATGGCAAATTTCGGTTTCGGCGATTTCATTGTCCGCGATCCGGCCACAAACCGCGAGATCATGCGTCTGAGAGAGCTGAAAGACATGCAGAAAAACATTTTTGCAATCCCCGACGAAGCGCTCTTCCATCATGCTTCAACCAACGATATATCGCGATGGCTCTACTCTCGCGCTCTATTCCCGATCGCAGAGGTGATCAAGCAGCACCGCTTCCGCTCGCTCGACGAAGCGCCTGCGGTCAAACAGCTGTTTTTCGATCTCATCGTAAAGTATCGCAAGATGAAAAACCGCGGAGTCGTAGCCGTCTTCCGCAAAGACCGATTCGACCATTACTCCAACTTCGCCCGAATCGGCGAAGGAAGCCTCGGCGGCAAAGGCCGCGGCCTGGCATTCGTCGACTCGATTATCAAGAAGAACCCGATCTGCGACAATTTTGCCGGGGTCACCATATCGATACCGCGCACTGTCGTACTGTGCACCGACATATTCGACGAATTCATGGCCGTCAATGGCCTCTATCCAATGGCCCTCAGCGACGCATCCGACGATGAGATACTGCGCGCGTTCCTCGCTGCCAAACTGCCACCTCGGCTGATCGACGATTTCTATGCCCTGTTTGAGGTAGTCGACCGTCCGCTTGCCATCCGCAGTTCCAGCCTCCTCGAAGACTCCCACTACCAGCCGTTTGCCGGCATTTATTCGACTTACATGGTGCCTTACGTCGACGATCCCGACGAACGGCTGCGCATGCTCGTCGAAGCGATCAAAGGTGTCTATGCTTCTGTTTTTTATCAAGCCAGCAAAGCCTACATGTCGGCAACAAGCAACGTCATCGATCAGGAAAAAATGGCGGTAATCATCCAGGAAGTCGTCGGTGAAAGCCACGGCCCCTACTATTTCCCGTCGTTCTCAGGTGTCGGCAGGTCGCTCAACTATTACCCTATCGGCGAAGAGCAGACCGAAGACGGAGTCGCCGAAATTGCCATCGGACTCGGCAAATATATCGTCGACGGAGGACTGAGCCTGAGATTTTCGCCCCGCCACCCCGACAAAGTGCTTCAGACGTCAACTCTCGATCTCGCCCTGCGCGACACTCAGAACGATCTGTATGTCCTCGGCCCGAATGACTCGACTCTTGAAATGTCGGCCGACGACGGGTTCAACATCATACGCAAACCCGTGCGCGACTTCGCCGGAACAGGCGCCTTGCGCTATCTCGTTTCAACATTCGATCCTCAGAACGGCATTCTCATGGACTACGATGCGCCCGGTCGCGGACGCAAGGTGGTCACATTTGCCAATATCCTGCGCGACAAAGTGTTTCCGCTCGCCCAGGCTGTCGACTTCATGCTCCGCGAAGGACAGACTGAAATGCAGCGGCCGGTCGAAATCGAATTTGCCGGCAACATTTCGGCCATGCCATCACCCGAAGGCATAAAAGGCCACATCTATTGGCTTCAGATACGGCCTATAATCGACAAGAAAGAGAACGTCGACGAAGCAGCCCTGAATGCCGACGACGAAGACCTCATACTCCGCAGCAACACCGCCCTCGGACACGGCAACATCGACGGTGTCAACACTGTCATCTATGTCAAGCCCGACACATTCGACTCGCTCCACAATCCTGAAGTCGCGCGCGAACTCAACAGCATCAACCGCGATATGATCGAGCGCGGCGAAGGCTACATCCTCATCGGCCCGGGCAGATGGGGATCAAGCGATCCGGCTCTCGGCATACCCGTGAAATGGCCCGACATCTCGGCGTCACGCCTGATCGTTGAGTCGTCGCTCAACAACTACAGGATAGAACCGAGCCAAGGCACTCACTTCTTCCACAACCTCACATCTTTCGGTGTGGGCTACTTCACCATCAACCCCCACAGCGACGACGGCATATACAATGTCGCCTACCTCGACGCTATGCCCGCCGTCTACGAATCTCAACGCCTCAGGGTTGTCAGGTTCGACAACCCGCTGACAGTCGCCATCGACGGCCGCAAAGGTGCAGGAGTGGTTTTCCGGCCCGACAGATCGCCGGCCGGCCCGGTATCCGATGACAATGACTGTCACCAATCCCCGATAGATCCTTATTCACCAGCATAACAACCCTGATACCAAGATGTCCTTTTTTAACGCCATAAAACGATCGTTTGGTTTCGGCAATGATGCCGACGACGGATTGCTCGAAGACAGCGCCGAAGCTCCGGCTCTGCAGCTGCCCGAACCCGAAACTCCTAAATGCGACGACAACGATCGTCAGGTTGAAATCGACCGCATAGCTGTCGACAGGATATTCGACCACGTAATCGCAACTTTCAACGAAGCGCTACCCGACTTCATTGCCAAAGCCATCGACCCCGAAGTTCAGCGCAAGAAACTCTACGATGGACTCGACGCATCGCTTAAAGACTACCTCGATACACTCTCGTCGCAGACACGCTCTCAATGCGAGATACGATGGGCGGCCGAACAGTCGTCGATGAGGTCTGAGATGGACTCTCTCAAGGCTAAAGCCAAAGAAATCGAGCAACAGAGATTCGACATCAAACAGCAGCAACTCAGCGCCGACAGACAGCGACGTGCGCTCAACGACCGTGTCCACGACCTCGAAAACCAGCTGACAGCCTTCCAGGCCGAGCGCGAACAGCTCGACCTCGAAAACAAAAGCCTTGTCAACAAACTGAAAGTCGCTTCTGTCCACGAATCTGAGGCTGAAACTCTGCGCCAGGAACTCAACGACGCCCGTGCTGAAATAATCGCCATACGCAATGCCGCCCAAAGTGGCGAACCAATCGTCGACAACGCCGCGGCCGAAAAAATGGAAGCTCTCGAAAGCGAGATCGCCAGTCTGTCGGAGCAACTCGACGCAGCAGCCGAAAAAGACAGGATAGCCACCGAGATGCTGAACGGTCTGCAATCAAAAGCTTCTGCCGCCACATCAAAGCTCGCCGAACGCGACGAAGAGATAGCACGTCTGAAAGCCGAAATCGACGAAGCCCGCAGACTCCAGGACGACATCGAGCAGCTGACCGGCCAGATGAACCGCATCGAAGAAGTCATCGAAAAACGCGACCGTAAGATCGCAAAACTCAAAGAAACTTGCGAAAATCTCCGCAACGAAAATGCTTCTCTTCAGCGGACAATCGCCGCAAACCTCAAAGCACAAGCCGAGTCTGAAGACAAACTCAAACGGCGCATCGCCGAACTCGAGTCTGACCCGACAACCCCGATCGTATCCGACGATATGGCCGACTACAATTCTACCGACAATGAACAGGCAATCGCCGATACACCGAAAATATCCGACGGCGATCTTGCCGCCATCGAAGAGAGCTTCGACAGCGCCGATTGGATGAGATCCGATCCTCCAGTGACACCGTCGATGCGCGCAGGCATCAGTGAAGCCGAGTTCGGCTATCAGCCCCCGACGCGAAAAAACACCCGTCACGACAACGACGCTCAGCTCTCGCTCTTTTAACCTATTGTTTATCATCAGCCTATGTCTGTTATGTTCAAGAAATTATCATTGTGCACCCTGGCGCTCTCTTTCAGCGCGACTGTCTCATTGAATGCAGCCGGTGCACGCTCCCCCTACGTTTCCGAAATAGCTCCATACGTTTATCCCGACAACACCCCCGTATCGCCGTCAAACTTCGTATATATGCCCGACGGACAGAGCTATCTCACTCTGTCGGCCGACCGCTCTTCGATCGTCCGTTTCGACACCAAGACCGGAAAAGAGATCGAAGTCTTTGTCAACTTGTCTGCCGCCAGGGAGACCGTCCTGACCGATATCGACGGATTTATATTGAGCAGCGACGCAACACGCGTGCTCGTCTACCGCAACCGCACTCCGATCTACCGTCGCTCATTCTCAGCCGAATACTATGTCTACGAAGTGCGCACCCGGCTGATGAGACCTCTGTCGACCGAACATCCGAGACAACAGTCGCCTGTTTTTTCCGATAATGCCCGAATGATCGCTTTCGTTGCCGACAACAACATCTACATCAAGAAACTCGACTATAACACCGAAGTTGCCGTAACCGAAGACGGACGTTTCGGCGAAATCATCAACGGCATCAGCGACTGGACCTACGAAGAGGAATTCTCGACTACATGCTCCATGGCCTTTTCGCCCGATAACTCGACACTATGCTTCGTAAAATACAATGAGACCGACGTGCCGGTCTACAATCTCCCGATTTACTCCGGAGCCTGCAAACCCGACACTAAATATGCGCTCTATCCCGGCACTTACTCTTACAAATATCCGGTTGCCGGAGAGAACAACTCCCGCGTGTCGCTCCACAGCTACGACGTCGAGACACGCAAGATCAAAGACATCGCTCTCGCCGACAAAGCGATCGAATACATCCCCAACATCCACTTCGCACCCGAAGGGACCGTACTGATAGTTCCGACCCTCAACCGCGACCAGAACCGTCTCGAAATCTATAGTGTCAATCCCCGCTCGACGGTCGTCAAGTCGATCTACGTCGAGACCTCGGACTCCTGGATAGCTCCCGAAACCTACGAAAACATCCACTACGCAGCCGACAACTTCGTGATTCTGTCAAGCAAAAGCGGCTACGCTCATCTTTATCAGTACAGCTACGCCGGAGCCGAATTGAAACAATTGACATCGGGCGACTTCGACGTGACCGATTATTACGGATGCGACGCCACCGGTAATCACTACTATCAGGCTGCCGCCCCTTCGCCGCTCGACCGCACCGTCTGCGCCATCGACCGAAAAGGAGTCGTGCGCACCATCGGACATGATGCCGGATGGTCTTCCGTATCCTTCTCTCCAGCCAAAGACCTGATGATGGTCAATTACAGCGACGCCACGACTCCACCGGTCTACACCCTGTGCACTCCCGCCGGCAAGACTCTCCGCACATTGGAAGACAATGCCGCCTACCGGGCCCGCTACGACAACAGCCGTGTGCCTGTAAAGGAATTTTTCACGATCAAAAGCGATTCCTATGACCTCAACGCCTACATGATCAAGCCTCTCGACTTCTCACCGTCGAAACGCTACCCGGTCATCATGACTCAATACAGCGGTCCCGCTTCTCAGTCTGTGGTCAACCGCTGGCGCATGGACTTCGACCAGTTCTACGCGATGAAGGGCTATATCGTGGTGTGTGTCGACGGACGCGGCACCGGTGGACGCGGACGCGCCTTCACCGACGTCGTTTACAAACAACTCGGACATTACGAAACCATCGATCAGATCAATGCTGCCAACACCATAGCCGCCCTTCCTTACGTCGACAGCAGCCGGATTGCAATATGTGGCTGGAGCTACGGAGGATATGAAGCATTGATGTGCGCCACCGAGCCGTCATCGCCTTTTGCCGCCGCCGTGGCCATCGCCCCTGTCACCGACTGGAGATACTACGACACAGTCTACGCCGAACGCTACATGCTCACTCCGCGGCAGAACGAAAGCGGATATGCAACTTCGGCTCCTATCAACCGAACTTCACGGCTCTCATGTCCGTTATTGTTGATGTACGGAACGGCCGACGACAACGTCCACCCCGCCAACTCGCTCGAATTTGTCTCGCGCATGCAGAGTCAAGGCTTGCTTTGCGACATGTTTGTGTTCCCCAACATGAACCATTCGATCAACGGTTGCAACTCAAGGGCTGTGGTCTATGCCAAGATGCTCGACTTCTTCGACCGCAACCTGAATGTGAAACGCTAACCGACTGACTCTCTGACATGCCATTACATCACAACATATCGGCTTCCACCATTAGGGGGCTATGGAACTACTGGGCCATCGCGTTCGGAGCCATCGCCCTCGTCATGCTTTGTTCGCTGTTTATTTCAAAGACATTCCTGCCTATCATCCTTTTCGCATTGGCCTATGCCTTGATGACAAAAATAAAGTCAGACAACACATGCAAAAAAATGCGCGCATGCTACCTGATGGTATGGGCCATGGCCATTATCCTCTTCTGGTCGGGGCTCGTGATGCTGATCATCAACATATCAATGTCGCAATGGTTCTTCGGCGGCGTATTCGCCATCGAACCCTTCAATCCGCGCCACCCCTACATTTGCAGTCTCATCATTTTCCCGATCGCTCTCATCGTAAGCCTGTGGTTTCTCGCCAAAGGACATAAAATGAAGATATGCCGCCATTGTCAGGCTCGTTTCGGCTACTACGACCCCGCAGGCACAGTCGCCAATCTATATTATCGCGAATCCCGCTATCAGCTCAGATTGCTGCTGTGGCTGTCACTCGTGCTGAGCATTGTCGACTGGGCATATTACTATTTCTTCTACATCAACGTCAACTTCAACAAACCCGACAAATTCTATTTCATAATCATGCCGATAGCGGTCTATCTGCTGTCGCTGGTCTACATGTCGGTCCGTTACATGGCAATGAGCGAAGATATGACCGACAACAAATCGCCCCACAACATCAAACCGATGATGACCATGTTGCGCTTTCTTGTCTTTTCAGGCGACCGCATGCTTCTCGCCGAAGCCACAGACAACAGCTTCGACACACCGGCTAAAATGCTTATTCCCCGGCGTGAGAAGTTCTCTGACGAGGAAGCCCGCAAAAGCTTTGCCGACATGTCAGGGATCGATGACTTCGAGCTGAAATATCTTTACACCGACACCGGATACATCAACGGAGCGAATGTTATCCATTTCGCCGTATTCCTGCCCGACGACACAGACCAGCAGCTGTCGGTTGGCGGCGAGTGGCAGACAATCGACATTATCGACCGCGAGCTTAAAGCCGGAAAACTCGCGCCTCTGTTTGTCAGCGAACTCAACCGCATCTACCATGTCACAATGGCGTGGAAAACCTACGACCGCAAAGGCCGGCGGCTCTACCCGATCAAAAACTACCAGCCGACATTCAGGCTGCGCGATTTCAAGAAATGGGACGTCGACTACGGCGATCTCCATTGGCTCGACATCGCCACTAACAACCAAGACCGCCCGTTCTTCAGACTACGACGTTTCTGGCGTAAAAACTTCAACCATTGACGATCATGGCCAAGATCCTGTTCATCACCGGCCCGACTGCATCAGGCAAAACCGGACGCGCCGTCGACATCGCACGACGTATCGGCGCGGAGATCATAAGCGCCGATTCCAGGCAGATCTACCGAGGCATGGATCTCGGCACAGGCAAGGATCTCGACGAATACGGCGAAATCCCCTACCACTTGATCGACATCGCGCCGGCCGGATACAAATATAATCTCTTTGAATATCTCAGGGACTTCGACCGGGCGAGGGCCGATATTGAGCATCGAGGTAAAATGCCGGTCGTATGCGGCGGCACAGGGCTATATGTCGAATCGGTCCTGAAAGGCCTCCACTTGCCCGAAGTCCCGGCAAACCACAGTCTGAGAGCATCGCTCGAAGGTAAAACGCTCGATCAGCTGACCGAAATACTCGCCGGCATGAAATGTCTCCATAACACCACTGACGTCGACACAGCCAAACGGGCAATCAGAGCCATCGAAATCGCCACATTCTACCGCGATAACCCGTCGGCGGCCACAGCCGCAGCTCCCGATCCGCTGACCGACGCCGTCACAATCGGCATCGACATTCCCCGCGAAGCACGGCGCAACCGCATTTCATCACGACTTAAAGCCAGATTCGACGCCGGAATGATCGACGAAGTCAGATCATTGATCGACGCCGGCATCAATCCCGACGACCTAATATATTATGGACTTGAATACAAATTCATAACCCTCCACGTCATTGGTCAGATCTCTTACCGCGAAATGTTCGACAACCTCGAAATCGCCATACATCAGTTTGCCAAACGTCAGATGACATGGTTCAGAGGCATGGAGCGCCGAGGCTTCCCGATCCATTGGCTTCCATGGGATCTCAGCGACGACGACTTCGCCGCTGAAGTTATGAAACTACTATCAAATGCTTCAGATGCGTAACTGCCTGCTGTCAACAGTTCTTTGCGCCGCAGCATGCCTGACCGCATACGCTGCCGGCTCCGTCAGGGAGATCTACAACGATCCGCCGGTCGACATTCAGCCCGGCATCATCGCTGTCGACAATCTTCCCGACAATCTGACGGCATGCGACTACCATCTCCGCATCGACATACCCCGCAAATCCAGCGATGCTTCCTGGGCGGTGTCGCTCAGCTACGCCGACAGCTCGTTCACCCACATCTCCATGAGGCGCAACGGACGCATGTCCGGCGACAATCTCTATGGCATTCCACTCGACATCGTGCTGTCGCACTTCTCCCCCGATTCATCCCTGACATCGCGACGGTCGATGATAATCTCAAGCAAAGTCATACCCGAAATCGACGGATGGTCACTGACCCTGACAAAAAACTCGCCCGACGACAGCCTGTTATGCTCGCTCGGACAGCGCTCGCGACTCGCGACGTTCAACCTCGACGGTCGCGGCCTTAAATCGATCATATCTTCAGCCGGAACACCGCTCGCGTTGTCACGCCTGTCATTGTTCACAGATTCGGTCGTCCGACCTGTTGTATGCCCGCTGACTTCGCTCAACGGACTCGACAGCATTATTGCAGAGTCAAACAACCCTGTTGTCGGATACTGGCGTTACCTCGACCGCGACACTGATCCGCTGCGGCTCAACCTTGGCGGAGATTACACTCTCGCCACAATCGAAGCGCCCGACGGCACAATCTCCATCATTTATATATCTGGTTCGAAAGCCTCACGCTGGAAACCGCTGATGATAAAGGGAGTGATGAGGCCGACGATATTTCTCAACCACTATGACCTCGTGTGGTACGACACATCAGGCAACGCCATTTCCAGCGAAACAAGCGCCGACATTATCGACAATGCCATATTGCGCCTCAACTTTCCGCTCCACGACTCGACCGTGAGATTCCAGAAAGCAATCGTCACGAAGCAATCCGGTCAGAACCGGTGATCTGCTGTGTCTTGATATCATAGATCAATGTCGAATCGAGCAGCACAACCGTATAGCTCGTGCGGTCGCGCTCGATGCTGAACACACTGCCGACATCATCCGTTTCTTCGAGATACTTGTATAGTGCCGGCGGCAGTTGATCGAAGAGAAGCACCTGCGGCAACGGCATGCCATAGCCGTTGATGGCCTCCCACTCACATTCGTGGTCAAACGTCATACCCGGACCATTGGATATCCTCACATGATAGGTCGTCGGAGATTCCGAAAAACTGTTAATCTCCGAATTCGGGAAATATTGTGTTATAAATTGCGAAATTTTTTCTGGCAATTCTTCCCATAATTCATTATCCTTGCAACTTGAAAGCATTGCAACAAAAGGCGTCAGAGCCATCATCAGAAGTCCGATCAGGGTTTTGAGTTTCATATCGTCATTTGTTATAGTATGTTATGATTTTCAAACATATTCTACGCCTGCTTTGTTCCCATCATATGCAGATTTAACGGCTTTTCGTTAAAAAAATCAATGAAATTTGGCAAAGTCACGTTTCTGCACTAACTTTGTCTCACATAACTCCTAAACAACGTTTTAACCATGAACATCATTCGTATGGCCATCGCGCCGGCTGTTCTCGCAGCGACAATGGCATTTACAGCATGCAGCGACAAGACGACTCCGATCATAATCGAACAGAGCCAACGCATCAACACTGATTTACAAACTCTTGTCCAAGAGAATCCCGAACTCATCGCTAAGGCCGAAGCGCAATATGCCGAAGACCGCATCAACGTCGATGTTGCCCTTGCCGACTCTCTTTTCAAGGTAGGCCTCATCACAGATCCGCTGTTCAACTATTTTACAGCATGCGAAATCAAGGATCACGCCGACAAAAATCTTGAGATCCTCGTCAACGCACTTACCGAAAAAGAAATGCCGATTGTCGTTAACCTGACTGACGCATACGGCGACGCCAAATCATATGAACTGTCTCCTGCAACGCTCCGACGCATGGTCAAGTCGCCGCTGACCCAGCTCGACTACAACGAGACTCGCGACGCGCTTTTCGCCGCACTGGCTGCTTCTGCCGACCAGTTCATGCCTGACGAACGCACCGTCAAAGAAATCACAACTTCATTCAAAGGCGGCTTCTATGCCTACAACGTCGTTTTCGACAACCCACGCTCCTACCGAGGCCTTGTGACTGCCAACCTCAAGGCGCGCGCCATTAAGGTTCTCGAAGCCCGTTACGCCAAACTCGGTTCTTTCAAGCCCCTGGTATTCGGCATGTTCAAGACTCTCGGCATCGACGGTTTCCACCTCGTGTACTCAGCCGGCGAAAATGAGCCTCTTCTGAAAACAACTGTAACTTTATCAAACATACATTAAAGCATGAACGTTACCGACCGCTTTTTGCAATATGTCAAATTTGACACTCAAAGCGACGAACTCACCAACATGACCCCCTCGACTCCGGGGCAAATGATATTCGCACGCCATCTCGAAAACGAACTCCGCGAACTCGGACTGTCTGATATCTCGCTCGACGACAACGGCTACCTGATGGCCACTCTGCCGGGCAACATCACCGACAAAAAAGTGCCGACAGTCGGTTTCATAGCCCACCTCGACACTTCGCCCGACATGTCGGGTCGCCACGTCAACCCGCGCATCGTCAAAGACTATGATGGCAAGGACATTGTTCTCAACGCCGACGACAACATCGTTCTGTCGCCGTCCGAATTCCCCGAGTTGCTCAACTATATCGGTCAGGATCTAATCGTCACCGACGGCAAGACTCTCCTCGGAGCCGACGACAAAGCCGGCATCGCAGAGATTATTTCGGCGGTAGTCTACCTTCGCAACCATCCTGAAATCAAGCACGGCGACATCCGCATCGCGTTCAACCCCGACGAAGAGATCGGACTCGGTGCCCACAAATTCGATGTCAACCATTTCGCTGCAGACTGGGCATACACCATGGACGGAGGTGAGATCGGCGAACTCGAGTATGAGAACTTCAACGCTGCCGTAGCGAAAGTCACTTTCAAAGGCCGCAACGTCCACCCCGGATATGCAAAGCACAAGATGATCAACTCCATGAGGATTGCCAATCAGTTCGTGATAATGCTGCCGAGATGGGAGACTCCCGAACACACCGAAGACTACGAAGGCTTCTATCACCTCGTCGGCATGGAAGGCACTGTCGAGCAGACTGTCCTCACATATATTATCCGCGATCACGACCGCGACAGGTTTGAACGCCGCAAAAAGGAACTCGAACATCTTGCCAGAAAGATCAACCACGAGTTTCCCGACTGCTGCACCCTCGACATCAAGGATCAATACTACAACATGCGCGAGAAAATCGAACCGGTGATGCACATCATCGACATCGCCGAGCAAGCCATGCGCGACAGCGGCGTAACTCCACGCGTACAGCCGATCAGAGGCGGAACCGACGGCGCTCAGCTGTCGTTCAAAGGTCTGCCATGCCCCAATATTTTTGCCGGAGGTCTCAACTTCCACGGACGCTACGAATTCGTGCCCATACAGTCGATGGAAAAGGCCCGTGAGGTCATTGTCCGCATCGCTGAAATCGTTGGACAGAATTGAAAACGCGACGTAAGCCGCTGCTCGTCGTTGTCACCGGACCGACAGCCTCGGGCAAGACATCATTAGCCATTGAGCTGGCCGAAAGGCTGGGATGTGAAATCATCTCAGCCGATTCGCGCCAGCTCTTTCGCGATATACCGGTGGGCACCGCAGCACCCTCGCCCGACGAGCTCAGGCGCGTGCGCCATCACATGATCGCGACTCTCGATCTCGACTCTTACTACAGTGCCGCGCAATTCGAAGCCGATGCACTGGAACTGCTTCCTGCTCTGTTCGACAAATCGGGAGGTTACGCCGTGGTCTGCGGAGGATCGATGATGTATGTCGACGCTCTTGTCAACGGCATCGACGAAATGCCGTCGGTGTCAGATGAGGTGCGCGACAAAGTGGCCCGTCTCGCTGCCGAACAAGGTACTGAAGGGCTTCTCGCCCTGCTTGAGATCACCGACCCCGACTATTACGCTGAAGTCGACCACTCAAACACAAAACGGGTGATCCACGCTCTCGAGATTTCGATGCAGGCAGGTGTGCCCTACTCGTCGCTGCGCACCGGACGCAAAGCCGTGCGCCCGTTCGACATCATCAAAATCGCCATCGACCGTCCTCGCCAAGAGCTCTTCGACCGCATCAACCGACGCGTCGACGCAATGATCGACGCCGGACTTCCCGACGAAGCCCGACGCGTAAGTCATCTGCGACAGCTCAACGCCCTTAACACCGTAGGCTACAAAGAGATGTTTGCATTCTTCGACGGAACGATGGACTTCGACACTGCCGTCGCCCGCATCAAGAAGAACACCAGGGTCTACGCAAAAAAACAACTCACATGGCTGCGCCGCGATCAGTCCGTCAAATGGATTGATCCGGCCGAGCCGATCGACAATATCATCGACATGATTGAAGCGCATGAAAACATCGATTGACAATCTGTTCAGAGCTGCAGTTATCTCCTCCATGCTTTTTGCAGGCACTCACCTGCAGCAAGCATCTGCCTCAAACGGCTCCGACAACGCCCCGACCATGGGATGGAGCTCATGGAACACATATCGTGTCAATATCAGCGACAGCCTCATAACATCGCAGGCCGACGCATTGGTATCGACCGGGCTTAAACAAGCCGGCTACAACCACATAAACATCGACGACGGATACTTCGGTGGACGCGACAGCAGCGGCAGGCTCCTCATCCACCCCACCCGTTTCCCCCGGGGACTAAAACCTGTCGTTGACCACATCCATTCACTCGGACTCAGAGCCGGGATCTACAGCGACGCCGGACGCAACACATGTGGAAGCTACTACGACAACGACACCATAGCCCGCGGTGTCGGACTTTATGGCAACGACAGCCGCGATGCCGAATTTTTCTTCAAGACGATAGGCTTCGACTTCATCAAAGTTGACTTCTGCGGCGGCGATCCTCCACAGAATTCCGAGCGGCTCGATCTCGACGAAGAGCAGCGCTACAGAGAGATCAGCCGGGCGATCAGAGCGACCGGACGCGATGACGTGAGACTCAACGTTTGCCGCTGGAACTATCCGGGCACATGGGTCAGCGACGTTGGATTTTCATGGCGCATATCCCATGACATTCAGGACAACTGGCCATCAGTCAAGGATATAATCGGCCAGAACCTCTACTTGTCGGCATACTGCCGCGGCGGCCACTACAACGACATGGACATGCTCGAAGTCGGCCGGTCTTTGTCTGAAACCGAAGACCGCACACACTTCGGACTATGGTGCGTGATGTCATCGCCCCTTCTGATAGGTTGCGACCTCACCACGATCAAGCCGGAGACTCTTTCGCTGATAACCAACCCCGAGCTCATAGCCCTCAACCAGGACAGGCTTCATCTGCAAGCCTACGTTGCCGACACACCCGACAGCTGCTACGTTCTGGTTAAAGACATCGGACAGCTTCACGGCAAAAAACGTTGTGTGGCAGTCTATAATCCGACCGATCGTCAACGAAACGTCAGTGTGGCATTCTCAAAAATCAATCTTGGCGGAAATGTTAAAGTCAGAGACATATTCAATCGGGCCGACATCGGACGGTTCAACGATTCTATTATTGTGGCATTGCCGCCACATGCTACCGAGATATTCCTCCTGACTGCCGGCAAAAGACTGATGCGCACAACCTACGAAGCAGAAACCGCATTCATCGGCAACTACCAGGAAATCAAAAATCCGCATGCCGTCAACAGCGGCTACTACGCTCCCGCACCCGCTTGCAGCGGAGGCATGAAAGCCGTTAACCTCGGAGGCTCACCCGACAATGATCTGATGTGGGACAACGTCAACGTTCCGGACAAAGGGCGCTACAGGCTCTCTGTATCCTGGCAGACCGACACGACCGCAGCATTCTCCTTGATCATCAACGGCGAGACCATTGCGACATTCGAGTGCCAGCCATCAGGATCCGGCGTGACAACATCGTCGGTAACAGTTCAGCTACGCAAAGGCAACAACGAAGTGCGCCTGCAGAATTCTGCCGCCCCGATGCCCGACATCGACTGCCTCATCGTTGACAAAGACTAATAGTCAGCGATAATCGGAACATTATGCTCTCTGGCAAAACACATTGCCTGATATAGGATCGAATATCCGCACTGCGCGAGGTCTTCAGTGCGGTACTTTTGTTTCTTGCTCGAACGGCTGATAAAACCGAAAAAAGTCTTTTCCTTATCCTGTTTTACGGGTATATAGTATTTATCATTGCGCCAGGAAATGATCGTCGCTTCGTCGGCCTGCCACATCTGCCGGTTAAGTTCCTCCAGTTCATTCCGCAACGACTCGACGGTAGAAAACGTCGTTTCTGCACCCGTCGGCAACTGGGCGACGAATATAGCCGTAGCCGGGAGTGGCAACCACACACTGGCTCCGGCAAGCAACGAATTTACATCGCTGCGCGACATTACCTCCTTGACGGCCGGCTCTTTAAACGCATCCCAGTCGTCATTGACATATTCGGGCAGAGGCTTGTTCAACAAACGGCACGCCTGCAGCATCACTAAAGCCCCGAAAGCCAACCAATCCGGTTTGTCGGTGTAATAATCACACTCACAATCATCGACCCATAACGGAGTCTCAATAGTCGGATCAAGACCGGCTGCCAGATTGTCGGCCCACTGTGTCACAATGCCCCTGACCTCCTCGATCTCAGCTTTGTCTGAAACAGGCTTTACCTCGCTACCGCTGCCGTCTGTCATTACACACTTCACGCCGTTCGCTTCTGCCATCTTCTGCACAGCAGTTTTCCAATTTCGACTATAATATCGAGTCATTGTTCCCGCATAAATATCCAGTCCCATACAGTATAGTTTTAGGTTATATTACACCCACAAAATTAATCATTCAACTTTACTTTTCAGTCTGTTTAGCCGACGATTCATGTAAAAAATATCCAAATTGTAGGGTCATGACCTGTCACGACCGCCACTTTGCCACAACCCGATTATCCTCTCAGCGTTCGCGACAGGTCGCGAACCTACAGGCGTGGGGATTGGGTATATAGTTCAAAAATTCCACGTCTCGTCTCAATCGTCCTCCGTTACGATTTCGATCTTGCGTCCAAATTCCAATCCTGTCAGATTGTTGGCTTTGACGGCGTCGATAAATCGTTTGCTCACAAATGTTTCGCAAAGATTTTGTAATGTTAAATAATCGCGGTGAATAGGAAAATCCTTTGAGACGACAAGCGTTTCAGCTTGGGGTACCTCAAGAGGTCGGAAATAGTCCAGATATTCCGTTTCATTATGGAATTTGATAGATTCAAGTTTCTTCTCATAGATACTATCAAGGTCGCTATTAGCAAAGGCTGTCATAGTTTTATAAAACTGGCTTTTCTCCCACTGGATATACTTGAATGTGTCGACTGCCAGTATTGCAACGTAGAAGTATAACCGGGGAGAGAGTCTGTAGTAGAGTCGCAACGGATAAATCCTATGTTCTCCAAAGTCAAGATCGCTCAGAGCCGACAGAACATGCTTTGTTACAAATGGGCTATCGAATACAACAGTACTTACAAAATCAGTCGGCTTGGCTCTACCTGCAAATTTCAATACGCTTAGCTGCGGCTTGAAATCAGGGAAACGATTCTTTTCCACGACTTCAGTATGAGTGTCATAAATTGACCGCGGTGTATCAAGGCTTACTTTTCTAATAAATTTATAGCATTGCGGATAATCCGAACCTGTCACCTTGGGATTTAAATCGGGTTCTAATTCATAAAATATCTTTTTCATTTGTGTTTATCGTTTAGTATGTTCGACTGAAATCAAAATTAAGCATATACTCGAAAGTATTTGGCTGGTCTGTTTTCCAGTCCATTAGGGGGGTGTTGTCCATTGGCGGGGTACACATAAATTCTAAGTCATTTATTTTAACATCGGGATTATCTTTGATTGTTGTTCGTATTTTATCGATTAATTCAGCCAGTACGAGGGCTATGCGCATTTACCATCACGGATAGCTGTAACCGGCGACATCTATATCCAAAACGGACTTCATTAATGCCGGAGGCACATTCCGTTTTTGGCAATAATCGATATATTCATCCCGATACAAAGGCCCTGAAGTGAATTTGTTCTGTTTGTCGATAATCCAATAGCATAGACTGTCAGGCGATTGTTTGAGTTTTTGCATGACATCATAATAACTGCAACCGGTTATAATTACACTTTCCATATATTTCCCATTCCATTTCTGCAATGCAACGATATATTTCTCATCATGCGAAAACGCGATCACATCATCAGGTATATTCAAAGGCCCTGTTATCATCGGCCCGGGAATCTCATTTTCAATACCTCCATGGTATGTATAGTAATCACCTAAATCCTCAGTATATTCATCAGGCGTAAGCATAAGTACGCAGCACAAAAATCCGCCGAATACAAACAAAAGGATGTATAGGACCAATATTAAATTGTTACGTTGAGCTATTTTGTCCATGGTGTGATAGGTGCTAATTTTTCATCCCCATATATTTTTATTTCATATATCACCCGCCTATTGTCAGGCAACAGATCCCCGACAGTCGCAATCGATATTATTTTTCTCATATGCATCATAATGATACGAAAGGGCATTTTTGCAAAGGTAGGTAAATTTTTATTATCACCAAAGAAACTCAAACTTTTTGAAAATAAATGATTTGCAGAGGTGATAACGACTGATCTTAAATGTTAAATAGTGCGTTTGTCCGATTTAGCAGGTCAGACGCGCGATTTGTTGCCTAACTTTGCGGATGTAAAATCATTAAAATATCTCTGACTTATGAACCACTTAACCACAAAACGCCCCAAAACAGTGACAATCAAGCTTCAATGGTATGCCGTACTCCGAAAATTCTCTCCCGATATTCGCCTCGAAGTCTATGAGGCTGTGTTTGACTATATCGCCTTCGGCGATGTAAGGCCGCTGAGTCAGGCCGCCGAAATGGCCTTTGAATTCATACGCTTCGAAATCGATCAGGCAGCCGAACGACGCAGGATTGCCGCCGCACGTCGCGCCGAAAAAGCAGCCGCTGAAACAACGGCCGTCGACAATGCCGAGCCAACTGCCACCGAAACCAATGCGCCACAGCCAGAGCCGCAGACTCAGCAGACCGAAACGCCAATACCAACACGCCTGCCGCGCAAACTTAAGAAGAAATTAAAAAAAGAGCAACTGCAACTCCACAACCAGGTCACTTCTGCGAAATCAGCAGCAGAGTGTCGCCGACGCGCAGACGGGTGTCGCCTTTCGGCACTACATAGCCTTCGCCGCGACGCTTCACCATTATCACAAGAGCCTTAGGAGGCAACTCCACCGTGCGCAATGTCTCGCCGTCAAAAAGCATGTCGGCAGTGACTTCGAGTTCGCTCATCGTCGATGCCACATCGTCGGGCAACTCAACACCCGCAAAGGCCGACTCTTTCATCGGCTGGCAAAGTTTGAGCCATCGAGCCATGCGGCTGACCGTGGTGCCCTGTATCAGCAGCGACAACAGAGTGATGAAGAACACTATATTGAACATAAACCCGGCATGCTCAACCGTCGGCGACACTATGGCATAAGTCGCGAAAATGATGGGAACCGCCCCGCGCAGACCGACCCATGCTATGTACAGACGGGCCTTCAACGTGAAGGTTCTGAACGGCAACAGACTGATGAATACTGCGACAGGCCGTGCGATCAAAATCATGAACATGCCAAGAGCAACACCCGGCACAACGACCGCCACAAGCTCCGACGGGTTGACAAGAAGTCCGAGCGTGAGAAACATTATGATCTGGACAAGCCAGGTGAATCCTCCGAAAAAAGTCGTTATCGTCCGCTTCATCGGCAATTTGCTGTTGCCGACAACGAGCCCCGAAACATAGACCGACAGATAACTGTTGCCGCCTGCCAGTTCGGTCAGCGAGAACGAGAAGAAAACACATGCGATCATCAGCACCGGATACATAAATTCGTTGTCGGAGCGGAGTCTCTTTACGAGCCACACCGATGCAAAACCGACAGCCAGGCCTCCCGCCGCTCCGATAAGGAGCTGAGCGACAAGCATCCCGCCCGACGACAGCAACAGATCGGCCAACGGCTCGCTTCGGCCCACTCCCGTCATGCCGATCAGAATTATCACCAACAGATAAGCCACCGGGTCGTTCGATCCGCTCTCAAGCTCAAGCGTCTGTTTGAGATTCTCTTTCAGATCTGTTTTGGCCGAGCCGAGAATCGAGAACACCGAAGCCGAATCAGTCGACGACATTATCGCCGCAATCAACATCGACTCTGTCCATCCGAACGCATAGGCCGGGGCAAACACATGGAAAAGATAATAGATGAATGCTCCCGTGACGAGCGTCGTCACAAGCACCCCCACCGTTGCCAGCACAATTCCCGGCCCCAGAACGGGCTTTATATCCCTGAGTTTTGTGTCCGCTCCGCCTGAGAACAGTATGATGCTGAGCGACACCATGCCGATGAATTGAGTGGCCTCGGCCGAGTCAAATCTTATGCCGAAACCATCAGCGCCGGCAAGCATGCCGACTCCGAGAAAAAGGACGAGCGTCGGCAAGCCATAGCGACTCCCTGTGCGACCTGCAAAAACACTCAGCAACAGCAACGCGGCCGAAACGAGAACAATGTTGTTAGGTGTTATTTCCATTATGTCAGTATGTAGTCTTGTTTGAGTATTTGAAAAGATCAAAGATAACACTTTTTTAACAATATACACTCAAATCATCCGGCTTGTTTGCCCGGCCGCGAGAAACTTCTGCTTGCCGCATAGCGATAAAAATCGTAACTTGCAGTCCGATTCATCAAAACCTCCACAAACAAAATCACAATGGACAATCACATCAAATACAAAAATCTTATCGATTCACTCAAAGGAAAAGATCATATCGGCATACTCTTCGTCTGCCTCGGCAACATCTGCCGATCACCGGCAGCCGAAGGTGTGATGAAAGCGATTGTCAACGACAACGACGACAGCGACCGCTTTGAAATTGACAGCGCCGGCACGGGCAACTACCACATCGGCGACCTTCCCGACCACCGCATGCGCATCCATGCCCGTCGCCGCGGCTACGAACTCACCCACCGCTGCCGCCAGGTGACAGAAGCAGACTTCGACAATTTCGACCTGATCATCGCAATGGACGAGTCAAACCGACGCAACCTTCAGCGGATAGCCCCGACGGTAGAGGCCGAGAAAAAGATCGTGATGATGGCCGACTTTGCCGATCTCGCGACCCGCTACGATCACATACCAGATCCATACTACGAAGGTGCTGAGGGCTTCGAACTCGTGCTTGACCTTCTTCAGTCGGCATGCGCCAACCTGTATGACGCCTTGAAAAATTAAGACTGAAAAAATAAGCCGATAAAAAAATTGCAAAATAAAAAAGATTGACTAACTTTGCACTCGCAAACCACTCAAAGGAGAGATGCCGGAGTGGTCGATCGGGGCGGTCTCGAAAACCGTTGTACCCTTACGGGTACCCAGGGTTCGAATCCCTGTCTCTCCGCCAATACCAAACTAAGTGCCTGTAATTAAAAAGATTACAGGCACTTCATTTTTTAAGCTCGGACAAAACTCGGACAATGTTCTGCACGGATGCTCGCGGGGCAGTCGCAAAATCCTGCCGAAGGTCCACATAGGCGGCCGGAAGCCAGTCAAAACACTCGCAATCCCTGCAGGTACATACTGCCGGAGTCCGCGATCAATGTAGCCTGCGGTCAGAACTTAGCATTCAAAAAGATGTTATAGATATAACTGTACAAATTATTGAATGACATGAAAAAGTTTTTACTATTGACTATGATGATTTTAGCGGGCGCACTGTCGTCCTATGCTATTTTCGACAAGTACACCCTCAACCGCGAAGACCTTCCCGAAGCAGCCCGCGAAATGCTCGACACTTACTTTCCAAAAGCCAAAATCGGAATGATCAAGGTCGACAAACACCTCCTCAAGAAAACCGATTACGACGTTAAACTTGTCAACGGCACAAAAATAGAATTCAGCAACAACGGCAAATGGACGTCGGTCGACTGCGGCAAAAAAGCGTTGCCCGACAATCTTTTGCCAAAAGCGATCGCCCGACATCTCGCTTCAAAGTACAGCGGACAGAAAGCCGTCAGCATCAAAAAAAGCATCACATCTTATGAAGTGGGACTTGACGACGGAGTGGTGCTGAAATTCAATGCCCTCGGACAATTCAAGGAAGTAGTGACGATAGGCAACTGATTAATCTATGACCAGACGCAGCGGTATCAGATCAAGACGGCCGAGCAAGTAACGCATCTGTTCAACAGCTCCCGCGACATCTCCGTCAGTCTGATCTGCATCGGGCCGGAATACGGCAAACATCGAGTTGTCGGTGAGCACCATATTGCGGCAACTGACTTTTCCCTCGCAGTAAGCATCCCAGTCGTCACGCAACGATTGAGTGATACGGCAGTCTTCACAGCCCTGCAAAAAGTTTTCTCTCGGAGCGCAGTAGACTGCCACTACCATAAATTCGGCCTCACGCTTGCGTCCCTCGACACTCATGTCGTCGCCTATGGTAAGACAGACTTCAAACTCCAGATCCCCGCTCGTCAAAATGTAGTTGACAGGCGAAATGCGCCGCAGATCCGATGCATCGGGAATATTGCGTCTTATAAAGGACTCTATCTTGCGTCCCGACTTTTCAGGCTTGGTGAAGGCCTTGTAATAGGTCTCGATCCAAATACCTGACAAGGATACGACAGCAGGGAGTAATGCCAAGAAAATATAAGACCAGTGTATATCACCGCCTGGACCGATGGCGTCCTGCGGGATAACGACCAAACCCACTAACATCCACATCGCCAACACCAGCGGCAGGCAAAAAAGTGTGGTTTTTCTCCACCATAGCCGTTTCGACGAAAAGGTCAGCAAATCAGGCAAAAAAACATATCTGTAGAATTGCTTTATGGTCAGATTGTCTGCAAGAATATATGCGGGTTTTGTCTTAAACATGGTTTCAGATCATAAAAAAATTTCATTTCCAACAAAATGCGCCCGGAGTAATGCCGACATAAAATTCGTCGACAAGCTCTCCATCAGCCGAATAGCGGTAGATCAGTCCTTGCTGCTGATAGTCGATCGCATCGGCAACATACACATCTCCGGCCGACGGATCGACCGTCAGGCCATAGTATTTGGTGTCGCGCGCCTGTATGAACGGTCTTACCGGAACCCGCGACGCCGTCACATCCATCCGCCAGATGTCATCGTTGATCCAATAGAGCGTATCGCGGGCGCCGTTGAGCTGAAGTTCGCTCGGGGCGTCCCCGAGTCTGAACATGAACTGACGATCGATCTCAAACGTCTCCGCATCGATGCAGCAGAGCGTCGGCGCTTCATAGCCATAGGGACTGCCCGAATAGCCTCCGTCAGTAATTGTCCACATTTTTCCATAGTGGTCGAGGACAAGCGACGTCGGCTGAACCCCCACTTCGAGTTGACCGACAACCCGGTCGGTCGTCGTGTCGATCTTTATGATGCGGTTCTGATAGCTCCAGCAGTTACAATAAACGTAGTCACCATAACTTACCATCTGCTCGGTCGAACCGTTTTCCATAGTCATACCCGGCACCGTGATATAACCTGTTATCGAGTAGGTGCGTGGATTGACAATAAAAATGCGGTTGTCCCATATCTGCGTGACATAGGCCTTTTCATCGTTTATGAAATGGATATAACGGGGAGACGTAAGGTTTTCGATACGCCCGACTTCTTTGAACGTGTTAAGATCGATGGCGAAAATAACATGCGAGTTGTTGACGACGATCCACCCCCTGTCACCATAGATGGTCATCGACTGGGCAACGTCGCCGAGTTTCATGCCGTTGGCGCGGAAAAAGACTTCGTTCTGCACTTCGCAAGTTACCGGATCGTAGTACGACAATGTAGCGTTGCCATACTGGAAATTACCTTCATTGCAGATAAACAGTCCCGAACCGAATGCATCAAAATCTTCGATTGCATTATCGTAATCCCAACTCATACAAGCCGGAAGCAAAAACAGCGCGGCCGCACAGATCAACATGCGGCAACAAAAATGATTGATATAGCCATGCGCCATCATAGAGAGTGTTTTTATAATCACCGGCATGATCGCCTGAATAATAAAAAAAGCCACTCAACTTCAACAAGTCAAGTGGCTCACACAGTGCGCATGAAGGGACTCGAACCCATACGTCGCGAGACACTAGATCCTAAGTCTAGCGCGGCTACCAATTACGCCACATGCGCCGATTTCGATGCAAAGATAATATCTTTTGGCCAATTGCGCAAATTATAACGCCGTCGTGTCGCTTTTTTGCATGATTATCAATGCAGATGGCATCCCCGCCGAGGCAATCATCAAACATAGATCAAACTTTTCTGCACGACATGATGTTATAATCGTAAATAATCAACGAACAAATACATAATAAAAATGGAAACAAAAAGCATAAAAGGTACACGCACAGAGCACAATCTTCTCGCATCATTTGCCGGCGAAAGCCAGGCACGTTCACGCTACACCCTTTTCGCCGAAAAGGCACTCGAAGAGGGCTATCAGCAGATAGCTGCAGTGTTTATGGAAACAGCCGAGCAAGAGTTGAGCCATGCGCGCCAGTTCTTCGCACTTCTTGAAGGCGGCACAGTCACCATCTCGGCCGGCTATCCCGCCGGAGTTGTCGGCGACACCAAGACCAACCTCGCAGAAGCCGCTGCCGGCGAGCGCGAGGAGTGGAGCGATCTCTATGAAAACTTTGCAAAAGTCGCACAGGAAGAAGGCTTCCCCCACATCGCCAACCTCTACAAGCTTATCGCCAAGGTTGAAGTGATGCACGAACAGCGCTATATCAAGTTGCTCGAACGCCTTGAAAACGGCACCGAATTCGAAGAAGCTGAAGCCGTTGAATGGATGTGCCGCAAATGTGGCTTCGTCGTTACAGCCAAGACAGCCCCGAAACGTTGCCCCGTATGCGGCATGGATCAAGGCTGGTTCCAGCGAAAAGCCAACAACTACTAACCGACCGGTCATTTAGATCAGAGCGGTTACAGAACAGACAAACCGTTATTAAACAAAGAGGCTGTGTCAAAATAGGCGCAGCCTCTTTTTATGCCCTTTGAGATTTG
>CAJUMR010000039.1 GCA_910587475.1 uncultured Muribaculaceae bacterium
TTGAAAGGGTAGCGGAGTGGGTTATTTTAGTGATAGCGCTGCAGCGATCGATGACAGCTGTGAGTCGATGTCGTCGTGGAGACTCTGCGAGGCGTCGGCTATTGTTGATAGGTCGGTCTGCATCATGGCGAGCACGCGGTCGGTGTCGGTGGTCGGTTTACCACCTATGTAGGCTATGCAGCGGTTGTCGATGGAGTCGAAGTGGGCGAGCAGGGCGACACCGCATACGGCAGCGACAGCTATGGCGGCAGCTGCGGCCCGCAGGTGAAGACTTCCGGATCTCCGGCATTGCCGGCGCCGCGAGGCTGCGTAGAAGCCCATCACAGCCCGTGCACTGTCGATTTCAGGCGACGACAGGGTGGTGTTGGCAAGAGCGCGTCGCAGTTCGGCTTCTTCGGCTTCTGTGGCAGTAGCGTCGAAGTATCGGCTGATGAGCAGACTGATGCGGCCGGGGTCTTGGTGCAGTTGGAATTGTTGTTTCATATTGTCTGGCGTTTTTGAGATGAGAGATAGATGTCGCGCACTGTGCGTCGCGCGCGGCTGAGTATCATTCGGGTGTTGGCCTCGGAGATGCCGAGTTCTTCGGCGATATCGGCGAAGTCCATTCCCTCGGTATCGCGCATGGCGATGACGGCTTTTTCGCGTGGCGACAGACGACTGTCGATGATGGCTTTTACCGAGTTGTAGAGGTCGTCGCGGTCGGCCGGGTCATCGGTGCTGTTGTCGGGGATGTCGGCAGAGAGAAGTTCGATGCTGTCGGTCGGTCGTGCACTGCTGCGGCGCAGGGTGTCGAGACATGTGTTACGCACAGCGACAACAGAGAGACCTTCGGCTTGCGCGGTTGTGGCGATGTTGTGGCGATGCTGCCACAGTCTGTAGAAAGCGTCCTGCAGGGCATCGTCGGCCGCATCGTCGTCGGCGAGTAACCGCCGCGCTGATGCAAGCAGGCGTCCGCGGATGCGGAGAAATGTCGATGTCAGGATGTCGGATGCCATTGTTGCTGTTAGTTTTTGCAAGTCGTATTCGAGGTGATTTACACTATGTAGACGCAGCGTGAAAGATTTTGCAACAAACTTAACCAAATTTTTTTGAAAAAAATGAACATCGTTTGGTTTGTAGCGGTTGATGAGGTAATTTTGTGTATTATGACGACTGTGTGAAAGTCGCTATCATGAATAAATCTATCTGATAAATTAAATTATGACTGACATAAAGCATATTGGTCGTGACGATCTGTTGCGACTGTTGTCGGAAATGGATCTTGAAGGCAAAGTAGGCAGCGACGCAACTGTCTATTGTGTTTTTCCGGCCGACGACGATTTTGGCCATGACGTGGTGTTCACTTTCACCGCCGACGATGACGGATGGTTTGGAGTTGAAGCCATTGCCGACGGTTTTAATATCGGTGAAGCGCAGACGGGCGAGGCGCTGGTGATGTGTAACGAATTCTCGCGCCGCGCGCGTCTCCCCAAGGCATTTGTGGTCAACGGACGTTTTAAACTCGACCAATGGATCGTGTTCCCGGCCTCGACCGACGACGATTACATCCGCCAGTATCTTGAACTGGTGCTGACGATGTGCTGGAGCTTTTTTGTCAATGCCAGCCGTCGACTGGAGCAATCATAAAGTGAAACAACAATAAAAACAATATCGTAATTATCATGAGAGTATTATTGATCAACGGTAGCCCTCATCCCGACGGCAATACGTCGGTGGCGCTCGGCGAAGTCGCACGCACTCTTGAGGCCGAGGGCATCGAGACAGAAACACTGTGGATCGGCACCAAGCCGGTGCAAGGCTGCATAGCTTGCTACAAATGTGCAACCACCGGAGTGTGTGTGTTCCGCGACGATCTCTACGTGAGAGCGCGTGAGGCTGTCGGCCGTGCCGACGCTGTCATCATCGGTTCGCCGGTCTATTACGCCGGTCCTTCGGGATCGCTGTGCGCATTGCTCGACCGCCTGTTCTATTCATCTGGAAAGCTGTTGCAGCATAAGCCGGCAGCGGCAGTAGTATGCTGCCGCCGTGGTGGTGCATCAGCGACGTTCGATCGACTGAACAAGTATTTCACAATTTTGAGCATGCCTGTGGTCAGCTCGCAGTATTGGAACAGTGTCCACGGTCGTGACAAGGGAGAGGCGCGATATGATGAAGAAGGCCTTCAGACGATGCGCACTCTCGGACGCAACATGGCATGGCTGCTCAAATCGATCGCCAATCCTTCGTCGCCGGCTGCTCCGGTTGTCGAGCCGCGGCGTGCAACCAACTTTATCCGCAACGATCATGATTGATCTCACCCGAAGGGACTGCAGGCGCATAGTTGTGCTTGACGGTCACGTGGCCAACAGCGGCGACCTTTCGTGGGGCGCTCTCGCCGATCTTGGCGATCTGCAAGTCTACGAACGAACCGACAGCGCGCAGCTTGTCGACCGTTGTCGCGGAGCTTATGCCGTGTTTACTAACAAGGTGGTCATTGATGCCGAAACAATCCGACTGTTGCCCGATCTTAAGTTTATCGGTGTGCTTGCCACCGGTTACAACAATGTCGACGTTGTTGCTGCCCGGAGAGCAGGAGTGACGGTGTGCAATGTGCCGGCCTACAGCACGGCGTCGGTCGTTCAGACTGTTTTCGCGCTGTTGCTTGCTCTGACCAACCGTGTCGAGTCATATGCCAGCAGTGTCTCTGCCGGCGACTGGACGAGATGCCGCGATTTCAGCTATCGGCTCGGCCCGATCGAGGAACTCGAAGGTCTTACGATGGGAGTCTACGGGCTTGGCAACATCGGCAGCCGTGTGGCATCGACGGCTCATGCGTTCGGCATGAATGTGATCAGTTTCACCTCGAAAAGTCAGGATAGATTGCCCGGTTATGTTGAAAAAGTCAGCAGGGAAGAGCTGTTCCGCCGTGCCGATGTTTTGTCGCTCAACGCACCGTTGACAGCCGACAACAGCGGCTTTGTCAATGCGTCTACGTTGGCGATGATGAAGCCGACGGCATTGCTGATCAACACCGCACGCGGTGGCTTGGTCGACGAGGAGGCTCTGGCTGCGGCTTTACGCGATGGAGTCATTGCCGGAGCAGGTCTCGATGTGCTTGCATGTGAACCTCCGGCGTCATCATGTCCTTTGGTTGGAGCGCCTAACTGCCTGATCACACCTCATGTCGCATGGCAGAGCACAGCTGCGCGCCGTCGTTTGCTCGATGTGTCGGCGGCCAATCTTGCGGCGTTTATCGCCGGAGATCCGCGCAATGTGGTCAGCTGACGTCTCTGCATTAAACAATAATAAATATAACGGTCCCGCCGGCACTTCAGATAGCCAGCGGGACCGTTATATTTATCAGCAGTAATGCTGATGTCTGATAATAAAAGAAAAGCTGCACAGCGATCATCGCTGTGCAGCTTCCCTTAACAAACTCTGGTTGTCTGAATGCAAGGAGAGATACTATATCCTATTATCAATAACCGGGGTTCTGTGTGATGTTCTTGGTGCGGGCAAGTTCCTGAGTCGGAATTGGCCAGAGTTGGAAGCGTTCTTCCCAACGACGGTTGGTGTCGCGCACTTTCAACTTCTGTTTGTAAGCATCGTAGCAAGGAATGTCGTTTTCATCCTCGCGGCCTGCCTTGAACACCGGCTTGTCGGTGGGTGCAAGGCCGAGAGATACGCCTGATTCGCCACCTGCGGTGGTGTAGGGAATACCTGCTTCATACTGATACTGGATCAGGGGTTGGCCGTAAGAGGGATACATATTCTCGATGTCACCGGTCTTCCAACGGCGCATATCGAAGAGGTGCAGACCTTCCATCATGAGTTCTACCTTGCGTTCGCGACGCACAAGCTGACGCATCTTCGACTGATTGCCTTTGCGGTCAGCAGAAACGTCAGGCATGCCTGCGCGGTTGCGGACTTTGTTGATGGCAGAGTAGACGCTTTCATCAAGTTCGTTGAGTTCGATCTTGGCTTCTGCATAGCCGAGGAGGACTTCAGCGTAGCGCATGAAGATAACGTTCATATATTGTTCGGCGATGCCACATGATGTATCGAGGGCATATTTTGCGTTGATTGTGCCGACACCGGCATTACAGAAACTTGCCCACGATGCGCTGACCACACCTTCGAAGTCCTGGTTGGGCACTTCCGACCATTGGCCTGTGGTGAAGTTGTAGAGCTGGGTTGTCGGTTTGTAGCAGCTGAGGATCTGGGTTGTTGTGGCAAGACCTTGGTTGACAGTCATTTCGTCGCCTTCCATGCGGATGTTGTAAGCGAAGCGCGGGTCGCGGTTCTTCGAGGGATGAGCGTTGTCGTAGAGAGGCGACTCGTCGATGCGCTTGCCGTCGATACATTCGTAAGTGTCGCAGAACATCATGCTCGAGTGGCGGCTTGTCTGCCCCTGAATACGGGATGTCTGACCATAGCCGATTGTGTGGCCTTTCTTGGGTGATGTGGTGTTGGTGTAGGGCAGTTCATAGAAAATTTCATCGAACACGTCAGCTTTGGCCTGACCGGGTTCGGTGAAAAGGTCGCCGTAGTTGGCTGCGAGTTCGTAGCCGCCTTCGTCGATGACTTTCTTGGCTGCTGTGGCTGCTGCGGTGTAATATTGCTTGCCTTTGCCTGCTATGTCAAGACCGCCGCCGGCGAGGCCGATGCGGTTGATCAGACCATATGCGAAGCCGCGGTTGACCCTGCCGGTCTCTTCGCGTTTCCACGGAAGGTATTCGGCGATTTCGTTGAGGTCGGCGATAAGGAAGTCGTAGATGGTCTCACGCGAAGTGCGCACGGCAGTGTCATATTCATCGTTGCCTACAGGAGCGGTGAAGAACGGTACATCGCCGTAGAGACCAGTGAGGATATAATAGAAATAGGCGCGGAGAGTGTGTACTTCTGCAAGATACTGCATGGCCTTGTCGTTGAAGCCTGCTTTGAATTCTTCGGCTCCTGCGATGACGTCGTTGGCACGGGCGATGCCAATGTAGCACTGTTGCCAGACGTAGAGCACGATGGCATTGTCGGGATTAAGAGTACCGCCGGCTCCGATGGTCACGTTCTCATTACGTTCGAGCAGCATCGGGGTGAGGTGGTCG
Organism: uncultured Muribaculaceae bacterium; assembly: GCA_910587475.1. Taxonomy (GTDB): domain Bacteria; phylum Bacteroidota; class Bacteroidia; order Bacteroidales; family Muribaculaceae; genus CAG-873. The sequence continues at coordinate 5,082 of CAJUMR010000039.1, forward strand.
AACACGATGTTGGCCGGCAACATGTAGAAGCCATTGATAGCGTCCATGTACATTGAATTGTAGACACCCATCAGACCGTCATACATGGCTTTTTCCGAGCGGAAGAAGCCGGTGCTGACGTAGTTGCCGTTGGTGTCGGCGCGATCGAGGAAGTCGCTACATGATGCTGACGCCAGGCCGAGAGCTGCAATTGCAGCCAAATATATTTTTGATTTTTTCATTGCTGATTATTGTGAGATGTTAGAAGCGTAAGTCGATACCGAATGTGTAGATTCTCATCAGAGGATAGTAAGCAGCGGCGTTGGCTTCGGGGTCATATCCGGGATAAGCGTTCTGGATAGTGAAGAGGTTTTGGCCGCTGAGGTAGAAGCGAAGGTGGCTGATGCCGCTGTTTGCAAGAAGCTTGCGCGGGATAGTATATCCGACCACGAGGTTCTTCAGACGGCAGTAAGCGCCGCTCTTGATCCAGAATGACGACGGGATGTTGTTGGGGTTGGTACCTGCAACCTGTTCGGCCACGAGCAGAGGATATTTGGCATTGGGGTTCTCGGGCGACCATGAGTCGAACTGGCTTTCCATGATTGAACGTCCTACACGGAATGGAAGCACGTTGTAGCCTGTCGAGTAGATGTCGCGTTTACCTACGCCCTGGAAGAATGCTGTGAGGTCGAAGTTGTTCCAGTTTGCTGTGAGGTTGAGTGAGAAGAGATAGCGCTGCTGCGGATCACCGATGATTGTGCGATCCTCCTCGTTGATTTGGTCGTCGTTGTTGAGGTCTTTGTAGCGGATGTAGCCGGGGCGGTAGTTATTCTTATCACCTTGGTAGACGGGATAGTTGTCGATTTCATCCTGATTCTGGAAGTAGCCGTCTGCCACGAAGCCGTACCACGACCAGATCGGGTGGCCTACAATTGTTGTTGTGCCGCCTGCAGGATCTACAAATTCATTGCCATATAGGTCGGTGATTGTGTTTTTGACGTCAGAAAGCATGGCGGTGGCGCTGAAGCCTACGTCGCCGAACTTATCGCGGTAGGTGATTGAGAGATCCCAACCATTGTTGCGCATTGATCCGGCGTTACGCCATGGTGCTGCAAGACCAACATAATAGGGAGCGGGGAATTTCTGAATCATCGATGAGATGTTGCGGATATAATAGTCAAATGTCACATCGATGCGGTTGTTGAGCGCTGTGATGTCGAGACCGAAGTTCCACTGTTTTGACTTTTCCCATGAGATGTCGCGGTTGGAAAGCGTATAAGCTGCAGTACCGGAGTACCACTCTCCGCCTGGCCAGTAGTTTATGCCCGATGCAAGGTCGGAAGCGTAGGGATAGTTACTGTTGATGATGTTCTGGTTGCCGAGAGTACCATAAGACAAACGCAGCTTGAGGTTGTTGACATATTCGCGGGCGGGTTCGAAGAAGTTTTCCTGAGATATACGCCAGGCTGCCGATGCAGACGGGAAGAAGCCCCAGCGGTTCTCCTTGGTGAAGCGCGACGATCCGTCGTAGCGGCCGGTGAGTTCGACCATGTACTTTTCGTCGAAAATGTAGTTGAGTCGGCCGATGTATGACACCATCGAGAGTTCCGACTTGCCGCTGTAGCCGCCGAACGCTCCGTCGAAGTGGCTGATTTCGTCGTAGCCCTCGTAGTGTGTGCCGGTGCGGCTTACACCCATGTTCTTATATTTGTTTTCTTCAGTCTGGAAACCGAGGAGGATCTTGAAGTAGTTCTTCTGAGCAAATGTTTTTTCGAATGACGCCTGAGCGTTGAACTGGTTGAACATTGTGCGTTCCCATCCTTCAGAGCGGGACTGACCGGTCGGAGGATAAGAGTGAATGCGTTCTCCGAGTACGTAGGTGTCAAAAGTTTCCACCAAGGTTTCCGATTTATTCTCGTAACGACGCGTAGCGTAGCTTGCAAGTATTTCGAGTCCGTCGATTGGGTTGGCGATAAGAGAACCTTTGACCACTGCATCGGTTCCGTCGGTGTGAGATTTGCCTCCTGCTTCGGCCATTGCATAGGGGTTGATGCCTGACTGACCGTCGGCATATGTTCCGTCGGAGTTTACCGCGCCGTAGATAGGCGACATGGTCAGCGCGTAGCCGATGAGTGATGTAGCGCCCCAATAGGGATTCTCACGGTTGGTGCGACGTAGCGATACGTCGATGTTGGCGCGCAACCACTTGGTGATGGTGGCATCGGTGTTGGAGCGGAGTGTCCAGCGGTTGTAGTTGTTGTTGACGACGATACCGTCCTCGTAGCTGTACGAACCGTTGACATACTGGCGGATGGTCTGGTTGCCGCCGGTGATTGATACGGAGTGGTTGGTGGTGAGCATCGAACTCTTCATGATCATGTCGCGCCAGTTGGTGTCGTAGCGGTACCAGTTGTCGACGCCTTCGGTCTTGTAGGTGTTGATAAGCTCGGTGAATTGCGGAGTGTTGCCAATGTTGGTCGACGCGAGGTCCATGTATTCCATGTACTCGAGAGCGTTGGCAGGGCGCGGAAGTTCGGTCGGGGTGCGGACGCCTACCCAGCCGTTGTAGCTGACTGTGGCACGTGATTCCTGACCGCGTTTGGTGGTGATGAGGATTACGCCGTTAGACGCCTTTGAACCATAGATTGATGCCGAAGCTGCGTCTTTAAGAACGGAGATAGACTCGATCGCATTCATGTCGATGGCGTTCATGTCGCCTTCCACACCGTCGACAAGAACAAGAGGAGAGCTGTTGGAGTTAATTGATCCGACGCCACGGATCTGAATGCCGGCCGATGTGCCGGGTTCGCCTGACGTCTGAGTGACATTGACACCCGACATGAGGCCTTGGAGAGCGAGCGATGCAGAAGCTACGCTGCGCTGTGTGAGTTCCTTGCTTGTGACCTGTTGAACGGCACCTGTGAGGTTGACTTTTTTCTGAGTGCCGTAGCCGACAACGATGACTTCGTTGAGGTTTTCGGCTGTAGGTTCGAGCGAGATGTTACCCCCCCTACTTAACTTGCTGGCTTTCAGTGTTGTAGGAAGATAGCCAACGTAGGAGATCTGAACATCTTGATTTGGTTCGACTCCTGAGAGCGTGAATTGTCCGTTGATGTCGGTCGGCACGCTGATCTTTGTTCCTTTGACTTTAACTGAAGCGCCGATGATAGGCTCGCCGTTTTCGTCGACGACTGTGCCTGTCACTTTCATTGCTCCGGCTGCGTTTGACACTTGCTCACTGCCTGTCGGCGATGGAAGTGCATAAGCACCTGCAGCGCCCGGTCCGAGCATTAGTCCCATTGCTAAGCAAAGCTTAGGTAATGAGGCGGGTAAAACAAGTTTTTTCATTATAGATGTTAGTTAATATATGGTAGTATACCTTATTATGCGATAGGTATCGAGCTTTGGTTTTAGCTACTAAGATGCTAAAGTAGTCTTTTTTTATAATATGAACAAATATTTAGTAAAATTTTTTTTAACGATGTGACAAAATAGTCACATTCTGGCCTGTCAGTGTGTTCGTGCGCGTGTGTAGTTTAAGGAGTTGTAGATTCAATATAAAAGTAATGGCTGCGTCAGTTGTGTGAAGTGACGCAGCCATATGTAGCAAAATCAAGTATTACGGAAGCAGATCGTTCCTTATCAATGTTCCGACATAGATGAGCATGTTAGCGAAGATCCGGCGGAATGTGCGGTCACCGATGGTGAAAGCTGACTCTGAACGGTGGCAATGCCCGACGAGAATGTTCCGGCAATAGACGCGGTCATGTCGACAGTGATCTGGTAAGTGCCTTTAGGCAGATAGTTGATGAAAAGTCGGGTCTCGGTATCGCGGTTCTCTCGGTAGAATCTTGCTCCGCCGCTTGATACCCATCCAGGAAGTTGGTCAACGGGTTGGAATGCAGCCGGGCGTCCGTCAACGATTGTGACATATTCGAGGTCGCGGGCTGATTTGACGGAGAGCAGCACACGCACTTGTTCGCCGAGGCGCACATCGTCGGCATATTGCCATTGTCCGTCACGAAGCACTGTTATGCGCTTTTCGATAGACAGATCGGCACACGATGCGGCTTTGACCTCGGTCGACTGTGCGGCATAGCGTGAGATCAATGCTCCGTAGGCCGGTACGGAATCATCGGCGCGCGAGATCTTGATGCGGCGACCCGAAGCGTCGGAAGGCAGGGCGACGACTATATGCCCTGTGGCGAGTTCGGCCCGGTCGATCTTAAGATGCGAGCGGCCGATCGTGATGTCGGTTTTGGTGTCGGAGGCCGACAGCCAGTTGCTGCCACATGCTGCAAACGCAGCGATCAGCCTGGTCGGGTCGGCGAGGTCTGTTGTCTGCTCGCGTATGACAAGCCATTGGCGCATGCCGTCGATCTCGGGTGCTTTAGGGTCGACAGAGGCGAATGCGGTCAGAAGGTCGGCATAAGCGTCGGTGCCTGTCACCGACGGGAACGATATGCCTTTATCGGGTGATGAGACGGCGAACTGACGCAGCGAGCCTATGACTTCGCGTGCCACCGAAGGATAGCCCGAAGCGTTGAGGATGATGGCATCGACAGCCTTGTCTGCTGTAGTCGCGGATTTCCATCCGGTGATGATCTGCTGCAGAGTGGCTTCGATCACGGCGGTGGCGCGCAGGCTGTATTTGTGGTCGGGGAACATTGCCGCGATCATCGCGAGCGTGCGGTCGGTCTTGACATTGCTGTCGAGTTGCGAGCTGTAGTAATCGATGGCTTTGTCTATCATGGTTTTGAGATCTTTGTCCGAAGGCATGAAGCCTGCCGAACGTAGGCGTCCGAGTTCAAGAAGAACAGTGGAGGTAGTCCATTCCGACGATCTGTTGTTCCACTCACCCCACGACCATCCGCCGTCGCTCTGCTGCAGTTTGCCCAAGGTGGCGATCGCGCTGTTGATGTTGGCAGCAGTGGCTTTGCGGTCGAAAAGCAGGCTCAGGCGTGCCATGCGGTGAGAGTCTGAGGCTGCGGCTTGAACCCATGGTGTCTCGGCGAGCACTGCGGCTTTGAGAGCTTCGTTTTGGCTGAGACGCGAAGTGAGGGCTTTCGAGTCGGGATTATTGCTCCACTCGCTTAGTACACGGTCGAGGGCTGGGTAGGTTTTAAGCATACCGGCAGCCGTTGCAGCTCCGAAAAGCTGCCGTGAGGCTGCTGTTGCAGTAGTTGGCGAGTCTTCGCTGAGACCGGGAAGCTGTTTGATGATGTTCCATGCGGGGTTGGCAGTGTAGTCGAGAGTCGACTGCATATCATTGCCTTTGGGAGCGGTCAATGTCGCGTCGGCATCACCCGGGTTGAGATAAAATACCTGGCTGTCGATGACGTCAGACGTAGAGACTTCAACCGGGATGTAGGCCTGTTCGCCGTCAGTAAATTCACCGAGAGTCGATCGTACGCGGTAGCCGATCGCCGACTCGTCGTTTCCGGCGTTGACATCGATGGACACGATGGCCGATCCTGATGGGGCGATGGTGTCGGTCGATGAGGCCGTCGACACCACAGCTCCGCTCGAGAAGTCGAACAATTCGACCACGGTGGTCACTGATGCGGCAGAGTCGGTGTTGTTGTATACCGTGGCGAGAACGGTGGCGCAGTCGCCGCTACGCAGGAAGCGCGGCAGATTGGGTTGAACCATCACAGGCTTTGCGGCGACGAGGTCGGCGCAAAGGTTTGTCGACCGCAGATCGGAAGTCCAAGCAAAAGCGTTGAACGACCATGTGGTGTTGGCGTTAGGAACAGTGAAACTTATGACTGTTTCTCCGTTTTCATCGATATTCAGCTCCGGCATCCAGAAAGCCTGAAGAACTTCCGCATCCCGGAACTCGAAGTCGGGCTGGGATTCTTGACCGTATGGAGTGGCAGCCGACAGATCTTCCTCTGGATCGATAATGTCGGCAGAATTGGCTAAACCAAATGTCTCTTCCTCCTCGTATTCTTCGTACTCTTCGTACTCTATGTCATCAGCCATTAGCGTGATTGTTATATTTGTGCCTTCTGAGGTCGAGCGAGCTTTTGTCATATACAGATTGGTGCTATAGGTGTAAAGCTCCAGGGGAGGGTTGAATTCAGGTAGTTGAAGCCAGTAGTTTTTGAGTGTGCCGGCTTTGCCCCAGGCACTGGCCGTAGCATTATATACAGATTGTGTCGACTGTCTGAGGTTCGGAGTCCGGTAGTTTAATTTAAATCCGGATGGGAATTTATATGGTGATAGAGATGTTAAAGCCTTGTTAAACATCGTTGCCACCATAGATCCGCTAACCGGATGTCCGTCTTCGTCGGTCAGCCTAAGAGTCCATCGTTCTGGTTGCCCAGGCGATAATTTGTGGCGCATTGACGATCCTATCAGTTTCATTTTGCGGCGGTCGGGACGCGTGATCGAAATCGTTTTTGAGGAGGAGATGCCATCAATCGTGGTGAATATGATCAGACGCGCATTCGTCTCTCCGTCGGGTATTTTGACAGCAATTTTATGGAAACCGTGATCATAACGCTCTACTTCAATGTCAGCTTGGCGATATCCAGCTCCGAATGCTCTATATACAAAAGCTTCATCGACAGCTACGCCAAACGTTATTGTTGCTTCGCCATCAATCGACGATTTACAATCAGTTTCAGGAACGAACAGAGCCTGTTGGTCTGGCATCGTGTTGTTTTTGATGCTGTAGAGATAGATAGATGGGATATCGGAACATGGAGCGGCAAGAGAACTATCGACTGCTTCGACATGTAAATTATAGATGCCGGATGAGATATTGGATAGATTGAGCGTTGCTCCTTTGGTAGACCGGGATGTACCCGAAGCTACAGATGTCTTATCATCTGCTTTACTGATATTCCAACGCAGGGCAATGTCAACGTTATTGCCGTCGGCATCATATACGGCGAACGGCAACGGGATGGGTGTGTCGGTATTTAGGTTAGTGTTGTTGCCTTCGAATATGATCGTGTAGGGTTTGCCCGTGTTAAATGGCTTAGTGGCTGTTTGGGCTTCGCCTGCAGGCGATGTAACCGTGATATTTGCCAATAAGCAACCTTCGGGAGATTGCGTTGCCATAGAGTCGGGAACGACTACCGAAAAGAGGCCTTTTGCGTCAGTAGTCGCTTCAATCATCCCAATACGCTGAACCGGTCTGGCCCATCGCCATCTGGAAGCTTGCCATATCTCGGCTTTGACCGATGCATCGGCAATGGGCATCCCTGAATATGATATTGCTTTGCCTTCGATTGTCGCATGTCCGGATGAAGGTTTGTCCCGCTTCACGCTCAGATCTCTGATAGTGAATGTCGGGAGCTTGAAGTCACTGATTGTGAAATATTCGCTCCATCTGGACGCCATTTTATTGGGTACGACGATTTCAATGCTATATTTGCCCGAGAGTCCGTCGACGGGAGCTATAAACGATCCGCTGATACGTCCCATGGCGTCGGTGGTAGCATTCAAGGTGTCGATAGTCTGATAGTTGGAGTTTAAAAATTTGATGCGGGTAGGTCTGTTTGGATCTACAGCTGCTTGTCCATGCCCTTTGTCGGAGCCGAGTACTGCCATCCATCGGATGGTGTCGCCCGGATGATAAAGCTTACGCTCCAAAAATATACGCGATTGCAGTTTTTCAGGGATATAGTCAGAATATTCTGCAGAGCCTGTGACTCCATTGAACAGATTAAAGACTGGCCCGTCTTCGTAGCTGAAACCATAATCTATTCTCTCGCGACGAGTGGTCAGCATTTCTGGTTCTAACATGAGTAGACCATCGTTGTCGGTCTTGCCGAGCTGCTCAGTTGATTGTTTGATGGTTTTGGAGATGTTTACTCCAGCCAGCGGTGCGCCTGTGTTGTAGTCGACAGTTACAAACGCATTGCGCTCGCAACCACTGATATATGAGGCTATAAATGGCATAGCCATGAAGAATGTTGAGTTGTAACTGTCTCTTTGGTCGCAAGTTGGTGAAATCATATAGTAGCCTTGTCGATCGATCGTGACAGATACGGTGGTGTCGGCGTTGATGTCATTTGCATTAGTGGCCAATGATACACTCTTGACCGGTTGCGATTTATCGGTTGTGCGGTGGCGATATGCGTCTTCGCTTATCTTATATATTGTGAATCCGCTAAGTTTTGAAAAGCTGTGGTTGATGTTTACGTCGAAAGATTGGCCTGGAACAACAATCTCTTTGGATGATAATGTTACGTTTGGTCTGGTCAGTCCTTTAAGTGAGTTTTTAAGGTTGTTTATGAACACATAACCTGGATGGCGTGCGATAAATTTACGCAGAGATGGTATTAGCCAATCGGGTGCTGTTTTGACGGACGAGTAGCGTTCGGCTATGTTCATCAGAGCATAGCCCGAGTCTTCGTGTCGATAGTTTTCTTGATATAGTTTATTCAAAGCGTCGTTGTCGCCTCTGATATTTTCCACAGACCAATAGAACCACGGCGCTGACAATTGCTGGCTTGAAGAGATGCAGCGGTTTACGATAGCCTTTGCGTTGGAGGTATCGTCGTTGCGGTTGAGCAGTGTGACTGCTTTGGATGCCACAAAGTCTGTTACGGTCGGGAAGAAGTGGAGGGTACGGCGGTCGGCGGTGATGACTGTCTGGTAGGAGCTCAGGCGTTTTGCCGGAGCGTTGGCTGCGATGTCAAAGGCTTTGATGGCGCAGTTGTCGATTACCGTGCGGAACTGGCGGCCGTTCCACTCTGTCATGTCGGCAGGCAGGGGCGAGTCGGGCGTCTCAGTGCGGTCGTATTTCCAGCGGTTGCGCGAGTAGACGCTGTTGATCAATTCTGCTTTCATGATCAGCAGCATAGCCTTGTCGGGATCGGAGGTGCATGCTTCGGCCGCTTTGTCGATCATTGGTATGACGTTGACGATGCTGTCAAGGTCGATAGCGGCAGTTGCGCCGGCTATCTCAAGAAGACTGCCGATCAAGGCCGACGACTGCGAATCGGGTGTTTTGATCGCGGTGTCGTAGGTTCTGACGGCCTTTTGAAGCGTGGTCTGCGGGTGGGAGAAGTCGGGGTTGGTGGCCGAGAGTGTTGCGGCTGCTCCGACGATTCCTAACAGCAATGCTGCAAGTTTTTTCATGTCGGTAGGGAATTATGTCATTAATAAAAAGCGAAGCCTCCAAGACTCCGTATGAATCTTAGAGGCTTTGCTATAGAAAAAGTTTAACGGCCTATTTGTTCAGTCCGCAAGATTTGCATTTTTCAGAAATTTCTGTGAAGAAGTCGTTGCCTTTGTTGTCGACGAGGATGAATGCGGGGAAATCTTCGACTTCGATCTTCCAGATAGCCTCCATGCCGAGTTCGGGATATTCGAGGAGTTCGACTTTCTTGATGGAGTTCTGTGCGAGAACTGCTGCAGGACCGCCGATCGAACCGAGGTAGAAGCCGCCGTGCTTGTGGCATGCGTCGGTCACCTGCTTGGAGCGGTTGCCCTTGGCAATCATGATCATCGAACCGCCGGCGCTCTGGAACTGATCGACATAGCTGTCCATGCGTCCGGCAGTTGTCGGTCCGAATGAACCGGAAGGCATGCCGGCCGGAGTTTTTGCGGGACCTGCATAGTAGATAGGATGATCTTTGAGATATTGCGGCATCTCTTCGCCGCGGTCGAGACGCTCTTTGATCTTGGCGTGTGCGATGTCGCGGCCCACGATGATGGTGCCGTTGAGCGACAGACGTGTTGACACCGGATATTTCGACAGATCGGCGAGCACTTCGGCCATCGGGCGGTTGAGGTCGATCTTCACAACCTCGCCTTCGCCCTGTTTGCGATAAGCTTCGGGGATAAGTTCGCCGGGATTGGTGTCGAGTTTTTCGATCCAGAGTCCCTCGCGGTTGATCTTGGCCTTGACGTTGCGGTCGGCTGAGCAGCTGACGCCGAGTCCGACGGGACACGATGCGCCGTGGCGGGGCAGACGGATCACGCGGATGTCGTGGGCGAAATATTTACCGCCGAACTGAGCTCCGAGGCCGAGACGTTCGGCTTCTTTCTTGAGTTGAGCTTCAAGTTCGATGTCGCGGAATGCGTGGCCGAGTTCGTTGCCCTTTGTCGGAAGAGAGTCGTAGTACTTAACCGATGCTTTCTTGACAGTCTCGAGATTCTTCTCAGCCGATGTTCCGCCGATGACAAATGCAATGTGGTAGGGGGGACATGCTGCAGTGCCGAGCGACTTCATCTTTTCAACAAGGAATGGGATCAGAGTCTTGGGATTGATCAGAGCCTTGGTCTCCTGGTAGAGATAAGTTTTGTTGGCTGAACCGCCGCCTTTGGCCACAAAGAGGAAGTGATATTCGTCGCCTTCGGTAGCGTGGATGTCGATCTGTGCGGGAAGGTTGCAGCCGGTGTTGACTTCGTCATACATGTTGAGCGGAGCGTTCTGGCTATAGCGCAGATTGTCGGTAGTGTAAGTGAGGTAGACTCCTTCAGAGATGCGCTCTTCGTCGTTGCAGCCGGTGAACACTCTCTGACCCTTTTCTGCGTGACATATGGCTGTGCCGGTGTCCTGGCAGAATGGAAGTTGGCCTTTGGCTGCAACTTCGGCGTTGCGGAGCATTGTGAGTGCGACAAACTTGTCGTTTTCGCTTGCTTCGGGATCATTGAGTATCTTGGCTACCATCGCGTTGTGCTCGCGGCGGAGCATGAAAGCATTGTCGTGGGTTGCCTGACGGGCAAGGACTGTGAGAGCCTGAGGATCGACTACAAGAAATTCGTGACCGCCCCAGTTTTCGACTTTCACATAGTCGGAAGTGAGGTGATAGTACTCGGTCGTGTCGGGGCCGAGGGGAAACATCTCTTGATATTTGAACGGTTTCGTTGCCATAATAACGATTAGATGATAATTATGCGGTTGATAATGAGTTGACGTATTTTTCCGCAAAGATACAAATAAGCGAGAGCAAAACAAAATCTAAATTGTGTTTTTCTACGGTCGTTCACAATGTCATCGAAATCGGAGATATTGAATGATAAAAATTTGCCAATAAAGAATTATTTCCGTAATTTTGCAGCATATAAAACCAATTAAAGTTTTTATGAAAAAACATAATTTTTATGCGGGACCGTCGATACTCAGCGAGTATACGATTAAAAACACCGCCAATGCAATCATTGATTTTGCCAACACTGGCCTTTCGGTTCTCGAAATCTCTCACCGCAGCAAGGAATTTCAGGCTGTGATCGATGAGGCTTCAGCCCTGGTGAAAGAATTGCTTGAAGTGCCCGAGGGCTATAGCGTGCTGTGGCTCGGAGGCGGAGCGTCGATGCAGTTCTGCATGCTTCCCTTCAACCTTCTCAAAACAAAAGCATCGTATCTCGACACCGGCACATGGGCATCAAATGCCATCAAAGAAGCCCGTCTCTTCGGAGAGGTTGACGTAGTGGCATCGTCGAAAGACGCCAACTACACGTTTATCCCTAAAGATTATGTGATACCTGCCGACTCAGATTATTTCCATTTCACAACTAACAATACAATCTATGGCACAGAGATGCGCTTCGATCCCGACGCACCCTGCCGTCTGGTTGCCGACATGAGTTCTGACATCTTCTCTCGTCCGATCGACGTTGCAAAGTATGATGCCATCTATGCCGGCGCACAGAAAAACCTCGCTCCTGCAGGTGTGACACTTGTCATCGTGCGCGATGATGCTCTCGGCCATGTCGACCGTCAGATACCGACGATGCTCGACTACCGCACTCATGTGAAGAAGGGTTCGATGTTCAACACTCCTCCTGTGCTTCCGATCTTCTCGGCGCTCCAGACTTTGCGCTATTATAAGATGATGGGTGGCATCAAGGAACTCGAACGCCGCGACCTCGAAAAGGCTGCTCTGCTCTACGATGCAATCGACTCAAGCCGTATGTTCGAGGGAACGGTGACAGATACTGCCGACCGCTCGATCATGAATGTATGCTTCGTGATGACTCCCGAATATAAGGAACTCGAAAAAGATTTCATCGACTTTGCTGCCGGACGTGGTATTGTCGGCATCAAGGGACACCGCTCGGTCGGAGGCTTCCGCGCGTCGCTCTACAATGCTCTGCCCGTCGACAGCGTCCGTGTGCTTGTCGAAGCTATGAAAGATTTCGAGGCTACCCGATAACAGTAACGTCACATTCTTCAACAGTTATAAAGATATGACAAAAGTACTTGTCGCCACTGAGAAACCGTTTGCTGCCGTTGCGGTCGACGGTATCCGCAAGGTGGTTGAGGACGCGGGCTTCGAACTCGCCCTTCTTGAAAAATACAGTTCGCGTGACGAGCTTCTCGCTGCTGCAGCGACAGCCGACGCGATGATCATCCGCAGCGATAAGGTGGGCGAAGATGTGTTTGCAGCCGCCCCTGGTCTGAAAATCGTTGTACGTGCAGGCGCCGGCTACGATAATGTCGATCTTGCAGCCGCGAGCGCCCATGGAGTCGTAGTCGAAAACACTCCCGGCCAGAACTCCAATGCTGTAGCAGAGCTTGCTCTCGGCATGATGGTGATGGCTGCCCGCAACAGCTACGACGGCACGTCGGGTTCTGAACTATCCGGCAAGTCGCTCGGTATTCAGGCTTTCGGCCAGGTTGGTCGTAACGTGGCCCGCATTGCCAAAGGTTTCGGAATGGAAGTTTCGGCAGTCGATCCTTATTGCCCTGCTGAAGTTATGACTGAGGCTGGAGTTGCAGTGTGTGGTTCTGTGGCTGATCTCTATCGCAATAATCGATATGTGTCGGTCAACATTCCCGCCACACCCGAGACAGTCAAGTCGATCGGCTATGATCTTCTCATGTCGATGCCTAAGAATGGCGTGGTTGTGAACACAGCCCGTAAGGAAGTCATCGACGAAGCAGGTCTCGCCCGTGCACTCGACGAACGCGCCGACCTCAAATATTTTGCCGATGTCAAACCGGACAGTGCCGATGAACTGACAGCGCGTTTCGGTAGCCGCGTGTTCTTCACTCCCAAGAAAATGGGTGCACAGACAGCCGAGGCCAACATTAACGCCGGCATTGCGGCTGCTCGCCAGATCGTTGCTTATTTCAAAGACGGTTGCGAACGTTTCCGTGTCAACAAATGATTCCCGGCTAAGTCCAGGTCACTGAATATAATGATCAAAAAAGGTCGCCCTCTAGTTGGAGAGCGACCTTTTTTTGAGAGTTGAGGTCTGGATTAGAACAGCCATGCTGCAGTCACTGTCCAGCAGTGGGTTTTGCCGTCGATAGGTTTCACGTCTGCGTTGCCGACAGTCTCGATGGCGTTGTTTAGACCAAAGCCATAGTGTGCGCTCACCTGGAGATGGCTGAAGAATTCGAGACCGAGACCGAAGTTCCACGATGTGTCGACGCTCTTGTACTTGAATGCATCGCCGATGGCGCGCTTCGAAGTCATGAATGCAAAGCTCGGACCAGTGAAGATATAAGGCTTGACGATCTTTCCGATGACGGGCACGCCTATTTTCCACTTAAGGTTGACGGGGATTTCGAAATAGTCGCTGTGACGGGTGGCAATGGCTTCGCCTTTGGAGTATTCGAGGGTGCGGCGTACATACATGAATGAAGCGTCGAGGCCGACTCCGATGACCGGAATGGTAAACTCGCCTTCAAGACCGGCTGTCCATCCCGAACGGTTGTCGGAATCGAGGACTTTTTCGTTGAAATGCATTGAGTTGACATTGATGCCGACACGAGGTCCGAATTTGAACTGGGCGTTGGCTGATCCTGCAATGGCGATCATCGCAACGACTGCAAGAAGAATACGTTTGAATGATTTCATGATTGTAATGGTTGTTAAGTTAATAATTCTCATTGTATTCAATGTGGCAAAGTTAGCATTTTTTTTGTAACTTCGCGACATTATGACACAAGAACAACGAACAACCATAGAAGAACGTGCCGTCGAGATGCTGCGCACGGTCTTCGATCCCGAGATACCGGTCGACATATATAGCCTCGGCCTCATCTACCGCATTGAACTCCACGACGACGGTGTGCTCGACATCGACATGACGCTTACTGCACCAAATTGTCCTGCCGCGGATTTTCTCATTGAAGATGCGCGTCTGAAACTCGAATCTATCGAAGGTGTTTCGGCAGTAAACATCAATCTTGTCTTCGAACCTGAGTGGAACAAGGATATGATGTCGGAAGAAGCCAAGCTTGAACTCGGGTTTCTGTAACATCCGTATATACATTATTATATATGTATTCAGAGGTGTCTCGACGGACAAATACCTATTTCATCAGCGATCTCCATCTTGGAGCTGCATATCTCGACAGACCTATTGACCGGGAGAGGGCTATAGTTGGTTTTCTGCGGTCAATCGCTGCCGATGCAGCCCGTATTTATCTGGTAGGTGATATTCTCGATTATTGGTTTGAATACCGCACTGTCGTGCCCAGAGGCTATGTGCGTTTTTTCGGCGCGCTCGCCGAGATTGCCGATTCAGGTGTCGAGATCACATGGCTTATCGGTAACCACGATATCTGGATGTTTGATTATCTTCGTGACCAGATCGGCATAAAGGTTGTCGATGGTGCGGTCACGACCGATATTGATGGTCGTCGTTTCTTTATTTGCCACGGCGATGGTCTTGGGAAGCTTGCTCCGTCATTCCGGTTTATCAGAAGTATGTTCCGTAACCGGTTTTGCCAGAAAATTTATGCTGCTATCCATCCCCGTTGGACTGTTGGGTTCGCACATTGGTGGAGCGCAAGTAACCGGGATTATGATCGCGCACCGCGTCCTGTGTTCAGTGGAGCGATGAAAGATGGTGTGGAAGCATGGGCTGAAAGTTATGTTTCTGAGCATCCCGAAGTCGATTTTATTATTCTTGGCCACCATCATGTTATGGTCGATGAAGCTGTAGGCCCGAAAGCCCGCCTCGTGATTCTCGGCGACTGGATCTATAATTACAGTTACGCTGAGTTTGACGGCGAGAAACTCGAATTAAAGCAATATGCAACGGCTCTTTCTGAATTTAACAATATTTCACAATAGTAAAATTCGATTGTTAATTTAAGAAAACTTTAGGCTATATTATTTAAATTCAACTCTTTGCGAATTTTGATTTGCGGTAAAATAAGTTTGGTGTCAAAAAACTATGTCGTAGAACATATAAAATAATTTGGCAAGCTATCAGAAAAGCCGCAACTTTGTCACGCAAACCTAAAACAATCTTTTTTACCTTAGAAATTGTACCTATTGGAAACTTAAAAAAAAAGACTCAGTGATGAGTCTTTTTTTTTGTCCTTACGTGAGGGCAAAATATTAGCCTGTGGCAGTTCCCGCATATGCGGAATTTGCCCCAGGCTATTAAGTGTTGCGCGTTGTTTGATTCAAGATCAGCAGTTGTAGAAGCGGGTGAACGCGGCGATGATATATTCGTGGTCTATCACAGATGCTGTTTCTCTTACTGAGTGCATAGCCCACATTGCGGCGCCCATGTCGACGCCTCTGAGGGGAATCTGCGAAGTCAGTATATTTCCGAGGGTCGATCCGCCTGCCACATCGCTGTGGTTGACAAAGTACTGACATGGCACGTCGGCTTGTTCGCATATCACACGGAACACGGCAGCAGAGTCGGCATCGGTCATATATTTGCAGTTGGCGTTGATTTTCACTACAGGGCCACCTCCCAGACGTGGGTGGTTGGTCGGATCTTGTTTTTCCGGATAATTGGGGTGGATTGCGTGAGCGTTGTCTGCCGAGATCATGAACGAGTTGGCCACAGCCCGCATGTAATCTTCCTCGTTGCCTCCGAGTGAACTGCAGATGCGACGAAGTATATAGTCGAGTTCGGGCGAAGCAGCGCCTTGTTTTGTACCTGATCCTGTTTCTTCATTATCGAAAATTGCTACAACTTTGGTCATTGTAGTGTTGTCGTCAGACTCAAGGAGTGCAGTCATGGCGCTATACGCCATGCTGAGATCGTCGAGGCGCCCTGATGTGATGAATTCGTCGTTGGCTCCGACGAGGCACGCTGGGGTTGTGTCGTAGAGCGACATGTCGAAGTCGAGAATGTCGTCAGTATCTACCCCGAGCTGGTCTGCGATCAGGTTCAACAGATAATTGTTGCGCTCTGCGGTGTCGTTGATGAGTGCAAGCACCGGCAGCATGTCTTTTTGTTTTGACAGTGGGTTGCCTTCGTTGACAGCTCGGTTGAAATGGATGGCGAGATGTGGGATAGTGAGCAGCGGTCGGTCGAATCTCACCAACTGGTGCTCGGGATGGAGTGGATCGTGGCTGCGGAGTATCACGCGTCCGGCCATCGACAGAGGGCGGTCAAACCATGTGTAGAGTATCGGACCTCCGTAGACTTCGGTGTTGAGTTTGAGTGCACCTCCGGCTGCAGCCATTTCAGCCGCCGGTTTTATGCGGAAGCCGGGCGAGTCGCTGTGCGCCGATATGATCTTGAAACCGTCGGATGGAGCTCCTGAACCGGCGACAAACGCAAAAATGGCTGAGTCGTTTTTGACAACGTAGTATTTCCCGTTGGGCTCGATGTGCCATGGCTCGCCTTGTTCGAGTCTGATGAAGTCGGCCGCTTCGAGACGACGGCGTATGGTGTCTACGGCAAAGAAGTTGACAGGAGATGAGTTCATGAACGTCATGAGGTCGTCGATGTGGACGAGGGCTTCAGGTCTTGGCATGGCTTGTAAATGGTTGGTGAGATGGATTGTCAGTCTTGTTTGTATTTGATGCGGTTCAGAGCCCTGAGAACGTTGCAAAGGGGCCTGCTCCAATATTGTCCGAAGTCTTCGCTGATTAATGCAAGTGCATCAGCAACGGTTTCTTCGGTAGAGTCTTTGGCTGTCTCGAGAAAGTTGTAGAGCACCTGGAAAATATCGCAGAGGTCTTCGGCGACGCTTGCCGCGATAGGGGTGTCGGAGTACTTCATGTCTTCCTCGAATACTTCGAGGTATGCATCATCTTCGCCGAGAAGCATCTCGATTGTCCTGCGGAGTGAGTCATAACTGTCTTCGTCGAGCGAGTCGTCGATGTAGCCGTCGACAGCTCCAAAAGGTTGCTTGAGGTCCGAAGCCGAAATGTAGAGGCGGGGTAGCAGACGGATCATGGAGTTGACAAAGTCGTCGGCGGTGGTTTCGCGGGCGTTTTCGATCGCTTCGCAGTACTCATTGCTGAGGGCGATGAACGCAAGTGAGTTAGGAGAGAGTCTGTTATTATCGGTCATTGTCTGTCGGTTGTTTTTGATACTCGTTATTTTTTCGCGGCCGGAGGTGTATAGAGCTTGTTGTCGCGGATGTATTTATAAACACCCTGGGGCACAAAATAGCTCATGTCCTTGCCGCGCAAAATGGCGTCGCGTACGAATGTGCTTGAAATGTTGACCATCGGGGCATCGACGACTTCGAGGCCATCGACATAGACCGATTCTATAGGATAGCCGGGGCGGGGATAGACTATCACGCCGTAATCGTCGAGTATCCGCTCGTGATCGCGCCATTTGTCGAATATCTTCCAGTTGTCGCTGCCGATGACGAGTTTGAAGCGTTTGGATGGATGTCGCTTGCTGAGCAGATCGAGAGTGTCGATCGTGTAGGATGGCCTTGGCATTGACAGTTCTATGTCGCATGTCTCGATGTCGAGTGCCCCTTTTGTAGCGAGGGTGATCATGGCCAGACGCTTCATGTCGGGGATCAGTCCCGACGCTTCCTTGAGAGGGTTGAGCGGGGAGAGGGTGAGCCACACTTTGTCGACATATTTCCATTGGGTGAGATATTGGGCAACCATCAGGTGACCCATGTGCACGGGGTTGAACGATCCGCCGAGCAGTCCTATTGTTTCAATCCGCGACTCTGTCATGACAAAGGTGAGGCTATTGGTTGATGAAGTCTTCGATCACACGACGGGTGCGGTCGATGGCGGTGTCGAGATTGTCATTGACAATGCGTTCGTCAAATCGATCGGCAAACGATATCTCGAATTCAGCTTTGCCTACCCGCTGGTCAATCACTTCGGGAGCGTCGGTGCCACGGCCTTCGAGACGGCTGCGGAGCTCGTCGATGCTCGGCGGCAGGAAGAAGATGGTCTTGGCACGGTCGCCATAGATTTCTTTCACATTGAGACCGCCTTTGACGTCGATATCGAGGATTACGTTGCCACCCTTGTCGATGATGCGTTCGATTTCGCTTTTAAGAGTGCCATAGAAACGACCTGGGTAGACTTCCTCCCATTCGACAAATTGCTGATTGGCGATGGCTTCGCGGAATTGCTCGGTGGTCAGGAAGTGGTAGTGCACGCCGTCGACTTCGCCCGGCCGCGGACGTCGGTTGGTTGCAGACACAGAGAAGCGGAGCGCCGGTTGACCGCTGTCGAGTATTGAGTTGATTATTGTCGATTTGCCGCATCCCGAGGGTGCAGACACGACTATTATCTTGCCGCTCTTGCGCGGAGTCTGTTCGTTTGACATACCGTGTTTAGGAGTTTGTATGATTGTGGATTACGGTTATTGATCACATTACATTGAGCACTTGCTCCTTGATTTGCTCGAGCTCGTCTTTCATCATCACGACTATGCGCTGCATGTCGGCGTGGTTGCTTTTCGATCCGAGGGTGTTGATCTCGCGTCCCATTTCCTGAGATATAAATCCGAGTTTCTTGCCTTGGCCGGGGTGGGGTGCTTCGAGCGTTTCGATGAAGTAGGAGAGATGCTGGGCCAGACGTTGTTTTTCTTCGTTGACATCGAGTTTTTCGATGTAGAATATCATTTCCTGTTCCAGACGGCCTTTATCGATTCCTATTCCGGGAATTTTCTTTAGGCCTTCTTCGATGCGGGTCTTGATCTTGTCGACGCGCTGCACCTCATAGACATCGATCTCTTTCAGTAGTTCGGCAATGCGGTTGATGCGCTTCACAAAAAATTCTTCAAGCTTGAGCCCTTCAGCGCGACGATAGTCCATCAGTGCGCCGACAGCCTTGGAGGCTGCAGAGAAAAGCGCTTCTACTTCCTGATCGTCGACCTCTGACTGATTGTCGCTGCGCAGGGTGTCGGGAAAACGCAGCAGCACGCCGTACCAGTCGTCGGGGGTGCCGATGCCCAATGCGGCTGACGCTTCTTCAATCTGACGTTTGTAATTTTCGAGAGCTGCGATGTTGATTGTCGACACGGTTTCTGTTGCAAGGTTTTCAACAGAAACGGTCATATCGACTTTTCCGCGCTCGATCGGACGCCCTACAATGTTGCGCAGTTCGAGTTCTTTGTCGCGGTAGACCGAAGGCACACGCGCGTTAAGATCAAGCTGTTTGGAGTTTAACGACTTTATCTCTACTGTTATCTTTTTATTATGTGTTTCGGCTACGGCCTTGCCGAAGCCAGTCATTGAAAGAAGCATTGTATATGAACTGTTGTCTTGAATTGTTTCTGATTACGCAAAGTTAAAAAAAAGTCGTCGGTTTTTCATATAACAATGTAGGGATTTTTATTGTAACTTTGCGCGGTAATCAATCACGACAACAATCATGGCTGTAATACTCAATATCGAAACCTCCACAACCGTATGCTCTGCGGCCCTGACCGCCGAAGGCATGATACTGACGCATTATGAGAACTTTGAAGGGCGCAACCATGCCGCTCTTCTGAGCGATTATGTCAAGGCTTGTCTCGACTTTCTCGCCGATAAAGAGCTGAAACTTGATGCCGTGGCCGTCAGCATCGGCCCCGGAAGTTACACAGGGCTGCGTATCGG
>CAJUMR010000040.1 GCA_910587475.1 uncultured Muribaculaceae bacterium
AGAGAGGCTATTTGATTGCTTAAGTAAACAGCATTGGGTCGCGACCTGTCGCGACTGCTGAGATGCGACACCACACTTCCGCCATCACCAACTCCCGACAATACCCGGCCCTCAATCCCTTGCCAATCAGCGGTCGCGACAGGTCGCGACCCTACAGAGTGGATGCACATACCGCCCGACAACTGAATGCCAATGGCAATCAGCATCACCAAAGCCCCCAACAGGCGGCGATATGCTCCGGTCACTGTCTTCATCAGATCTGTAGTTTCTGGCTATTCGATTTTCGGCAGTTTGTAGTCACACAGCGAGTAGCCCAGCGAATCGCATAGCTCCTGTGCGCGAGCATTGTGGTCACATAGCGCCGCACGCAGCAGCACCTCACGGACAGCGATCCTGAACTCGGGAGTCTCTTTGAAATAAGGTTCGAGCACACGGTAGAAGCGCTCCGCAAGGTCCCCGTTGCCGTCGTGACTCAGCATCACCTTATAATAAATCGCTATGCCTTTGTCGTTATTTTTATCTTTATAATACCTTTCAAGAAGATCTAATGCATTGCGGTCGTTATGAGCAACCACCCTGACCCTTAGCGAATCAATATCATAACGATGACCTGCAATATCATCTTTCAGTGTCTTGCGCTGCTTCTCACTGCGCTCCAATCTGAACCGCATTTGCCTCATACAAATATACGATATCATCTCAAACAGCCGCTCATCGTCGATATACCCCGTTGCAAGGTCGGTCAACCGATTTCCCCAATGAAACTCAATGCAATACTTCGGCAATGTTTTGCCTGATGTGTACATATTAATGAGATACGGCAAGTCTGACATATCTTCAGGAGTACGGGTATAAGGCCTGCCAAAAGCCCATCTGACCAAATCCGGATAAATATAGCCTCTTGCCAGACTCATCATCAATTCATCCTGAGTTCCTGCAGAATCAAGCGTTACTCCGCTCAAACTGACATTCTCATAGAATTCGCCCGGCAAAACTTTCAGTACTATAAACGTATCACCGTGAAGCACCATGGTATCAGGCCTGGAGCCGCGGGGGGTGTTTTTCATAATTTTACGTTCGACCACCGTATCACGAACGACAACCGTGTCAACCCTGACGCGCTCGATAAAGACAGTGTCGCATCGGGCAGCTTCGCTACCACGGCCGCCGCCTGATCGACTGCAGCCGAAAGTCGCCGCCAATCCGATCAAAACCATCAGCAGACCGATCCTTTTTATAAATCTCATATATCTCATTCGTTTTATACCAAGGGCTTTCTTGCAAAAGTATGTATTTTTTTGCATTTATCGCCTTTGTAACAACATGTTTTACAGCATATGATCCCGAAAACCCCGTTTCGATTTTTTCATACATATTTTCTGTTTTTCAAAAATTTTCTAACTTTGTAGTCCGTTATGAAATACGGTTTTGACAACGAGAAATATCTCAAAATTCAGTCCGAACACATCAAAGAGCGCATCGCTCAGTTCGGCAACAAATTGTACCTCGAACTCGGAGGTAAACTTTTCGACGATTACCACGCAAGCCGCGTGCTCCCCGGCTTCCAGCCCGACAGCAAACTCCGCATGCTGTCACAGTTGGCCGACCACGCCGAAATCGTCATAGTGATCAGCGCGATCGACATCGAGAAAAACAAGGTGCGCAACGACCTCGGCATCACCTACGACATGGACGTGCTCAGGCTACGCACCGAATTTCAGAACCGCGGCTTCCTCGTCAGCTCGGTAGTAATCACCCACTACAACGGACAAAGCAGCGCCGACGCATTCCGCAAACGTCTCGAAAACATCGGCATCACCACCTACTTCCACTACATCATCGACGGCTATCCCACCAACGTTGACCTCATCGACTCTGACGAAGGCTTCGGCCGCAACGACTATGTAGAGACAACCAGGCCGTTGGTCATCGTCACAGCCCCGGGCCCGGGAAGCGGCAAAATGGCTGTGTGCCTCAGCCAGCTCTACAACGAACACAAACGCGGCATCGAAGCCGGATATGCCAAGTTCGAAACATTCCCCGTGTGGAGCCTTCCGCTGAAACACCCCGTCAACATTGCCTACGAAGCAGCGACGGCCGACCTCAACGATGTCAACATGATCGACCCCTTCCACCTCGAGGCATATGGAAAAACGGCTATCAACTATAACCGCGACATCGAGATATTTCCAGTGCTCAACGCCCTCTTCGAAGGCATCTACGGCAACAACCCGTATAAATCGCCGACTGACATGGGTGTCAACATGGTAGGCTTCTGCATCAACGACGACCAGATCTGCTGCGAAGCTTCCAAAAACGAAATCATCCGCCGATACTACACAGCCCTCAACAGCCTCGCAAACGGCGACGGCAACGACAGCGAAGTCAACAAGATCGCATTGCTCATGAAGCAGGCAAAGATCGACACATCGTACAGACGCACTACAACTGCCGCAAAACAACGGGCAGAAAAAAGCCAACGCCATTGCTCGGCGATCGAACTCGCCGACGGCACAATCATAACCGCTGAAACAAGCGACCTCCTCGGCCCGAGCGCCGCCCTGATCCTCAACGCCCTGAAGCATCTGGCGGGTATCGATCACTCGATCAAACTGATACCTCAGCACATGATCGAGCCAATCCAGCACACTAAAACAAACTATCTGCGCAGCCGCAACCCGCGCCTCCATACCGACGAAGTGCTCGTGGCGCTGTCGGTGCTGAGCACTCACGACGAAAACTGCCGACTCGCACTCGAGAAACTCCCCGAACTCAACGGCTGTCAAGCCCACTCGACCGTCATGCTCGGAGAAGTCGACCGCAAGATCTTCAAAAAACTCGGCGTCGGCCTAACCTGCGACCCCGCCAAAAAGCAGTAAGCTCGTCGCTTACGCGATCCCAATCATAGCACCGTATCGGTCGGCGGAGCCGATCGGTGCGGTGCTATGTTGTTGGCGGTCCACATATCCAATATAGTGAAGGGCATCGCCTTATTTTTCAGTTTTTCGCACCTAGCCAAACTGACTTCATAAGAATTACACTCCAAAGCATCAGCCCCCTTATCTATTTTAGCGTTCTTAATTTTACACATATTACACTCTGCTTCCGGAGAATAAATACAATGCTCACAAAGAAAGCAATTCGAGACGGATATTTTCAAATCTCTCGCTTTTATCAATCCATACAGATTTAAATAAGTGCCATCGGCTTCAGACATATTTGCAGTAATCTCCAGCAATGAACTTCTATGACGTTCCAATATAGTCTTACAATTACACCTTACAATACGAGGTTTCCCACTTTTATATAATCTAAATTTATTTAATGATATGGGATTAAAATTATCCTCTTCCGTATTTCTAAAGCCATAATACCTAACCTTATCAGATTCTTCAATATCATGGCTTACAATGTATTCAATATCATCTTCCGAATTAACATCAAATTCGATAATTCGCGCATTTGACGCCTTCTTTTTTTCTGTACAGCCATGGAAAACTTTTATTTCGACCAGTACATGGTTCTCAGGCTTTTGAGTCGACATCAGTAACAAATCAGCCCTATAATCCCCATTTATTTCTTTTGTAGAAACTTCGATTTCACAACGATCAAATAGTTTTTTCAGGTCGTAAGATTGATGTTCTTTCCTAATGCATTTATTTTTTTCTTCGACCATCATGCAATTATCAAAAGCTTTGCAAACATACACCCGTGGGATATGAAAAATGATTGATTCAGATTCGTAAAACCATTGTTTCAATTTATATTTTGCGCAACCATGCAGATACGTCTCATATGAACATTTTTTTTGAAATTCATCAGCATTGTGCCAATCATGGGCAAAGTGCCACGCCCTAATACTTCCGCACTTCTTCATCATCCGACAACCGCAATGAGGACAATAAAAATCTTCGGCACAACAATGAGCCTCATTAATATGCACCAATCTGCCACTGACAGAAACAGCATAATGCTGCTCTGTACGTATTTCTTTCTCCATAAAAGCACGATTATAGATCTACCAAATCAACTTTTTTGCCTAAGGATGTCGCTATTTTGGCCAAAATATCAAATCCTACAGAATATTTGCCATTTTCAATTCTGCTAAGGTTTGAGGCATCAATACCTGTTAATTTTGCAAGATCTCGTGCATCCATTCCTCGCGCCTCCCGTATTTCTCGAATGCGCGCACCTATTCTTGTACGATCTATATGGCGTGTGCCGGTACTTATTCCCAGCACATTACAATTACTAAATTTCATTGCATTTCGCCATATATTTTGAATCATATTCTCTTTGTCGAGAGAAAAATATTCATCGAACATAACTTCAAGCCAATGCAACTCATATTTTTGCATATCTTCATTAAGAAGCGTACCAATCCGGCAATACACCGTGAATACTTCCCCATCTGGAGCAATAACTTCAACCTCATTCCTATTAATGATTTGAGCAGACGATTCGGTTGGAGTCTGAAGAAATTTTTGGATTTTATCCATATTATTAAGCCGTATTTAAGTGTTGCCGCCACTTTTTTATTATGGTGCAAAAATAATCATCATATTTCCAATTAACAAATTTACCAATTGAAAATATACAAATTTAACAATTCTGACTATATATCCGCCGACTGGTGCGGTGTTTGTTGTTTGCGAAAGGGGAAGGCCGGTACAGACGCGCACGCGATGCGGCGCTTGGCAGCCGGGGATGGTGGTCAGCGCAGACCTAAGGCGGCGTCAAACGCTAACGCGCGTGGCTATTTTCGGGACGAGTTATTTGGATTTGGCTGTTTTGGTTTTGCCGGGGGCGATGGAGAGGGTTCTTGTCACTTTGCGGCCGTCGGAGGTGATGAATGATGCTTGCCAGGTCAGCTTCCGGCCTGTGCGGTTGGTCAATGTCGTCGATGTGCGGCCGTTGTGCTTCACTGTCACCATCCCGCCGAGCATCGGCACATCGGTGGCCACAGATTCACTGTCGGGAGCACCATGATAGCATGTCGCCAGTTCATCGCGCGAAGCCGAAGGCTCAATACCCATCAGTCCACAGAAAATGCCCTCGATCACGCCATACGACACCTCGGGATAATCGTTGCGTTCGCCTTTTGGCAGCGAGGTGAGTATATTGTAAGCAACGTCGTCATAGCCGAGTCGATAAAGAAACACTGGAAACGCCGACAGATTTTCAACGTTCCACGGACGCGACATCACGTCGGCCACAGATGCCTCCACTCTATCCGGGCGGTCGAGAGCTCTGATCAGCAGCAGATAAGGGATGCCCTCGCCGCGGTGGAACTCCCCGTCCTGAGTGAAATAAGTGTTATAGCGGTTGTTGTCCGCATCCCACCATTCATTTTCGATAATGCGGTCATAGGCTTCTGCCCGGCGGCCGGCAAACTCCGCCTCATCGCGGCGACCCGTCAGTTCGCACATGTTCCTATAAGCCTGATATCCGCTCTTGAGCGCCCCGACGAGGTCGATGGCCACTGTTATGCCCGAGAAATTCTCAGCGTAAGAAGGCAGTCCACGGCATGTGTGAAAACCATTCTTGCGGTCGAAAGGCTCGGGCGTGTTCATGAACCTCCGGCGCTGCATGAGGCTGTCGGGAGTGAGCGCCCAGCGATCGGCATAATCTCTGGCCGTGCGGTCATAGAAATTGACAAACACAGGACTCGACAGATAGAGATTGTCGCCGGTCCATTCATAGACGCCGTAGCACGCGCGCATCACGTCGAAATTAGCCGGCAGATTGTACCAGAACTCCTTGTCGTTGCCGTAGTCGCAGGGAGTCGGACGATTGAGCCGCTCGATCTCCCAATAAGAGCACCAGTCCTTGCTGTCGCTTACATTGGAGGCTATTCTGGCGAGCATGTTGGCATTGTGGGCATCAAGACCGAGCAGACACGCTCCGATGGTCTGGTGCGAAACATCGCGCATACAGAATGATTCGCGGCCGGGCAGAGCGGCCTCATACCACAGCCCGACAGGATCAGAGCCGTCGTGGACATAGCTCATGGCCATGTCGCGCGCCCACTTGTATGTATTCTCCAACGTCGAGTCGCTCGACTGGAACCCGGCCGGAGCGGCTGCGTATGCCGTCGCGGCTGCCGCAGCCATCGCTCCGGCACACAATATTGATCTGAATATTTTCATAAAACCGATTTCAAGTTATTCAACAAAGATAGCAAATAAAAATTCATTCCGCGCGATAATGCTCCAACTTTATCACTGCAGGGACCCGATGCTCACCAATAGTCGCGATTGATCGCCTTCGGCGACGGCGCAGCCGAGGCAGGAGTCACCTCATAAAGCGCCTGAAGAGCAAGCGCCCGGGTCATCAGCATGTCGTCGTGGTAGCCCCGCTTGGCTCCATAAGCCCCATTGGGCTGCTGCTTGTAGACTGCCAGTTCGCAGCATGCAGCCGCCGAGCGCTCGACATATTCCGCCTCCCTGATAGCCTTGATGAGACCATTGACGAGCATAACCTTGGTGGCACGGTTGGTGTGGAACCCGATGCGCCAGCCTCCTCCATGCCCGGCCCCGCCATCGTCGCCGCGCCTGCGGCGGTAGAGGTTGGAATAACACTCGGCAAGGCGCTGCAGCACAAAGCCGTTGGCCCCCGCTCCGGCATTGGCCTCAGTCTCAAGAGTGTTGCTTTCGATGACAAGCAGAGCCTCGTTGTAGCGAGAGGCGATGACACGCGCGATGTCGACAAGGATGTCGTGGTCGACATGTCCGCGCCATTGCGCCACGACAGCATGCCGTCCCTCGTCGAGCGAGCCACACCTGCGCATCACCGCCACCACCGACCAGTCGCTCGACGCGCTGCGGCCTCCGATGTCGACAGCCACGACATACTCGGCACCTTTGCGCGGCTCTTCCCAGATCTCCAACTCTCCGCCGGGGCGGTCATAGAGTCTGTCACCGACGACCGAACAAATCCTGTCGGGCTGACGGCAGTCAAGCATCATGCGGTCGATGTCTCCTTGATCAAAGACCCCGGCATTGGTCGCACCGAAGGCTTCGACATCGTCGGAGGGATACTCGGCGTAGAGCTTCTGGAGATCTTTGTCGGAGCGGGCCTTCTCGCGATACCAATTGATCTGTTCGAGGGTGCATCCACGCCGCCACAGCCCCAACTCGCGGTCGCTGAGTGAAGCCGCGAAACCTTCGGCATCACAGCCGAGCGGCAAAGAGTTCATCTCGATCTCAAACCAGGCGACAAACACCGGCTTCTTGTCGCTCTCGCCGGCTTTTGCACGCTGCCACTCCTCATAGAAATAGTTGCCCATGCCGTTGGCGGTCGACTCCATGGCTATCAGCGAGTAAGGGATCAGCGCCACCGATCCGCACACACTGCGGATCAGATCATTGGGCGACATCATCGGTGTCTCACGCCAGTAGGCAGTCTCCGACAGATGAGCCATCGCTATGTCATAGCCTCTGATAGCATCCTGAGCTTCGCTCGACGATACCGCCACCCTGCACCCGCGGCCTGCTATCTCCCTGACATTGGTCGACCCTTCGAATGGCTTGAACTGCAACTTGGTGTTGCCATCGTCGCCACCATCCCACATATCAGCCGGATAGTCGCGCACGAGATCTGTGTAGAGACGCCTGATGTTGACCGCGCTGTCCTTGTTGTGGCAGCAGATCAGCGAGCTCCAGTTAGGACGCAGACACATCTGGATCCAAGCCATATAATTCTGGATCAGCGTCGAACAGCCCCACTGACGGGCTTTCAAAACAATCACACGTATCGGGCGGCCTGCCAGACGGTCCTCTTCGAGCACGGCAAGCACCTTGCGTTGCCCCCTGTTGAGGACAAAAGGCGTCAGACTGTAGCCATTTTTAGGCTTGATCTTCACACAACTCACACACCAGTATTCGAAATCATGGCGACAACGCAGCCGACGCCATTCGACCGGCCCTGTAGCCACAGCATACTGAGGATCTTCGACCATTGACCTCGGCACCCTCGCAGATCCGAGTCCCTCGACAGGCGTAGCCACAGTTAGCCTATCGCCGAAAGCGCCGATGCCTCTCACCGGATCATAGCCGTCGTCGAGCATCGCCTTACGACGCCGGTTCTCAGCGACGATATCGCTTATATTCACCCTGTTACTTTCCATATGCGAGATCTATCAGTCGGTTACACAATCAAACGTAACAGCCGCCAGACTCGAGTCCCGAGCCATGCGTCCCTGCAACGAAAACGCTGCCCGACGCATCGGCAACGCCAACACCGGCATCGCAATCGGCGATCCCATCGCCCCATCGACCGTCAGCCTCAGCGATGGCGACGGCTCCAAATCATTTCCACTCATGCGGCTGACCGAAACATTGCCGTAAGCTATGGCCGACGATCTCATGTCGAAACCGACCCCTTTCAGCCTCACGAACCTCTCCGACAGATCGATCTGCCCGTCCCAACGCACGTAGACCGACTCTGGCCGGTCCTCTCGGCAGAGACAGCACAGACGACCGTCGACGAGCGCATAGCCGCCGACCGACTCAGTGACCCCACCGTCGCGCGTGTACATCTCCATACGTTCAAGATCGACAACCGTTGACACACCATTGCCTGCCGACGCCCACAGCTCTCCACGCAAGGCATCGTAGGCGAGTGCATCTGCATCAAATTTGCTGATGATAGTCTTCGCTTTCGACACCCCTACCTCGACCAAAGATCCGGCCGCTACGGCCAGCACCCTCCCCGATGCTTCGACGGCAGCATTGCGCGAGACCACCCCGCGACTGTCGATGCGGCTCAGACTCAAGCGCCCGTCACTGACGACAGTGACAGCCGATATGCCCGACGAAGCGAGCGCAACGAAACGGACTTTAGAAAAATCCCAGCTCGACTGCGACCGAGAAGCGACGAACACGGCATTGACCGTGCCATCGCCGACCGTAGCCACATCCAAAGCCCTGACAGGAGCGACGCTGTCGGTCAAAACCATAAACGAGGGCAATGACCGCGACTTGGTCACAGCAGCAGGCACCACAAACGCCGGCATCGTTGACGACAGTACCACGGGTGCGAAACTGCGGTCGACATAGACTGACATGCGCCCCGACGGGTCGGGCGTGAGTGGCACGGTCATGCGGCGGACCGTGCCGCCCGAGCTTACGATAAGCGTCATCGCCACTGCATCGGCCGACGGATAACTCAGCAGCGGATTAAACGCCGCCGGAGCGTCAGTCAGACCGTCCGAAACGGCCACGACCTGTTCGTCGCCTGAAGCAAAGCTAACCGACACTGCAGCATGCCATGACCCGGCACCGCCACGTCGCGCAGCAAAGCATTCGACACTGTATCCGTCGAAGCGCAAGGCCTCGACATCGCCCCACAGCATCTTACCGGCCGCAGCCGCCACACACCTCGCCGTGAAACGCTGAGGAGCTGTAACACATCCGGCGAGATGCCCGCGAGGAGTGACTTTCATCTGCAAGGCTCGTTCCACTTCCCGGCATTCATCTGCCACGCCGGCATAAGCGCCGTCGGCCGCCGGACAGCAATCGATGGTGTCACCTTCGGCAAACGGACCCTGCACAACCGCCACAACACGCTCAACACGAGGCTGAACGGCCAGCATCCTCCGCAAACGCGCTTCAGCAGCCGCTCCATTAGCCTCCGACACCGCCCGTCCGGCGCCTTGCATTGTAAGCCTTATCATTGTCGCAGACGCCGCGTCAGACACCACCGTCACCGCCGCCTCGCCTGACGGATCGAACGGATGGAACTGTGGACAGGCCAACACCTCGATGCGCGCCACCGCCGCTGCCATCGACCGCGTTATGGCATCGGGCGAAGAGAGTCTCAAACGCCATCCTCTCGCTCCGACTGTATAGCCGTCGAGAGTACGCCGGTCGGCCGACGTCACTTCAATCGCACGGGTCAGACGTGAACTGTCTGCCGCCCCAAGCAAAAGAGACGGAGACTCATAGATCACCTCGCCATCGTGACCGACAAACCGATAGCGCATCAGTGCCGGAGCGCAATATTGTCCGGCCGCAGAAGCCTGAGCGACAACTCCTGCATATGCCCTCGCCACATCGCCGCTCACAGCGCGCCGGTCGCTGTCGTTGAGCTGCACGGGTGCCGACACATAGTCGCCTGTCAGACGGCGGGCGCTCACCTCCACCGAAAAATCGGCAGTCTCCTCGGCCATGAGCGACAGCCTTGGCCATCGGACCGAGTCCATCACTATCCATCCGTCGGGACTCCTGCGCAAGTCCACCGCACCCGCGTCGGTCATCACCGTCAACCGCAGGCCCGACACCACTGCACAACGTATCTCGCTGCCGAGATCAGCGATTACCGTCACATCCCAGCCGTCGGGAAGATCGACCTCTCCGAGCCTCGATCCGTCAGCGACAATGAGCACCCCGCTTCCGGCAATCTCAGCCAATGGTAGCCACGGCGCAGCGACAAGCACCGCCGGATTGCCGACGGGACTAAGCTCCAGTCGGCCCGTAGGCCGGGATTCGATTCTGAGATTATGACATACTGTAGTGGCGCTTTCATCAGGTCGCGCCACACTGACCTTCACGCCGCCCGCAGCGGCAGTTTTCTTAAAATGTCTCATAGGTTGAATGCTTATTGATTAATTCTGCTGCAAAGTTAACCTGCATATCGATACAGTTACCCCCATTTTCGGACAAGTGTCCGCTTTAACACTCCGCCGATGCCCTAAAATGCAGAGCGGGCGACCCTGTAATCAGGGCCGCCCGCTTGTCGGTTGATATATTATTTTATATCAAAATTTCGATGATCGATCAACGGATCACGACTTTGCTCACCTTGTCGCCGCGGCGAACGATGAAGATGCCGTTTTCGGGATTGTCGACACGCACACCGTTGAGGTTGTAGTAAACAGCCTCAGCTTCGTCAGCAGCTTCGATGTCTTCGATGCCCGAAGTTTCAGAAGCCTTGTAGCCGATAACGTAGAGTGAAGGTTCGCCGTTGAAGAGAGTAACGACAACAGTCACATCATAAGTGCCGGCTTCAACAGAAGCAAGAGTGTAGTTGTTGCGGAACGAGAGAGTGATGTCGCCTACAGTTCCTTCGAAGTTAGCCTTATCAGCCGGAGTTGCTTCAGCAAACTTCACATCTTTCACCACGATGACAGCGTTTACGAGATCAGCATTGATGTCGGCAGCTGCCACTTCCTTAGCTTCGAAAGTGCCTTCGGTAGCTGCGGGGAGCGAAACGGGCTTGAGTTCGGGAGTGTTGCCATTGTAAAGCACATAAGTAGCTTCCCAACCTGCGGGGATAACGTCACCGACCTTGAAGCTGTTGGTGCCGTAGATCTGGATGAAGTCACCAGCTTCGTCGCAAGCGTAAACGTTGCTGTAGTTAACGAAGCCGACAGTGAGAGGATAACCGATGATCACACCAAGATTGCTGTTGAGGGCGATTGTTTCCTTAACAGACTTGGTAGTCGGGAGTTTGATCACCTCGTAAGCGAATGATTCGAGACCGGGGAGACCATATACAGTCTTGGTAGCGCTGAAAGCATCCCAAGATTTCACTTCTTCGATAAGTTCAGCCTCATTTTCTGCGTCAGCCACGCTTACTTCACCATCGAGCTTAGCGCCAACGACAGCGTTTTCAGCGCCTTCGCTGAATGCCACAACACCGTCAACAAAGAGATCGGGAGTCTTGTCAGAAGCGACAACGAGAGCGACGTTGCTGCCTGTGCCGGTAACAGAACCAGCTACATAGCTGTGAGCGATTTCAGCGCCGTTGCGGAGACGACCTACGAAACCTGCAACATTGTTTGCGCCGATGATCTCAGCGTTGACATAGCAGTCCTTGATGATGATGTCAGAACCGGTTGTACCGACGAGACCACCGATATAGTTAGCATTGCCGGCAGCGTCGTACTTACCTGTTACGAAAACGTTTTCGATCGTAGTCACAGGAGCGATCGCAGCAGCTGCAGTGTGACCTGCATAAGCAGCGAGGAAACCGCCGCCCTGACCGTCGCGGTTGACAACGTCAGCATTGATCACGCCGAGGTTCTTGACTGTGCCTGTGAGCACGCCGAAGATAGTGCACATATAGTAGTTGTTCTGTGCTGCGTCGGCGGGAGTCAGCTTCGGAGAGAAGTTTTTGATGAAGTGGTTCTGGCCGTCGTAGTTGATAGCCGATGTGTAGACACCGTTGAAACCGTTGATAGCATGCCAGTCTTCAACGCCTGCCATGTCGATGTCGGCAGTCTGCACGAAGTAAGTTGTGCCTTCGATGTTGGTCTGCACCTTGGTCCATGCGTTGCAGAGGTCGGCAGCCGACTTGATCTTGTAAGGATTAGCTTCAGTTCCGTCGGGTTCAACGACTTCACCTGCTTCACCATAGTTGATAGTGATCTTAGAGAACGAGATGGTCTGACCGTTGGCAGTCTGCTTGGGCACTTCGAAAACGATCTTCACATACTTGCCGGCTTCGGGAGCGTTGACATCGATGGTCATGTCGGTGTCTGCATAATCGGGAAGATCAGCAAGGATGTCAGTTGCAGCAGCACCAGAAAAATCGGCGTTGTCGGCCACGTAGAGAGTTGCGCTTGAGATCTGCTCCTTGTTGTAGCGGGTGCTGATGGTGGCAACGATAGTGGTGATGGGAGCTTCCGACGGCTTCAAAGTAGCGATAGTCGGAGTTGTAGCGTCGGTCTTCCAACCGCCGGCGATGAAATCCCAACCATTGTTGTTGTTGTTGAGAGCAGTGAAACTCCACATTCCATCGGTTGAAGTCCATGTTGAGCTGTAAGAACTTGTCTTTTCGTAATCGGTGCTACCCTTTACGAACTCGATGGTTGTCGGTTCAATTGCAAACGATGTCATTGACATAGCTGCTACCGAGAACAACGAAAGTAAAAGTTTTTTCATGTAGTTTGTTGTTTTTAAGTAGGTAATAATGATGATATTTAGTGAGTGTTACTCCAATGTCGGCAACCCGTTACTTCGTTTTTACATAACGGATGAGCAGGATTTCGGTCGGGAAGTGGTCGGAGTATCCGTTGAGATACGATCCTGCCGCAAACGTGCGGCGCGGATAACCCTGACGGCTGCCTTCGGTGTCCTTGAGGAAGTCTTTGTTAAGCACATCTGCGCGGTAGAAGTGCCAACGGTCATCGGGACCGTTGGCCAGGCTACCCGAGATGATGATCTGGTCGAAAAGATTCCATGAACTTTTGTATGCGAGTGTGCCGATGCCCGCATCAAGCTTGCGCCAGAACGGATTGTAGAATTCGTGAGCTCCGACGCCTTCGGCATCGCGTTTGGCTCCGAGCACTTTTGCACACGATTTGTCCATGGGGTCGTCGTTGAGGTCGCCCATGATTACAACCCCGATATTGGGATCGACGCGCCAGAGCGAATCGGCAATCTGCTTCGACAGAGCGGCAGCGGCCTCGCGGTTGGGCGACGATTTTTCCTGGCCTCCGAGACGCGAGGGCCAGTGGTTGACGATCACTGCTATGCGTTCGCCACCGATGGTGCCTACGACACACATCTGATCTCGGGTGCGGTAAGGGATGGTTGTGAGTCTGTGATTGGTGACGTTCTCAAACTTGAACATCTTAGGATTATAAAGCAAGCCGACATCGACTCCGCGCGCATCGGGCGAGTCGTGGTGTACGACCTGAAGATTCCAAGGTTTGAGCTCGGGCTGAGATACAAGATCCTCGAGAACGGTGCGGTTTTCGATTTCGCTGACTCCGACTATGGCCGGGCCCATCGGAGTTGCGGGAGTTGTGAATTGAGATATTGCGTAGGCAAGATTGTGGAGCTTGGCCTCATACTTCCGCGAGTCCCATTGTTTCTGACCACCGGGAGTGTACTCGAGATCTCGGTTTTCAGGGTTATTCGGGATAGTGTCGAAGAGGTTTTCAAGGTTATAGAAAGCAATGCCGACCATCTGTCGACGGCCTTCCGGATTTTTAGCAGACAAGATTGTGCTGACCGCTATCAGCGCTAATGCGAGGGTGAAAAATCGTTTCATCAATGTACGTATTGAATTAATGTGCGTAAAGTTACGAATTTTTTGCGCTCCTCACAAAAAAAGTTTTCAAAGCCCGATATTTCCCCCGGGTCGTCAGCCCCTGAGGGAGTAAGAACCTGTCACATAATATATGGGGCAGGTTCTAAAAGATCAGATCACCTCTCCCACAACACGGAATGTCTGCACGGGATTTTCGGGATCGTTGGTTATCACCGACACACGCGCGTTTAACATATTGTCGGTCAACTGCGACGGATCGACTGTCAGCTTTATCACCGCCGAGTGGCCCTTTTTCAACTGCTTTCTGTCAACTGCGACATCAACGCCCCGGTCGACCGTGTAGACGCGCCGGATGTCGAGCGTCGATTTCCCGCAGTTTTCGATCGTGACTTCACGCATTTCCGGCTTGGATCCGCGCTCGATGCGGCCGTAGTCGACCGCCGCAGCCGAAAGTCGGGCGACGGGAGCTTTTGCTCGCTCGTCGTCAGTCAGTTGCGAGAAATCTTCCTTGACTATTGCGGTGAAAGGCAATGAAAATTCCTCACGCCCGGTCGACAGGCGGATCGAGTCTTCGACGAGCCCCCAGTTGTCGGTTCCCGCCGTCCGCAGGAAGCATATCATGGTGATCTGTTCGCCCGGCCCGACCATAGCCGGCTCGAAATTGACATCGACATAATCAGGCTTGCCGACCACGCGCACCCTCAGACTGTCGGGGGTGCGATTGTAGGCGTCGGCATAGACTGTCTTCATGTGAGGCTTCACAATCTGACCGAACATCACCGCACCCTGGCGGAATTTCAGCGATCCCTTGTCGACAGGATACTGCCCCGCGACACTCGTGCGCGAGCCGATCACCACCCCTTCGATCGTCAGCCGAGTCTTGCCGGCAGTGGTTTCGACACTGATTGTCTTGCGGAAACGTCCGGGACGACCCTCGGGATTGTAGACGACTGCAATCGATGCCGTGTCGCCGGGCGCCACCGGATCGCGCGGATAGTCGGGCTGGGTGCAGCCGCACGATGCCCTCGCGGCTACGACTGTCACCGGCTCGTCGCCGGTATTGACAAACTTGAAGTCGCAGCTGACGGCACCATGATCCTCGTCAAACGCACCGAAATTATGTCTGAATGACAACCACTCCACCGACTGACCGGCCATAGCCGCAGATATCCCTGCGGCAGCGACACATATGAAGATCAAAAATCGTTTCATCTCTATTCTCACATATTTATTCATTGCAAATATAGTTATTTTTATTTGATTGCCGCCGCATTGCGCCGGGCCACGTAGCGGGTGACGATGTTGCCCAGATAGACCGTGAACAAAGGAAACATCACCACTCCCATCACAGACAGAAGCGCCGCAAGCACCTTGCCGACCACGGTCACCGGATTAACCGATGCGCCGATCGTGGTAGTTTCGAGGCAGCACCACCACAACGACGACCAGTAGTCGGGCACCCCCGGATTGACCGGCTGCTCCTGTTCCAGAAAGATCAGCGACGAAAAGTAGACGACCATCAGCACTATGCTCAGATAGGACCAGAATATGCCGACGATACGCGACGTCGACACATATCTGATCACCAGCGCCATGGCATAGGCCGCACGAAGCAAGGGGATGAATCGCACGAAGTAGAGCTGCTGTTCGTCGAGCTGAAGATTCAGCTGCGTTACAATATTAAGATAGGGCACCGACACGAGCAGGAACAGGATATTGCGGCAGAAAAAGCGCCACCGATGCCCGGCAAGAGCCACCTGAACAAAAAACTCTGTCATGAAGACAATACACACCCACAGCTGGAAATGCATGTAGACCGTATTGGTAAGAAACGGCCTGTGCATGAAAGTGTCGACCGATATGAACACGATAAGTCCCAGAGCGAGAAGGAAAACGATCCCGCGCATCACATCGCTCAATTCCCTTTTGAAATTATTTTTCATCCTTCGTGTCTTTTTTTATCTCCATTGAAACGCTGCTTAATCAACACGCTGTCACGGTGTAATGTTCGCTTCGGCGGCTGTTGCGAAATGTTAAACGGCACATGTGTCCGATTTTGCAGGCCACCGCCGAAAATTGCTTTATAACTTTGCAATCGTAATCATTCAATAAATATTTGCATTATGCAAATGAATAGTGTACACATTCAGCAACTACTATCATCAACTACTAAACTTAAAAATCAATGGAAAATCTCGAAAACATCCAGAACATCCCCGACATGCCCGAGACTCTCGACGAGAACAGCGAGGCAAGCGAACCACGACAGCCGGCCGAGGCTGACAATCAGACCGCGGCAGACATCGACCGCCTGATTGCCGAGGCTGAGCAGCGCGGCTACATCCGCGGATGCAAAGACCATGCGGCAGAGATGGCCGCAAAAGCAGCCGCAACCGACGACATCGTCAGCGAAGAATCGTGCCCGGGCTTCCTCGCCCATCTCCGACCCGATTTCTGGGATTGAGACCACCGGAAATATCTAAACCTAATCAACTAACAATCACTTCATTATTTTTCAATCATTAATTCCAATCTATTATGACTCAAATCATCAACGGCGCCACTTCAGGCCGCCACATCGTAGACGGTCCTCTGACCGTAGCAGCAGCAAACCAGGCAGTGCCCGGACTCATCCGTAACGCCATCGACCAACGCATCGTCAAGGTCAGACCGATGTCAACCCCGATCGACCAGCTTTCGCGTTGCGGCGGATCCAGACCCGCAAAATCGATGGTCGTCGAATACTATTCGGTCGACCCCAAACGAACCTCGTCGACAGTTGCGGCTGACGTGCCCGCCGGACTCGGCAAACGCCGCGCCGACGGCATCTACACCCACACAATCACCACCGAGGACGACCTTCTGTTCGAACCGTCGGAGACCCTGATGTTCCCGACCGTCATGGTCAACAAGACTGAGAAATCGGTCGGCGAACCACTTGTTGCCTATGTCATCGCCCGCAACGCCGACAGCGGCATCGAGATCATGGCAGTCAACGCCGAAGGCGCTTCAGCCGGCAAACCTGTGATACCGGCCATCCCCGAACATTCGCCCATCGTGCGCATGGGTCGCGCGGCAACCGAACTCGACGTGCAAACACCTCAGTTTCAGGCATTGCCGACAAAAGCTTCAAACAATTGCCAAATATTCAAAATGCAAGTGGAGGAAGGGACATTCCATAAAATCGCCAACAAGGAAATCGGATGGAATTTCTCCGACCAGGAAGAAGCGGCGATCATCGACATGCGTCTCGGCATGGAGAAAAACTTCCTCTTCGGATCGCAGGCCAAAATCGTCGATCCCAACAAGAATGAGGAAATCTATCTGACCGGAGGCATCTGGCGACAGGCCGGACGCGAAAAACAGGTCATTCTCGACGACTTCTCGGAAAAGACCCTGATCGACATCGCCGAAGCGGCGTTCACCGGCAACTGCGGGTCGAAACGCAAGATACTGATCTGCGGCTCGGGACTTCTGAGCATCATCTCCAAAATCGACTGCCGCATGGTGCGCAGGGCGTCGGAGACTACCGTGAAATGGGGACTGATGTTCAACGAGATCGTCACCAACTTCGGCAGCCTGTTTGTTGTCCACTCCGAAATGTTTGACCAATGCGGACACTCCGACGACGGCATGGTGATCGATCCGGCCTACCTGACGAAATATGTCCACGTGCCGTTCCACTCCGAGCAGCTCGACCTGCGTCGTTCGGGCACCCGCAATACATCGGCGGTGGTCATCACCGAGGCATCGTGTGTGGTGCTTCGCTACCCCGACTCCCATCTTAGAGTGATCGGCGTCAAAGTCAACGAATGATCAGGCGCTCTACCGACATGATACTCAACTATTCTTCTCAGCAGATGCTTCAGACCTGGCGCCGGTGCGCCGGGCTGGAGCCTGTCGGGAGCGCATGCTCGGTGCAGCGCTTCGACGGCATCGACATCGACAGCCGCCTGACAGAAATGATGCGCCAATGGATGCTCGGGCTTCTCGACAACGGCGACTTCCGCCTGCTCGGACCTCCTGCCGACGCAACGCCGATGATCAACGTCAGCGTCAGCGGTTATTCGGCCGACATCGTCGCCGACCCCGCCGTGAGACGGCTCTGCACGATCAGGCTGTCGGGCTGGCAACGCGAAGCCGACGTTGTCGACGAAGCGACCATAGTGTCTGTCCTTGCACTGCAGGCCAATCCGTTTGCCCGTGCAGGCACTTCGTCACCGATCGCTTGGCGCGACAAGTCGGGCATCGTCCATGCCATACCCGCCGACGGATCTTCGACCGTAGTTTCTGCAAAGGCTTACATTGATGCCGGACCCGATGTCTACCGCATCGACGAAAGAGCACTCGCGACAATCAACCAATTTATCAACAACCATCTCAACAACCTGCCGATATGACAACAGACACCAACCTGCGGGTTCTCGCCGCCGCGAGAGACGCGTGGCTTGCAGCCGGAGCGTTCAGACTGCGCCGCGACCGCTACAAGCGTTACACCTACGGCGACCAATGGAGCGACATAATCGCCGACAGTTCGGGCCGATGCGCCGCCGAGGCCGACCTTATAGCCGAAAGCGGCCGGAAGCCACTGACCAACAATATGATCAGACAGATAGTCAAAATAGTCATCGGTCGCTACCGATCGGCCTGCCGCGACGAAAATATCTATGCAGCCGACAAACCGTCGCGACGATATGTCGGCGACAACGCCCTTCTTGAACTCGACTGCCGCATGCTCGAGGAATTTCTCATCTCGGGTTGCGCCGTGCAGCGCATAGCTGTGGAGAAACGCCGTGGAGTCGAGCGGCTGTGGATCGACAATGTCGACCCTCGCACGTTCTTTGTCAACTCTTTCAAAGATCCGCGGGGCAACGACATCGAACTGATCGGCATGCTCCACGACATGTCGTTTCCCGAGATAGTCGCGCGATTTGCCGGCGGTAAGCGAGGCCGGGCGGCTGCACTCGCCCGATCTTACGCCGTTGCGTCGGGCGACGCAGACTTCTACCCGACAGCTCTGCTCGGAGAGGCGGCCTGCGACGCTACTGACTTCTTCAACGCTCCCGCCGGACGTTGCCGCGCCATCGAAACGTGGACGCTCGACTGCCGTAGATCAACGAGCCGGTCGATCGACTTCGTATGGCAGTGCCGATGGTTCACGCCCGACGGCGCTCTGCTCGCATCCTATGACTCGCCCTACCCACACGGCTCGCACCCGTTTGCCATCAAGCTCTACCCGCTCACCGACGGCGAAGTGCATTCGTTTGTCGAGGATGTAATCGACCAACAGCGCTGCATCAACCGCATGATCGTGCTGATCGACCATATAATAGGATCGTCAGCCAAAGGCGTACTGCTCTTTCCTCAGGATCAGAAGCCCAAGGAGGTAGACTGGAAAGAAGTGGCCGACACATGGTCGCGGTCCAATGGTGTGATCCCGATCACGGGCGCCGGCTCACAGCTGCCCCAGCAGGTGGTGACATCGTCGGCCGACTGCGGGGCTTATCAGCTGCTCGCATTGCAGATGAAACTGTTTGACAACATTTCGGGTGTCGGCGACGTGATCGCAGGCCGAAACATATCGCCATCGACAGGCAATGCGCTCTACGAAAGCCAGCTGCGCAACTCCACCATAGGCCTGGCAGACCTCATCGACTCTTTTGCTGCGTTCAGAAACGAGCGTGACCGCAAAGCCGAAAAATCGCAGTAATGCAATTTGAATTGCATTTATACTTGTTTTATTGAAATATTAATTGTAGTTTTGCATTGAAAATAATCTTCACATACTTCCAGAATATGAAACACAAAACCATGGCCCAACTCCGCGACGAGGATTTTGTCGACTGCCTCCGCCGCGCCATCAAGCGCCACAGCGCTGACAAGAAACCATCGACATCGTCACAGATCATCGCCGAAGCCCTCGCCTCTCAGCCCCGACGCTACTATCTGTCTTACAGCACAATCGAGTCGGGACTCGGACGCTTGCGCAACGACGGCTACTTCAATCGCCGCTCCGACCGGATGACCTACAAGCGCTGGCTCGACATCAACGCCGCCGTCAACCGCTATCTCGCCCGCAACAAGCAGGCAAAACTGACCGATGCCATTAGCCACGTGGTCAATTTCGGACGCCCGACGCGCTTCTATATCTCCGACAAGAAAGCCCGCGAACTCTTCAGACGGGTCGCCAGGCGCGACTACCGTGTGATCGGCTGACCGCTTCTCTGACCTATCGACAACACTATTTTTCACTTCGTACTTCCACTTCCTATCCTACAAGCACACCACTATGAAAATCGATATTCACGTCGGGCAACTGCTCGACGACATCTATGCCGACTCCGCCCTCAAAGCTATCGCGACGCGCAACGACCGCGCGGCAATAGCCCCGCTACTGACTCCAGACCACCGCGACGCCCTGCGGCGCGTGATAATCCACGCTGCCGGCATTGTGGCCGCCGGCCTGAAGCGCAGACTTCTGGCTTTCAGCTACCCCGATCCCGCAGACCCGTCTGACACCGCGCCGATCAGCTTCACGGTCACCGACCTCACATCGGCCGTCGCCGAAGCGCTGCACATCCACTTCTCCAACGCCGTTACATTTGCCTGCTTTCACCTTCTCAGACTTACATACACCGACTCCAAGGGTGCCGACACCTACAGGATCTGTCTCGACCAAACGATCAGCACGATCTCTCACTGTCTCGACAATATCACGTCGCTTCCACGGCTGAGACGATGCTATTATTAGTGTTTGGTCAATTCGGTGAAGTTTTGTAAATTTGCGCATTAATATATCATCTAATAATCCGAACATTAGACAATGGATCTGTTTGAAACAATCAATGCCGCCATCAAGACAGCCATGCTCGCGCAGGATAAAGTGCGCCTTCAGGCTCTGCGCGGCATCAAGAAGGAATTTTTAGAGGCTAAGACCGCTCCGGGCAGCGACGGCAACCTCAGCGACGAAACCGCAACCAAAATCCTCGTGAAAATGGCCAAGCAGCGCCGCGAAAGCGCAAAA
Source organism: uncultured Muribaculaceae bacterium (assembly GCA_910587475.1). GTDB lineage: Bacteria > Bacteroidota > Bacteroidia > Bacteroidales > Muribaculaceae > CAG-873. The sequence goes on from CAJUMR010000040.1 coordinate 21,026, forward strand.
ATATATCAGGAACAAAACCGTCCGGAACTCGCCGAAACCGAGCTTGCCGAAATGGCCGTGATCGAAGAATATCTTCCCAAGGCTCTCACCGACGAAGAACTCGAAGCCGAGCTGGTGAAAATCATCGCAGCTGTCGGCGCGACAGGCCCTGCAGACATGGGCAAAGTGATGGGCACTGCCACCAAGGCTCTCGCCGGACGCGCTGACGGACGTGCGATCTCGGCCAAGGTCAAGGAACTTTTGAATAAATAATAATCACTATTTATAATGCTTACACTACAGCAAATCAAAGAAAACCCCGCGCAGATCGTCGAAAGACTCGCTGTCAAAGGGTTTGACGGCAAAGAAGCCATCGAGCGCATCATAGCTCTCGACGAGACCCGCCGTCAACTTCAGCTCAAGAACGACAACGCAGCTGCCGAGCTCAAGAAACTCGCTGCGTCGATCGGCGGTTTCATGAAATCGGGCGAAAAAGAGAAAGCCGAACAGGCCAAAGAAACTGTCGCTTCGCTCAAGGAAGGCCAGAAAGCGATCGCCGACGAACTCGCAGCCGCAGAGCGCTCGATCACCGAAATACTTCTTTCTGTGCCCAACGTTCCGTGTGCGATGGTGCCGGAAGGCCGCACAGCCGAAGACAACGTCGTCGAAAAGACAGGCGGTCCGATGCCTGATCTGCCCGAAGATGCCCTCCCCCACTGGGATCTCGCAAAAAAATATAATCTCATCGACTTCGACCTCGGAGTCAAGATCACCGGCGCAGGCTTCCCCGTCTACATCGGCAAGGGAGCTAAACTTCAGCGCGCTCTCATCCAGTTCTTCCTCGACGAGGCTTCCAACGCCGGCTATCTCGAGATACAGCCTCCCTATGTTGTCAACGAAGCATCGGGCTACGGCACAGGACAGCTTCCCGACAAGGAGGGCCAGATGTACCACGTCAACCTCGACAATCTCTACCTCATCCCGACCGCCGAAGTTCCCGTCACCAACCTCTACCGCGACGTGATCCTCGATGACCGTCAGCTCCCGATCAAAAACTGTGCTTACTCAGCATGCTTCCGTCGCGAAGCCGGCAGCTACGGCAAGGACGTGCGCGGTCTCAACCGTCTCCACCAGTTCGACAAAGTGGAGATTGTCCGCATTGAGAAACCCGAGAATTCATACGCAGCCCTCGAAGAGATGAAAGACCACGTTCAGGGTCTTCTCGAAAAACTCGGTCTGCCCTGGCACATCCTCCGTCTCTGCGGCGGCGACATGAGCTTCACCTCGGCCATCACCTTCGACTTCGAAGTATTCTCGGCCGCACAGAAGCGCTGGCTCGAAGTATCGTCGGTTTCAAACTTCGAGACCTACCAGGCCAACCGTCTGAAATGCCGTTACCGCGCCGAGGACAAGAAAACACGCCTCTGCCACACACTCAACGGATCGGCACTCGCCCTGCCGCGCATCATGGCTGCTCTCCTCGAGAACAACCAGACCCCCGAGGGCATCATCGTGCCCGAATGCCTGCGCAAGTACACCGGCTTCGACATCATCGACTGACAAAACATTCCGACCCTATAGACACAAGCAAGCAGACCTCCACACCCGGCGGTCTGCTTGCTTGTTTATTTTTTCGTCAAAGAGTGATGTCAAGCCGCGCGATCCTGACGCACGAAATTGCCGTCGTGGTCGAAAATAAGATCAAGGCCATTGGTAAGCTCCACTTCATAGTAAGCGGCATTCTTGGAGATTTCGTTGACTCCCAGGCCGATGAAATTATCGGCTACATAAGCTGCTATCGCATCGGGGACAATCCCTGCTGGGACGGTCATACCAGCGGGAGCATCGACGTCGATCCATTCTCCGTCGGCATTGAATGAGATTTCATGACCGTTGGCGAGCACAACGTCGTACTCTATTATGCCATGATCAACTTCTTTCTCGATGCTCGTCATCGTCACATCGCCATAATATTGTGCAACAAATTCGCGCGCAGCATCCGGAAGCTCCGATGCAGGAATCTTCACATCGCTGTTGTCATCATCGTCGGAGCACGAAGAGAGTTGCAAGGTGACGACGCAACCCAAAATCATCATAAAAAAAGCAAATCGTTTCATTATCTATCTAATTGAACATTTTATTAATAACATAACTGAAGAAAAGATTGTTTGTCCTCAGATATCGGCATTTCACCAAATAAAATCATAAAAATATGACATTACAGTTACATTGTTGGCGCTTTTTGTCATAATTAACATAACTTAGCAGCAAATACACATAGTCACTTTATATTTTTATATTCTAACCAGATTTTTTATTTATGAAAAAATTTTACTCATTAGTTATGGCAGCTGCCATATCCGGCTCTACCGTAGCTGCCGACAACTCACCGGTAGTGAATGTTGACAACATCGCCGATAATGCTTCAAGTGCATCCGCAGCAATCAGTTCTCGGGGATCATCATGGAGCTCAGCAGGCAAAGGCACTTTTGTAGAAGCACTTTTCGATGCATTCGAGGAATATCCTGCCGGAGAAGAACTCTCGGTCGAATTCCTGCAAGATGACAACAATCCAGGAATGTATCGCCTTGTCAACCCGTATGCCAACTGGTCGCACGTAAAAAATGGCACACTACCATACGACACAAATTCCGACTACTACATAGAGGTGAACGCATGCGATCCCGACTTCGTATATTTCACTGAAAACAGCCCGCTCGGCGTGACTCTCGAAAATGAAATGGTCGTGCTACACAGTAACTGCTACACTTGGGTAAGCATCTACGGCGAAGATCTGGCAAAGATGTACTACTCCAATTTCGGAGGAAAACTCTCTGATGGTGTGATAACTTTCGATACCTACACTACCATGGGGGAAATGTATGCTTATCTGAATGCAATAAATGCTCTCGGCACGAGCCTTCCGGCCAACAAATCCGGGAAACTTAAGATTGTGCTACCGCAGCAGTCATCAGGCCTCGCGGAAATTGAAGCTTCAGACAACAGCCCCGTGGAATATTTCAATATCCTGGGCGAAAAAGTTGACAACCCCACAGGTGGCATCTTCATCCGACGTCAAGGTTCCGACGTCAAAAAAGTCATCATAAGATAAGTCTGAAATCCAACAGAAACGACAAAGAGGCTGTGTCAAAATAGGCGCAGCCTCTTTTTATGCCCTTTGAGATTTG
>CAJUMR010000041.1 GCA_910587475.1 uncultured Muribaculaceae bacterium
TTCTAAACCGAGCGATCCGGATGACAACAAAGTCACTCCGGATCGCTTTTTTTATGCATATCTGCATTTAAGGCGATTGTTGTTAGGGTGGAGCAAATGAGTGTTATTTTTCAGGTTGATTTATTTTTACTAATTTTGTGGTGATATAAAAATCTGGAGATTAATCAGATAACAACTCATAACCATCTAATTGATTTAACATGAAAGCGCTAAGGTTTCTTATGGCGACGCTGTTTTTAACAGCCGCAGTTTCTCTGTTTCCTCATGGCTTGTTTAACCAAAGTAAGGCTCGTTGGCTTGAGACGGCTGCCAATCTTACACCTCCTTTGACTTCGGTTGATGTACGACCAGTCGCTGTGGTTGTTCCTGTTAATGACAAGTCTGCTTACCAGCATTGGCGTTACGATTCCATTGGCCTACCGGAAGATTTATTATTTTCACGGAGTTTCAAAGATATAAAGTCTATCACCTTAGATTTCGGACGACACTTGACGGGCTATTTTAGTTTTCGTACAAAGATTCTTTTTCGATGTCAAGATGCACCGGTCAGATTTCGTTTTTTCTTCGGTGAAACACCGGCGGAGCTCAATACGCCTCTTGATCCTTGGTGCGGCTCTCTGAGCCGTGCATGGATGCAGGACGAAGTGGTGACAGTCACAGATATTGGCAATGTGATTGATCTTAAACGACGGTTCGCCTTCAGGTATCTTAAGATCGAATTACTCGGCGCTTCAGATGATTTCGATTTTGCGATCGATGATTTATATTTCCGATCTGTGTCTTCTGCAGGTGATAATAAGTGCAGTCTCAGCAGCGATTGTCCTGCAGTGGTACGGGCGATCAACGATGTTGGGGTTGCTACACTTGGAGAGTGTATGCAGACTGTTTTTGAAGATGGTCCGAAGCGTGACCGCCGATTGTGGGCAGGTGACATGTATCTCCAGACACTTGCCAACCGTTATTCATTCAGAAATTTTGAATTGACAAGACGATGTCTATATTTATTTGCTGGATTAACTGATGATGATGGCAGGGTTATGTCTAATATTTTTGAATATCCTGCTCCGCACCCTCAGTATGGTTCGGTATGCATGAATTACAGTTGGCTATGGAATTCGACACTGCTTGAGTATTTCAAGGATACTGCAGATAGTAGCACCGCGCATGATCTTTGGCCTGTAGCACAGCGACAGATTGAGATGCTTATTGATTGTGTAGGTGATGATGGACTTTTCGATAAAAATAGAGCAGGAGCAGGAGTCTGGTACTTCTTTGACTGGCGTGATGGATTCGATATGGACGCTTCATTGCAGGCGGCAGCGATTTTTGCGATTGACCAGACTTATGAACTCGCTTCTTTACTTGGAAAATCTGATGCTTTATCGCATTGGGTCGAATTGTCCCAAAAAATGAAGCATGCAGCCCGTCAAGCATTCTTTGATAAAACTAAGGGTGTATTCTTGAGCGGAGCTGACAGGCAATTGTCGCTTCTGACGCAGGCGTGGATGATTAAAGCAGGAGTAGCCGGTGGACAGGAAGCTCGAAAAGCTATAAGCGTAGCGCTTGACTGCAGTGAGACTGTCAGACCCGGTACGCCCTACGCCACTCATTACCTTTTAGACGCTATGCTTATCGCTGGAATGGATGCTGAAGCGAGGGGGTATTTGATTGATTACTGGGGAGGTATGGTTGCAAAGGGTGCTGATACGTTTTGGGAGTCCTATGATCCTAATGACGACTTTATATCGGCCTATGGCTTCAGCCCGCTCAACAGTGCGTGTCATGCCTGGAGTTGTACTCCGGTGTATTTCATCAATAAATATCCCGAAATTTTCCAGAAAAGCCAGTCTGCATATGGTTGCAGATAGTCTCTTATGAAAAAATTGTGTAACTTTGTAGCTCAGTATTAAGAAATTGTTTTAAGCTTCTTTACGAAGATTTTCAATAATGTCCTCAGAAATTATGGAAAGTAATTTTAAGCGCACATTAATCACCACTGCGCTACCTTATGCCAATGGTCCGGTTCATATCGGACATCTTGCCGGAGTGTATGTTCCCGCTGATATTTATGCCCGCTATCTCCGTCTTCAGGGACGGGAAGTCACGATGGTTGGTGGCAGTGACGAGCATGGTGTGCCCATCACGATAAAAGCTCGTAACGAAGGCGTAACTCCTCAGGACATTGTCGACCGTTACCACAAAATTATCAAAGATTCTTTTGAGGAGCTCGGCATATCGTTTGATGTCTACTCTCGCACGACTTCAGACATCCACCGTGCAACAGCGTCGGAGTTTTTCAGCCGTCTCCATGGCAAAGGAGAGTTCATCGAGAAAACATCGATGCAGCTCTATGACGAGAAGGCCAATCAATTCCTTGCCGACCGTTATGTGACAGGCGAATGTCCTCACTGCCACAATCAGCGGGCTTACGGTGATCAATGTGAAGCATGTGGAACATCGCTTAACGCTACCGATCTGATCAATCCAAAGAGTGCCATTACGGGAGAAACTCCTGTTCTCAGGGAGACTCACCACTGGTTCCTGCCTCTCGACAGATGGGAGAGCAGATTGCGTGAGTGGATTCTCGAGGGTCATAAAGAATGGAAGGGTAATGTCTACGGACAGTGTAAGTCGTGGCTCGATCTCGGACTGCAGCCGCGAGCAGTGACGCGTGACCTCGATTGGGGAGTGCCGGTTCCTCTGAACGAGGCAGCCGGAAAGGTGCTTTATGTTTGGTTCGACGCCCCCATCGGTTATATTTCCAACACCAAGGAAATCTATCCCGACAGCTGGGAAAAGTGGTGGAAAGATCCTGAAACCCGCATCATCAATTTCATTGGAAAAGATAACATTGTGTTCCATTGCATCGTTTTCCCTGCAATGTTGATGGCTTATGGCGACAACTATCAGTTGCCCGATAACGTGCCGGCCAATGAGTTCCTCAATCTCGAGGGTGATAAAATATCGACATCCCGCAACTGGGCTGTATGGCTTCATGAATATCTGCGCGATTTCCCCGGCAAGCAGGATGTGCTCCGTTATGTGTTGACTGCCAATGCTCCGGAGACAAAAGACAATGACTTCACCTGGCGCGATTTCCAGACACGCAACAATAGTGAGCTTGTTGCGATTTTGGGTAACTTTGTCAATCGTGTTATCGTGCTGACGCATAAATATTTCGATGGCGTTGTACCTGCTGCTGGGCAGTTGACGGAAGTTGATACCGCTTTGTTCGAAGAGGTTGCCTCACTTAAGGACTCTCTGACTCAGAATATTGAAACTTTCCATTTCCGCGAAGCTCTCAAGGAAGCAATGAACATAGCTCGCGCCGGTAACAAGTATCTCCAGGAGACCGAACCTTGGAAAGTTGCCAAGACCGACATGGCGAGAGTGGCTACAATCCTCAACACCGCATTGCAGATCTGCGGTGACATTGCAGTCGCATTTGAGCCATTCATGCCTTTCATGAGCCGTCGTTTGGCCGACGCTCTCCACATGGGTAAACTTACGTGGGAAGAACTCGGAGCATGCGACATCATTAAAGCCGGTGAGCACATCGACTCTCCGGAACTTCTCTTTGAAAAGATTGACGACGAAGCTATCGACGCGCAGATCGAGCGCCTGGCTCGTATCAAGCGCGAGAATGAACTCAAGAATTTCAAGCCGGCTGAAGTGCAGGCTCCGACCGATTTTGAAACATTCTCCAAGCTCGACATACGTGTGGGCACAGTGATCAATTGTGAGAAAGTGAAGAAATCGAAGAAACTGTTGCGCTTCCTCATCGACGATGGCATCGGACAGCGAACAATTCTCTCTGGCATTGCAGAGCATTACGAACCCGAGTGCCTGATAGGTCGTCAGGTGTGCTTCATCGCCAACTTCCCTCCTCGTCAGATGATGGGCATCGAGTCTGAAGGCATGATACTTTCGGCTCTCAATGCCGATGGTTCGCTCTCTGTGATAGCTCCGACTTCGGCAGTTGTCAACGGAGCGCAAGTTAAATAAATAATAATTCTCAAACGAGCTTATGGGCAATCTGTGAAATGAAGAAGACTCGTATACTTATAATATACACCGGCGGAACGATCGGCATGATCGAGGACGCTGAGACGCATGCGTTGAGACCTTTCGACTTTTCTCACCTTATGGAAAATGTGCCAAAGGTCAAGATGCTCAATTATCATATCGATAATATCCAGTTTAATCCGCCGATCGATTCGAGCGACATGAATCCTTCGCATTGGCAGGAGATAGCCCGTAGCATTGCAGAGAATTATTACGACTACGACGGATTTGTTGTGCTGCATGGAACAGACACTATGGCCTATACGGCATCGGCTCTGTCGTTCATGCTTGACAATCTTCAGAAGCCGGTGATTATCACCGGCTCGCAGCTGCCCATAGGTGAGGTGCGCACAGATGGTGAGGAAAACCTTATCACAGCATTGCAGATTGCGGCCGCGCGTGAAACCGACGGCACTCCGATGGTGCAGGAAGTCGCGATTCTGTTTGAAGATTATCTCTGGAGAGGCAACCGTGCTACAAAGCGCAGTGCCGATAATTTCAACGCTTTCAAGAGCGGCAATTATCCGCATCTGGCCAAAGTAGGACTAAGCATCAATTTCTTCCGTGATGCGCTGATGCGTCATCAGTCGGCAGGCGGTCTTAATCCGCAGTACAATCTCGATCCGTCGGTCATGGCTATAGATCTATTCCCCGGATTGTCGGAGAGCGTTCTGCGTCATCAATTGTCTACTCCGGGCATCAAGGGTGTGGTGTTGCGCACTTATGGAGCAGGTAATGCCACCACTGCATCATGGTTTATCAATCTTATCAAAGATACGATCAATCGTGGCATAGTGGTGCTCAACGTTACCCAATGTGCCTATGGAGGTGTGCATCCCAACCGCTATGTCACCGGCGATGTGCTTGCTGCTACAGGAGTGATCGCAGGTTTCGACATAACGTTTGAGGCAGCCGTGACCAAAATGATGTTTTTGTTTGGGCTTGGACTCGATTCCAAGCAAGTGAAGTACTATCTCGAACGGCCATTGGCTGGTGAAATGACCATATCTTGAAAAGTTATCAACATAGGCTGAGTTATCGGTGGCATTCCATGCAGAGGATGCTTGCTGTTATGCTTCTTTTTGCTGCTTCGCTTGTGGCAGTCGCCGCACCGGTGTGGGAAAAGGTCGCAGCTACACCTATGGAGCTTGTCGAAACTCCGTCGCAAGAGATTGCCGATGCTCGTGTCGTCGATGGCGCTATAGTGTTGACACTCAATTCGGCATCGACGGTAAAAGTGTTCACGATTCTCGGTCAGCTTGTGGCCCAGCAGAAGCTCGAGGCGGGCACTTGGCGCCTGCCGCTCTCGTCGCGCGGTATCTACATTCTTAAGGCCGGATCATCGACTAAACGCATAACACTTTGATCTGACCGAGGCCATGGTCAGGCAATAAAAAAAGTTATCAACATATGTTGATAACTTTTTTTATTGCCGTTGTTTCGTGAGTATTCGGCTTCGGAAACTACTATTTCAGACAGCTGTTAGCGTCTTACCATCCGCCTGAAGCACCACCGCCTCCGGTGAAACCGCCTCCGAAACCTCCGCCGATCGAGCCTCCGCCACCGCCGAAGCCTCCACGGCCTCCACCCATTGGCACGATCACAACCGGAGCCAGTTTGGCAATGTCGTAACGACGTATCATCTTATGATGGCAGTTGAGACATGTAAATTCTTTAGCTCCCACTCCTTGCCGTGTTGTTGTGGGTTGTACGAGCACATGGTCTCCGGTAAGTTTTGCGGTTCGTGCGTGGCATTGTTCACATTCAACAAGAGGCATTGCCTTGTTGACAAACGGAAAGATGTCTGTTTCACCGCAGTCTTGACAGTGCCATACGTCGTAGTCCACCGAGCCAATGCGCTCTTCACAGTCCTGAGCCGGTGTAAGGAAGTCGTTGTCGTGTACCTCGTCTATCTTGACCATGCTATGGCCGCAGTTGGGACAACGGCGGGGGCGGTTTCTCCAGAACTTCATCAGGATCAATAGCGGCAGTGTGACGAGAAGCGGCACACCAAGTCCGGCAAAGGAGACGATCAGCATGGGCGCACGCCATGATTCGAATGCCGAGTATTTTTCGTAAGGTTGTTTGCCTTTAAGACTCACGATCTTGAATGCAACGACGATTGCAAGCACCAACGTTACGCACAGGCTGAGGAAAAGATAGCCTTTGAGGGCATTTCCGCTGCTGGTGCGGGACGAATCGGTGTCGGGGCGCGACGATCTGATCTCTTCGGCAGCCTGAGGGTCGCCAAGACGTGCGGCTATGGCGTTGACTGCGGCGATAGTGCCTCCGTCGTAGTCACCTTCACGGAAGGCGGGAAACATTTCGTTGCGCAGTATGCGACCACACGCAGCGTCGGGCAATACTCCTTCGACTCCGGGCCCTGTGCGAATGACGGCTTTTCGTGAGTCGCGGGCGACAAGAAGCAGAACGCCATTGTTCACGTCGTCCTTTCCCAGCCCCCAGAGGTTGAAAAGTTCGTTGGCATATGTGTCGATGTCGCCGTTGTCAATGTCTCCTATGACCACCGCAACCATTTCGGCCGAAGTCGATTGTCTTATGCGGCTGAGCGTGGAGTCGATGTTTGCGACGGCAGCCGGCGACACAATTGCGTCGGGATTGCTTATGAAGCGCGTACGGTCGGCGACGTGGACGTTAGGGACTTCCTCGACTTTATATGTCTTTGCTATTGCTGCGGCCGATGCACAGACGATGATCAGTAGCGTTGTGATTATCTTGTTCATAATTGTATGTAATATATTATACGGCCGGGAGTGACAGACCGTTGAGTTTGCGGAAAAGATCAAGGGCATATACATCGGTCATCGCAGAAACGTGGTCGAGTACAGCCTGTATCTTGCCGAACAGCGTCGGAGCTTCGACATCGTACTGTTTCGGAAATTTCGACAACAATAGCCGGGAATAGTTCAACTCTGGATTTACGACTGCACCGATGAGTTTCTCGAGGAGAAAAGTGATGATGCGGTTACCGGCAAGTTCGATGTCGACAACATCGGATGCCCGGTAGATTTTCTCCCACGATAGATCGTTGCACCGCCGGTAAGCTTCACCCTCGATCGAGTTGAGACTGTCCAGCAGCGATCCTTCGAAGCGGCCTTCGAGTATGAGCTCTTCGTTGACAATGAACGTTTCGGCGCAGCGTTTGACAAGCGCGCCGATCACACACGAACGCAGGTAGGCTATTTTTTCGTTAGGGTCTTCGACCCGTTGCATCACCTCTGTCATGTGCTTTCGGTTCTCGTCGTCGAAATATCCGAGCATCAGATCGATCACTTCGTCTGTCGGAATGATTTTCAGTTTGTGGGCGTCCTCGATGTCCATGATTTCATAGCAGATATCATCGGCTGCTTCCACGATATAGACGAGTGGGTGACGGGCGAAGCAGAGTCGTTTGTCAGGGCGGTCGATGCGCAGCATGCCGAGTTCGTCGGCCACTCTCACGAAGTCATCGCGTTCTGAGGTGAAAAAGCCGAATTTGCCGTTTGTCGCCAAAGAAGATTCGTAAGGATATTTGACGATAGAAGCAAGAGTTGAGTAGGTCATGGCAAATCCTCCGTCACGTCGCCCCTTGAAACTGTGGGTGAGCAGGCGGAAGGCATTGGCATTACCCTCGAAGTTTGTAAGATCGGCCCATTCGCTGTCGGAGAACCTGTCGCGCAGATGGTGTCCGTCGCCTTCGCTGAAAAATGTGGCGATGGCGCGCTCGCCTGAGTGTCCGAACGGTGGATTGCCGAGATCATGGGCAAGGCATGCAGCAGCGACGATGTCGCTGATATGAGCAAAGAGATGGTGCCATGATTCGGATGCATAGCGTTCGCTGAGTGCGATGGCGATCTGATCGGCCATTGACTTGCCGACACATGCCACTTCGATCGAATGGGTCAGACGGTTATGGACGAAGATGCTTCCCGGCAGAGGAAAGACCTGAGTCTTGTTCTGCAAGCGCCTGAATGGCGACGAGAACACAAGCCGGTCGTAGTCGCGGCGGAAGTCGGTGCGTATGTTGCTTTTCTTTGGGTCGTGGTAATGCTCGAGACCGAAACGTTTGTCATTGATGAGCTGCGACCATTTCATCCTGTCTGTCATCGTCGTGGAGATCGTTGTTTATTGATAAAACAAATTTAATACATTATTTCCTTTGGAGCAATAATGTTGAAACAATTACGGCCGGCAACAGGGTGACGAGCGGCAGCCACCATGCGACAAGCATCTTGAGAGCGATGGCAGCCGATATCACTGCAACCGAAATGGCGGTGAGCACCCATAGTCTGCGTGGTAATATGACGCCGTAGCGGTGACGGCATATCACGGCTGTTAACGCAGTATAGAATATATACCATGCTATGTACGACAATCCGAGACCGAGGTATGACCAACTGCTGTATGCAATGATGTTGAGGGCAAGGCCTACTGTCACGCTGACAGTTTCCGAGAAGATGTAGGCGCGGGAGTCTCCGGCAGCGAGTATGCGGTAGGCATAGCAAAGTGACACGCCCCTGAATACCGCTCCGATGATCGCAAACGTAATGAATGGCACGACTTCCGAAAAATCAGAAGAGTAGAGCAGCCTGACGACTATGTCTGACATGGATATGAATATCAGAGCCACCGGTGTGATGAGTTTGACGACTAATGATACTTCATGCGCCATGATCGTGCGCGCCATATTACGTCGGCCGATGAGTCCGGTCAGGCGAGGGTAGTATTCGACAGCGATGGCCGAGAATATTATGCCGACATAGCTGTTGACAAGCGTGTAGCCCGACTGATAGATGCCCAGAGCGGTCTCCCCGCTCCGGCTGTTGACATAGGCTGAAAAGATGTAGTTCATTAAAGTTGTCAGCATTGCAGACGCTGATATTGACAGCCCGAGGATGAGGAAACTGCGCCCTTGAGACCATAATGTCGTCAGGTCGAGCCGCTTGGCCGGCTTACGGTCGGGTCGTATGCGCCAGAAGAAGGCGCATAGAGCTATGGCTATCGAATAGATATTGATCACAGCCACGATGGCGTTGATTCTGAAAATATATAGCAGCGGCAATGAGACAAGAGTTGCTGCAACACCGCCGGCTGCGTTTGCCCTGGCGATGGATCCCAGTTGTCCCCGGGCCTGCATCACGGCAAATTCGCCCGCTGCATATGCGGCAGCGAACACTCCCGGAGCGAGTGCGGCGAAATAGAGCGAGTATTCAGTCGATCCGCTGTAGGCTGAGGCGCTGAGCAGAGGCGAAAGCACGATCATGGCAAGCGCACCGAGCAATCCGAGTATCAGTGCCCACCGGCGCACTGCAGCAGTCTTCAGCGTCAGCGCGTCAGCCGTCGATGGCGCGGAGAGATCGCGCACCGAACTTTCGCGTATGTTTAGTTGGGATGTCGTCGACACGAGTGCCGAGCCGTTGACAAGTATTGTGTTGAGGCCGACTCCGATCGGACCGAGCCACACGGCTATTAGCTTTGTGCGTACTACCGAGCAGGCTATGTTGACAACCTGAGCTGATCCGAGCATCGCGACAGCCGACAGCACACGCGAGGTCAATGACGTTTTGCCTTTAGCCCCCATAACTCAGCCTATCTAACCCAGTCTTCAGGGTTGAGTTTTGCGCGTTCGCGGCGCACTTCGAAATGGAGCACCGTGCGGTTGTTGTCGTCAGGGTCGGAGAAGATCGTACCTAATGTCTGTCCGGCCTTGACCTTATCGCCTTTCTTTACTGCGAGAGCGCCTATGCCTGCATACACTGTAAGATAATTGCCGTGGCGGAGCATCACAACATTCTGGTATCCGCTGACGTGGAAGACCGACGACACTTCTCCGTCGAAAACGGCGCGTGCGGCGGCTCCCTGGGGAGTCTCGATGTCGATGCCGCTGTTGTTGACTTTCACGTTGGTCACATCGGGGTGGCTGTTCAGTCCGAAATGACTCACGATCGAGTAGCGTCCGTCGACAGGGAAAGGCATTTTTCCTTTGTTGGATTCGAAAGATCCCGACATCATTATCAATTTGTCGGATTTGCGCGGTTCGGGTTTAGTGGCCGGCTCGGGTTTTCCTGATGGGGGAGCCGTGGTCTTTTTCTCCTGTACGGGAGCCTGTGCCTGCTCCTTGGAGTTCTTCTTTTCTTCGGCCGCACGACGGGCTTCTTCTGCTTTTTTCTTCGCTTCAGCTGCCAGACGAGCTTCTTCGGCACGACGTTCTTCCTCAGCGCGACGCTGTTCTTCAGCGATTATGCGGTCGAGTTCCGCATCAAGGTTCTTGAGTTTACGTTGCTTTTCTGCGAGCGCTTTTTTCAGGGAAGAACCCTGGCGTTTCAAGTCCGAGACAAGTGACTCGGTCTCGACTTTGTTGGCTTGCAGGCGAGCGTTTTCAGCAGTCAGCTCGTTGAGTTTGGCAGCCTGACGTGACCTTGCAGCCTTGGCTCTTTGCTGACGCGCCGCGATCTCAGCCGACATTTCTGCAATCTGGCGAGACTTGCCCTTCTGCCATTTGTCGAATTCCTGCATATATCGGTAGCGCCGGTATGCTTCGGTGAAATTTGTCGAAGAAAATATCATGGCAAGCGTGCTCATCTGCTGTCGTCGCGATCTGATGGCTCTGAGATTGTCTGCGTAGGCATTACGGAGCGATTTCAGATTATTTTCAAGGGTGGAGATTGAGTCTTCGGTCGCTTTGATAAGCCGGTCCATCGCTTTAAGCTCGGCATTGATGCGTTCGATCTGTTTACGGCTCTGTTCGGCTTCTGCCGACAGCGATGCGAGCCGGTTGAGCTGTCGGGTTGTCTCTGCAGTATTCTGATTGATCTGTTTCTGAGTTTTTTCGACTTCGTTTGCGGTGAGTCGTCGTTCCTTCTTTACGCTCTGGGAGTTGCGTTTGGGTTTTGCCGCATGAATGTCGATAGCCGAGGAGGTCATCGTCATGCAGGTGAGAAGTAGTATCAGAAACCGGAACATTGCAGTGGTGATTGATGATTGGTGGTTTGTCGAAGGGGTGAAAGATCACTTGTTGGAACCGAGCGATTTGACGAGCTGCATGAATGGTATACGCCTGTAGCCTTTCGGCAGATTGCGTTGCGGCGTCAGACCATTGTTCCACGATGCAGTCTCCAACGTCCATATAAAGGATGCATCGACCGATTGTTTGCCTAACGTTGCGGTTATGTCGGCCGAGGGGCTGACAGGTCCTGCATCGGTCTGCAAGGGGTAGGCCCACCGGCATAAGGCAGAGCCTTTGCCGGCCAAGGTGATAGCAAGACTTTCGAGAGACACATCGGGCGATGACGCAAGGTAGTAAAGCCACGGGATCGACGATTTTCGCGGTACGAGAGCGATGCGGTTGTTTTCGGTCTCGATGTTGAAGCGCTTGATCAGAGACGAGTTGTCGGAGTGGGATCCCGGATATGTGACTTGACCGAGAAGGATGTCCTGGATGTCTTCGAGCTGCAGCCCTGTGGCAGCCGTCAGCTTGGCCATTGACTCGACAACCATAGTGCGGTTGAGTTTCTCGTAAAAAAATATGCTGTCGGTATCGGCGTAAAGGCCTCCGACCTCGAAACCAAGCATTCGCATGGAAATACGTATCTCTTGTCCGCGTATCATAGATGCCTTGCCCGATATGCTCAGACTCTTCGGCGACCTGAGCACACATTTGACGGGCATGCTGACGTCGGTCCATTGGCGATAGCTTGCAAACAGTGTTTCGACGCTTTCGCGCGGAGAAGCTGTCGCCTGCGATGTCTGGGCGGGGACAGTTTGCGCGGGTCTATCGTTTGTCGGGCCGGATGCATTGCGCGATGATCGGCACGAAGGCAGCATGCATGATGCGATGGCGGCTATGATTATTGTCAGGAGTTGGAATGTCGGTCTATGGAGCATTTTCTATTATTTTGCGATGCTTTATTTTTTCTTTTATGCGTTCTGAGTCTTCAGGCCCAGGCTTGCGATCGAGGGCTTTGGTCCAGTATTCGACTGCGCGGTTGATGTTTCCGCAGCGATAGTATATGTCGCCGGCGTGGTCATACAGATCGACTGATCCGGCGAGTTCTGTCGGGTTTTCAGCGTCGGTCATTTCGCTGCTGTCGGCAGGGATTGATGCCGGCCCGTCAGCCATGTCGGAGATCGAAGCGTCGATCGAGTCGATCGAGTTGTCGAATTCAAGCTGTTTGATGGTTTTGTCGATCTGTTGTCGCGCTTCCTCGTAATCGCCTTTCTTGTAAAGGACCCAAGCATAGGTGTCGAGGTAGGTTGTATTGTCAGGCTCATGGCGGACGACTCGTTTGGCATAGCTTTCGGCTTTGTCGAGCAATGTGTCGGTTTCGGCGTAGTAGTATGCGACGTTGTTCATCGCCATGTAGTTGAACGGATTGGCCGTCAGTGCATCCTCATAGGCCTTGAATGCGTCGGACCGGCGTTTGGCTTTGTAATACAGATCGCCGAGGTGGGTCATGAATTGCGAGCGGGTGTCGGGATCTGTTATTGTCGAGTCGGGGTAGGACTCAAGCAAATCTATCGCGAGGCTGTCGTTTCCTCCAAGAGAACGATAGACAGCTTCCGGCAAGATGAATGTCAGATCGTTAGGGAACACTTTCGATCCCTCGCCGAGAGCATCTGCAGCCGCGTTATAGTCGCCGGCCGTGGCTTGAGCCTGGGCCAGGAAGAGCCAGTTGTTGCGTTCTGACGGTTCAAGCGACACGACGTAGTTAAGTTGTTCTGCAGCCTCGGCTGATTTGCCGGTGCGGTAGAGGTATTCGGCATATAATCTATAGACGTCGGCTTCTCCGGAGTTGACATCGAGGAGAGTTTCAAACAGGTTGTCGATGCGCGCTTGCCCGGCTGAGTCGGCAGAGTATGTGTTGATGTAGTTGACGATGAATTTTACTTTGGATTCAAATTCGAGATCAGGACTTTTTATTGCCTTGAGGGCTTCATTCTCGAATGTTATGCTGTCGCCCTGAGTTTGAAAGAAGCGAGCACGCAGCAGGATGGCATTGCCGTTGGTTGAGTCGAGCCGGCAGGCACGGTCGTAGTAGTGCAGGGCCGAGTCGGGCAATTCGAGCGATTCGAAAATCTGACCTACTGCCATAGCAGTGTAAGGGTCGTCGGGTGAGGCTGCATTGAGGTTGCCGAGTTCGCGGATTATCGCAACTGTATCGCGGGCTACGGCGTATGCGCGAATTTTCAGATCGCTTAGTTGGGGCGACTTGCCGACCCTGTCTTCAAGCGATGAGAAGATGTCGATTGCCCGGTTTCTGTATGTTGTGTCTCCCAGCATGGCGCGCACCAGATATGTGCGGCCGAGCTGCAGTTGCACTTCATTGCGGTCGGGAAACTGTCGGGCCATTATTTCAGCAGCTTTCAGCTGATCGTCCCACCGGCGGTAGTTGGCTGTAAGGTTGATGAGCTGATTGCCGTCGTAATAGTCAGCCGGTTTTTGCCGGTAGCCGTCAAACATCATTCTGAAGCCATCTTCGACGGCAGCCGAATCATTGGCGGCGGTCAGAAGCTTCCATTCTCCCATCCTCATTATGAGTTCCGGATCGTCGGGGTCGAGGTTGTAGGCTCTGTCGAGCAGTTGGCCGTAGAGATTGTAATTTTCGTCCATGAAGGCACTTATCGCTTCGATGTAGATGTAGGCGGCTTTGCGCCGTCTGGCATCGTCTTCCCACGATGATTTGCGGGCCTGGACAAAGAGAGGACTTACTGCCGCGATGGCGAGCAGCAGGAATAGCAGTCGGTGGATAATACGGCCTGAACGCATGGTTTGTCGTTGAGAGTTTTTAAAACGATGACGTATGATGGTGTGTCATTCTACACCAGTGTGTCCGAATGCTCCGTCGCCACGGACAGTCTCGTCGATCCGCTCGACCTGTTCCCAGCTGACGTGGCTGTACTGGGTTATGACCATCTGGCAGATACGGTCGCCGTCGTTGATCACAAACGGCTGGTCGGACAAGTTAATCACTATGATGCCTATTTCGCCACGGTAGTCTGCGTCGACGGTTCCCGGAGTGTTGGCGAGTGTTATGCCGTGACGCAATGCGAGGCCGCTGCGCGGGCGTATCTGCATCTCATAGCCTTGAGGGAGCTGCACACGGAGACCTGTGGGGACAAGCACACGTTGCATCGGTTTCACCACTATGGGTTCCTTTGTGAATGCCCTCACGTCCATACCTGCAGACGACGGGGTCTCATAAGCGGGGAGTGCGTTACCGGACTCATTGATTATTTTGACTTTGATTCTGTCCATTGTATTTGTTTTTTAGGTGGTATGCCTTTGCCGGCATACTCTGATCGTCACTTTATAACATCTACAAAAGTAGTGAAGTTCTCGCTTTTTTGCAAGATATTGATTGATAACTGTGGCGATAAGTGTGAGTTTGGTGAACCAAACCGTGACAGATGCGTATGTTATATTATACGTACCTCAATAATAATATAAAGCTAATGAGACGAACCCTAATTCTGGCATGCGTTACAGCAGCCTCCGTGACCTTGGTGCAGCCTGCGGGAGCGCAGACTAACTTTAATTTCAGTTTCGGCAGTGACGGAGTGTCGATCAATGTGAATAATTATGATCCATATCTATATATGGCACCTCCGCCCCCACCACATCATCATCGGTCTGGTGCTCCCGGATGGATGTACGGCCGACCATATTTCAAAGGTGTTTCTTCGCATGATTATAAATCATACAAGAAGGCCCAGAAAAAATATCGTAAGGCTCAGGAGAAATATATTAAAAAGCTGAGGAAGAAAGCATACAAACGTCGCCACAGGCATCATGACGACGATTGATCTATGCTAACGGAAACGGTAGGTTATGTAGGCCGTTGACTCCTCGGGAGCATCGTTGTCGTTGCGGCTGAAGTTGCGGCTGCGCACTTCGCGTTCGCAAGCTGCTCTCACTTTCGGATCGGTTGCCGCAGGTGCATCACCGCCTTGGAATGATACGGATTTGACCTTGCCGTTACGATCGATTTTCACCATCATCACCACACTGCCGGTGACGGTGCTCGGCACGTCATTGTAGCGAGGCATGATCCATCCTCCACCGACGTTGCCTGTGCCGCGACCGTTGACAGAGGATTGTGTGCCGTTTGGTCGGCCGGCGTCACCGGGTGTTTTGCCGTTGTTGTCGGTGTTGTTTTTGCCGGCGTTGCGGAAAGCGCTCTGAGCCAGATTTGTCGCTTTGCGGCGTGCTTCTTGCTCTTCTTTCTGGCGCTTGAGCTCTTCAGCCGAGGGCCCTTGAGGTTTAGGCTGAGGCTGTTTCTGGACTTTGACGGGCGACGGTGCCGACTGGGTGACAGGTTCCGGAGCTTCTCCGGGTGTGCCTTGGTCGACGACTTCCATGCCTGTCTGCGGAGCTGCTTCGGCGAGGTTGTCGACCGGAGTTTCGGTTTGGGCCGGAGTCGGATCTGCGATCTTTTTGGACTTGGGTCTCGGGAGATCGATGATTTCGGCATATTCGTCGTCAATCATTATCTCGCTGTCGCGTTTAGGCGGCCATTTCTTGTCGGCAGCTCCGAGCGATATGGAGTCGAGCATCATCCAGGCGATAACGAGCGCCACTATTACAGCGGTGCCTATGCCTGAATATATGCGTGAATTCGAAGCCATTTATCTGACATTTTTGGGTTGATCGGTGATGGGGCGTGTTGCGAGAACCATTTTCATGGAGTTCTCGGCTCCGAGATTCAGAACCTCCACGACTTTGCCGTAGGGTACTTCAACGTCGGCATATACGGCTATGCCGCTTTCAGGATCCTGAGCGCGGATTATGTTTAGGTAGTCGATCAGTTTGTCGGACTCGACAGGGAGCAGTTCGGAGTTGTCGTAGCTGACGTAGAAGTTTGATTCGGCGTCGATAAACACTCGTGTGGTCGGTTTGGCGGGAGTCTGTTCGGCGCTTTCGGGCAAGTTGATGTCGAGAGCGGTCGGGAAGACGAAGGTCGAAGTGACCAGGAAGAAGACAAGCAGCAGGAAGATAACGTCGGTCATCGACGCCATCGAGAAGGTTGCCATCATGTCTTGTTGTCGTTTTAGAGCCATGTCCTGAGATTATTGAGCCGGTTCGTTGAGAAGGTCCATGAAGTCCATGGTGCGGGCTTCCATGAGGTTCATCACTTTGTTGATGCGGGCTACAAGGTAGTTGTAGGCGAAGAGTGCGATGATGCCGACAACGAGACCGGCGACGGTTGTGACAAGAGCGGTGTAGATGCCGCCGGCGAAGTCACCGATCGAAGCGGCGTTGCCCGACGATGCGATGGCAAAAAACGCTTGTACCATGCCGATCACAGTGCCGAGGAAGCCGAGCATAGGCGCACCTGCAGCGGTGGTCGCGAGCCAAGGGAGTCCTTTGCTCAATGCAGCGATCTCAAGGTTGCCGGTGTTTTCGATTGCTACAAGCACGTCGTTCATCGGGCGGCCTATGCGGCTGATGCCTTTGGCAATAAGACGTGCGTAGGGCGATTTGGTGCCTCGGCACAGATTGAGCGCAGACTCAATCTCTCCTTCGTGGATGTAGTCTTTGATGCGTTTCATGAATGTGTCGTCGAAGCGCGATGCTTTGTAGGTGACGATCGATCGTTCGAGGAAGATGTATATGCTGATGATGGCGAGCACGGCCAAGGGGATCATGATCCATCCGCCTTCGACACAAAGTTCCCAAATCGACAATTCGGGCACTTCAGCCGGCTCGGCGTTGATAAGTTCTGTCATTGCGGCCGTTGCGCTCGGGTCGGCGAGCAATGCGCCGGTCTGGGCTGCTGCTGTTTGGATTGTGTCTGCTATCGCAGCGGGAACTTGTGCTAAGATTGACATGATGCTGATTGGTTTGTTATGATGTTGAGTAGATGATTAAAAGTTATGTCAGATGTTTTTTTACCTGAGTGCAGCCTTGTAGCGGCGTATGGTCTCTTCGAGGCCGAGGTAGAGTGCGTCGCAGATCAGAGCGTGGCCGATCGACACTTCGTTGAGGTAGGGGATGTTGCGTCGGAAGTAAGCCAGATTGTTGAGGTCGAGGTCATGACCGGCGTTGACGCCGAGTCCGAGCCGATGGGCTGCATCGCTCGCGATGGCGTAGGGGGCAACGGCTTTGGCCGGGTCTGAGGGATAGGCGTCGGCGTAGGGTTTTGTGTAGAGTTCGACTCGGTCTGTTCCTGTTTTTGCAGCTGCAGCGATTGTGGCCGGATCGGGATCGACGAAGATCGATGTGCGTATGCCTGCTTCCTTGAATGTGTCGACGATGCCTGACAGGAACTCGAGGTTGGCTGCAACGTTCCATCCAGCCGATGATGTGAGGGCGTCGGGCGCGTCGGGGACGAGTGTCACCTGGGCAGGACGCACTTTGAGGACAAGATCGATGAACTCCGGCGACGGATAGCCTTCGATGTTGAATTCGGTCTTGATGAGCGGACGGAGTTTGAACACATCGGCCCGGCGGATGTGGCGTTCGTCGGGGCGGGGATGCACGGTGATGCCGTCGGCTCCGAATGACTCGCAGTCGCAGGCCACGTCCTCTACCGACGGGCGGTTTTCGCCTCGTGCGTTACGCAGTGTGGCGATCTTGTTTATGTTAACGCTTAAGTTTGTCATTTCTTGCGGTTGTCAGTTAGCCTTTAAGGCTTCTGCATATTGCCAGATATAGAAAAATTATTTGTAAATTTGTATTTGCAAAACTGTCTGCAAATTTAGTCAGAAATAATAAAACGACGAAAGATTTAGTGTCAAAAGATTTCAAAACATATCAGCTCGATGAGCTTTATCCGGTGCATGAGGGTGCAAGTCACCTTTTGCTCACGTGTCGACGCGGCGATTATTCGGCCTCGCGCATTGCCCGCGCGGTTGAAGACTGCGATGCGCATCTTCTGAACCTCAACGTGATGCTCGACCCCGATGGCGACCATGATCTGCTTGTCGATGTCAGGGTCAACCGGCTCAGCGGCGAGGCTGTCGCCCGCTCGTTGCAGCGCTATGGCTTCGAGGTGCTCGATTTCTCGCCGGCATGCGGCGATGAGGAAGAATCGGTGCTGCGGGGACGCATTGATGAACTTTTACGCTATCTTGACGTGTGACATCATTTTTTTCCACCATTATATTTTTTTCATAGGAAATGAGAATTGCAGTTTACGGCAGCCGTCGTCAGGACGCTCACTTGTCAGAGATCGAATCGTTCATGAAGCGCTTGGCGCAGCTTGGCATAGAGGTGGTGATGCACCCGAAATTGTATACATATCTCAGGGGAGTGATGTTGCCGGCTCTGAGTGCTGTCAGACGAGTGACCGACGAGAGTGATTTCTCGGTCGACGCTGCTGTCAGCATCGGCGGCGACGGAACGTTCCTGCGCACGGCCATGTGGCTTGGGAAAAAGGATGTCGCGATAATCGGCGTTAACACCGGTCATCTGGGTTATATGACGACTCTCGGCGTCGACAGGCTTGAAGAAGTGCCGGATCTGCTTATGTCGGGTGTGTTGGTTGTCGACCGGCGCGGACTGATCGAGGTCGTCGAACCAAAGTTGACGACATGGCCTTTTGCGCTCAATGAGGTGACAGTGTCGAAAGACGACAGTGCTTCGATGATCACGACGCGCACTATGCTCGACGGCAATCTGCTGGCTGATTACCGTGCCGATGGCTTGATCGTCGCTACGGCTACGGGCAGCACGGCATATAATCTTTCGGTAGGTGGTCCGATCATTCAGCCTCAGACTCCGGTGTGGGTGGTGTCGCCGATTGCGGCCCATGCGCTGACAATGCGTCCGCTGGTGGTCAGCGACCGCTCGGAACTGACGCTTTGCCCTGATGCCCGTGCGGAGCATTTCCGCTTGACTCTCGATGGCAGGTCGGTGTCGCTCCCTGTCGGCACTGAGGTGAAGTTGCGCAAGGCCGGGTTCGATGTTGCGGTGTTGCATTTGCCGGGCGCGACGTTCAGTGAAACATTACGTAATAAATTACATTGGGGGGTAGACTGACATCAAGGGCTGTCGTTACGGGCGATGTGTTGCAGCACAGGGTGCTCGGCGAGGTGAGGTTGACGGTCAGGCAGTCGGCACGCCGTTTTGTGGCCCGTTGGAAGGGCGGAGTGATCCAGCTGACGGTACCGCCTTTTGCGACAATGACGGATGTGGCTGCAGCTCTCGGCCGGATGCAGGCCGGCCTTCTGAGACATCGTCCGTCAGAGTCATTCTATCGTTTCGGTGAGAAAATGCAGTTTGAACAATGTTCGATTGTGATCGTCGGGATCGATGGTTACGGTGCCCGATGCACGTTGCACCGCACCGGTGTGAGTGATTTCGAAATCCGGGTGGACAGTGATGTGGATCTCGGCGACAGTGCGGCGTCTGCAGCAGTAGGACGCATGGTCAAAGCGGCCGCCCGTTTTCTTGCTCCGTCGGTGTTGTTGCCGAGGGCTAAGGAGCTTGCAGCCGAAATCGGAGTGCGACCGCGGGAATGGAAATTGTCGCAGGGGCGAAGGTCGCTCGGGCGTTGCAGCTCAAGCGGTGTGATATCGCTGAGTTGTGCGTTGGTGTTTATGCCCGGAGAATTAAGGGATTTTGTAATTTGTCATGAACTCGCACATCTGACTGAAATGAACCATTCGGAGCGGTTTCATGCCTTGTGTAACCATTATTGCGGCGGTCGCGAACGTCAACTCGATGCCAAGCTGAAAGCGTTCAAGGTTCCGTTTGAGTGACGGGCGTATCGACTGAGTCCGCAGGCTGTTGGTCGTCGGGCTGATCGGTGTCGATAGCTTCTGACGGATGCTTGAGGAAGTACTGGCGCAGCATTTCCGATATGTCGAAATAGAATCCTTCCGGATCGTTGTTGTTGCGCTGTTTCACTGTGATATAATCGTAGTGTGGCGCTTCGAAGCGCTGTCCGGTTGCAGTGAAACCTGCAATGTTGAGCAGGTCGTATTCGTGCTCGGGATACACCACTGTTCGTGCCGTTTCGGGGTCGGTGCCGGTTCCCGATGCAGCAATCACAAGCAGAATGTGGTTGAGTTTGTATTGCCATATTTTGGCGAGGTCGTGCTTGCCGTTTTTTTCGTAAACATTGACGCGGTAGCCTATCTGCTGAATGTTGACGGGGTTGTCTTCTATGGCGGCGATTGCATAGTCGAGCATCATCTGACGTTCGGAACGTGATTGGTTGTCCTTCAGGTAGATGTGTTTCAATGCGTCGTGCTCCTTCGCGTGGTAGATCGGGCGGTAGGGGTCGTAGTCTTCCTGAAAGAGTGTGCCGTAATAGAAGTACTGGAATTGTTCGTCGGTCATGGTCGTGTCGTTGGCCATGAATTTATTGAGCAGGGTCGGGTAGTAGAAATCCGAGGCCGGGTCGGTCGACGCCTGTCTGATCGCATTAAGATCAGGCTTGCCGAGCGATGTGCGTGAGACCGCCGATGTGGCAGCCGGCAGCAATGCGGCAAAGGCTGAGATTAATATTATTGCGATCTGTCGAAGTTTCATTCTTATCGATTTTCTACAAAGGTAACAAAAAATGCACTGACGATCGTGGCTTGCGGCCGCGTTTTTTGCAAGAATTTACATTTTTTGCAATATGTTGTATGAGATGAGGTTTTGCAAAACCTCGCTTAAGAACGACAGCCCGCAGCGCATTTAAGCGGCGGGCTGTCATTATGGTCGGATGGCCGTCGGTCGACGGCTATTTTTGATCAGAGCTGAGAATCGGGGTTGAGGTTTGCAGCCTCGATGTCCTTGAAGTAGCGGTAAGTGCTGACTTTAAGGTCGGCGCATGCGTCTTCGTCGGCAACGATGAGTGCTTTGGGGTGCATCTGCAGCGCAGAGATTGTCCACATTTGAGATATGCCGCCTTCGACACCATGATGAAGAGCGCAGGCTTTGTTGTGGCCGTTGACGATGAGGAGCACGCTGCGGGCGTCCATGATTGTGCCGACGCCTACGGTGAGAGCTGTTTTGGGCACGAGGTTCACGTCGTTGTTGAAGAAGCGTGAGTTTGCTATGATTGTGTCCTGAGTGAGGGTCTTCATACGTGTGCGCGATGTGAGCGACGATCCGGGCTCGTTGAATGCGATGTGGCCGTCGGGACCTACGCCGCCGAGGAAGAGGTCGATGCCTCCGTAAGATTTGATCTTGGCTTCGTAGCGGGCGCATTCGGCGATGGGGTCTTCAGCGTTGCCGTTGAGGATATTTACGTTCTCGGGGAGGATGTCGATCTGGTTGAAGAAGTTGGTCCACATGAAGGTGTAGTAGCTCTGTTCGTGGTCACGGGGTATGCCGCAGTATTCGTCCATGTTGAATGTCACGACATGGCGAAAAGACACTTTGCCTTCTTTATTCAGTTTGATCAGATGCTTGTACATGCCGAGGGGCGAGCTGCCGGTAGGGCATCCGAGCACGAATGGATGTTCGGCTGTTGGAGCTGCTTCGTTGATGCGGGCTGCTACGTAGTTGGCTGCCCAGCGCGACACTTCGTCGTAGTTGTTTTCGATAATAAGTCTCATGTTGGATAATGGTTGAGTATGATAGTTGTTGAGTTATTCGATATGCAAAGATACTACTTTTTTTCTGTTGCTGCCGGCGAATTTTGCTGTATCTCATCTATCGCGGGCACAATGTAGTCCCAGACAAGGTTGATTTCTTTCTGGTAGCTGTGGGAGTTTGCCGTCAGTGCCACCACAGTGTTGCGGTCGGGAATGACAACGATGAATTGTCCGAATGATCCGTCGGCCCTGAATGCGTTGTGCCGGCATCTCCAGACTTGGTAGCCGTAGCCTTGAACCCAGTCGCTGTTGATGTAGTCTTCGTCGGTCGGGATGTATTCGAGGCTGTTTGGAGTGCCTTGAACCGACTGAATGTGGCGGCCTGTCATGTTGTCGATCCAGTCAGCCGGCACGATCTGCTGTCCGTTCCAGTTTCCACGGTTGAGCATCAGCCGGCCTGTTTTTGCCAGATCTTCGGTTTTGAGCCAGAGACCCCAGCCGCCGGCATTGATGCCTTCGGGTGTCTCGTCCCAATGAGCTCCTTCGATGCCGAGTGGCTCGAAGAGACGGGGTGTGAGATAGTCGATGAGTTTTTGGCCGGAGCGACGCTGTATGGCGGCTGAGAGCAGGAAGGTGCCGACGCTGTTGTAGCAGAATACTGTGCCGGGCTTGTATTCGACCGGATAGCTCATGAACTGGCGCACCCAGTTGAGGGTTGAATCTGCTGCCGATAATTCGCGTATCTCTGACAGATGTTCGTGGGCATGGCCGCACGACATCGTCAGAAGGTGCTCTACGGTGATGTCGGCGAGGTTGTCGCTGACTGAGTCGGGCAGGCAGTCGGGGAAAATGTCGACGATGCGTTCGTTGAGCGACAGCAAGCCTTCGTCGATGGCGAGTCCGACACCGAGCGAGGTGAATGTCTTGCTGACGGAATAGAGCACATGTGTCGAATCTGGATGAGCGCCGTTGTCCCAATGTTCGTAGACGACGCTGTCGCCGAGCACGACCATCACGCTGTGGAGCTCGATGTTTTCGGCCTCGGCTTTAGCCCATAGGCTGTCCATGGCGATCTGCATGTTCTGTGAGGTCGCGGCTCTGGGCAGTGAAAGGTCGGTTTGCGGGGTTTGTTTGTTGGAGCATCCGGCCAGTATTATTATCGCGGCCGTGAGGATAGCTGAAAGGGGTAGACGTCGCATTGTAGTCAGGATTATGATTGTTAGGTTCAAAGTTACCGACTGTCGGCGTAATATGCAAGCGAATGCGCCGGAAAGCATAAAAGAAAACCGATCCCCTTGAAAAGAAGATCGGTTATGTATGAGGTGATAATGATTGAAAAGTGGGCGCTGAGGGATTCGAACCCCCGACCCTCTGCTTGTAAGGCAGACGCTC
>CAJUMR010000042.1 GCA_910587475.1 uncultured Muribaculaceae bacterium
GCGACCTCACGCCCCCCAGACGCGTACTCTAACCAACTGAGCTACACCCCGATTGTTTTTCAAAAGCGATGCAAAGTTACAGACTTTTCCCGAACATTGCAAACTTTCCGACAACTTTTTTCACACATTTTTTCAGACAAATTATTATCGACATGAATGACAAATAATTAGCCCTCGAAAAAAATCACCCCAACCTATCCATTAGAATCAGAGGCGCCGATGCATTTGCACCGGCGCCTCGTTGATCCGTATTATTTCGCGTGATGATTAGCGAACGAGTTCTTTGGTCACCTTGTTGCCGCGACGAACGATATAGATACCGTTTTCGGGGTTAGCAACCTGAACACCCTGGAGGTTGTAGTAAACAGCCGGGCCGTTTGCTTCGCCTTCTTCAACGACGATGTCGCTGATGCCAGAGCTTTCGCCGGCCTGCCATTTCAGCATCGGATAATCTTCTTCAAGCTTGTCGCTGAACGCATCCCAAGAGCTGACAACACTCTGAAGTTCTTCCATCGATTTGCCACCTTCGACTTCAACATCGCCGTTGAGCCAAGTGTCTTCGCAGAAAAGTACATTGTTTTCTGTAATTGCTGCAGGACCTGCATTGATCACAGCGATTCTATCAACATCGACACCATACAGACTGGTTACGAACGATACCACGTCGTTGAGTTCGACTGACGAGCCGTCCATTGCATTTACAACGCCTGCTGCGTAACCTTCGGCACCTTGTGTTTCAACGACACCTGCTGCATATACATTCTTCATTGTGGTCTGACCGCCGGGAGTCCAACCGAGCACACCTGCCGCATAGTTGGCTGCCTCTACATTGACGCGGGTATAGCTGTTAGAGATGAGAAGCTTACCGTTGTTGTATCCGCCGATACCGCCTCCATACATTGTAGCAGCAACTATACCGGTAGCGTAGCAGTTGTCGATAACTGTCTCTCCATCATAAGAAGCGTGGCCTGTGAATGCGCCGAACACACCGACTGCACCACCGGCAAGATTAACGTTGGTAAGACCGAGGTTGCGGATCTCGCCCATGAACACACCGATCAGCGAGGGATAAGAACCCGACAGACAGGTGAGGCTGTCGATCACGTGGCAGTTGCCTTCGAGGTGGATCACACGGCCGGTGAAGTTGTTGTCGTTGATAGGAGCTACGTAATCAATGCCACCCATGTTGATGTCGTTTTCTACAGAGAAGTAGGTGTCACCTGCAACAACCTGGTTGCGGATACCGACAACGTCCTGAGCGGTGTAGAGACGGTGAGGATTGCTCTTGGCTCCGAGGAACTCATAGTTGCCGTTGGCTTCCTGCCATGCGAGTGCTGAGCGACCGTTGTTGACTGTCTTGCTGAAGCCTTCCCATGCACCAACATAGTCGAGAAGTTCCTGCTGGCTGACACAGCCTACAAATTGTTCTCCGTTCATCAACAGACCGTCGTATACTTCGAATTCACCGAGATCTACCTCGCCAAGACCGGCCGACATAACGTCAACCTTGCCTGCTCCACCGCTGATCACGCGGTTCCATGCAACGGCATTGTTGATAGTCACAACCGAACCAGCCTGGCTCGATGATGCAATACCTGATGCAGTGCCGTTGGGTGATGTTACATTACCACCGGCGTAGCAATTCTCAGCAAAGAATTTCGCACCTGCGGTCAGACCGCCGACACGACCTACGAGACCACCTGCATAGTGATTGTTAAGGTCTGTGACATTGGCAAGCGAATATGAGTTAGTGATAGTGACGCTACCGCTTACCGCACCGACAAAACCGCCGACGGCAGCTGCGCTGATATTACCTGTGGTATAGCAGTTGTCGATAGTAACTGTTCCGGCTGTACCGATCAGCGCGGCACCGCAACCCCAGTTGGTATAGACATAAGCGTTTTCAACGCCGAGGTTCTTGACTTCACCGCTGAACTCGCCGAAGAGGGCATGGTTGCCCGATCCTGCTGCCTGATCATAGAGGTTTTTGATCACGTGGTTCTTACCATCGAAGTGAACGGTAGCCTTGGCTTCGATCGGAGAGAATGCCAGACCTGCGAGATCGATGTCGTTTTCAAGTTCAACATAGAAGTTTGTTGTGTTGACCACTCCGGCCATGCCGAGAAGCTGGCTTGCGGTAGAGATCTTGTAAGGATCATCGGGAGTAGCACCGACCGGACGTTCGGGAACAACCGGTGCTCCGGCCTGTGAGGGGTCGAAGTTGAGCATCGCTGCAGCTCCGGCCTTGTTACCGCTGTTGTAGACATAGATGTTGGCTGTGCCGTCGCCGAGCGGTTCGGCAATGATCGAAGAGTAACCTCCGTCGGGCATCCACTCGGTGTTAGTCCAGATAGAGAGAGCATCCCCCTTCTCGTTCATCACCACGATATTCATCGAGTAGTCTCCGGCAACGAGCGACCAGTTGCGCACAAAGTAACGGTTGCCGTCGAGCATGAATGTTGCGAAGCCATTGATACCGGCCTTGCAAGTGTAAGCCATGTCGGGAGCGCAGTCGTTGTTGAGTGTGCCGTTGATATAAGAGGCTGTGTACTTTTCTGTCGAAGTCCACGACGAATAGTAGAAGTTGTAGTTTTCAGCACCTGCAGCTTCGTACTCTTCGTATTTTGTGAATGCCGGCTGAACGATGTTCTGTTGAGAAGATCCACCGACTGCTTCAATGTCGACCCAACCGAGAGTTTCCATCGTGGCGTTGTTGACAGATCCGTCGCTCGTAACTTTCACGACGCGCACCTTGGCTGTCTGGCCGCTCTGGGGTGCGATGAAGAAAATAGCTTCCTTGGTGAGATCACCGAGAACGCGGCCTACGCAGTCGATACGGCCGATGTTCATTCCGGCGGGAGCGTCGAGAAGGAACTGCTTGCACTGGCCGGTCTTCGGGCTGTAGATAGCCCAGTTAAGGCTACTGCCGGGAGCCTGAACGAAGTTCATACCGACAAGGAAGTTGCCGGCTTCGTCCATAGAGATAGCTGTTCCGTAGTAGTTGGCATCGTTAGAGGGTTTCGGAAGTTTGTAGACATCTTTGAGGCCATCGGGAGTTGCCTCGGCGATGCTCATTGTCATCTGATTGACAACATAAACCTTGCCATTAGAAGCTGTTGCGAAACGCGGGTTGCTACCGCCTTTGATCGCATCTGAGCTGTTCCAGTCAAGAGTAGCGCTCCAATTTCCTTTGAAGTCTTCAACCAAGCCTGTCTTCCACAATTCGGTCAGACCGGGCTGGCACTCGGCTGATGCATAGAACGTCGGCATAAGAGCCGCTGCACATGCGAGAGAGATTAGTTTCTTTTTCATTTTAAGGTGTTTAATTAATATAAATAGGATTTAGTTTATATAAATCTGTACGGTATTAGTTGTATTTTTCACGGCGTAAAAATACAATTCTTTGCAAAACTACGAAAATATGAATAAATAATCTTAAAATGAAGGGAATAAAACATCCTCCCGGCGAGTTAAAAATCTTTAACTCGCCGGGAGGATTTAACACTTACAGCACCAACCGCATAGCACTTTGGTGCCGCTCTGACGGCTGCGCGTGGCTTATTTAGCCTCTTTTTTGGCCGCGCGCTTCTTGGCCGGAGCTTTCTTGGCCTTGGGTTCGGCAGCTTTCTCAGCCTTTTCGGTCTTGGGAGCGCGCAGAGCGTGCTCAACATTGAACTGCTCTATATTCTTACGCATCGAGTTGACCTCTTTGTTGAGGGTCTCGATTTCGGCCGCCTGATTGCGGATCGTGGTCAGCAGCGAATTGAGTTCCTCGTTCTCGATCGACTCGGGATACTGCTCCTCTACCCTGACAATAAAGTCGGCAAGCACGTTCATATAGTTGGTAAAGGCCTGGAAAGGCGTTTCATAGGGACTGAACAGGCTGTGAACCGCTCCATCGGCGAGATGCTTGGTCGACATATAGTAGAAATGGTCTGATCCCTGGAGATACCACCAGTCCTGCTTCAGACGGCGGTCGGTGCACATGCGCACACGTTCGGCCACAGAATACAGCTTGTTGAACGCCTCGTTCTGCAGCTTGTTGCCAAGCCATGCCGACACATCGCGGGCTTCGTCTGCGCCTGAGATGGGATGCACGACCGAAAGCTCGCCGACGGGTTTGAGCTTGGTGATAGCCTCTGTAGGGGTGCAGAACTCCACTCCGCGCTCGCGGGCGAAACGGGGAAGCGCCTCAAGGAACTGGAAGATACCCGAATTCGACGGCTGAAGACCTCCGAAAGTCTCGAGACTCATCGAAAGATTGATGATCTGCTCTTCCTGGGGAGTCGATGCGATCCAGTCGATGAACTTGTCGGCCGTCAGAGGATAAGCGTCCCACGACGTGTTGCTGAACCTGAACGCTATGTCGTCGCTCAGTTTGGAATTTTTGAGCAGCATCTTCAGCTTGGGGGCTGTAGCTGCCGAATATACATAGTTGGGCGATTTCCAGCCGAGGATGTGTTTCGCGCCCTCGGTCAGCACTCCCTTGAAGCCCATTCTCAATATCTCGGGGGCGAGATCGTCGCAGTAGATCAGCTCTGAGTTACGCAGCACCTTGGGCTTGACGCCGAACAGTGAGTGCAGCTTCTCGCACTCTACCTTCACCTGCTCTGCAAACTCTTCGCTGTCGATCAGCGATGCGAGAGAATGAGCATAAGGCTCGGCAACAAACTCCACGCATCCGGTGTCGGCCAGGCGCTTGAGCAAGTCGATGAACTCGGGTACATACTGCTCGATCTGTTCGATGGCCACGCCGGTGATGGCGATCGAGCACTTGAAGGCGCCCTTGTTGTCCTCGATCATCTTCAGGAGGGTCTTGGCTGCCGGTATGTAGCTGCGCTCGGCAATGCGGCTTATTATATCATCGTTGAGAAAATCGTCGTAGTAGTAGTGGTCGTTGCCGATATCAAAAAAACGGTAGCGTTTGAGACGGAACGGCTGATGGATCTCGAAGTTGAAACAAATTGCTTTCATATCTCTTGGTGGGGTGTGTTGATTTAACGGTTGAGTACTTTATTATATATGTCGATCACCTTTTGACCGGCCTTGTCCCATGTGATCTGGGCAACCTCGGCGAGTCCATCCTCGCGGAGCTGCTGATACATCGCCGGATAGGAGATGATCGAATGGATGGCGTCGGCCATTGCGTCGATATCCCAATAGTCGGTCTTGATGACATTGTCGAGGATTTCGGCACATCCCGATTGCTTGGAGATGATCGACGGGACTCCCATCTGCATCGCCTCGAGCGGCGAGATGCCGAATGGCTCCGAAACCGACGGCATGATGTAGACATCGCTCGCCTTGAGCATCTCATAGACCTGCTTGCCTTTCTGGAAGCCCGGGAAGTGGAAGCGGTCGGCGATGCCTCGCTCGGCGGCAAGGGTGATCATCTTGTCCATCATGTCGCCTGAGCCGGCCATGACAAATCTGACGTTGTGATCATTCTTGAGCACCTTGGCAGCGGCTTCGACAAAGTATTCCGGGCCCTTCTGCATCGTTATGCGGCCAAGAAATGTCACCACTTTCTCCTTTGGCTTCTGAACCTCGACATCGAGCAATTCGCGGCTAAGGGGCACAACGGCGTTATGGACTGTCGTCACCTTTGCCGGATCGATGCCGTAGCGTTCGATGACGGTCTGGCGGGTGAGATTGCTGACCGTGATGATGTGGTCGGCGTTGATCATGCCGTCGCGCTCGATGTTGAACACCGTCGGATTGACGTTGCCGCGCGAACGGTCATAGTCTGTCGCATGGACATGGATCACAAGAGGCTTGCCCGTCACCTGCTTGGCATGGATGCCTGCCGGATAGGTCAGCCAGTCGTGGCTGTGGATGATATCGCAGTCGATCGTGCGGGCGATCACTCCGGCTGTGATCGAGTAATTGTTGATCTCTTCGAGAAGATTATCGGGGTATCGGCCCGAAAACTCTATGCAACCGAGATCGTTGGTACGCATATAGTTGAAATCGGCGTAGATGTGATCGCGGAGACGGAAATAGAGATCCGGATCCATCACCTTGCCGATGCGCGATTCGACATATTCGCGGCTGACATCGCGCCATGCCACCGGCACCTGTGAAGTGCCGATGATGTGTGCGAATTCGCGGTCTTCATCGCCATAAGGCTTAGGGATGACAAATGTGATGTCCATGTTGCCGCACTCCCACATGCCTTTGGTGAGGCCGTAGCTGGCAGTGCCCAGACCGCCGAGGATATGAGGGGGGAATTCCCACCCGAACATTAATGCTTTCATTGACTTTGTACAGTTGTAGCTTTTGCGGTTGACACTATGGGTTAATTATCGGGAGCGAGACGTTTGAGTGTGCGCAGGGTTCTGAGCACCTCTGCGACATTGGTCGCATGCGAGATCGCGCCGCGGCCGGCAAACGGTGGATTGCCGTCATAGAGTTGCGACAGCGAACCGATGCAACCGTTGGGCATCTCGTCTTCAAAGCCGATCAGCATGCGGTCGATGTAGCTGACGCCGCTCATGCCGAACACTCTCAGATAGGCATCGGCATAGAAGCCCATCAGCCAAGGACGGGCAGGGCCTTGATGGAGTGCCATCTCGCGTTCTTCGGGAGAGCCGAGGTAGGCCGGACGATAGCCGTAGCTCTTGGGCGACAACGTGCGCAGTCCTTTAGGGGTGAGCAATTCGCGGGTGACGACATCAAGCACACTTTTGCGCTGACGGCGGTCAAGCGGCGAATAGTCCAGACCGATAGCGACCGCCATGTTGGGGCGCACCGACGGGTCGGCATAAGTGCCGTCGACATAGTCGTAGAGATAGCCGCCGTCGTTCATGAACATGTCGACAAACGGCTCTTTCATCTTGTCGGCCGCTTCGTTCCAGCGGACGGCGTCGGCCGAGCCTTCGTCTTCGAGCGACGCTCCGAAACGCAGCGCATTGTACCACAACGCATTGAATTCGACAAGATAGCCGCTGCGCGGTATCACCGGACGGCCATGGAGAGTTGAGTTCATCCACGACACCGGCATCGATGTGCCGAGCGTCCTGACCATACCGTTGCTTCCGTCGACCTGAAGATTGGGATGTCGGTTGGCCAATATATAATCAAGTATGGATTTTATCAACGCTCCGTAGCGGGCCTTGGCCTCATCTTTTCCGACATTCTTGGCATACTGCTGCAGCGCCCACACTGCCCAAAGCGGAATATCGGGAAGGTCGATGCCCTGGATGCGGTCGGAGAGACGGCCGTCTGACATGAAATCGAGCAACGCCTGCGAAGCTGTGTCGACGATCTTCTCGAAATCGGCGCGGTGGTCGATCGATAGCGTCAGGCCGGGAACGGCCATAAACGTGTTGCGCGCAAGCACCACTCCCCACGGATAACCCGATATGACATACATCTTGTCGCCATCCTTGAGATAAAATTGCTTGGCGGCGTTTTTAAGACAGTTGTAGAAACTGGTGCGCGGTGTGCGGGTGGCAATCTCCGCATCATACATTTTAGCCAGCGAACGGGGCTTGGCTTCTGAAATGCCGGCCGAGAATATCACCGACTCTCCCTTCTTGATCGGTATCTCGAAATAGCCCGGCACCCAGAGATCCTCGGTGTAAGGCACTCCGCGTTCAAGATCCTTGACATACTCGATGCCGTTGTACCAGTTGGGTTCGTCGACCCACGTCGGCTTGCGGCTGAACTGCATGTAGAGCGTCGGGAAACCGGGGTAGAGACAGCTGGCCATGCCGTTGTCGACCGGCGTAAGCTCACGGTTGATCGCATCGTTGGCCACACAGAGGCTGTTGCTCTCGCGGAACGCGAGGAAAGGCCGGAAACGCAGCGTCGTGGCCGAGTGGGCATCGACAAGAGTATAGCGTATCAGCAGGCGGTTTTCATGCGATATGAATATCTTTTCTTTAGTCAGTATGACGCCGCCGACCCTATAGGTCGTGCGAGGCACACTTTCACAATCAAACTCACGGATATATTTATGACCGTTGGGACTGAACACTCCGCCTCTGTAACGGTGGATGCCCAGATTGAACGGCGCCCCGTGTTGAATCACTGTCTCGTCAAGCGACGACAGCAACACGTGCGCCTTATTGCCCATCTCCGGTATCGGTAACACAAGGAGGCCGTGCTGTTTGCGGGTGTTGCAGCCTACAAGCGTGGTGCAATGGTAAGCACCGGCCTGATTTGTGCGCAGCATCTCCTTCGGCAACGATTGGTCGAGATTGATAAGCAGGTTTTTGTCAAACTTTAAATAACTCATTTCTATAGGAGTTTATTATGTTTTAGGTTTAAGGGATTGTTTTAGATCCCGATGTTAGTTACTCTTTTGTCTGTTATAACACTTGTCGATTGACTTGTCAGGGTCAGCCGACAATGAATTTTGGTTTGTTTTGCCGAAATTAACAAGTTTTTTCGTCCTTGCAAAATTTTTTAGTGCAAAGAATTGGAAAACTGCTCAACAACATAAAAATATAGGGGTAAAACGGCATTTTGGCTCCCATCATGGCCACGCTGCAATGCCGCTCCGCTGAAATTCTAATCCGCCGACAACAGATTACCGTTTTTTTCGTAATTTTGACGATACAACCAATCATCAGCTTAACCAATGAAAAAATCCATCTCATTTCTTTGCGCGGTGATGCTGTCGGGTGCATGCTTGTATGCACAGGATCACAGCTCTCACCCCGACCGCTTTTTCCTACGTTACGACGAAACTCCGAGCAGTCTTAGACTGCTGCCTCCGCCGCCGGCCGACTCTACCGCACGGTTTGCCTATGACAAGGAACAATATGAATGGGGGAAATCTCTGCGCGACACTCCCCGAGGCGCCATGGCCGTCAGCGATGCGGCTCTCGGCAAAGATTGGCTCAACGATGTGTTCGGCGAAGCATTCGGACTCGACATCTCGACTCAGAATGCGCCCGAGCTGTGCAAGCTCATCGAGAACATGCGGCAGGATGCCGGCGACCTCGCCACCCGCGAAGCTAAGAACCACTACATGCGCACACGCCCGTTCGTATATTGGAACGAACCGACTGCAACCCCCGACCACGAACCGTTTCTGAGAACAAACGGATCATATCCGTCAGGTCACACCGCCATCGGATGGGCCACAGCTCTCGTACTCGCCGAGATCAACCCCGAAAGAGCCACTGAAATTCTCGCCCGAGGTTATGAGTTCGGTCAGTCGCGCGTAATCGTCGGAGCCCACTATCAGAGCGACGTCGACATGGGACGCGTCGTGTCGGCCGGCATCGTCGCCGCACTCCACTCCAACAAAGGCTTTGAAAAGCAGCTCAAGAAGGCGAAAAAAGAGTTCAGCAAGCTGTCAAAGCGCTGACACTATTGGCAACT
Organism: uncultured Muribaculaceae bacterium; assembly: GCA_910587475.1. GTDB lineage: Bacteria > Bacteroidota > Bacteroidia > Bacteroidales > Muribaculaceae > CAG-873. Next base: position 9,337 of record CAJUMR010000042.1, read on the forward strand.
CTATGCGGAAAGTCGTTCCGGCTCCGACCGTCGAGTCTTTGACAAAGATCTCTCCGCCGTGGTACTGCTCGACTATACGCTTGGCCAAAGTCAACCCAAGTCCCCAGCCGCGGCTCTTTGTCGTGTAGCCGGGATTAAAGACCGTCTTGAAGTTTTTACGTGCTATGCCTTTGCCGCTGTCGGTCACCTCGACCACAGCCATACCGTTTTCCGAAAATGTCGTCACGCCGATCCGGCCGCTTTGGCCGATCGCGTCGACGGCATTTTTTATCAGATTTTCCATCACCCATTCAAACAGAGGCGCACACGCGCTCACTTCAAGCACTCCGTCGCAAAGACTCACATCAAGAGAGATGCGCGGAGAGATGCGGCTCGACATATAAGACGCCGCATTGCCTGCCACTGCATTAAGATCGCACATTTCCATCTTAGGCCGCGATCCGATCTTGGAAAATCGCGATGCGATCATGCTCAGGCGGTTGACATCCTTATTCATCTCCGCCACGGTGTCGCTGTCTACACCCATGTCGGGCAGAAGCTCCATCCACGCCATGAGCGACGATATGGGTGTGCCGAGCTGATGGGCTGTCTCTTTCGACAGACCGACCCACACCTTGTTCTGCTCGGCCTTCTTCGTCGACAGCACGGCAAAGTAAACCACGGCGATAAATGCAAGCATCACCAGCAACTGGACGTAGGGATAATAGCTCAGACGTTTCAGCAGCGTTGAGTCTTCATAATAAAGATGCTGCATCGTCTGCGGAGCGATCACGATGTGGATCACATTGGGTGTCGACGACAGTTCGCTGAGTTTATTATTGAGAAACTGCAGGTTGGCGTCAGACAGTTCGCCAAACTCTCCGTCGCCCGACTTGTCGGGTAAATCGAGATTGCGGTACTGCAATATGTTGCCTTCATCGTCGGTGAGCAACACCGGTATCGTCGTATTGCGCTCGATGATGCCGAGCAGGAAGTCAAGATCGACCGCACTCGGCTCGTCGGCAGATCCGATATTGATGATCTGCTTGGTGGCATCGGCCCATATCTCCATCCTGTCGCGCTCCTGCATCGAAAGATCGTGCACAAGACCGTTGGAAATGTACAGAAACAGAGCGACCATCGCGGCTGCCGTCACCAGCAGCGCCGCCTTGCCATACCTTCTCAATTCATAAATCCCGGCCATAGTCTCAGATACCCATCAGGTCGCAGTAAATATCAAAAGCCGCCTTTATGGTCTCACTGTCGACAACGCTGTCGCCCCTCACATCTCCCGCATCGGCGAGCAGACTGAAGTTGATCCGGTCTGATCTGTCGTTCTTTTTGTCGTGGCTCATGGCCGACAACAGCGCCGGATAGTCGCGGCATGTTATGTCAAACACTCCGTAATTCTCCCTCACATATGCTGCATAACTGTGCAACAGATCCGACGGGAAGCCAAGCAACATCTTCGACAGCACAAGTTCGACGACCATACCCCACGCGACAGCATAGCCATGGGGCACCGGCAACTGTCTGACAGTCATCGCAAAGCTCTCGAACGCATGCCCGGCAGTGTGCCCGAGATTGAGAGCCTTTCTCAAGCCATGCTCATGCAAGTCAGCCGACACTATCCGCTCCTTCACGCCGACGCTGGCGCGCAGAAGATCGAGCAGACGATCGCCATCAGCTTCGGGATGATAATCAAGCAGACCGGCAAACGTGCGGCGATCCTCAAGCAGCCCATGCTTCAACATCTCTGCATAGCCCGACAGCATCTCCTCGCGCGATAGGGTGTCGAAGAACACCGTCGATATGACTGCCGCCTCAGACTCCGCAAACACTCCGACCTCGTTCTTGCATCCGTTGAAATTAATGCCGGTTTTACCGCCGACCGACGCATCGACAGCCGAGAGCAGCGTCGTCGGAACATTGACAAAACGCATTCCGCGCTTGAACGTTGCCGCTGCAAAGCCGCCCATATCTGTCACCATGCCGCCGCCGACATTGATCACAAGCGACGAACGGGTAGCTCCCGATGTATTGAAAAAACTCCACAGCGCTGCGAGCGACTCAAGATTTTTGTTAGTGTCTCCGGCCGCCACCTCCACGGTTTTTGCTCCCGCCACGGCCTCCGAAGCCGAAGCCAGTCTGGGGACAACCAGGCGAGCCGTGTTGCTGTCGGCGACGACATACACCGACGATGGCCTGAGTTCGGCCACCAGGCGGTCGAGCGCACCGCCGACGTCGTTTGTGAAAATCAATTGCTGTTTCATGATCGTGATCAGAGTGTCAACATTTCATATAGTAACTGAGGAAACGCCTCGGCACATTCCTCCATCGAATCAAACACGACTGCTGCACCGGCAGCCTCAAGATCTGTCCGCGGCACAGGTCCGGTGACGACCCCGACCGTAAACGCTCCTGCAGTGGCGGCAGACTTAACGCCTAATGGAGCATTCTCGATGGCGATCGCCTGCGACGGCGTCACCCCCGCAAGCTGCATACCGCGGATATAAGGCTCGGGATGAGGCTTTCCGTGGGTCACGTCGCGCGATGTGACCCTCATACCCGGAAGAAACACCCCCGGATAATCGGCCTCCAGACGGTTAAGCAGCGAATTCTGACCCGATCCGGTGACGAGCACCCGCCGCATTCCGACCTCCTTCATCAGATCAGTCAAAGCTTTGGCTCCTGCCATCGGATTAACGGGCGGAAGTTCCTTGAATATTTCCGTCTTACGCCTATACAATGCCTCACACTCTTCGCTGCTCGCGTGACGGTTGCGGCAACGCTGCATGATCAGGTCGATGGTCTGCGCTCCGGTCATGCCTTCATACATGAAAAACTCATCGCGCGTCACCGTCAATCCCTCCTCGTCACAGATTCTTTTCCATGCCTCGGCATGATTTCCCATCGAGTCATAGAGCGTGCCGTCCATATCGATAAGCGCCGCAAGCGGTTGAAGCCGTTGATAGCGACGGCGGTTGATATAGTCGGTGAGTATTGTCTTGAATTCTTTCATTTTTGCTTTTTGTTGGAAATTGGTTCTGAATTTTGGAGCGTATCCACCGGGGCGGGGATCAGCCCTTCACGGATGAATATCAGCGAATCTGCAGCTGTCACCGGTTCATTGTCAAGATTTATATCTGCAGCGGCCGACCGGTCGGTAGGCAGATTGAGTTTGGCAAATTCCGACCGGCGCACACCACGGCGGAACACATTTTCGATCTGGTCGATCAGATTGACCCTCGCCGTGTCGACGATCAGCTTACGCTCTACTGCCTGTTTTTCGTCAAAACGGGCTTTTCCGAGTCTGATCTTATAGTCATCGGGATTGCCTTTCAACGTAATGCCGAACTTGAACGGCAACGGAGATTTGAGCACTGATACAAGGTAATTGAAATTCAACGCCAGGTCATTGTGCCCCTGCACACCGAGTTTGTAACGATCGATGTCAAATATGAACGGGAACATCTGCATCTGACCGTCGGAAATGATCATCTCAACAGTCATTCGGTCGATGATATTCCGCTGTTTATTCTTAAACATCAACCATTTGGCTATAGTTCTGAATGTTTCGCCGTCGAGCAGTTGCAGCGAATCGCCCTGAAGCTTGACTGCAGCCGTGAGGGTTGGCAGTTTGAGGTTCATAGTGCTGTCGATATCGACCGTGGCGGCGATATCGGCATTGATGATGCCCGACACATCACGCAACAGCGGCATTATCGAATCTATCGCCGGAACAAGATCCATGAAACGGGCGATATCAAATTCGTTGACCTTCAATCCGAACCCAAACCGTATGTCGTCGACCGACGGCGCCGAATACAAGGCCGACAGATCGACCGATCCGACGTCCGACGACGCCTGCAACTGATGCAGATTGAGAGCTCCGTCATAGACGAGCACATTACCGGTCATATCATGCAACAACAGGTCTGAATACAGTATGTTTTTAGCCCTGAGACTGAAATCGGCCTCGATATTGGCCGGGATCAGCACCGGCGCCATTGTGTCTGACTCCGCGTCGTGCTTACCGTCCATTTCCCTCTCGAACATCGACTCGTCGTCGACCACGCTCAGCCCCGCGGCCATGCCCCCGCCTCCATTTGCCGAATACGATGCCCCGCGGAAGAAGCCCTCGGCCAATTGGTTGACATCGACCGTGTCGCAGACCGCATCGAGCTCGATCTTCAGCGGTGACAGACGCCTCCGGGCTGTCAAGGCTCCCTTGACATTGATGATGCGACCGTCGGCGAGGAAATCCGACCGTCCGACCTTATAAGCCAACTGAGTCAACAGTATCGAATCGTTGTTGAACGTTATATTGAGATTGTCCAATCTGTTTCTCAACGGGAAATGGGGGGTGAATAGTCCGGCGCGTTCCGATGTCAACGAACCGTTGAGACTCCACTGCAGCAACAGCCGGCCGAGAGCTTTGGAAGTCCCCCACTCGATTATTTCAGTCGAGGAGTCGGTCAGCTCGGCATGCACGCGGTGATGAGTGCTGCGATGGCTGCGACGCTTGGCAAGAGCGAGCGCCATCACAGAGTCGGCCGGCAAATCCGGACGTGACTTGGCGATCGAGTCGACTCTCTTGCGCATAGCCTGCATAGCACGGCTGACAGGCTGTTTATGAGCATCGAAGTGGAGTCTTGAGCCGGAGAACAGCATCCGTGCGTCGCGCGATCCGGCGGCCATGCGGTCGATCGAAAGGTCAAACATGAATTCGGGCACCCGGCTCATGTTGTTGTAACGCTTCATCACCACCTTGCCCGCAACATCGCGGAAACGCGCGCCGGCAGAGTCGGTGATCGAATTGACGTTGAGCGCCTTGAACTTCAACGCTCCACCCATAGGCACCACTATGGTCGTGTCGGCAGGCAGAGCTTGATTGGTCACCCCAAAACCTATCGAGAAATCGGACAGGTCTACCTCTATGCCCCCCGACAGCAGCGAAGCCGAGTCGGCCGTCAACGTCGCCGCAAGCAGTTCGGCGTCAGTGTTGAATTTCATCTTGGTGCCGAACTTCAGACAAGCCTCATCGACAAAAGCCATATTCGAGGTGTCGGGCGACACCCAGTAGAGACGGCTGAAATCCACGTCTCCATCCACCTTCAGGCGGTGGAAATTATTGCGGTCAAACATCGACATCCGCCCCGCAACATCGACCGATGCCTTTATCTTTCCCGACAGATAGCCTTCAATCATTTTCAGCAGCGGTGGCGGCAGTTTCGACAGATTGGTGAAACCGTCGACACGCACCTTGAAATCAGGATCGCCCGCGACATCAGTCACTCTGCCCGACAGCGCAAGCTGCGTCGCCGGACCGGCCACCTCCAGTCGATCGAGCGTAACCACCGACTTCGACAGATCGTTGCCGTTCAGGTCCAAAGTCAACCCGGCGGCCAGACGCTCGAACCTTGCATTGCCATAGCGAAGCTGACAGGGAGCGACTTCGAGAGCAACCGTAGCGTGAGGTATGCTGTCTCGGTCAAGATTAAACACACTGTCGAGCCTCACACTGACCGACAATTCTGCATCGGTCCGCAGCAGGCCGAGCGACAGTTCCTTTGCCGTTTTTTCAGGCACCACTGCCATCAAGTCGCTGACTTTCACCCGTCTGCACGAAGCATCGAACTGATTGATCGTCAATTCCTCGCCGAAATCGGCATCAAGGTCAAACATCAGCTCCAGCCACGCCATAGCCAAAGAGAACTCACTGAGACGCACCCGGTTAGGGCTTGCTATATCCCAACACACATCGCCGTCAAGCGACACCGGCACACTCGTCATATTGTAGGCCTGCAGCATCTCCCCGGCAACCTCGCCCGCGAATGTCAGCGAGTAGACAGGCTTTTCGCCGTTTCGCTCTATAAGAGTGTTGATCCCGACAGTCACATGCGTCTCTGTCGGCGCATCGTAAAATCTGAAATTATCTGCATCCTCGATCGAAAAGCGGCGCAACGCTATGGCCGGCATCACAGCCAGACCTGCGTCATCTTCGCTCTCGGCGCCGGGTCTGACTATATCGAAATTATTCAAAGAATCGTTGACAATCACTATATTGACCATCGGTCGGACAATCGCTACATTATTGACGTCCACCGTTCCCGTCAGCAACCGTGGCATGTTTAGTTCTCCCATGATGTGGCCTACAGCCAAAAGCGTATCAGCATACTCCGGCAGACGTAGCGTCGTGTCGGTTTTTGCTGCCGCCATCACAGGCGAAACTATCAACAGCGAATCGACTTCAAGCCGAAGAAACGGATAGGTCGACTTGGCCGATAGCTCCACTCTGCCTAAGCTCACTTCTGCATCGAGCACCCGGTTGGCCACATTTCTGACCAGCGGTGTCAACTTGTCGGGCGAAAGCACCGTCACCATACAGGTCACCGTGCCGTAGACAAAAAGGATCACGGCCATCAACGTCCAGAGCACCACTCCTGCCACACGGCCCCATAGCGGGCAACGCTTGTTATTCTTCGGTTTCCTCTCCATCGGCAATCGGGCGGGCGGTTACGTGGAAACAGCTTTGCTTGCGTTCGAACACTACATAGCACCGTCCCTCCTGGCGCAGATCATAGAGTATCTCCCCCAGAAGGTTTTTCAGATCCTCAAACGAACGGTTGACATTGATCGAATCGCAGATAAACCGTGAATAGCTGATGTCAAACGTCGTACCATACTGATGCGATGACTCGCTTGTAGCGTTGACATTGATGCGGCGGAGACGCTTGACGGTCGACGGTGTGCGCAGCACACTCGTCACCTTCAGCCGATAATCGCCGCCGCCACGGGCTTGCAGTGAGTCATTGAACCTCTGTCCGACCTCCTTCAGAAGATCAGCAGCCTGAGGCACGAGATAGGGATAGCTGTGTGTCAGCTCATCGACATAGTACTCTTCACACGACTTGATCTCTACAAGTGGATGCGGCAGATACCACGCATCGCTCAGATCGTTGATCACCCCCGTGCCGATAGCCTTGCCGGCCTCGACATGCAGATAATTGCTGTCGCGGAATGCCTTGCGAAGGGGGCCGATATGACGCAGTTTGATCTTCACGCAGCCCTCGTCGGGAGCACTGTCGAGATGTTGGTCATATGGATTATAGCTGTCATCGCTCAGGATTTCATCTACGGAAAGACATGCCGCGTCTGCGCGGTCTGTCGCCTCATCGTCCGACGATCCGCAACCGCATGACAGCAACACGGCAGCGGCGGCAATCATTATATATATGGTTCGTTTCATCTTTTATCAACTTATCTGTAAAGTTACAGATTTTTTCCGAACCATCGGGCCGTCACGACGATAAATAGAGAATCCTTCTGTCAAAAATCCTGAACTGAATCCACTAAAGTGTCAACATGCGTTATTTCTGGCAATGCCACTGCCTATTCGTAGCGGATAGCCTCGATCGGATCCATATTGGCCGCTTTCTGCGCCGGGAAAAAGCCGAAGGCCACGCCGATAAACGTACACACCGCAAACGACACAACGATCGACCACGCCGGCACCGACGCCGGAAGCCCCACCTGATGACAGACAAGCGTGGCAAGCCAACCTGTAACGATGCCAAGCAATCCGCCTGTGACACTGATCAATATCGATTCGATCAGAAACTGCATGCTGATGTCGATGCCTCGCGCACCGACCGACATGCGCAGACCGATCTCCTTTGTGCGTTCGGTCACCGACACGAGCATGATGTTCATGATGCCGATACCTGCCACAAGGAGCGAGAATGCAGCCGCCACCACGAGGATTATCGTGATCGTGTCCATCGTCGACGACATCGTCTCCATCATTTCCTGCTGGGAACGTATCGTGAAGTCATCGTCCTGACCGTCTTTTAGTTTGTGGGTCTCGCGCAGCGATGCGGTCAGCTCGTCGATGGCCTGATCGGTCATCTCCTCGCTGATAGCCGAACATTGGATCGAGTTGAACCACGTTTGAGCAAGCAGTCGCTTCATCACTGTCGTATAGGGGGCGATGATCACATTGTCCTGGTCCATACCCCACGTGTTGTAGCCTTTCGACGCGAGCACACCGAGGATTCTGAACGGTATCGACTTGAAACGTATGATCTTGCCGACAGCCTCTGCCGGGTCGAAATTCTCTCCGAACAAATCCTTGACTATAGTCGTGCCGACGACACAGACTTTTGCGCTCGTCTTCACATCCTCGTCTGAGAACATGTCGCCCTCGTCGATAGTCCATTGCTTGATGTCGAGATACTCAGGACTCTCGCCGTAGATTGTCGTCGACGTGTTGTTGGCGCCGTAGATAGCCTGCCCGCTTGTGTTGACCTCGGGCGACACTTTCGTCACATAGCGCCGGTCGGAAAGTATGTTTTCATAGTCAGCCTGCTTGAGGGTCTGCATCGCCGACGGATCCTGACGCACACCGCCCATCATGTCGGCGCCCGGACGGATCATTATCACATTCGTGCCCATTTTGGATATATTCTTGCGTATATCCTCTTTAGAGCCCTGACCGATGGCCATCATGATGATGACCGCCGCCACTCCGATGATGATGCCGAGCATCGACAGAAACGACCGGAACTTGTTGTTGCCGATCGACTTCAGCGCTATTTTCAGTAGATTGAATAGATTCATTGTCTGTCAATTTTCGATTGGTAGTGCGTCGAGAGCCTCGCGCGCCGATAGTATACATTCGTTGAACGTGTCCTCGCAGATGCGTCCGTCGCGAAGAAAGATATTGCGCGACGCATAGTTGGCGATCTCCGGGTTGTGGGTCACAAAGATGATCGTGCGCCCCTCGGCATGCAGTTTCTGAAACAGCACAAGCATTTCAAACGATGTGCGCGTATCCAGATTTCCGGTTGCCTCATCGGCAAGGATCACAGCCGGATTGTTGACCAGCGCCCTCGCTATCGCCACACGTTGCATCTGACCGCCCGACATCTGGTTGCTCTTATGGTTCATGCGCTTTTCAAGACCGACGGCCTTCAGAGCCTCGATGGCGGCCTCGCGGCGTTCGCGGGCCGAATATGTCGAGTTGTACATCAGTGGTAGTTCAACGTTCTCGACTGCCGTTGTCTTGGGCAGAAGATTATAATTCTGGAATACGAAGCCGATCTTGCGGTTGCGTATTTTCGCCCGCTGGTTCTTCGACATCTTGCTCACGTCGATCCCGTCGAGCAGATATGTGCCCGACGTCGGAGTGTCGAGACAGCCTAACTGGTTAAGCAATGTCGATTTTCCTGAGCCCGAGGTTCCCTGTATCGTGACAAACTCTCCCTCGGAGATCGTGAACGACACTCCTCTCAGTGCGTGGACCGTCTCATCTCCGACCTTGAAGTCGCGCTTGATATCGTGGAGTTCGATTACTGTCTTGCCCATGATCATTTCTTTTTTCGGCTCGGCGGTCCGGGCATCAACGGATTGCGGCTTTCCTCTTCGGCTTGAACGGCCATGCCGGGCATCGCTATGTCGGTGATCACAGTTTCGCCGTCGCTCAGACCGCTGATGATTTCTGTCAGCGAGCCGCTCGACACTCCCGGAGTCACTGCCATAGCCTTGATCACAGGGCCATCCTTTCGCCACACCTTATGCGCCCCTTCACAGTCTTCGATCCTCTCGCCATCGCCGAGAAGCTCAGGGGTGGGATGGAATTTAAGCGCCTTCGTCGGTATCAGCAGCACATCATTCTTCTCCAACGTGAAGATCGTCACATTGGCTGTCAGACCGGGCTTCAGTTTCAGATCATCGTTGGGTGCGGTGATCACCACCTCATAAGTCACGACATTGCTTTCGGTCGTGGCCTCCTGACGGACCTGCGACACCGTGCCCTGGAACACATCGTCGGGATAAGCGTCGACGGTGAACGTCACTCGCTGACCGTCCTTGACATTGCCTATATCGGCCTCGTCGACATCAGCGATCACTCGCATATCGGTCAGATCCTGTGCGATGATAAACAGCGTCGGTGTTGTCATCGCCGACGCCACGGTCTGGCCTTCCTCCACCTCCTTGCTGAGCACGACGCCGTCGATCGGAGCGGTGATGGTCGCGTAGCCGAGATTGGTAGTCGCTTTCTGAACGTTCTGCTTCTGGATCGCTACCTGCTGAACGGCCTGATCATAGCTCAGACGCGCCTGCTCATACTCGTTGGCCGAGACAAGGCCTTTGTCAAACAGGGCTTTGTAGCGGTTGTAGTTGGCAGTCTGATATGACAACGAACTTTCTGCGCTTGCCAGATTACTCTGTGCCGAAGCGAGTTCCGACAGCAGATTGGTCTTGTCAAGTTCGGCGATCACCTGACCCTTGTGCACCTCACTGTTGTAATCGACATAGATTTTGTCGATGATACCCGACACCTGAGTGCCGACATCGACTTTCGTCACAGGTTCGATAGTGCCGGTAGCGGTGACTGACGTGGATATATTGCCGATCTCGGCTTTGGCGGTCTCAAAACGCAACTGCTGTTTTTTTCCGCACGATGTCAGCATCAGTGTCAATGCAAGTGCCGACAGTACTGTTGGTTTGATTATTTTCATATTCATTCTAATGTCAATGGATTGCCTGCATAGTAGCGCAGTAACGAGAGATTGAGCAGTGCCGTGTATTTTGACTGGAGCATCTGCTGACGAGCCTGAAGCAGATTGTTTTTGCCCGTGATCAATGCCACGACATCTTTCAGCCCGACATTGAACTGCTCGCTAACCAGATCATAGCTTTCCTGCATCGAAGCGACATTGTCGCGCGCGGCCATATACTGCTGCTGGGCGTTGCGGGCGTTGAGCCAGAATGTTTCGATCGAGCTGTAGAGATCGCGGTCGGCAGCTTCGAGGCTCAGCTGTGCATTCTCTTTTTCAAGCTTGGCCGACAGCACATTGGTCTTGTTCTTGCGGTTGTCGAATATCGGAACGCTCAGAGTCACACCGATCATCGAGCTGAGATTGTTCTGCAATTGATCTGCAAAATTCTTATGCATGCCCGAGGCGGTCGACGTGTTGATGCCGCCGCTCATGCCGATTGTCGGATAATAGCCGCGGCGCGCTATGCTGATGTTGATATCGGCCGCCTCTATGTTGCCTTTTGCATAAAGTATCTCCGGTCGCGACTGCAGTGCCGAACGGTAGACATCGGCCTTATCCGGCACGAGACTCAGCACATTGTCGTCCGACAGATGGGGATCGGCAACATTCATTTCCTCAGCACTGACGATCTCGAGCAACTGTTTCAGCTGCAGCTTGTACTGATCAAGCTGTGTGATGCTGTTGGCCACATTGAACCGGTCCTGGCTCAATTGAGCCTCAACCTGTGCGCAATCGGCGCGCGACATGCTGCCGACCTCGTACATCTTACGCGCCCGTTCGGCCTGGACTTCCGACGATTCGGCTATCGCCTTGTACACCTCTACGCCCTCTGCCTGATAAAGTATCTGCACATAGAGCTGTGCGATCTGCTCCTGTATTCCGGCGGCTGTCGTCGCGGTGTTAAGCACCGACAATTCGCGGTTCTTTTCGCTGAGTTCGACGTTTTTGCGGTTCCGTCCTCCGTCCCACACTGTCCATTGCGACTGTATGCCGTAGGTCCCGTTATAGTTGACCACCGAATTGGTCGTCGACATCGTGCCGTTCTGGATGTCGACATACTGCTCCGACCATGGACGCCACGACACATTGTGACCCGTCGAGAACGACAGCGACGGAAGCAGTTCGCCGCGGCGCGCCATAACGGTCACATCGTTCTGTTTTATCGACAGGAAGCCCTGACGGATCTGGATATTATTGGCCAATGCATAGTCGATGCATTGCTGTAGGGTCCATTCACCGTGCAACGTGGTAGACGCTGACTGCAACGTGTCGCCCGGCGATGTCTGCGCCGACATTGACGTTGAGGTCACCGCCGCCAGTGCCACAGCGACTGCAATGATTGTTTTCATCATAACTGAATCCGATTACATTTATATGTTCAACGACAAAGTTATCCATTTGTCGCTTCATTCATAAATATAATCGACCAACCGGCTTAAAATATCGGCGGATGGCCCAGGCTCCGACCGCCACGATCAGACGGCAGGCAGTCTGTACGGCTCCAACATTGATTCGCCCGGTCTGCAACCCTACGGAGCGAATGTCAGTACACTCGGATCGAGCATCGGCTCAGCCGCTTGCAGCAGATCTGCACGATCGAGACCGAGTATAGCGCTTTCTGTTTCAGCCGGATCAATCACAGTGCCTCGCCACAGTAACGAACGGGCGGCTCCGAGTACTGAGTTTTCGCGGTTCTCCGACGATATGACAAGCTGTCCGAGATATTGCTTTTTGGCGGCTTCAAGCTTGGCCCGGCTGAGCACGTCGGGCAGACGGCCGAACGATTGCTTGACCAGATCGAGACATTTCTGACTGTCCGACGGATCGCATCCGAAGTAGACTGTCATCAGTCCGCAGTCCGAGAACAAGCCAGTCGACGCTTCGACATTGTAGACCAGGCCTCGACGTTCGCGTAGAGCGACGTTTAGCATCGAATTCATTCCGGGACCACCCATTATATTGGTCAGAAGTGCGGTCGCATAGCGGTCGCTGTCGAGATATGATCCGACACGTGCCCCGACCACACAATGAGCCTGATGGGTCGCGATCTGATGCTTACAGTCAAAGCTACCGTTGATGCGCGGCACTGATTGGAGCGCAGACTCACTGCCGCAGCCATTTCCGATCACTGACAGGTAGCGGTCGAGAAGCCCCAGCACTGCGTCAGCTCCACGAGGGCCGCTGTAAAACGCAACCATGTTGTCGGCCCGGTAATTCCTTGCGATGAACCCTCGGCACGATGCACTGTCGAAACTGCGGAGACTATCGGTCGTACCGAGTATATTGTGCCCCAACGACGAACCTGCGAAAATAAGATCCTCAAAATCATCGAATATAGCCTCCGACGGCGAATCAAGATAAGAATCTATCTCGTCGGCCACTACTTCGCGCTCCTTGTCGAGTTCGCGTTCGGGAAAGCGGGAATCCGACGTCAGATCTGCGATAAGCTCAACCGCCCTGGCGAGATTACCCGCGGGAAACACGCTGTAGATCACCGTTTCCTCTTTGGTCGTATAAGCGTTGAGCTCGCCCCCGACCGCTTCCATGCGGTTGATTATATGACCCGCGCGCCGATGGCCGGTGCCCTTGAATATCGTATGCTCTACAAAGTGTGCCAGAAGATCGGAAGAGCACACGTCTGAACTCCAGTCACCATAC
>CAJUMR010000043.1 GCA_910587475.1 uncultured Muribaculaceae bacterium
ACCCATTGACCGCACTCTGCATAGTGAAAGCGGGCTAAACACCGGTAGCCTCAATGCCGCAGCTGTAGGGCCAGATCGACATTGCAAAGACCAGGCAAGCCTAAACTCGGATACAATCGCTAAATATGAAATATAACAATCAAATGCATATTTGATATTATTAAAGGGCTCTAAAACTCGACAACTGTGATGCCGGCTCCGCCGAGTCTGACGTCTTCGTCGTGGTAGGCGCGGACTGCGTTGACGGTGTTGAGATATTCGCGTATCGACTGTCTGAGGGCTCCGGTGCCGGTGCCATGGAGGATCCGTACTCTTTGACTGTTGAATTGCACTGCATCATCGATGAAGTATGTGATCGCTTGCAGTGCTTCGTCGACTCTCATGCCTCTGACATCGATGTCGGGCTTGAAATGTAACTGACGTTCACGCATGTCGTCGCGGGTTGCCACGCTGATGAATGAAGCTGCTTTTTTGACGCCGTTGTCGGCTTTACGGTCGGTAAGAGTCAGGCGATCGAGTTTTGTTGTCGTTGTGAGGTTGCCGAAGATCACAGTCGCATTTTTGCCCGATATTTCGGAAACGGTGCCGACAGTGCCAGCTCCGTCAAGCAGCACATTGTCACCGACTTTGATCTGCCGCGGTTGGTCGTCGGAGGCCGGCTGCCGGTCTGTCGCTGAGGGGTTGCGGCGTTTTGCCTTCGGATGTCTTTCGGCTTTTTCGAGCAGTTTGTTCTTTTTGTCGGTGCGGTTATCGTCGTTGAGTTGCCTACGGACGTCGGCAAGAGCTTTGCGCGCTTCGATCGTCTTCTCTTTGTCGGCTTGCGAGCGTTTGATGTCGTGGATCGTGCGTTCGATGGCTGCGTTGCTTCCTTCGATGATACGTATGGCTTCTTTGCGGGCTTCATCGATTATCTCGCGTCTGCGTTCGCGGAGAGTGCCGGCTTCTGCTTCGTATTTTTCAAGTAGCTCGTCGAGTTTTTTCTCCTTTTGTTTCACTGCGGCCCTCTTGTTTTCCCAATACCGTTTGTCGCGGTTGATGTCGAGCAGGTATTTGTCGGCATTGATGTAATCACTACCGACGAGCTTTTCGGCGTCAGCGATTATGTCTTCCGGCAGCCCGGTTTTCCTGGCAATCTCAACGGCAAACGAACTTCCTGGGTTGCCGATCGAGAGTCTGAAAAGCGGTTTCATCAGATGGCGGTCGTAGAGCATCGATCCATTGATGAGACCATCGGTATCCTCAGCCATAAGTTTAAGGTTCTGGAAATGGGTTGTCACAACACCCCACATGCCTTTTTCGTTGAACCTTTTCAGCAAAGCCTGGGCTATGGCTCCTCCGATCTGAGGCTCTGTGCCCGCACCGAATTCGTCGATCAGCAGCATCGTTTTACGATTGCCCCGTGAGAGGAAAGTCTTCATGTGGCGCAGGTGCGACGAGTAAGTGCTAAGATCGTCTTCGAGCGACTGATCGTCGCCGATGTCGATGAAAACAGATTCGAATATCCCGAGGGTGGAGTGGGAGGCCATGGTCGGGAGTAATCCACACTGTGCCATGTACTGCACAATGCCGACTGTCTTGAGTGTCACCGATTTTCCGCCGGCATTAGGTCCGGAGATGATAACGATGCGGTTGTCGGTAGTGAGTCTGATGTCGAGAGGTACGACGGATTTGCCCTGTCGCGACAGCGACTGGCTCAGTATGGGGTGGAAGGCATTGTGCCAATCGGAAAAGCAGTCGCGCCCGATGCGAGGCATTGCAGCGTTGTTGGCTAACGCATACTTCGCTTTTGCGTGGATGAAGTCGAAGACGCCTAAGGTGTTGAAACTGTCGGCTATTTCGTCGACATGCGGCCGCAGCCGTCCGGCAAGATCGATCAGTATCTTCATTATCTCCCGCCGTTCGTCGAGTTCGAGTTCGCGTATGCGGTTGTTTGCTTCGACAACTTCGGCGGGTTCGATGAAGAATGTTTTTCCTGAAGCAGATTCGTCGTGGACGATGCCCGGGATTTTGCGTTTGTTCATCGGCGAGACCGGGATGACCAGACGCCCGTCGCGCACCGACGGTGTTGTGTCTGAGTCGATCAGTCCATCTTTGACCGCGCGACTCATGACTTTGCGCATGAGTGAATTGACAGATCCGTTCATTGCCGCAAGCGCAGATCTTACGGCAGCGAGCTGAGGCGATGCGTTGTCCTTGACGTTGCCCCAGCGGTCGATGATACGATCGATTTCGGCAACGAGCGCCGGAAATGTGATGAGGCGGAGAGCGATGGCGTCGAGTCTGGGGTAGGGCGAAGCCGATTCGTCGTCGCGCAGATTTTTGAAAAATGAAGCGATTTCGGCCATTGTCGTCATCGACGTTCTCAATTTGAGCAGTTCTTTAGCGCTGATATGTGCGCCTTCGACGCGCAAAGAGGCGAGCACTTGCTCCATGTCGTGGATGTTGCCGATGGGAAACTCGGTCTCGCCACCTAAAATTGTTGCCATTTCGGCAGTTTCTTCGAGACGCGCCGTCACTTCGGTTCTGTCGCTTGAGAATGTCATCTGCCGACATTCATTGCGTCCGTTCTGCGAAAGACACAGCTCCATGACTTGCTGACGGACTGTGTCGAATCCAATCTTATGTTCAATTGTTTCAGGATATACCATCGACAGGATCTAAATATAAAAATAGGTTATACGGTTGGAGTTATGAGTTTTACACCGATACCCGGACGATCGGGTATGGTGACTTTTCCGTCGACAATCTTCATGCCGTCGAAGCGGTCGTTGCTGATGAGCAGATTGCCGTCGAGGTCTGCCCAGTCGGCCATCGGTGAAAGTTGGGCAGCGGCTGTGACCGCACACGAAGTCTCGGTCATGCAGCCGAGCATCACTTTCATGCCGAGCGCACGGGCGAAAACGGCCATGCGGTGAGCTTCGTGCATGCCTCCGCATTTCATGAGTTTGATGTTGATGCCGTCGTAGGCTTGGACGGCGCGGCGCACGTCGGCGGTGTCGCGGACAAATTCGTCGGCGATGATCGGCAGTGGCGACCGCTCTCTCAGCCATGCTGTCTCTTCGAGCATTTCTTTGGGCATGGGTTGTTCGACGAACAGGCAGCCCCGCTCGTTGAGCCAATGGCACATTTCGAGGGCTTTTTCTTTGTCGGTCCATCCCTGATTGGCATCGACACAAACCGGCGACTGCGATTGGCGACGTATTGCGTCGACGAGTTCTTTGTCGTGGTCGAGGCCCATTTTTACTTTGATGATGTTGAACGGCAAAGCTTCCTCGATTTTTGCTTTCTGCTCGTCGGGATTGCTGTCGTAGCTGACGGTGAACGATGTGTCAGGTGTCTTGGACGGTTTCAACCCCCATATCTTGTACCATGGTTGTCCCATGATTTTTCCGGTAAGGTCGTGAAGCGCAATGTCGACGGCCGCTTTTGCGGCTCGGTTTTCAGGAGCGACCGAGTCCATGTAATCGTGGATTTCGTCGATGCGGAACGGATCGGCAAACTGCGTCATGTCGAGAGAATTAAGAAATGTCATCACAGATTCAACCGATTCTCCAAGATAGGGAGGCATGGATGCCTCGCCGTAGCCGATCAGCCCGTCGTATTCGATCTGGAGTTGTACGTCGGGCGTGGTTGTGCGTTGCGATCTGGCGAGGTTGAATGAGTGGTTGAGTTTCAGTTCGTAAGGCATGAACGACATGTTGAGCCTCCCGGAGCGGGTGGTTTTGCGGGTGGCATGTCCGGCAGCGGAGATAGATATGGGCGATGCAACGGCCATAACGGCTCCGATCGCGCTTGTTCGCAGGAAGTTTCTTCTGTCCATAGTGAATGTCTGATTACTGATTGAAATACCACGGATGTTCGGCTACCCTCACAATGCCGTCTGTGCCTTCACATCCGTCGATGCGGGTGCAGTGGAGAAGCGGTGTGGGCAGATAGTTGGCGGCGTGTTTGTCGAGACTGTTGCATTTGACGCGCCCTGAAGAGTGGACATACGATCCATCGTGGTCGTATATGGCGACATGGGTGACTTTGCCGGTGGTCGGATTTCCGAAAAAGAGGAGGTCGCCGGGTCGGCACGATGCGGTGTCGGCGGCTTCGATGCGGTGGCCGGTCTGAGCCTGTTGCGAAGCGTCGCGGCGGAGTATGATGGCGTTGGCAAGGTAGCACACTTTTACGAGTCCGGAGCAGTCGAGACTTTTCGTCGATGTTCCGCCCCAAAGATATGGCTGTCCGGCCATCGACCAAGCCATGTCGAGTATTTTACCGGCGTCGAATTTCTGTTCGGCCCATTGCTCGATCGGTGTTATGTCAGAGCTGTCGACCCATGCTTTACGTCCGTCGGGCAGGATGATGGCTGTGCGGCTGCCGGCAGAGCTTGCGGGAGACAGTTCGACTATGCAACCGTTGACAAGGTCCGAGACGACGTCGCGACCGCCGGCCTTTGCTTCGGGCGATGAATAGCACCGTGTCTGATAGGTCGATGTGACGACGGCGCGTCGGGTCGATCGCCATTGTTCCATTTCTTTGTCGGTTTTCATTGCAAGCGAGCTGTTTGCGACCCAGGCTTTGTAGCCTTCGGGTGATTGGATTTCCGACCAGTCGCCCTGACGACGCATGACTTTGAGAGGGGTGCCCATGACGACCTGGCTGGCCAATTCGGCTGCGTGTCGTGGAGCCGTACGCATGTTGGCCACTGATATGGCAGGGAGCGCCCACTGATGGTCGGCTGCGTTGGCTGATAGCGCCCATATCATGGCCACGGCAAAGAGTAGGGAGTGCAGTATGTTTGATCGCATTAGCAGAAATGTCGAGAATGAGTCTGTCAGAGTTTGTTTAAAAGCAGATGGAGGGATATGCGGCCGGAAATCTTGAGCGGAATTTCATCTTGGCTAAAGGAGCATAGTGGCTATGGGATTAGCCGGATGATGAAGTCATAGCAAGATTCACAGATACAAAGGTAATTTATTTTATTGATCAAATCAAACGGCAGTGGCTCTAACATCTGTTAAAATGCCGTCGACTGGTATCTCGGCGTCTAAATTCAGGCAATTTCTCAATTGCGATGACGCATGGATCATTTTAGAAAAAGAAATCGCCTCCAACCAAAAATTGAAGGCGATCCCGGTTTAACATGTATATAGATAGAGTCCTTATTCGTCGCTGTTGTTCTCGGCGTAGTCGCGGAGGAGTTTTTCCTGAACGTCGCCCGGAACGAGCTCGTAACTTGCGAATTTCATCGTGAACGACGATCGTCCGCCGGTGATTGAGCTCAGTGCAGTCGAGTAGCTCGACATTTCTTTAAGAGGCACTTTGGCGCTGATCTTTTCGAAGCCGTTCTCGCTCGACATGCCCATGATGATGGCGCGGCGTCCCTGGAGGTCGCTCATGACGTCGCCCATAACGTCGGCAGGCACAAATACCTCAACGTCGTAGACGGGTTCGAGCACTTTTGGATTGGCGTTGCGGAATGCTTCGCTGAAGGCGTTGCGACCGGCGAGTCTGAACGATATTTCGTTAGAATCAACGGGGTGCATCTTGCCGTCGTAGATGCAGACTCTGACGTCGCGGGCATATGAGCCTGTGAGCGGGCCTTGCTCCATGCGGTCCATCAGGCCTTTGACAATCGCAGGAATGAAACGTGCGTCGATCGCACCGCCGACAATGCAGTTGTGGACAACAAGTTTACCACCCCATGCGAGCGGAATTTCCTGAGTGTCGCGGACGCTCATCTTGAATTCCTGGTTGCCGAATTTATAGCTGTCGGGAGCAGGAGCGCCTTCGACATACGGCTCGATGATGAGATGCACTTCGCCGAATTGTCCGGCACCGCCCGACTGCTTTTTGTGACGGTAGTCGGCGCGGGCAGCCTTGGTGATTGTCTCGCGGTAAGGGATTCGGGGTTCTTCGAAAATGATCGGGAGTTTGTCGTTGTTTTCGACGCGCCATTTGAGTGTGCGCAGGTGGAATTCGCCCTGGCCTGAGAGGATGGTCTGT
Organism: uncultured Muribaculaceae bacterium; assembly: GCA_910587475.1. GTDB lineage: Bacteria > Bacteroidota > Bacteroidia > Bacteroidales > Muribaculaceae > CAG-873. The sequence continues at coordinate 5,995 of CAJUMR010000043.1, forward strand.
TTGAGTTCTTTCGACTGTTCGATCTGCCAAGTCGGGTCTTCTTCGTGCATGCGGGTGAGGATGCCGTTGAGCTTTTCGGCGTCGCTCTCGGTGACAGGTCTTACTGCACGCTGATATTTAGGCGCAGGATATTTGATGAAGTCGAATTCGTATTCGCATCCCTTTTCGTTCAAGGTGTTGCCTGTGCGTGCGTCTTTGAGCTTGACGGTCGCTCCGATGTCGCCGGCCTCAAGTTGGTCAACCTGGGTCTTGATCTGTCCGCAAACGCAGAATAGCTGAGCCAGACGCTCCTTGCTTCCGCGGCTGACGTTGTCGAGGTCGACGCCAGCCTTGAGAGTTCCCGACATGACTTTGAAGTAGCTGACTTCACCGATGTGGGGCTCGACTGTCGTTTTGAACATGAAGATGCTGAGCGGCCCGTCGGAGAGGGGTTTCACTTCATCGCCAGCGGTGTCGACCGGTGCAGGCATGTCGGCAACGAATGGCACGACGTTGCCAAGGAATTCCATCATTCGTCTGACGCCCATGTCTTTTGCGGCGCTGACGCAGAATACGGGATAGATTGAGCGGTCGATGAGACCTTTGCGGATGCCGAGACGCATTTCGTCCTCGGTGAGATGTTCGGCTTCGAAGAATTTCTCCATCAGGGTTTCGTCGTTTTCGGCGGCAGCCTCTACGAGAGCTTTGTGGAGTTCGTTGGCACGGTCGAGTTCTTCAGCGGGGATCTCTTCGATAGTCGGCACACCGCCTTCCGGACCCCATGAGTATTTCTTCATGAGCAGCACGTCGATCATCGAGTTGAAACCCGGACCTGACTCGAGCGGATACTGGATTGGCACGACTTTCGGACCGAACACGTCTTTCATCTGCTCGATAACATTCTCGTAGTCGGCTTTTTCGCCGTCGAGCTGGTTGATCGCGAAGATGATCGGTTTTTTGATCGATGAGGCTGTGCGGAAGATGTTCTGAGTGCCTACTTCGACGCCATACTGTGCGTTGACAACAATCACACCGGTGTCGGTGACGTTGAGCGCTGTAATGGCGTTTCCGACAAAGTCGTCAGCGCCCGGGCAGTCGATGACGTTGAGTTTCTTGTTGAGGAACTCGGCATAGAACACTGACGAGAATACGGAGTAGCCATACTCTTTTTCAACCGGGAAGTAGTCGCAGACTGTGCTTCCGGCGTCGATAGTGCCGCGGCGTTTTATAACTCCACACTCGAAAAGCATTGCTTCAGCGAGCGTGGTTTTACCTGAACCTTTGCCTCCGAGGAGGGCGATGTTTTTGATTTCGTTGGTCTTATAAATCTTCATGTTATTAGAGATTAGTTTTTGATTATTATTTTGACCTGATATTAGTTGTTAGTTTAGGCTCCGCAATATCGCAATTATTTTTGTTATGACAAACACCTTGAAATATGTTACAAAACATATTTCTGATTTTTTTGCATTCTGAGGCAATAGAAATGGGGGCCGGTTAACTTTATTTTCCCGATTGCTGTTATTTTCGTAATTTTGGCATCCGATTTGCTATAGCAATAGTCAGCAACCACAATCAAACTCCTCCTATTATAATATATGAAAGATATAGACCAAGATAAACAGTCAGCCGTTTTCGGACAAATTGACATCGACGCAAAGCGTTTCGACATAGATCCGTCAGTCGACGACCTGCCGATATTAGCCACCCGTAATTTAGTGCTTTTTCCGGGTGTGACGATACCCATATCGTTGGGTCGTGAAAATTCTATCATCACAGCGACTGCGGCGGCCGACCGGCAGATACCGATCGGCATAGTGTGTCAGCTCAATCCCGAGGACGAAAATCCGGCTGTCACAACCGGCCTATATAAATATGGTGTGATCGCCGATGTCCTGAAGGTGTTCGATCTGCCCGACGGATCCAAGACAGCGCTTGTGAGATCGCGCGGCAAGTTCCGCATCATAGGCCGTGGAGCCGGAAAGCTCATCGAAGGAGCGTCGTTGTCGGCGCGTGTAAAATTGATCGACGAACAGATCCCCGAGGTCAGCGGCGAGCTTGAGGTGGCGATCGAGCAGGTCAAGCAATATGCGATCAACATCATCAACAAGACCGTTGAGAACTCGAAAGAGATAATTTTTTCGATCAATCAGACGTCGACTCCTTACGAACTGGTCAATTTCATATGTACCAACATGCACTTCGATGCGGCCGACAAGGTAGCGATGCTTGCCAAACCGTCTCTTTCGGAACGCGCTTTCAAACTGCTGTCAGAACTGGTCAAGCAGGAGGAGAAGGTCGATATCAGCCGTGAGATACTCCAGCGTACGCGTCAGAACATGGATCAGAACCAACGCAATGCCTTCCTGCAACAGCAGATGGAAACGATCAGGGAAGAATTGTATGGCGACTCTGACGATGCCGATGAGTTTGTGAACCGTGCATCCAAGATCGACATGCCTGAAAAGGCGCGTGCGGTGTTTGACAAGGAAGTCGATAAACTCCGCCGTCTCAATCCTCAGTCGCCCGACTATTCGGTGCAGTATACCTATCTTGACACTCTGCTCGATCTGCCCTGGAACAGCGAGACCGAGCTAAACACCGATTTCGCAAGCGCCCGCCGCATCCTCGAAGAGGACCATTATGGACTCGAAAAGGTGAAAGAGCGTATTCTCGAGCAGCTTGCCGTGCTGATGAACAATCCGGAGGGCAAGGCTCCTATACTTTGTCTCGTTGGTGCACCAGGAGTGGGGAAGACTTCGCTCGGACGGTCGGTGGCGAGAGCGCTCAACCGCAATTACCAGCGTGTGTCGCTCGGCGGCGTTCACGACGAGTCGGAAATCCGTGGCCATCGCCGCACCTATATCGGTGCGATGCCCGGGCGGATAATCGATGCCATGAAACGGGCCAAATCATCAAATCCGGTGCTATTGCTCGATGAGATTGACAAAATCGGCCGTGACTACAAAGGCGATCCGTCGTCGGCGTTGCTCGAAGTGCTCGACCCTGAACAGAATAAGTTTTTCCACGATAATTACATTGATATAGATTACGATCTCTCGCATGTGCTTTTTATAGCGACGGCCAACACGCTGTCAACTCTTCAGCAACCGTTGCTCGACCGTATGGAGGTGATCGATCTGTCGGGTTATCTTCTTGAAGAAAAGGTGGAGATAGCGCGTCGCCATCTCGAACCGCGCATATGCGGCGAATTCCGTCTCGGGGCAAGTGAACTCAACATAAGCGAGACTGCATTGGTAAAGATTATCGAAAATTACACATCGGAAAGCGGTGTGCGTCAGCTTGAAAAGAGACTTTCGGCACTTGCGCGAAAAGCTGTGCTTGCAAAAATGAGCGGAGCAGAATTTCCAGAGGAAATCTTGCCCGAGCATCTGAAAGATATGCTCGGACTGCCTCCTTATTCGAAAGACCGCTATGAGGGCAATGCTTTCGCCGGCGTGGTCACAGGCCTGGCCTGGACTCAAGTCGGCGGAGAGATACTGATGGCCGAAGCTTCGCTGTCGCCCGGCAAAGGCGAGAAGCTCACAATCACTGGTAATCTCGGCGACGTGATGAAGGAGTCGGCGGCCATAGCGTTGCAGTGGGTCAAGGCTCATGCTTCGTCGATCGGTATCGATCCGTCGCTGTTCGAGCGCTACAATCTTCATATCCACTTCCCCGAGGGCGCAATCCCGAAGGACGGTCCGTCGGCAGGCATCACTATTGCCACGGCGATAGTCTCGGCGTTCACCCAGCGAAAGGTGGCGGAGCGTATAGCCATGACAGGAGAGATCACACTGCGAGGCAAGGTGTTGCCGGTCGGAGGCATCAAGGAGAAAATACTTGCGGCAAAGCGGGCCGGCATTACAGACATTATATTGTCGACCGAAAACCGGAAAGATATAGAGGACATTGCCGAACGCTATGTCAAGGATCTGACATTCCATTACGTGGATACGGTCGATCAGGTGATTTCGCTTGCAGTCACAGATCAGACTCCCGATAATCCGATAGATCTTTCAAAATAAAACATTGCAGAAAGATCGGAGAGAAATATCCGGAGATTGTCATTGAGGTAAATCTCTTGACAATCTCCGATTATTTTGGCAGCGGTTTGCATGATATTGCAGAATTGCTTAATTTTGCACCTTGATAAAAAGCTTTTTGTTACAGACAAAATGAATGTCATAAGAACAGTAAAGGATTTGCGGATGGCGATAGCCGACGCAAAGAGCAAGGGTGCGGTAGTCGGTCTTGTGCCGACGATGGGAGCACTCCATGCCGGACATGTATCGCTGATCGACAGGGCGCGCCGCGAGTGCGATTTTGTTGTGGTCAGTGATTTCGTCAATCCGACACAATTTAACAATGCGGAAGATCTCCGCACTTATCCGCGAACCGAGGAAGCCGACTGCGACAAAATGTCGAAAGCCGGTGTCGATGTGGCGTTTATCCCATCGGTCGAGGAGATCTATCCGGAACCCGACACACGGGTGTTCGATCTTGGCGCTGTGGCCGAAGTGATGGAGGGGGCCATGCGTCCCGGCCATTTCAATGGCGTTGCTCAGATTGTCAGCAAGTTGTTTGCGCTTGTAGAGCCTGATAAAGCATATTTCGGAGAAAAAGATTTCCAGCAGATCGCTGTGATACGCCGCATGGTCGAACTTGAGGGCTTCAAGATCGACATCGTCGATTGCCCGATATTGCGAGAGGCCGACGGCCTTGCAATGAGTTCGCGAAACGTAAGACTCGATGCAGCCCATCGTGCTATAGCTCCGACGATTCACAAAGTGCTCCTGTCATCAGTCGATTATGCCAAGGATCATACAGTCGGAGAGACCGAGCGCTATGTGACTGAAGCTATAAATGCGACAGAAGGTCTTGAAACCGAGTATTATCAGATTGTCGATGCACTGACTATGCAAGCTGTCGATGCTTCGGCCAAGCCGGGCGACGGTATGGTCGGATGTGTCACTGTATATTGTGGCGGTGTACGTCTGATCGATAACATAAAATATTGAGGATTACAACATACTCCGATAAAACAGAACAATGAACGTTGAAGTACTGAAATCAAAAATCCATCGCGTGACTGTCACCGAGGCATGTCTTGACTATATCGGCAGCATAACCATCGATGAAGATCTGATGGACGCTGCCGGCATCATAGCAGGCGAGCGCGTGTATATAGTCAATAACAACAATGGAGCGCGTCTCGACACTTACACGATCTGCGGCGAACGCGGCAGCGGTGTGATATGTCTCAACGGTGCGGCCGCACGCTTGGTGCAGCCCGGCGATGTTGTGATCATCATGAGCTATGCTTCGATGCCGATCGAAGAAGCGCGGACCTTCAAGCCGAAGGTGATTTTTCCTGACACGGCGACCAATCGTCTTGTCTGAACCACAAACTCTTAAAACAACCATACTCCCAGACGATATATGTTTGAAAACCTAAGCGACAGATTAGAGAGAAGTTTCAAACTTCTTAAAGGCCAGGGCAAGATCACAGAAATCAATGTGGCCGAAACCCTGAAAGACGTGCGTCGCGCGCTCGTTGATGCCGACGTGAATTATAAAGTGGCCAAGACTTTCACCGACACCGTTAAGCAGAAGGCTCTCGGACAAAATGTGATCAATGCCATCAAACCGAGCGAGTTGATGGTAAAGATTGTCCACGATGAGTTGACATCACTTATGGGTGGCGATGTTGTGCCTCTCAATTTGTCGGGCAAACCCGCCATTATCCTTATGTCGGGTCTGCAGGGTTCGGGTAAGACAACATTCTCGGGCAAGCTGGCCAAGAAACTCAAGAGTGAAAAGGGCATGCGGCCGCTGCTTGTGGCCTGCGACGTCTATCGTCCGGCCGCTATAGATCAGCTCAAGGTGCTCGGAGAGTCGATCAATGTGCCTGTCTATACTGAGGAGGGCAGCAAGAAGCCTGTCGAGATTGCCAGAAATGCCATAGAGTTTGCGAAGCGCAACAGCCATGATCTTGTGATTGTCGACACGGCGGGACGTCTGGCCGTCGACGAGCAGATGATGGATGAGATCGAAGCGATTAAAAATGCCATTCATCCGACCGAGACTCTTTTTGTTGTCGATGCGATGACAGGTCAGGATGCTGTCAATACTGCAAAAACGTTCAACGATCGCTTGGACTTCGGTGGCGTTGTGCTCACCAAGCTTGACGGTGACACCCGCGGCGGTGCGGCGCTCTCGATCAGAAGCGTTGTCGATAAACCGATCAAGTTTGTCGGCACAGGCGAAAGTCTCGACGGTCTCGATGCGTTCCACCCCTCGCGTATGGCAGACCGTATTCTCGGCATGGGCGACATCGTGTCTCTCGTTGAGAAAGCGCAGCAACAGTATGATGAAAAAGAAGCTGCAGAAATTGCGGCTAAACTCCGTAAAAATCAATTCACATTCAACGATTTCCTCAAACAGATCCAGCAGATCAAGAAGATGGGCAACATCAAGGATCTGGCTTCGATGATACCCGGTGTCGGCAAGGCGATCCGCGATGTTGAGATCGACAACGATGCTTTCAAGGGCATAGAGGCGATTATCATGTCGATGACCCCCTATGAACGCGAGCATCCTGAGGTGATCAACGGTAGCCGTCGTCAACGTATAGCCAAAGGCTCGGGTACGTCGGCTCAGGATGTCAACCGCTTGCTCAAGCAGTTTGAAGATATGCGCAAGATGATGCGTGCTGCGACCTCTATGCGCAACCCGATGAAAATGATGCAGCAGATACGCAAAGTGAAACGTCGTTAATTAACCTAAATTATCTCATTATGCAACTGATCGACGGAAAGAAAACAGCAACAGAAATCAAACAGGAGATTGCCGCAGAAGTGGCGGCTATGACTGCAAACGGTGTCAAGCGTCCCCATCTCGCAGCTATTCTTGTCGGCCACGACGGCGGCAGCGAGACTTATGTGGCAAACAAAGTTAAATCGTGTGCTGAATGCGGGTTTGAATCATCATTGTTGAGATTTGAGGATGACATCACTGAAGAGCAGTTGCTCGAAGAAGTTAGAAAGCTCAACGAAAATGACGATATCGATGGTTTCATTGTGCAGCTGCCTCTGCCCAAGCATATCGATGAACAGAGAATCATTGAAGCTGTCAATCCCGACAAGGATGTCGATGGTTTCCATCCGGTAAATGTCGGTCGGTTGTCGATCGGACTGCCGGGCTTCAAGTCGGCAACACCCGCCGGCATCATCGAACTGCTCCGTCGCTATAATATCGCGACAAGCGGAAAGCATGTGGTTGTGATCGGACGCAGCAATATCGTCGGCAAGCCTGTGGCGTCGCTTCTGATGCAGAAAGGCAATCCCGGCGACGCTACTGTTACGGTATGCCACAGCCGCACAGCCAATTTGCCTGAAATTACCCGTCAGGCTGATATTATCATTGCAGCTATCGGCAAGCCCGGATTTGTAACAGCCGACATGGTTAAAGATGGAGTGACAGTGATCGACGTGGGCACAACCCGAGTGCCTGATGCCACCCGCAAAAGCGGTTTCCGTCTGTGCGGTGATGTCGATTTCGAAAGTGTGTCGCCCAAATGTGAGTTTATCACACCTGTCCCCGGCGGCGTAGGCCCGATGACTATTTGCAGTCTGATGCTTAACACTCTTCAGGCTGCCAAGCAACGTAGAGGCTGCTGAACATGCATCTTCTGCCGCTGTTCGTGTCGCTTGTCAATCTGCTGTTCGGTGTCGATCAGGCAGAAATAGTCTTTGCGGGCGATGCCATGCAGCATCAGGCTCAGTTGCAGGCTGCCAGACAAGCCGACGGAACGTATGATTATTCGGCATGCTTCAGCGATATTGAATATCTTGTCAAGAGCGCTGACTATGCAGTAGTCAATCTCGAGACACCTGTAGGCTCGGGGAACTTCACCGGATATCCTTGCTTCAATGCTCCGGCATCGTTTGCTCATGCTCTGCGCGATGCGGGGTTTGATCTCATGCTGACAGCAAATAATCATACTCTTGATCGTCGCGACAGAGGAGTGCGTTCGACCATCGACAGTCTCGATGCGGCAGGTATCGCTCATATCGGAACGTATCACAACGCAGCTTCAAGGCTCAACTCATTGCCTTTTGTAAAAAGAATATCCGGTATAAACGTCGGCTTTTTGAATTACACTTACGGAACCAACGGCATCACCGTGACGGGTGATGTCGTTGTTGATTATATCGATCGTGCGCAGATGGCCTCTGACATAGAGGCCGTGCGTCAGGCAGGTGCCGAGATCGTAACCGTGGCGGTGCATTGGGGTGATGAATATCATCTGATAGAAAATGCTTCGCAGCGCAAACTTGCCGATTTTCTTGTCGAGCAGGGCGTGGATCTTGTCATAGGTGGTCATCCTCATGTGATACAGCCTATGGAAGTGAGACACAACGAGGCGATGAACAAGGATGTACTTGTGGTGTATTCGCTGGGCAACTTCATCTCCAACATGAAGACTCGCGACACACGCGGAGGCGCCATCGTCCGCGTCAATCTCGAACGCGACCGCGAAGGTGTGGCCCGTTTTGTGTCAGCTGCTTATGAGTTGGTGTTCACCGTTCCGCCGTCGTCTAATGGCGAAAATTTCAAACTTGTTCCAGCTGTCGGCTACGATGGGCCATGGAGTGCGGCATGCCGGGCATTTGTCAAATCGGCTGAAGACATTTTCTCGCGACACAATGTCAATGTTCAGCGGGTCGAGCGCTAAAGTCACCGCGCACGCGGTATATAAGCCATAATATCACAGTCGTAGCTGCCACGCTCAAAGCGATGACTGGCAAATCGCCTTTGCTGCCGATGGAATCGATCGGCGAGGTCTCACGGGTGTGAAACGCCCATTGGAAATAGACGTAGATGATATTGTTGGCGGCATGGATAATGATGGGTATCCATAGGTTACGGCTCCAGTAGAGCAGATAGCCGAAATATGCACCGAGAAGCATGCGCGGCACAAATCCGTAGAACTGCAAGTGCATGGCGCTGAATATGATCGCCGTTGTCCATATGGCAACATGTGCATTCACGCCTCCTGTGGTCATCAGGCGCATCATGGTTCCGCGGAAAAACAGTTCTTCGCCGAAGCCGGCCATCACTCCTATTATAAGTATGTTCATGACCAGATTGCCGATCGAGTGACCGCCCTGCAGCAGACTGATAGATCTTGCAGCGTTGTCCTCCATTCCTTTCATAAGATCTTCGAGCCATGAAAGAGAGTCGGGCAGGACCAGCGACTGGTTGAGACTGATTATGTAATTTAACGCAGGTATTGATACAACCAGTCCGGCCAATGCGAGTAGAGTCATCGGAAGAGAGATCGACTTATCGATGGCAAGAAATTTGACCGGTTGCCGGGTAACAATTATCGCAGTCGCCAATGACGGAATGATCAGTTGGAATATGCTTTGAACGACGGCAGCTATTCTCATTGCAGCTGTGGAGTCGGGATATTTGCCGATCAGAAATGAACCGAACAGTGATGATATGAGAAATCCGATTATCGCGATGCAGATGAAAAAGGCGAAGCGTTGTCTGAGAGTCAGGAGCATTTTTGAGTGATTATGAAAATGTTTTTTTTAAAGTTCAAGATAGAAGTCTTTGCATAGTTCGGCAAAACGCGAGGTATAGGCTTGTCGGTCGACCTCTTTTATAGTCAGCAGATCGGTTTCGATCGGCCCGTCGATCCGTCGGAATTCGTAGAGAGTTCTCACCGGAGGCCTTTGGCTGTTCTGTCTGAGATTGCAGATGCGTCGCAGTTTCAGCCGCGACATTTCGGCTTTGTAGATGATCTCATCGTCGCGGCCGTATGGGTAAATGAATGACAAGCGTCCGTCAGCAGAAAGCCATTCGGCGGCGAAGTCTATCAGCGAGCAGAAGTTGAGCGCGCCTTCGTGGCGAGCCAATGCACGATAGGCAGAGGGCGATTGCTCGCCGCTCGCAAAAAAAGGCGGATTGCTGACGATCAGATCGGGGGATATCACCGGTTTGTAGGAGTCGATACTCGTGCCGATCACCTCGATGCGGTCGGCCCACGGCGAGAGGTCGGCATTGTTTCTTGCGTCGCGGCATGCTCCTTCGTCAATGTCAATGGCAGTGATTTCAGCGTTGCAGCGTTGTGCGATCATCAAGGCGATAAGTCCTGATCCACAGCCGATGTCGATGGCTTGTCGGACGTCTGCACAGGCCGTCCATGCCCCGAGGATGACTCCGTCAGTGCCAACTTTCATGCCGCAGTTGCTGTCGTCGATATCAAATTGCTTGAACGAGAATGTTATATGTCGCTGCGAGTCAATCATAGACACAAAGTTAATAATTATTTTTTATGTATAGCAGATCAATATACTACCGCTTTGAGGTGTTATAATTAAAAAATACGTACCTTTACAAAAAAATACATCGTTTATGATTATCAATACTGCAAGATTTGTCATCAGCAACAGCGATCCTGAAAAATGCCCGTCGGACCGCCGTCATGAATATGCTTTTATCGGACGGTCGAATGTCGGCAAATCGTCGCTTATCAATATGCTTACCGGACGCAAGGATCTCGCCAAGACGTCGTCGACTCCGGGCAAGACCATGCTCATCAACCATTTTCTGGTCAACGACAGTTGGTATATAGTCGATCTGCCCGGTTATGGCTATGCCCAGCGCAGCAAAGCCGATCGTCTTTTGCTCGAAAAAATGATCAAGAATTATATTCAGACACGCGAAGAGATGACAAATCTTTTTGTGCTGGTCGATTCGCGTCATAAGCCGCAGAAAATTGATCTCGAATTCATGTCGTGGCTCGGAGAGAACGGAGTGCCGTTCAGCATTGTGTTCACCAAGCTCGACAAACTTAGTCCTACGGCAGGAAAGAAACAGATTGCCGTTTATTGTGAGACATTGCTTGAGCAGTGGGACGAACTGCCTCCGATATTCAGAACTTCGAGCGAAGACCGACGGGGCAGGGATGCAATACTCGATTATATCGAGGAAATGAACCAATTGCCTCTTTAGGCAAGGTTTCATAATCCACGGCTAAAGTCTTCGTGAAGGACCAAACACTTACAGAGTCCGTGTTGTTATAAAGGTATAAACGTAATAATTGTATAACATCATGGATAAAGACAACAAAACAACCGAACAACAGGCCGTCAATGCTGAAAAGCATTATCCCGGCGTAGCGACAGACGCGGCTGACGATAACAAGGACAATGCCCAACGTGTCAAAAACAATGTCAGGGAACTGAACAACAATCCTCGCAATAACGATATCGATCAGTAACCACGCGGCCTTATTACAAACTACAAAACAACGCCACCTTTCAGAAACGATGTTCGGAAAGGTGGCGTAACTGTTTTTAAGCGGTAGCTTTTATTTCTTTGCGCCGCGTGCGCTGAAGTAGAGGTAGAGGATGATTGCGGCGTAGGCCACGAGTCCTAAAATTTGCGGCAGGAACTCAGCTCCATTGTCGGGAACTTGATGGCCGCACATGATTGTGACAGCTGCAAGAACCCCGAAGAGCGCTCCACCGGCGATCATGCCTGAAGCCACGAGGGTGCCGCGGTCGTTGCGCGCTTTGCATACTTCCGGATCCTTAGAGCTGCGGGATACAAACCACGAGATGAGACCGCCGACAAGCATCGGAGTGTTGAGGTGGAGGGGGAGGAACATGCCGAGGCAGAATGCAAGAGCGGGAACACCGAGCCAATTAAGGATCAGAGCCAGGACTGCTCCTATGATATAGAGAGTCCAGGGAGTCTCGCCGCCCATCATCATCGGTTCAAGCACCTTGGCCATTGCGTTGGCCTGCGGAGCGGCGAGTGCGTCGGGCCCTGAGAAACCATAGACATTTTTCAGCATCAGAATGACAGCTCCCACAGTGGCTGCCGACACGAGGGTGCCGAGGAATTTCCAGCTCTCCTGTTTGCGCGGAGTTGCGCCGAGCCAATATCCGATCTTCAGGTCGGTTACAAAGCCTCCGGCCATCGACAGCGCTGTGCAGACAACGCCTCCGACTACCATTGCTGCTACCATGCCCGAAGTGCCGTTGAGGCCGATAGCGACGAAAATTCCCGATGCGATGATAAGAGTCATCAGAGTCATGCCGCTGACCGGGTTACTGCCGACAATCGCGATAGCATTGGCAGCTACGGTTGTGAACAGGAATGCGATTACAGTGACTACGATCCAAGCTATGACAGCCTGGCCGATAGAGTGGATGACGCCGATCCAGAAGAAAATGAATACGGCGACGAGTGCGATAGCGATAAAATAGGCGATATGCTTCATGGATATGTCGCGCTGCCAACGCACTTCGCTTTTTGCAGCGGCAGCTCCGCGAAGTTCGCGAGAAGCGAGTCCGACAGCTTGTGCGATGATCGGCCATGATTTGACGATACCGATGATGCCGGCCATGGCAATGCCGCCGATGCCGATCAGTCGGGCATATTCCTTGAATATTACTGACGGATCCATTGCAGCGATCTCAGCTGAGCCGTAAGTACCCATGAGCGGAATGATGAACCACCACACAAATATCGAACCTGCAAAAATCACAAAAGCATATTTTAGCCCGACGATATATCCGAGACCAAGCACGGCAGCGCCGGTGTTGCACGAAGCGACAAACTTGAATTTGGCAGCGAGGGTCTGTCCCCATGAATAGGCTGCTGTCGAGATATTGTCGGCCCAGAGACCGAATGTTGCCACGATATAGTCGTAGATGCCTCCGACAAGAGAAGCGATCAGAAGGGTCTTGGCTTGACCGCCGTCCGACGATTTTGCCTGAGAGCTGATCAGCACCTGGGTTGTGGCTGTCGCTTCGGGGAAGGGATACTTTCCGTGCATGTCCTTCACGAAGTATTTGCGGAACGGGATGAAGAACAAAATGCCGAGGACTCCACCGAAGAGCGAGCTGAGGAATATCTCAAGGAAGTTGACTGTGATTTCGGGGTGAGTTTCCTGCAGGATGTAAAGGGCAGGAAGTGTGAAGATAGCGCCTGCCACTATGACACCCGAACAAGCTCCGATCGACTGGATGATGATGTTCTGTCCGAGCGGTTTTCTTTTTTCAATGCGCCTGAAAGGCCTACTAGATCGGAAGAGCACACGTCTGAACTCCAGTCACCATACGGAATCTCG
>CAJUMR010000044.1 GCA_910587475.1 uncultured Muribaculaceae bacterium
CCTATGCTGACCGACAGCTTCGGCAACATGGTCATGACAAGAGCCTATTCTCCGTTTATCTATAAAATCAACAGTGAGACATTGAGCATGGAGAAATTTGCAGAAATCGAATGTGGGGTGGAAATCCCCGAGCCGATGTGCAAAGAGAATTTCAATGAATTCACCGGCAAAATTGACAATGTGCTGCGTCTCACCCATTTTCCACTGTATGCTTATCAGGTTGGGAAATGGCTGATAATAAATTTCTTTATGGGATCAGTGCTCTACGACACCGTAACCGGTGAAGGAGCGTTCACAAGTAATCCTGTTTCAAACAAAGATTCAAAAGAGTTTCCATTTAATCTCCCATATGTTGTCGGTTTGGGGCAAGACAATAGCGTGATAAGCTGGATGTCGGGAGAAAGTGTCTCAAGCATTAGAGAAAAGAACCCGGGACTCTTTACTGACGATGCGTTTAAAGGCATTACCGAGGAATCCAATCCCGTGCTCATCCGCTACAAATTCAAGGAAGTTGAATAAATCCCAAATACGAGGAGTCCAACCCGATCCTTGTGTTCTATCACATGAAAAATTGAGTTTTTGCATAAATAAAACAATCGCGTGTCCGCTGTCGGGTAAAGCTCCGGCAGCGGACATTTTTTTACGGAAAAAACAGAAATGAAACGGATCAACAGATACATTATAGCCTCGGCGGCAGCAGCGTTGATGATGGCGGCTGGGAGTGGTTGTGATCATGGGCGCGGCGACAGCCATATCCGTTGCCTCGTGACATCTTGCTCCAGACATGCGTAGAAAATTAACTAAGGCCCGGCTTTTCTGACTTTTTTGGTTCGTAAATGTTTTTTATTGACATTTGACTACTCAGAAGCGGAGAATAATTAGTAAATTTGCACTCCGAAACGTCAATCTAACCCCAATTATGTCAGAAATTAAACCGATCCGCACCGCTTTGGTATCAGTGTACCACAAAGACGGTCTTGATGAAATTCTCCGCAAACTCCACGCCGACGGCGTAAAATTTCTTTCAACAGGCGGTACCCGCGCCTTTATAGAGTCTCTTGGCATGCCTTGTGACGCAGTCGAGGATCTCACCGGCTATCCCTCGATACTCGGCGGCCGTGTGAAAACCCTCCACCCCAAAGTGTTCGGCGGCATTCTGACACGACGCGACAACGCAACAGACCGCGAGCAGATCGCTCAATATGAAATCCCGGCCATCGATCTCGTGATCGTCGACCTCTATCCCTTCGAAGCCACCGTCGCTTCAGGCGCTCCCCTTCAGGACATAATTGAAAAAATCGATATAGGCGGCATCTCTCTCATCCGCGCTGCTGCCAAAAACTACAACGACGTAGTCATCGTTGCTTCAAAAAAGCAGTACCCCATCCTCGCCGGCATGCTTGATGCTCACGGTGCATCTTCGACCCCCGAAGAGCGTCTCATCCTTGCAAAAGAAGCATTCGGTGTGTCATCGCACTACGACAGCGCCATTTTCAACTACTTCGACAAAACAGCTTGCGCCCCGGCCGCGCCGTCGGGTCTGCGTCTTGCCATCGACGGGTCGAAACCGATGCGCTACGGCGAAAACCCCCATCAGCAAGGCTTCTTCTTCGGCGACCTCGACGCAATGTTCGACCAGCTCCACGGCAAAGAGATATCTTATAACAACCTTCTCGACATCGACGCTGCCGTATCGCTCATCGAGGAATTCGACGACACCACCGTTGCCGTCCTCAAACATAACAATGCCTGCGGACTCGCATCTCGCGACACACTGCTCGACGCATGGCGCGACGCCCTCGCCGGTGACCCCGTGTCGGCATTTGGCGGCGTAATCATCACCAACCGCACAGTCGACACTGCAACAGCCGAAGAAATCAACAAGATCTTCTTCGAAGTGATCATCGCTCCGGCATACTCCGACGATGCGCTCGCCATTCTGAAGCAAAAGAAAAACCGCATAATCCTCGTGCAGAAAGAGGCTCTAAAGTCGACTCACTCAGTGCGCACCATCCTCAACGGCGCACTCATGCAGCAGCGCGACACCAAAGTTGAGACTGCCGACGACCTCAAGCTCGTGGCCGGCGATAACCTCACCGACGAACAGATCGCCGACATGCTCTTTGCCAACAAGATTGTAAAGCACTCAAAGAGCAATGCAATCGTGCTCGCACGCAACCGCATGCTGCTCGGCAGCGGTGTAGGTCAGACATCACGCGTCGACGCCCTGCGCCACGCCATCGAAAAAGCAAAATCGTTTGACCTCGACCTCAACGGCGCTGCAATGGCTTCGGATGCGTTCTTCCCATTTGCCGACTGTGTTGAAATAGCCCACAATGCCGGCGTGAAATATGTAATCCAACCCGGTGGATCAATCCGCGACACCGACTCTGTCGACTTCTGCAAAGCCAACGATATGACGATGGTGATGACTGGCTTCCGCCACTTCAAGCATTGATCATTACCGAGATTTTTAACCCCTCTCACCCACACACTACTGACACAAATGAGACTTTTCTCTCTGACTAAAGAAATAGCAATCGATCTCGGCACCGCCAACACGATCATCTACCACAACGACAAGATCGTGATCAACGAGCCTTCGATCGTTGCCCTCGACAACCGCACCGAAAAGCTGATAGCGGTCGGCACCGAAGCCCACCTCATGGAAGGAAAGGCGCCGGTCGGCATACGCACCGTGCGCCCGCTGCGCAAAGGTGTCATCGCCGACTTCAACGCCGCAGAGCTCATGATCCGCGGTCTCGTAAAAAAAGCCAGCTCCAAGAACGGATGGTTCTCGCCCTCGCTGCGAATGGTCGTCGGCATCCCTTCAGGATCGACTGAAGTTGAGATACGTGCCGTGCGCGACTCTTCGGAGCACGCCGATGGCCGCGATGTCTACATGATCTACGAACCGATGGCCGCAGCACTCGGCATCGGCATCGACGTCGAAGCCCCCGAAGGCAACATGATCGTCGACATAGGCGGCGGCACCACCGAGATCGCCGTAATATCGCTCGGCGGCATCGTCAGCAACAAGAGCATACAGATCGCCGGCGACGACCTCACTGAAGACATCCAGAACCACATGCGCCGCGCCCACAACATAAAGGTCGGCGTGCGCACAGCCGAGCAGATCAAGATGAACGTCGGATCGGCACTCACCGAGCTCGACAACCCGCCCGAAGACTTCGTCGTCCACGGACCTAACGTCATGACCGCCCTCCCGATGGAAGTGCTCGTCACTTATCAGGAAATAAGCCACTGCATCGAAAAGACCATCTCCAAGATCGAGGCGGCTGTGCTCGGAGCGCTCGAACAGACTCCTCCCGAACTCTACGCCGACATCGTCCGCAACGGCATCTACCTCGCAGGTGGCGGCGCAATGCTCCGCGGTCTTGACAAGCGACTGACCGACAAGATCGGCATTCAGTTCCACATCGCCGAAGAGCCTCTGCTTGCCGTAGCACGCGGCACCAACGTCGCCCTCAAGAACATTTCGAAGTTCTCGTTCCTCATACGCTAAAGTCATAATGATGTACGCCCGTGCGTGAATTATTCGACTTTTTCATCCGCAACAGCAAGTGGTTTGTCTACGCATTTTTTGCCGTGGCAAGCTGCTTATTGTTGTTTCAGGGCAACCCTTATCAGCATCATGTGTTCCTGACCTCCGCCAACTCTGTAACTTCGGCAGTCTACGAAGTCGGCAACAATGTGACGTCCTACTTCAATCTCCGCGACATCAACGAAGACCTCAACCGACGCAACGCCGCGCTCGAGAAAGAAGTGATAAATCTGCGCGAGAAGTTGCAGCTTTATTCCGAAAACGACTTCAGCGACACTCTTGTCGTCGACGATGGTGTCGACCATTTCGACTTCATCGTGGCTCATGTCATCAATAACAGCATCTCAAAGCCCTACAACTATCTGACGCTCGACAAAGGCTCTGACGACGGAGTCAAACCCGAACTCGGCGTCATCGACCAGAACGGCGTAGTCGGCATCGTCAGTGTTGTCGGCCGAAAAAATGCCCGTGTGATTTCGCTGCTCAACCCCAACCTGAGACTGTCGTGCAAAATAAAAAACAGCGACCACTTCGGATCGCTCGTCTGGGACGGCAACGACCCGACGATGGCACTCCTCGAAGAGCTCCCGCGTCACACCACCTACGAACCCGGCGACACCATCGTCACAAGCGGATACTCCGCCGTCTTCCCTCCCGGATTGCCCGTTGGCATAATCCTCGACGATGACCGAGACCACAACGAGAACTTCTTCACTCTGAAAATTCGCCTGTTTGCCGACTTCACGGCTCTCGGCAATGTTCAGATCGTAACTAATAACTATGGCGAGGAACTCGCAGCCATCGAGCAGCGCGACACAGCCGGCAAAAAAAACCGACACCAATGAGCAAGACCGCGATTATACTTACAGTGCTGTTTCTGGTGCTCGTGCCCGCGCAGGCAGTGATATTCAACAATCTCATCCTCTTCAACGTTGCCTTGCCGCTGGTTTTCATCTATCTGATCATCAGTCTTCCCGTGACGCTGAGCACAAACTGGGCGGTGACCATAGGCTTCGCCACGGGTCTCGCAGTCGACATATTTTCCGACACCCCGGGAATGAATGCACTCGCCTGCACAACGCTTGCATTCGTCCGCAAACCGGTCTACCACCTCTACATGTCGTATGACGACGATCTCTCAGGCATGAGACCGTCGATAGCGACAATGGGTTCGGAAGCCTACTTCAAATACATGCTGACGATGGTCTTCATCTACTGCATAATGCTTTTCGCCATCGAAGCCTTTCAGTTCTTCAACTTCCGGCTACTGCTGATGCGCACGGTTTTCAGCACAATTTTCACATTTATAATCATCTACGCAATCGACAGCCTCTCCATTAAACGGTCGTGAGAAAAAATTACAACTTAGAAAAACGGAAATATGTAATCGGCGGCTTCCTCGTCATCATCGCCCTGATCTATCTGATCAGGCTTTTCGACCTGCAGATACAGGACGGCCGCTACAAAGCCTCAGCCGACTCCAACGCATTTCTGAAAAAAACAATATATCCGTCGCGCGGACTGATCTACGACCGCAATGGCGAACTCGTCGTCTACAATCAGCCGGCCTACGATGTCATGCTGATCCCTCGCGACGTGCAGCCGTTCGACACAATCGACTTCTGCCGCACTCTCAACATCACCCCCGAGCAATTGGTAAAACGATTTGCCGACATGCGCGACAAACGTCTGAACCCCGGCTACTCATCCTACACCCCGCAGAGACTCATAGCACAACTGTCGTCGCAAGACTACGGCCGACTCCAGGAAAAACTCTACCGATTCCCGGGTTTCTTCATCCAGAAACGCATCCTGAGACAGTACAACCACGCATCGGCAGCCAACGTCCTCGGCAACATCAGGGAAGTGTCGGCCAAAGACATTGAAAACGACGACTACTACGCAGCCGGCGACTATACCGGCGACCTTGGGGTCGAAAAAAGCTACGAAAAGCATCTGCGCGGAAGCAAGGGAGTCGAAATACTCATCCGCGACGCAAGAGGCCGCATACAAGGACGCTACGAGGACGGAGCCCATGACATCGCGCCCCTATCGGGCCGCGACCTCAAACTCAGTCTCGACATAAAGCTCCAGGAGTATGCCGAGTCTCTGCTCGTCGGCAAACGTGGCGCAGTCGTGGCCATAGAGCCGGCGACAGGCGAAATTCTATGTCTCGCCTCCAACCCGACCTACGATCCGCGCCTGCTCGTCGGACGTGAGCGCGGCAACAATTACAAAGCCCTGCTCAACGACGACAACTTCCCGCTGTTCGACCGAGCCATACAGGCATCATATCCTCCCGGCTCTACCTTCAAGCCGACCCAAGGCCTCATTTTTCTACAGGAAGGTATAATCGACCTCAACACCACATATCCTTGTCACGGAGGCTATATCAACGGCGGACTGAAAGTTGCATGTCACGCCCATGGATCGCCGATCAATCTCAAACCTGCGTTGCAGACATCGTGTAACGCCTACTTCTGCTGGGGCTTCAAAGCCATGATCGACCGCAGATCGAAATACGGGTCGTCGGCTGCGGCGTTTGAGATATGGAAAAACCACCTCGTGTCGATGGGCTACGGCTACAAACTCGGAGTCGATCTGCCTGGCGAAACGCGAGGCTTCATCCCCAACGCCAAATTCTACGACAAATTCTACCGCGAAGGACGTTGGAGCGCCAACACCATAATATCGGTATCGATAGGCCAGGGAGAGGTGCTGGCCACACCACTGCAGATCGCCAACCTCGGCGCAACTATCGCCAACCGCGGATGGTTCGTCACCCCCCATGTCGTCAAAGAGATACAGGACACTGTCATCGACACCCAATATCTCGAGCAACGCCGGCCGACGATCGACCTCAAATGGTTCGACCATGTTGCCGAAGGCATGCGAATGGCCGTGACTGGCGGCACATGTCGCCGGGCAGCCCTCCCCGACATCGAAGTGGCCGGAAAAACAGGTACAGCCCAGAACCCCCACGGCAACGACCACTCGGCCTTCATGGGTTTCGCTCCTTATGAAAATCCGCGCATCGCTGTAGCGGTCTATGTCGAGAACGGCGGCTGGGGCGCCACTTACGGAGTGCCGATCGGAAGTCTGGTCATCGAAAAATATCTGAAGGGCGAGATTGCACCCGACCGCAAATACATGGAAGAGCAAATGCTAAACTCAACAATATATTATGCAAAACCGAAGAAGTGAGACATCGTCGATACTGCGCAACATCGATTGGCCGACCGTGCTGATCTATCTTGCCATGGTCATCTGCGGAGTAGTGAGCATCTACGCCGCAAGCTATGACTTCGATGAGGCGAGCCTGTTCTCTGCCGACGAATTCTCCGGCAAACAGATCAGATGGATCGGTCTGGCTTTTGCACTCGGCTTTGTGATACTGCTCATCAACGCGCGGATGTATGAGACCTACGCCTACCCTATCTATCTGGCTGTGATGATATTGCTGCTGATCACGCCGTTTGTCGCCCACGACATCAAAGGTTCCCGCTCATGGATATCGTTCGGAGCAATGAGTCTGCAGCCGGCCGAATTTGCAAAATTCGCAACGGCTCTCGCCTTGGCTAAACTGTTCAGCGGCTATCAGTTCGTGCTGAACGCCAAATTCACAAACTACGTCATGGCTGTAGGCATCATAGTGCTGCCGGTCATCCTTATCCTCGCACAGAACGAGACCGGCTCGGCCCTGACATTCATGGCCCTCTTCTTTGTCCTTTACCGCGAAGGCATGAGCGGTCTGATCCTGTTCACGGCCATGCTCGCGGTCGTCATATTCGTAATAGCCATAAAATTCACAGAAACAGCTGTGCTCGGCATTCCGACAGGCGAATTTGTAGTGCTGCTGATCGTCGCCGTCATCATGATAGGCATGGCTGTGATGTACTCTCGGCGAACCGAGATCGGGCGCAACTTGATCATATGGTTTGCCGCTGTCGGGCTTATCGAATGGTTGCTCTCCGGACCATTGGGCATCGAGATCCCGGCGTTGGCCATCACCCTGAGCGCCGTCGCCGTCGCGTGTATCTACCTTGTGTTTGAAGCCATACACCGTCGCCGCCGCAAGATCCTCATCGCCTGCGGAGCCGCCGTTTTTTCGGTCGGCTTCATGTTCTCTGTCAACTTCGCCTTCAATCAGCTCCAACCCCACCAGCAACAGCGCATCAAAGTCGTTCTCGGCATCGAGGAAGACCTCCGTGGCGCAGGCTATAATGTCAACCAGTCGAAAATAGCAATCGGTTCAGGCGGCTTCTTCGGCAAAGGCTTCCTCAACGGCACACAAACCAAATTGAAATATGTGCCCGAACAGCACACCGACTTCATCTTCTGCACCATCGGAGAAGAGAAAGGCTTCATGGGAGCAGCAGCGGTCGTCGCACTCTACGTTGCGCTGATCCTGCGCATCATTGCCATGGCCGAACGCCAGCCGAAAACATTTGGCCGCGTCTATGCCTACTGTGTCGCCTCCTACCTGATATTCCATTTCTGCATCAACATCGGCATGGTCATCGGTCTGTGTCCGGTGATCGGTATACCATTGCCATTCTTCTCCTATGGCGGATCATCGCTATGGGGTTTCACCATCCTGCTGTTCATCCTGCTCAAACTCGACTCATCCCGACGCTCGGCTCTAAGCTACTGACCCACCGAAGCCGCACAAACGGGCTGCTCCACGCCACCCGACGGATCGATCATAGAGCGTAACAACTTACCTGTCTGCATTTCTGCCGCCAACGTCAGAAATGCAGACTTTTTTTCGCGATTTATATTATTTAACAAATCATGTCGATCATTTATCTTATATTTGCGAAATAAATACCAACAAACCTTAATTAACCTGCCCTATCAATTACCATGACCATGTTAATGTGAGCCGGCAACCATAGAAATTTAATCCTTAAAACTAATAATATTCTCGACAAAACCAGTTATGAAAAAACTAAACGAACTATTTGCGAAATTCGCACTGCTCGCAATCATGATGTGCCTGTGTTCGGTCGGAACACTCGCACAGAATTTGGTTACGGGAACAGTTGTCGACTCAGGCAATGAGCCATTGCCAGGCGTATCGGTCACTCTGAAAAGTTCCGGCAAGGGAGTAATGACCGACATTGACGGTAAATACTCAATCAGTGCTAAAAACGGCGAAGTGCTTGTTTTCCGCATCATTGGCATGAAGCAGCACGAAGCCAAAGTAAGCGGTCCGACTCTCGACGTTAAGATGACCGACGATGTCGGCAACCTCGAAGAAGTTGTCGTTGTCGGCTACGGCACTCAACGCAAAGCCAGCATCACAGGCGCAATAGCCACAGTGAGCGACACCGAACTGCTCAAATCACCGACAATGTCGATGTCAAACGTAGTCGGTGCTCGCGTGTCGGGTATCGCCGCCGTACAATCGACAGGCCAACCCGGCTACGACAACGCTTCTATCACGATGCGTGGCCAAGGCAACATTATTTATGTAATCGACGGTGTCAGACGCACATCGGCCGACTTCAACGGCATCGACCCCAACGAAGTCGAGTCTATCTCTGTGCTGAAAGACGCTTCGGCCGTTGCAGTCTACGGTCTTGACGCCAACGGCGTGTTCATCGTCACCACCAAGCGAGGCAACGCCCAGAAAACCCAGATATCATACTCCGGATCTGTAGGTTTCAGCCAGAACGCCGTTCAACAGGAATGGCTCGATGGACCGGGCTTCGCCAAATGGTATAACAAAGCCCTGACCCTTAACGGATACCCCGAAAAATTCACAGAAGAGCATATCCAGAAAATGATTGCCGGAGTCGACGGCTGGGGCAATACCAACTGGTATGACGAAATGTACGGCACAGGCTTCCGCACCCACCATAACCTCTCTGCTACCGGCGGCAACGAGCGTTACAAATTCTTTGCGTCACTCGGCTACCTTAAAGAAGACGGTAACCTTGACAAATACGGCTATAACCGTTACAATCTGCGCGCCAACATCAACGCCAAGATCACCAACAACCTGACCTTCGATCTCGGAGTCTCCGGACGTATCGAAGACCGCAATTCAGCAGCATTCGGCACCGGCAAAGACGACTTCCTCTGCATCCCGGGACAGATTGTCGCCATGTATCCCTTCCTGCCCAAAACCGCGATAGCTCCCAATGGCCGTGAATACACCACCGGTGCTCAGGGCTGGACTCCCGACAATAACGCCTGGGGAGCTATCCACGAAGGAGGTTACAGCAAAAGCAAGATGTCGTATATGTCTGCCAACATGACTCTGCGCTACGATGCTCCGTTCCTCAAAGGTCTTTCACTGAAATTCCTCGGTGCCTATGACCTTTATTACAGCTTCACAAAAGGGCTGCGCACTCCGTTCCAGCACATGCTGTCGAATATCGACAACATCAATGTCAACACCGTAGAGATGCCCTATTCGCTCGTTTGGGCACATCAAGGCTATAAAGATATCATGCTCAACGAATCGGCTGCGACCTCAAGCACTCTGACCACTCAGTCGAGCATCAGCTACGAAAACAAATTCGGCAATCACTCCATCAGTGCACTCGCTGTGCTCGAGACCCGACAGCTCAAATCAAATAATCTCGGAGCCGGAGGCTATGGTCTCGACTTTATCCTGCTCGACGAAATTTCGAAGTTGACATTCACCAACGGCAACGGAGAGACAAAAGTTCCGTCAGTATCAGGCTCAAGCTCCGAAAGTCGCGTTGCAGGTCTTGTCGGCCGACTGAACTATGCCTATGCCGACAAATACTTCGTTGAAGCCACAATGCGCTATGACGGCAGCTACCTGTTCGGCGGTATGAACAAACGTTGGGTCACCCTCCCCGGGGCATCGGTCGGCTGGCGTATCAGTCAGGAAGACTTCTTCCACGTCGACTGGATCAACGACCTCAAGCTCCGCTTTGCCCTCGGTGAAACAGCCACGAGCGGTCTAAGCCCGTTCCAATGGCTCACCACAATGGCTCTCAACAAAAATGCAGTGTTGATCGGTGGATCTCCGATCACCTTCTTCTCTGCCGGAGCACTCGGCAACCCCAATCTGTCATGGGCCAAATGTATGAACTACAACGCCGGCTTCAACGCACTCATGTTCCAGGGTCGGTTAGGCATTGAGTTCGACGTATTCTACAAATACGAACACGACCTCCTCACTACAGCCACCGGTGCATATCCTCCGTCGATAGGCGGCTATCATTACGGCACCGCCAACGGCAATAAGATCGACTACAAAGGTGTCGACATCACTTTAACCCATAATAACCGAGTCGGCGATTTCACATATGGCATCAAAGTCATCTACTCCTACGCCTACGCCCGTTGGCTTAAGTATATGGCCGACAGCGAAAACGCTCCCGAATGGGACCGTGTGACCGGTACACAGGTAGGCGCCAAGCGCGGCCTGCTTTCAGCCGGCCTGTTCCAGACGCAGGAAGAAATCGACAACTCTGTCCTTGTCGACGGTTACGCCGTAAAACCCGGCTACATTAAATATATCGACCGCAACGGCGACGGCAAAATCATCCGTAAAGGCGAATACAGCGACTGCGGCTACATCGCCAAAAGCTCTACCCCGACCTCGACGGGTTCGATCGACTTGTCCGGCAACTGGAAAGGCATAGACATCGACCTGCTATGGGCATGGGGTCTCGGCCACGACATCGCGATCACCGGACAATATGACGGAAGCGGAACTATGGACCACACCGTCTATACAAAACCATTCTATCAAGGCGGAAATGCTCCGACCTACCTCGTTGAGAATTCTTGGACGCCTGAAAACACCGGGGCTTACTTCCCCCGCCTCGAAGTGTCGCCCTACTCTCAGAACAACGCTATCGCGTCGGACTACTGGTACAAACGCGGCGACTACCTCCGACTGAAGACCGCACAGATCGGTTACACATTCCCGCAGAAACTCATCGGTCGCTCAGGTATCACCCGACTGAGAATATTTGCCGAAGGATACAACCTTTTGACCTTCAGCGGACTTAACAAATACAATATCGACCCCGAATCTCCGGCAGTCAACAACGGTTACTATCCGCAGCAGCGTTCTTACTCTTTCGGCGTCAACCTGTCATTCTAAACCTTGAGATTTACATCAATATGAAAAAATATATTTTCAACTTCATTTCTTCTGTCGCCATAGTCGCTTCGACTGTGTCGTGCAACGACTGGCTCGACGGCGTCCCCAACAAGAGCGGCATCAGCGAAGAAACCGTCTGGGATACCGAAGAACACGCTTCGGGCTACGTATCAGGTTTCTACACATATCTCGATAAATACAGCCCGTTCGGCAGCAACCAGTACTCCGGAGCCTTGACCGAAGCTCTCACCGATGCGTTCAAATACGGCAGCTCGACTCTCGGACACCGCGCCGGCCACAACAACCAGTATGTGATGATGCCAGAAGTAATCACAGTCGGCTCCCACTACTATTCGATCTGGAGCACAGCTTATGCCAACATCCGACGCATCAACCAGTTTCTCCGCGACATGGAGAAATATTCAACCTTCAGCGAAGAATCGCAGGCCATCTGGGAAGCCCAGGCCCGCTTCTTCCGGGCCTTTGTATACTTCCAGCTTGCCAAGCGCCACCCGGGGGTAATTCTCTATGATGGCATGCCCGGAGAAGGTCAAAAAGACCGTGCGACCGAAGAGGAAACATGGGATTTCATTCAAGCCGACCTCGACTTCGCAGCATCGGTGCTTCCGAAATCATGGCCTGCAACCGACGAAGGCCGCATAACCTACGGCGCTGTAATGGGCTTTAAATCACGCGTGATGCTCTATGCAAAGCGTTGGCAGGAAGCCTACGACGCCGCTGCAGAAGTCGAAAAGCTCGAACAGGAATCTCTCTACGCCCTCGTACCCGACTACACCCAGGCTTGGAAAGGCGACAACAAAGAGTCAATGATTCAGTTCCGCTATGCGATCACCAATGGTCCGGCTCACTCGTTCGACAAATATTATGCGCCTGCATGTGACGGATACGCCTACGGCGCAAACGGCACTCCGACACAGGAAATGGTTGAATGTTACGAAACAAAGGACGGTAAAACTTTCGACTGGACACCCTGGCACGACGGCACAGCCACATCGCGTCCGCCCTACGAAGACCTCGAGCCCCGATTCCACGCATCTGTCATATATCCGGGTTCTGTCTGGAAAAACCGCGTGATGGATTGCTCGGAAGACGGAATTAACGGTGTCTACATGGACTACGACAGCCAAGGTTATTCCTGGGGCAAGACAACCACAGGTTACTTCCTCAAAAAACTGATGGACGAAACCCTCCTCGACGTAACCGGAACCCCCAGCCACCAGACATGGGTCGAACTCCGCTATGCCGAAGTGCTCCTCAACAAAGCTGAGGCTGCCTACATGCTCGGCAAACCCGCATCTGAATATCAAGGTCCGATGAACCGCGTCCGCGCTCGCGTCAATCTCCCAGCCAAAACTTCTGAAGGCGAGGAATGGTTGGCCGACTACCGCAACGAACGCAAAGTCGAACTGTCGTACGAAGGACATCTTTTCTGGGACATGGTTCGCTGGCGCCGCTGTCATATCGAGTATAACAACTACCGCTGTCATGGTTTCAAGATCAACGGAGGCGAGTATCAATATGTCGATGTCGATGGTCAGGACCGACGCTTCCTCGAACGCACCTACATCGTGCCCATTCCTGCCGATGAACTGCGCAACAACCTTATCATCAAACAATACCCCGAATGGCTTTAAACACTCCTAAACTTTGACCACAATGAAAATCAACAAGATATCAACCATTCTCCTGTCACTTGGCATGCTTTGGGGTGCTTCGTCATGCCAGAGCCCCGAAGAGATCCAGCCGTCAGAAGGGCTGGGCTTCATCACGGCCATAAAAGCTTCGATATTTCAGGACAACCGTGCCGACAACAACTTCACCGGCGAGATAGACCTTGAAAAATGTGAGATACGCATCGTAGTGCCTTACAACTACCCCATCGCCAGCGACACAGTCATGACTCTCGACCGCCTCACTAAAGTGCGCGTGGTCGCCGATATCGAGAACAACGTAATTGTCACACCTCCGCTTCACTTCCTCGATCTCTCGCACGACAACTATGTCGACATCCGCGACCAGTATGGCGTGACCCGTAAATTCCGCATCTATGCCGACATCCGCAAAAATTCAGAATGCGACATCACGTCATTTGAATTCGTCAAGAAAATTCAGATCAGCAAACGCTCATGGCGTCTCGATACCTTGAAAGCTTTCCCGAGCGCATCCGAGTCGATCGTGCGCGTGCCTTACGCCGAAGACACTCTCGGCACCGGTGCGGCCAACGTCGAACTGTCATACCACGCGACAATCTCCCCCAACCCGAGCGACACTCTCGACTACGACAAGGGAGTTGAATTCACCGTGACAGCACAGAACGGCATCGACAAAAAGGTGTGGGTCGTCCAGCGCGGTATCCCTGCCCGACTGAAACGCGGTCTGCGCGCTGAAAGTGCGAAAATACTGTGGACGGCCAAACTTTCTACACTCGGTTATACGGGAGGCGAAGAATGGAAGACTCAGAATGGACTCGCGCCGAGCGGCGATTATCTGCTTGTAAACCAGATCGGCACTCCCGATCCTATCTATCTCGACCGCAAGACCGGCGCAGTCGCAGGTAAAGCCGACTTCTCAAAGATCGCACCGTTAGGCAACAACACCGGCAACTGCTGCGTCACCGCCGACGAAGCAGGCCACATATTGATCTGCAACACCGACAACTCCAATTATTCATCAGAATTCAAGATATGGTGTATGGACAATGTCAATGACACTCCCCGCGAATTGCTCACAACAAATGGAGCCTACAACTACCGCGGACACCATCTGTCGGTGACCGGCGACATAACCAAGAACGCTGTGATCACGGCTCCGATGAACGGCATGAACTGCGCATTCTCGCGATGGATCATCAAAGATGGTGTGCTGCAATCGCCTGATCCAGAAACAATACAGCCGACCGGTTTCGGCATACCTTGGACAAACTGCGACGTTGTCTACAAATCGCCCAACGCCGAAAGCGACTACTTTGTCAACGCATACTGCGATGTGACAGCTCCGGGCGCTGTGTCAACCGACCGTTATGTGACATGGGTTAAAAACAATTCTCCGGCGTCGGTATCCCCGACTTTCTTAGCGCCTCCCGGAACATCGTCAGGACGATCAAGCAATAACTGGGTTAACTCTCACGTCGACTACAAGGAATTCAACGGCGTCGGTTACGTGCTTGACCAGCGTGTCAATGTGTTCACATGGGGATCGGCAGCCTACGACTGCATCATGCTCTACGATACCCAGTCGGGCGATCTGTCAACAGAAGCGATCAACTTCACAAGCACCCGAGAGACCGGCAATACCATCGGCCTTAAAGTCGACAGCAACTATGGAGCCAAGGATTACGGCACACCTCCGGGTCTGAGCGGCGCATCCAACGGCGTCGAGCTCCAGGTGTCGGAAGACGGCTACTACCTCTACATCTACTTCATGTTTGCAAAAGGCGGCATAGGTTGCGTCCGTGTCGACTGCTTCGACATCTAAGAAGTCAGGGGTGAGTTTACCTCAATTTAAACATTAAGAAACATTGGCCCCGATCATATCAGATAGTCTGATCTGGTCGGGGCAATGTTCATAAATAAACAAGGAATTTTTATGAATATCCACAGGTTGCTTTTGATTATTTTATCCTCATTGGCTGTTGGAGCTTATGCTCAGACAATGAGCACAAAGGGAGATAGATTGGTGGATGCTCCCGAAATTGTCTATCTCCAGACTGACAAAGGGATATACGAGACCGGTGAGGATCTTTGGTTCAAGAGCTACACCATGGATGCGCAGAACCTCGTCCTTTCAGACAGGAGCAAAACTCTGTTTGTAGAAATGCTCAATACGGATGACAGCATCGTATGGCATGAGAAATACCCCATCTTTTCCGGCATTGCCGAAGGGCATATCTACGTTGACAAGAACCTGGACGCGGGCGATTACCGCCTACATGCTTATACCCGTCTTTCATTTTTGGATGATACGGGGCATCCGATTTATGCCCAGAAAATACGTGTTGTAAAGGAAATTGTCAACAGAAGATCTAAAAGTCGGCTGAAAAAAGACCGCCATGACATCAGGCTTTCATTCTTTCCGGAGGGAGGGAATCTGATAGATGGAATTACCTCAAAGGTGGCTTTCATGGCCCGGGATGGAAATGGGATGCCGGTAAATATAAAAGGGATGTTGATGGAGAACAACAAGGAACTGGCAAGCCTGGAAACCATACATGACGGCATGGGATCACTCTTCTTACTTCCGCAAAAAGAGTCTTCCTATAAAGTAGTGCTGGACGACGGTCAGGAATTTCCATTTGCAGAAGTATCAACTTCCGGATTGTCCATTTACCTTAGAAAACAGACTGATGATTATTTGGAGTTTTATCTTTCCCAACCGGAAGGAACAACAGCGCAGACGGTCATGTTGGAAGGCAAAATGCGTGGAATCCTTTACTGTCGGGCCACAGGCGTCTTACGCGACAAGATGAAAGTGAGGATCCCTTTGACGGAATTCCCGATGCAAGGCATAGCCGAATTCACCCTATACAATGAGAAAGGGCAACCTATGGCAGAGCGTCTGGTATACGTCCATCCCGAACGCAAGCTGCACATTGTGTTGAAAACAGACAGCACATGCTACCATACCCGTGGCAAAGGCAAACTTTGCATAAAAGTTACAGACGAGTCAGGCAAGCCGGTACAAGCCCACTTAGGGCTGAGTATTTTCGACCGCGCATACCTAAATGAATTCTCCCCCGAAAATATGCTTTCCCACTGCTATCTTTCCACCGAGATAAAAGGGAATATCCACAATCCGGCATATTACTTCGACGAAGACAACGATGACCGGTTAGCGTCACTCGACTTGCTATTACTTACCCAAGGCTGGCGCAGATATATATGGGAAAACGTAGATTCGTTGACTATGGCGGATGGTTTTCTTTCAGATGAAATCAGGGGGCGGCAGATTATCGGCAAGAAAAAGAAATTGAAAGAGTTGGGAAACAGCGAACAGCTGCTTCAGGTTTATGGTCCGGACACTTGGAGCTGTTTTATCATTGCCGACTCTATGGGACAGTTCGTACTGCCGACAGAGCAAATGCTCGCTCTGCGTGGAGGCTATGTCTATCTGAAACCCATGTTGGATAAAGACATGTACAAACCTGTCATTGTTATCGAAAAATCATTCGTCAAGGCAGACAGTCTGCGGAAGTGTTGCCCGTCTTATTTCCCATATATGGATCCGGCACAAGTGATTTCTGATTTGTCTCTAAACAACCATGTTTCAGGTGGGGATGGCAGCATTCTCCTCGATGAGCTCACGATAACCGGTAAGAAAGAAAGGGTGTTCAGAGATAAGATGATGGGTAGGTTGGACAGTTTGGCGCAGATGAACAATAATGTTTATGTCTGTACATCATGTGGCCAATTAATAAATTACAGACCGGATTACCAGGGTCATCATGCAATAGGAGCCTGTCCTGCAAAAGGTCGTAAGCAACCGATTATCGGAAAAACATATCGGATAGCCAAATACAAATATTACACCACCGGACCAAATCCATACTTCGGTCTCGTCGACGAGCTTTATGTAGTCTATCAAGGACCTGTCTATACCGATGAGGAGCTACTTCAAATGAATGGCATCCTGCGAGTGAAGGGATATTATGGCAAACGGGAATTCTATCAACCTGACGAGGTGGATATGCAAATACCGATACCCGACGCGCGTAACGTGTTACTGTGGAAACCCGACATTGTCACCAATGAAAAAGGAGAGGCCAAAGTAGAGTTCTTCTGCTCGGATATCAATACAGGTTTTGCAGGAATCGTAGAAGGGACGGACGGAAACGGGAACTTAGGTTCATCGCTGTGCGGCTTCAATGTGCAGAAACCATAGACAACGATAAGCGAGATGTCGGCTGCATAATCATCAAGGCTTTCTATCGGCGGAGAAGAACCATTAATGGCGGCTGGAGCACAAGCTACGATATAAATTATTTTTATATGGCTACTTATCAAATATTTTGATTAAATTTGCCAACGCGTAACGGCATCATATGCCGCCGCTGCAACATCCAGTTAACTTTATACAAAGCATAATATTATCTCGTCAGTATGTTAGACAAAACCAACGTCAAGGAACTCGACAAGGTTGTAGTGCGTTTTTCGGGAGACTCGGGAGACGGCATGCAACTTGCGGGCAACATTTTCACAAACGTATCGGCAGGATTAGGCAACCGTGTATCCACATTTCCCGACTATCCTGCTGAAATCCGCGCCCCGCAAGGCTCGCTCAGCGGAGTGTCGGGCTTTCAGGTCAGCGTAGGCACCGGAGTTCACACCCCCGGCGACAGTTGCGACGTGCTCATCGCCATGAACCCTGCAGCACTGAAGCAGAACGTCAAATTTCTCAAGCCCGGCGGCGTGATCATCGTCGACATCGACTCATTCAAGGAAGCCGATCTCCGCAAAGCAATGTTCACTACCGACCGCCCGTTTGAGGAACTCGGCATCAAAGCCCAGGTAGTGGAAGTGCCTGTGACATCGATGACCAAGTCAGCTCTCGCCGACAGCGGCCTCGACAATAAAGCAGTGCTTAAATGCCGCAACATCTTCGCTCTCGGACTTGTTTGCTGGCTGTTCGACCGACCCGTCGAAAGCGCCAAACGCCACCTGAGCAAAAAATTTGCGAAAAAACCGGCAGTTTACGAAGCCAACGCCAAGGTTCTCGACGCCGGCTACGACTACGGCCATAATATCCATGCCTCGGTTTCGACCTACCGCATCGACACCGAAGATCCACGCCCCGGCGTCTACACCGACATCAACGGCAACACGGCGACTGCATGGGGCCTGATAATGGCATCGGAGAAATGCGGACGCCCGCTTTTCCTCGGTTCTTACCCGATCACTCCCGCAACCGACATACTTCATGAGCTTGCCAAGCGCAAGGACCTCGGAGTCAAAGCCTGCCAGATGGAGGACGAGATTGCCGGAGTCTGCTCGGCGATCGGTGCATCGTTTGCCGGAGATCTCGCAGTCACTTCCACCTCCGGACCGGGTCTCGCGCTCAAGAGCGAGGGCATCGGGCTGGCTGTGATGGCCGAGTTGCCGCTTGTTGTGATTGACGTTCAGCGCGGCGGTCCGTCGACCGGCCTGCCGACCAAGACCGAACAGACCGACCTCATGCAGGCTCTCTACGGCCGCAACGGCGAGT
>CAJUMR010000045.1 GCA_910587475.1 uncultured Muribaculaceae bacterium
ATATCCTCGGCCCAGGCTCTGGCATCGGTGGTCGCCGCAACCATCGGCATGGGAAATATAGCCGGCGTGGCGATAGCGCTCGTCATGGGCGGTCCGGGCGCCATATTCTGGATGTGGGTAAGTGCAATAGTCGGCATGGCCACAAAGTATCATGAAGGCGCACTTGCCATCATGTTCAGAGGCAAGGATGACCTCGGCAATCCACAGGGAGGGACCATGCACATCATCGAGCGAGGTCTCGGCCACCGGTGGCGACCCGTGGCAAAGTTTTTTGCAATCGCCGGCCTCTTCGGCACTCTTGGCATAATGAACGCCAATCAGCTCACAGAAGCCTTCATGGCGACATTCACCACCTCGGACGGCATCGCCGCAAACAGTTTCCTGACTTCAACAGGCGCGATACTCGGCATGTCGAACGCATCGGTCTACAAACTATTCTTCGGATGCTCAGTAGCTTCGATCGTGGCGATAGTCATACTCGGCGGGATACGCCGCATAGCCAATGTTGCATCGGTAATGGTGCCGCTGATGGTGGCTCTGTATTTCGCCATGGTGCTCTACATCATCGCAGTCCACATAGACGCCGTTCCGGCCATCCTCAGCCGCATATTCAGCGAAGCGTTCAACCTCCGGGCCGGCTTTGGAGCGTTTGCCGGCATAGCCATCATAGGCGCACGCCGCGCCGCATTTGTCAACGATGCGGGCATCGGCACAGCCACAATCATGCACGGCGCCTCGGCCAACGACCGCCCAGTGCGCGAAGGATTGATAGCAATGCTCGGGCCGAGCATCGACTCAGGCCTCGTGTGCACCCTCACCGCTTTTGCCATCCTGCTCTGCGGCGACATCAGCGCCGAAGGGCTTAAAGGACTTGAGATCGCAACCCAAGCATTCCGCTCGGCCATACCGGGGGGCGAATACCTGCTGATGCTTGTCGTGGTGTTCTTCGCCATGTCGTCGCTGTTCAGCTACTCGTTCTACGGCACAACATGCGCCACATATCTCTTCGGCACGCGCCGCGGGCGTCACTACCGCATCTTCTTCATTCTGACTCTCATAGTTTTTGCCGTCGTGCCTCTCGAAGCAGCCGTCGGCATGTGCGACCTGTTCTACGCCCTGATGGCTTTTCCGACGATGATCACCGTCATAGCCCTGAGCGGCAAGGTCAGACAAGCGACAAAACAATACATTTCATCACTGAACAAAAACGCTCAATTTATCAAAGACAATGCTTAACTATATCGTCTGGGACGCAAATCCCGTAATTATCGATTCGTTTGTGACCGTGCGGTGGTACGGTCTGATGTTTGCCATCGGTTTCTGGATCGGCTTCAACATCGTTGCCAAAATGTTCAAGCACGAAGGCGCGCCCGAACGCTGGCTCGGCATCCTGCTCATCTGGGTCGGCATAGGCACAGTGGTCGGCGCACGACTCGGCCACGTGTTCTTCTATGCCTGGGACTACTACTCCAAGCATCCGTGGAAGATACTCGCCACATGGGAAGGCGGCCTCGCAAGCCACGGCGGAGCTATCGGAGTGATCATCGCCGTCATAATGTTCTCGATATTCACCACCAAACGC
This sequence comes from uncultured Muribaculaceae bacterium, assembly GCA_910587475.1. Classification (GTDB taxonomy): domain Bacteria; phylum Bacteroidota; class Bacteroidia; order Bacteroidales; family Muribaculaceae; genus CAG-873. Next base: position 1,583 of record CAJUMR010000045.1, read on the forward strand.
AATCCGCTGTGGACATTCGACAGGCTCGTGCCTGCTATCGCTCTTGTCGGCGCCCTGATCCGCATCGGCAACCTGATGAATTCAGAGATATTCGGCCATGCCACCGACCTGCCGTGGGGCTTCATGTTTGTCAGATCATCGGAATGGCACGCGCTCTATGAAGGTGTGGCCTGCCATCCGACCCAGATCTACGAATCGCTCTGCTACCTCGCGCTTTTTGGGCTGCTGATGTGGATGTACTGGAAAAAGAATGCCGAGGAACGCCCCGGCCTGATATTCGGAACATTCTTGATCGGAACATTCCTGTCGCGCTTTTTCATCGAATTTATCAAGAATGATCAGGAACCTTTCGAAGCAAACATGGCGCTCAATATGGGACAATGTCTGAGCATACCGTTCGTGTTGCTCGGCATAGGTCTGATCATCTATGCCATGGTGCGCCCAAAAGTAGCACTATCGTTCCCCGACCGCTTCGCCGACGAGCCTAAAGCCAAGAGCCGCTGAAAATTAGCCACGGCTTCTGATACAATTAAACAGCCAAGCGTCACAAAATCGTCGGTTTCGCGCAGTGATTTTGTGACGCTTGGCTGTTTAATGCTATTTCAGAAATTTATTCCTGATAGACTTCGCGGTGGAAATTAGGTTCGATCACTTCGTCGGCGGTGCGGTCGGGATAGTCTCCCTCAGTGGAGATGAACACCCAGTCGATATCATCGACCCTGCGGAGAAGGCTGACAAAATAAGCCTCCGAGTCGGGACTTGCGACCACTATCACTCTCGCCACACCGGCCTGGCGAACAGCAGTCAGAGTATCGGCGAATGTTTTCAAAGCCAATTCGTTGTGTGCTGCGTCACGCAGATTGTCGTCGTAGGTGAGGATGGCGTCGTGGTAACCTTCGAAAGCTTCGCGCATGGCGCTTTCATCACCATAATTCATACGCGACACCGTCAGCTGAGCGTCTTCGACCATCACATGTTCGGGGTAATCGACCATAGCGTTTACAGCAAGATCGCGGGCGAGGAGCACCGACAGAACATCTGCAAACACCCTGTTGTTTGTACCAACTAATGCTATTTCTTTCATAATACTAATTTTTAATTGTCGTTTTACTTACATAACAACCTCCCCGAGGTTTAGTTGTTCACGTCATTTATTTTGGCTAATTTTGCAGTCTCAAACCGAAAAAACAAACAATCAACGTGGCAACCCTCAACGAAGAAATACAACGTCGTCGCACATTTGCGATCATCTCTCACCCTGACGCGGGCAAAACAACTCTCACCGAAAAACTCCTGCTGTTCGGCGGAGCAATCCACATTGCCGGAGCCGTAAAGTCAAACAAGATCAAAAAAACGGCGACAAGCGACTGGATGGAGATCGAAAAGCAGCGCGGCATATCTGTAGCGACGTCGGTCATGGGCTTCAACTACGGCGACTACAAGATCAACATCCTCGACACTCCGGGTCACCAGGATTTTGCTGAAGACACCTACCGCACTCTGACAGCGGTCGACAGCGTCATCATCGTTGTCGACGTAGCGAAAGGCGTGGAGCAACAGACCCGAAAGCTGATGGAAGTATGCCGCATGCGCAACACTCCGGTGATCATCTTCGTCAACAAGCTCGACCGCGAGGGCCGCGATCCTTTTGAGATCCTCGACGAACTCGAGTCAGAACTGAAAATCAACGTCAGACCGTTGTCGTGGCCAATCAACATCGGCGCAAAATTCAAGGGTGTCTACAACATCTTTGAAAACACACTCGATCTTTTCACCCCCGACAAACAGAAAGTGTCGGAGCGCGTGGAGATCGACGACGTCAATGATCAGCGCGTCGACGAGGCTGTAGGCGAGACAGATGCCGCCAAGCTGCGCGAGGATCTCGAGCTGATCGAGGGCGTATATCCTGAATTCAATGTCGACGATTATCTCGCCGGTCAGACTGCTCCTGTATTTTTCGGTTCGGCCCTCAACACGTTCGGCGTAAAGGAATTGCTCGATTGCTTCGTGAAGATCGCCCCGTCGCCCCGCCCTGTCGAAGCCATCGAACGCACCGTGCGACCCGACGAACAGGCATTCAGCGGTTTTGTGTTCAAGATCCACGCCAACATGGATCCCAACCACCGAAGCTGTATAGCTTTTGTCAAAGTATGCTCCGGCCGCTTTGAACGCAATGCCAACTACAAACACATCCGCTCAGGCAAAATGATGAAATTCTCTTCGCCGACAGCCTTCATGGCTCAGAAAAAAAACATCGTCGACGAAGCTTTCTCAGGCGACATCGTCGGCATACCCGACACCGGCAACTTCAAGATCGGCGACACTCTGACCGAAGGCGAAAACATCCACTTCAAAGGATTGCCGAGCTTCTCGCCCGAAATGTTCAAATACATCGAGAATACCGACCCAATGAAGTCGAAACAGCTTGAGAAAGGCATTCAGCAACTGATGGACGAAGGTGTGGCGCAGCTGTTTGTCAACCAATTCAATGGCCGAAAGATAATAGGCACTGTCGGACAGCTTCAGTTTGAAGTGATACAGTACAGACTTCTGCACGAATACGGCGCACAATGCCGTTGGGAACCGATCTCGCTCTACAAGGCTTGCTGGATTGAGAGCGACGACAACGACGCGCTCGAAGCATTCAAACGCCGCAAACACCAGTTTATGGCTATCGACCGCGAAGGTCGCGACGTGTTCCTCGCCGACTCAGGCTACGTGCTGCAGATGGCTCAGGCTGACTTCCCCAAGATCCGTTTTCACTTTTCATCGGAGTTCTGATCTCAAAAGAATTTCGGCGTAATACCGATGAAGAATTCGAAGTTGATGCCCGGCATCGGCCTCGACAGCACTGACATGTAATCTTCGTCGAACAGATTGTTGACAGCCAGTTTCAGCTGGAGATCGAGAGGCTTGAGCGAAACAAGCTTTTCAAGGCTGATGTTGCTCATGTAGTAGCACGGAAGATGGCCGGTGATGGTGAAATCGTTGCTCGACATCGTGTAACGCTCTGAATAGAACGCCCATTTGTAGAGGAAGCTCCACGACCGCCAGGCAAGCCGCCCGGTCAGCGATGCAGAGTGACGCGGCACATAAGGCAACTGCTTCCCGACCGACTGATCGGCAGCAGACATCTTGTCGCCTTCGTTGACCGAAGGAGTCCATGAATACGATCCGTCAAGCCCTATCAGCCAACCCTTGGCCGGAACTAACTGAAGATCGGCCTTTACCTCAATGCCATAGGCATGCACTTTCTTGACATTGCGCGGCGAAAAGAACCCTTTGGCCGTCGGCAGCCATATAATCCAATCGTTGATATAGGAGTCAAACCATGTGGCTGAAGCTCCGAATGTGAATAGATCAGCGTTGCCGATCTCGAAGCTTGCACCGGCATCGTAGCTGAAACCATGCTCGTTTTTAAGATCGGAGTTTCCGCCGGGCAGAAAGTAGAGATCGTTGAGTGTCGGGAAACGGTAGTTCTTCGAAACCGATGCTTTCAGCATTACATTGCCCGCGGGCGACAGAAGTCCGTCGACGAAGAACGCCGGGATCAACGGCGCCCATTTATCGCCGTACATGTCCTGCCGCAAGACTGCCGACAACCCGAGACGATCGACAGGCTGCCACTTTGCTGACGCCGAACCCGACAATTCAATCCTGCCTTTGTCGTAGCCGACAATAGCTTTATCTCCGTCCTGCAGGACTATGTTTTTATCTTCACTCCTTACCAGATGCTGGTGGGCCGACAGATTGGCGGTGAAATACCATCGCCGTGATGGCGCATACTCGCCCTCGGCCTGGCCGTAGAACGTGTTCACCTTGCTGCGCGAGCGTGTCATCGCCGCCCAGTTGCCATCGGTCACTTCCCGACGGTAATCATATGCGAGCCATGTGTGGATATACCCGCCTTTGACCGACGTGCGCCAATCGCTGCCGCTGCGATCCCACGACAACACCCCGCGGAAGGTCTGTTCACGCTGTTTGTTCTCAAATCCTCGCTCGTCGCCATAATCAGTCGTCAGCAGCGGGAGTTCGCGATCCGAATCGATGTACCATGCGTTGAGTCCGAAACGGTCGCCCTTGAGAGTGTTGTAATATACTTCCTGAAGGATATGCAGATCGCGGAAGGCCCCCGAACGGTTGCGCTCGGTCGGGCTATAGCGTCCTATTATATTGTGGTCATCATCATAGATGTTTATCTTTTTGTCGTGGTTGACATATTTGTAATCATTAGGGGAGGAGGAATACACGGCTCTGGTCGACACATGCCAGTGATCACTGCCGTAAGTAAATCGTGCAAATTCGTCGAAAGTGCTGAACGACCCTACCCCCTGGACATATTGCAAACCTATGCCTTCGGGCACGACAGGCGACGTGGCGAGTCTGACAAGGCCACCGAGACCTCCACCGGTCTCGTTGACCGACGATGTGCCGTGGAGCAGCGAAGCCTGATCGATGAAGTATGACGGGATAGTAGAGAAATCGGTCATGCCAAGCATCGGGTTGTTGATGCGCATGCCGTTCCATGTGACCTGTGTGTGGCTCGGAGATGTGCCGCGGAAGGCCACGGTCGACAATGTGGCGCGTCCATAGCTTTTGACAAATACCGACGAATTGTAGGTCAGTATATCGGCCATCGACAGGGCTATATTTTCTTTAAGAGCAAGTGAATCAAATGTGGTTTTCTGCACTCCGATCTCTTTCATCGGGCGTTTGGCTGTTACGACAACCTCCCGCAGGTTGGCGGAGCGCTGTGCAGCGGCTGCAACGGGCAGCAACGCAATAAATAAAGCAAAAATAAATATGCCGCGCCCGACAGGCAAGCAAATACGCTTGCCGTCGCGACGCAGCATTAGTTCGAGATAGTTTCCGATCATTTCGCAATTTTAAGACTTGACGAAGCGGCTCTCACCACATATACGCCGGCAGGCAGACGATCGATGCTGAACTGCTGAGCCTCTGTCGACATCACCTGTCGGCCGGTAACATCGTAGACCATAGCAAAGTCAGCTCCGTCGACAGTGACAGTCTTTGTGGCACGGTCATAGCTGATGATGTTGCCTCCGGCAGCGTTGAGGTCGGCCACTCCTGAGGTTTCGACCGGCTTGACCATCAGCTTGTCGAGACAGAAATATTCAGCGGTGTTGTCGCCATATGTTCCGGAGTCTGTACTTTTCATCGTGAAATAAATCTCATTGACCTCTCCGAGTGAAGTCAGATCGACATATCTCCAACCGCGGTTGATCGTCAGATTGCCGTTGTCGTAGGATGCGAGTTCGACAGCGATTTCTTTTTCAGACTCATCTGCAGCCACACCGTGGATCGTAAGAGTGAATTTATCGCCATTGGTAAACGCACGCGCATATCCGTCGCCATCCTGCACTGAGAAGTAAGAATAGCTGTTGAGATTGACATAAACTCCGACAGCTTCATAGCTCTTGCCGTCGGTGAAAGTCATATCTACCGGACGGGCAGCCATATAGGGGCTGTAGAAAGCTACAAGGTAAGGCATTTCCTTGCTGACAACCGGAGCGCCGAAGTCGTTGAGTTTCACACTGCCGTCGTCATTAAGAGCTATGCCGCCTTCAGCCATGTTGCTGAACTGGTATGTTATGAAATTTTCTCGGAAGCTGTTGTCGGCCGAATTTGAAGCAGTGAAGCCCCACCATGTGCTCCACGAGCTCATTGAATTGTGGACGAATGAAAAGCACTGGCTTGTGATAGATTCCTCGTCATCGTCATATGTTCCGGTCCATGCTCCGGTTTCGCTGTTGAACTCAAGCGGAGTGGTAGATTTTGAAAGATCGAGAACGATGACATCGCTTTCAGCATATGCGCTGGCGATGCTCATGGCTGCAACTGCAAAAAGTAAAGTTTTTTTCATTGAATGTAGTTTTGTAGGTTATGAATAAAAATAGTAAACTGATCGCGGATAATCATAACCCGAACAAAGAGTATCAGCCGAATAATATTCAGAACCTTCGAAAGTGCGCACACTCTGCGGCAGTCTGAAGCCGCAAAGCAATTTCACGCAATCGAGCCAGCCCACTACCCGGAGCACACTCAATGTCGGACAAATGGCAGGTCTTCTGACTTATCTCCATCAGCCGCGCCTTCCCGGTCGTAGGACCAGTGACATATTGCGGCCGACCCGATGATGAGCGGTCATCATCTGAGAATTACAGCAGCGGGTACTGTCGGGGAGTCTCACCCCGTTCCCTTTCAATGCCGTTGACATATCATCTCTATGATACCTTGGCAACCATTTTGCTGCAAAGTTAATAACTTTTCACCAACGTACAAAAATATCAGACGCGGATTCTGAAACCGTGGCCCGTGGCAATCATAGCGAAAGATGAAGTATCGGATATGGCCGTCCGTCGGCATCAAGGCTGTCGCGGGAAACGATACGGAAACCATGCTTACGGTAAAATTGCAACGCACGGGGATTCTGTTCGTTGACATCGACCGACGTCGCCCCTCTCTCCAAAGCAAACGACAACAATGCCGACCCGATTCCGCAACCTTGGTGACAAGGATCGACAAACAGCATCTCGACACTGTCGCCCGACAGCCCGACGAACCCAGCAATCACATCGCCGGCAAAAGCTGCATAGAGATCGACTGCGGGCAAGTAGACGCGGGGCATCGCCGCTTTAATAGCCGCGAGATCGTCTTCTGCCAAAAAATCATGTGTAGACCTGACCGCACGCTCCCAGACCGCTGTCAAATGGCCAAAGCACGACTCGCCCACGCTGCGGACAGAAACGTCAATTCGATCTTTGCCGTTCATAACGATGATAAAGGACAAACAATAACGCGCTGCCGATCACGACAAAAGGTATGCCGATAAGCGCGGTCGACGAATAGGACATGCCGCCTGCAATGACAGCGCTGCCGAGCGACGCCGCTATAGCATTGCCTCCGTTGTAGGCAATCTGGATACACGCCGCCCCGAGCATCTCGCCGCCTTTCGAATAGCCGACTATCGACGATTGAAGCGGACTGCCCGAGCCGAACAGTGCGGCTGTGCCGAGCATCATGATAATGACAATGGCAAATTTATAATGGCCAAACAGAAACGCGCTGACCAACACAGGAATTGCTGCCACCTCGATCCACGCCGCTACCGACGCAGGTTTATACTTGTCGCCGAGACGGCCGCCGACTATGTTGCCGATAAACATGCCCAGACCGGCCAGAACCATCAGCCACGACAGATCGGCCGCCGTAAATCCGGCCTCGGCCGTAAGCTGAGGGTCAATGAAACTGTACCAGCAATATATGCCTATCTGCCCGAAAATCACTCCGCCGAAGATCAACCACGGCGGCAATGTGTGGAGAAACCTGAATTGCCCTTTGAAACCCTCATCAGGCAATTTGCCGATGTCGGGCACAAAATGCCTGATCGCAAAAAAGGTCACAAACGCCGACAAAGACACAAGAGAGAACGCCACTCGCCATGACACACTGTTGGTGAGCCACGTTGCAAACGGCACACCCATGACAGTCGCCACAGTCATGCCGGCAATCATTATCGACACGGCTGCCGACTCACCGCCCGGGCGGGTGAGTTTACGGGCCACAATAGCGCCGACACCGAAATACGCTCCATGAGGAAGACCGCTTACAAAACGGGCTGCAAACAGAGCCCAAAATCCGGGAGCTAATGCTGCAAGAAGATTGCCGACGGTGATCATAGCCGTAAGTATCAGCATGATGCGTTTCAGCGGCAGTTTTCTTGCAAACAGCAACGCCGGCGCGCCGAAACAGACACCCAGTGCATAAGCCGAAATAAGATGCCCGGCCTTGGCAACCGACACATCGAGACTTCCGGCCAGATTGACGAGAATGCCCATCATCGTGTACTCGGTGATGCCCAACGCAAACGTTCCCAACGCCAAAGAGATCAAACCTTTGTTCATATCTAAAAAGGGAATAAATCTTGATTATTAAATACTGTGATGATGTCTACTCAATGATGACTAACTTTAGAATCAGAGTGCAAAATTAGTTCTTATCACATAAACCAAAAACATTTCGACCTCAAAAAGGATCGATGCAGACAATTTTTTTCAAAAAAACACGGCTAAACATCCAACACCCATCATTTACCCAATTAAAATATTGCGTATTACAGCAAAAAGGTGTAACTTTGCAGTCGCTTTTTAGCATCCCCGTGTGATGGGAAATTAAGGAGCAAACAACTTAATTTTTAGTAACACATTAAAACAACAAACGAATGAAGACATTCCAACTTGCGGCTGAACCCCGCACCAACCTTGGCAAGAAAGCAACCAAGGCTCTTCGCGCAGAAGGCAAAATTCCTGTAGTTCTCAACGGCGGCGAAATCATCACCCTCCCCTACTCAGGCGCCCTCAAACCCGGCGAAAAACTCGTTGAGATCGGCAACGGCAAAGGTTTGATCACAACAGATCTCACCGTTTCTCAGGAAGCAGTCCGCAAACTCATCTATACACCCGACATCTTCGCCATCGAACTCGACATCAACGGCGAAAAGCGCATGGCTGTGCTGAAGGACATCCAGTTCCAGCCCGTTAAGGACACCATCCTCCACATCGACCTTCTCGAAGTGAACGACAAGAAGCCCGTCATCATCGAAGTTCCCGTTAAACTCGAAGGCCACGCTGAAGGTGTTAAGGCCGGCGGTAAGCTCACTCTGTCGATGAAGAAACTCAAAGTTAAAGCTATCTACACAGCAGTTCCCGAACGTCTCGTTATCAACGTTGACAACCTCGGCCTCGGCAAGACAATGGCTGTCGGTGACATCCACTTCGAAGGCCTCGAACTCGTTAACGCAAAGAACGCTGTGGTTTGCGCCGTTCAGCTCACACGTGCCGCACGTGGTGCTGCCGCTGCAGCTGCCGCAGGTAAGTAAAATAGCCTGAACTTATGAAATATCTGATCGTTGGGCTCGGCAACATTGGTTCTGAATACCAAAACACGCGCCACAACATCGGTTTTAAAATATTGGATGCCTTTGCCGAGGCATCCAATATTTCTTTTACGACCGAGCGTTACGGCGATGTTGCACACATGAGGCTCAAGAACAAACAACTCGTGTTGCTCAAGCCGTCGACCTACATGAATCTCAGCGGTAACGCCGTGCGCTACTGGAAAGAGAAAGAAGGCATCGAGACCGAAAATATCCTCGTGCTTGTCGACGACATCGCATTGCCTTTCGGAGCGATAAGGATCAAACCCCGCGGCAGCGACGCCGGACACAACGGGCTCAAGAATATAGCCCAGATGCTCGGCACCGATTCCTATCCGCGTCTGCGTTTCGGCATCGGCGACAATTATCCCAGAGGATGCCAGATCGATTATGTACTCGGCGAATTCACAGCGGAAGAACGCACAACTTTGCCCGAACGCATAAAAATCGCCGACGAAGCCATCAAGGAATTTGTGCTCGCCGGAATCCAGAACGCAATGTGCTCATTCAACAATAAATAATCAGTAATCATGGCAAAATCGGAAGTCCGCATAGACAAATGGCTCTGGGCCGTGAGAATCTTCAAGACCCGCACGATCGCGACCGAAGCCATCAAAAAAGGAAGGGTGACGCTCGGCGACAGCCAGGTGCCCGTAAAGCCGTCGCGCACGTTGAAAGTCGGCGACGTTGTCAACGTGAGAAAACCACCGGTGACTTATTCATTCAAGGTGCTCGCACTGACTGAAAACCGCCTCGGAGCCAAGCTTGTGCCTGAATATATGGAGAATATCACCCCGCAGTCGGAATACGATCTGCTCGAAGTGGTCAAGATCTCCGGTTTTGTTGACCGACGCAAAGGCCTCGGTCGCCCCACCAAAAGAGAGGGACGCGAGCTATCGAAGTTCACCGAAAGCGTCTATGACGACGGATGGGACTTTGATTTTGACGACGAAGACGAAGATTGACCGTCGCCGAAAGCTCTCATCAACAACCGCACTCCACAAAAACAACGACGCTCAGACCATCGTATCATCGGTCTGAGCGTCGTTGTTTTTATACCGGATTGTCGGGCTATCAATTCAGAAGCTTCAACATTGTATCGAACGCGATTTCAAGGCCTTCTTTGTCCTTGCCGCCTGCCTGGGCAAAGCCCGGCTGGCCACCACCGCCGCCCTTGATAGACTTGGCTGCCTCACGAACGATGGCTGATGCACTCTTGCCGTCCTTGACAAGTTCGTCGGTGAGCATGACGGTGAGCAGCGGTTTGCCTGTGGCGTCAGATGTTGCAGCGATGAAAGCCGTCGGCTCAGAAGAGCGGGCCCTGACTGCAAAAGCGACATTCTTGACAACATCTGGCATTCTCACACCCTTAAGCGAAACAATCTTCACACCATGCTCGAACACAGCCTTTTCGATCAGCTGAGATGCAAGGTTGTTGACGCGTTCCTGGAAATACTCTTCGGCCTGCTTGCGAAGATCGGCGTTCTCCTCAATCGAACGGCGGAGAGCCGCCACGATATCGGGCGCGTTGTTGAGCATGGCAGCCACGTCGCGGAGGGTCGCCGAAAGTTCGTCGACGGCGTTCTCGACGTTTTCGCCGGTGATGGCCTCGATGCGGCGGATGCCTGCCGCAATACTGCTCTCCGACATGATGCGGAGCATGCCGATATTGCCGGTGTTGTCGACGTGAGTGCCGCCACACAGTTCGACAGAATCACCATAGCGGATCACACGCACCTCGTCGCCGTATTTCTCGCCGAAAAGAGCCATGGCACCCATCGCACGAGCCTGCTCGATCGGCAGATTGCGGTGTTCGTCGCGAGAGATGGCCTCACGGATGCGGCGGTTGACAATACGCTCCACTTTCTTGATCTCCTCGGGAGTGAGTTTCTGGAAATGCGAGAAGTCGAAACGGAGAACGTCGGGAGACACAAACGATCCACGCTGCTCGACATGAGTTCCGAGCACTTCGCGGAGAGCTTCGTGAAGAAGGTGTGTAGCGCTGTGGTTGCGCGAGGTTGCCAGACGAGCCTCTTTGTCGATCTCCGCACGGAAACGCGACGCGGGGTTCGAAGGTAATTTATGAGTGAGATGAACTCCAACTCCATTTTCGCGCTTGGTGTCGAAAATCTCGATCACTTCGCCTGACGACAAATCTGTGAGCGAGCCGCGGTCGCCTACCTGACCACCCATCTCGGCGTAGAACGGAGTTTCGCGAAGGATGATCTGATAATACTCGCGGTTTTTCTGCTTCACCTGACGATAGCGGAGAATGTCGGTTTCGGCAACGAAGTTATCGTAGCCGACGAAAGCCTGTTCGCCATCGTTGACTGTCACCCAGTCTGTGGCCTCAACAGCGGCAGCATTGCGCGCACGCTGTTTCTGAGCTTCCATCTCTGCATCAAATCCGGCCTGATCGAGCGTCATGCCGTTTTCTTTTAATATAAGGAGCGTCAGGTCGAGCGGGAAGCCGTAAGTGTCGTAAAGGGTGAATGCCTGCTTGCCTGAAATGCTGTCAGAACCATTTTTGCGGGCTGCCGCCATTGCGTCGTCGAGCATGCGGATGCCGTTTTCGAGCGTACGCAGGAAAGCGTCTTCCTCTTCCTTGATCACTTTCATGATCAGGTCACGCTGTGAAGCGATCTCAGGATATGCCTCACCCATGCTTTCGATGAGTGTGTCGACGAGTCGGTACATGAATGCCGAACGCTGGCCGAGGAATGTGTAGGCATAACGCACGGCACGGCGGAGTATGCGACGGATAACATAGCCGGCCTTGGCATTGCCGGGAAGCTGAGAGTCGGCGATAGAGAACGAAATCGTGCGGACATGGTCAGCGATGACACGCATGGCAATGTCGACTTTCTTATCGTCGCCGTATTTGAGTCCTGACAGTTGCGAGATCTTACCGATCAGCGGAGTGAACACGTCGGTGTCGTAGTTGGAGCGCTTGCCCTGAAGAGCCATGCACAGGCGTTCGAAGCCCATGCCGGTGTCGATAACCTTTGCAGGCAGCGGCTCGAGCGAACCATCGGCCTTGCGGTTAAACTGCATGAACACAAGATTCCAGATTTCAATCACCTGAGGATGGTCTTTATTGACCAACGACGCACCGCTGACCGCAGCTCGCTCTTCGGGTGTGCGCAGATCGATGTGGATCTCCGAGCAGGGGCCGCAAGGACCCGTGTCGCCCATTTCCCAGAAATTATCGTGCTTGTTGCCGTTGATGATGTGATCTGCCGGCAAATGTTTTTCCCAGATAGAAGCCGCTTCGTCGTCACGCGACAGGCCTTCTTCGGCAGAGCCTTCAAACACTGTTGCATAGAGACGGGCAGGATCGAGTTTCAACACATCGACCAGATACTCCCATGCCCAATCGATCGCTTCTTTCTTGAAATAATCGCCGAACGACCAGTTGCCAAGCATCTCGAACATAGTGTGATGATATGTATCCATGCCCACTTCCTCAAGGTCGTTATGCTTGCCGCTTACACGGAGGCATTTCTGAGAATCGGCGACACGCTGATACTTAGGCGCTTTATTGCCGAGAATGATGTCCTTAAACTGATTCATTCCGGCATTGGTGAACATGAGTGTCGGATCGTCTTTTATCACCATCGGCGCAGACGGCACGATATGGTGACCCTTGCTTTCGAAAAAGCTCTTGAAAGACTCGCGTATTTCTTTAGCTGTCAACATGTTGATGTTAATAATTGGTCTATATAGAGTTTATTGATTTCAAAATATTCGAATATCTTTTCGATAATTAACCCACAAAATTAGTCAGAACTTATTATTTTTGCAAAAAAAACGACGAACTCATCTCAACTTCAAGGCACTTTAATCACTCGGAGTAAGCGGAGTCACGTCTGACATCACATTAAAACAACAGCCCCCGGCAAGCACTGCAGCTTGCCTACGAAACATAATGAGCCACAAAGTATTTTATCGATACAACGTAACGACCGAACGATATGAGCGCGTCTACCCGTCGGGGCGAGAGCGCTTCTATGCAGCCCTCCGACAGTCGACCGTCGGCATCGCCGTCGGGCTGATCGCCTTTGTGGTGGCATACAGTTTTCTGGAGCTTCCACGCGAAAAGAGCCTCAGAGAGAAGAGCGAACTCGTGGAAAGCCAGCTCGCCACGCTCAACCGCCGCGCCGACCAGGCTCTCGAAGTGATGGAAGATCTGGCGTCGCGCGACAACAATTTCTATCGCGTGATGATGCAGTCAGAGCCGATGTCGACAGGCCAACGTTATGCCGGCCTCGAACGCCAGCGCAATTACGACGCCATCGACTCAATGGCCGACTCCAAAATCATGCGCCTCACCACCGACAAGCTCGACTTGCTCGACCAAATGCTCTACTCGCAGTCGAAATCTTATGATTTTTTAGCCAAAGAGTTGTCAAACACCGCCGAACGCACGGCCCACATTCCGGCCATACAGCCGATATCGGAGAAGTATCTGAGAGCTATGGCATCGGGCTACGGCTATAGACGCGACCCGATCTACGGCACGACTAAATTTCACGAAGGCATGGACTTCTCGTCGCCTGTCGGAACGCCAGTCTACGCCACCGGTGACGGCACAGTCACACACGCCGCTTGGAAAAGCCAGTACGGAAATCTGATCGAATTGTCACACGGCTACAACTACACCACCCGCTATGCCCATCTGTCAGAGATACTCGTCAAGCCAGGCCAGAAGGTCAAGCGAGGCGACCTCATAGGCAAAGTCGGCAACACGGGAAAATCGACAGGCCCGCATCTCCACTACGAAGTGCGACTGCGCAACCAACCGCAAAACCCGGTCAACTATTACTTCTACGACCTCACACCCGAAGAGTACGACAAGATGATACTCGAAGCTGAAAATGCAGGCCACGTGATGGACTGATAACCATTAAATCATAACCCCGACTATGAATCAATCAATCGAAAAACGCTACTATAAGATCAAGGAGGTTTCGGAGATGCTCGACCTGCCTGCCTCTACCCTGCGCTTCTGGGAGTCGCAATTCCCGCTGCTGAAACCCAAACGCAACGATGGCGGCACACGCTTCTACACCCCCAAAGACGTAGAGACACTCCGCATGATCAGATACCTTATCAAAGACAAGGGGCTGAAGATCGGTGCCGCCCAGGAAATGATCAGAAGAAACCACTCAGGGGTCAGCCGCCACCACCGCGCGATAGAGACCCTCAAGGAAGTCCGCAGCCAGTTGCAGTCGCTGCTCGACGCAATGCACAAGCTGCGCTGAAAGCCGGCATCCGACGTCAGATATCACATCACAACACGCCCAATGATATGACAGCAAAGGCGATCTCCTGATGGAGACCGCCTTTATGCTATTAGTTTGTCCGCTAAATATTACTTGCTGCCGATAGAATCAGAAACAGTAAGACGAGCACGACCTTTGGCACGGCGACGAGCGAGCACCTTGCGGCCATCGGGTGTAGACATTCTTTCACGGAAACCGTGCTTGTTAACTCTTTTGCGGTTAGAGGGTTGAAATGTTCTTTTCATTGCCTTATATTATTTTCTTGTTTATTATTCCACAATTCGGAGTGCAAATTTAAGCATAATTTTTTAACCATGCAAAATTCACCGATTAAAAAGCTGCCATAAAAACGATTTTTCCGTCAAGCACGAGCCATAATGTTAAAATAAGTAAATTAACAAACATTCAAAGTGCATCACATGGTTATTTTTCCTAAATTGCATTATGTTTGAGACTCTGTCAACATATTTCAACATGTCGTGGGTGTATTATACATTTTTATGTATATACGCAGCGACTACGATCACCATCATCGGGGTAATCCTGTCGGAAAACCGCAACCCGGTGAAATCGCTTGCGTGGGTGACCGTGCTTTTCCTGCTCCCTATCGTCGGCATAATACTCTACATCTTTTTCGGCCGCAGCATCAAAAACAAACGCATGATATCGAGGCGCAACCGCCGTAAACTGCGCAAATACGAGCGCTCGCCCAATGTCGACAAACACTCGCTCGGTCTGACCGAAGAATCCATCCAGATGATCAATCTCGGAGGCACACTCGCCGCATCGCCCTACTACCCCGACAACAGCGTCGAGATTTTCACCGACGGAGCATCAAAATTTGCGGCATTGAAGCGGGATCTTCAACATGCCCGCCACTCGATCAACCTCCAGTATTATATTTTCGAAGACGATGCCATCGGACGTGAGATATGCGACATCCTTGTCGAGCGCCACAACGCCGGCGTCGAAGTAAGAGTCATCTATGACCATGTCGGATCGTTCAACGTCAAGTCGAGTTTCTTCAAAAAAATGAAATCGGCCGGCATTCACGCCTACCCGTTTCTGAAAGTGTCGTTCCCGCAGTTCGGCACGCGCATCAACTGGCGCAACCACCGCAAAATATGCATCATCGACGGATCAATCGGTTATATCGGAGGCATGAACATCGCCGACCGATATATCGACGGAGGCAAGAAATTCGCATCGTGGCGCGACACCCATCTCAGGCTCACCGGGCCTGTTGTCAGGGCTTTGCGCTATTCGTTTGCCATCGACTGGAACTTTATGGGACAACCACTGCTTGAAAACGACTCCGACCATATCTACCGGCCCGACGTCAATGCTCCCAGAGCCGGCATTCAGCTGCTGACCTCCGGACCGACATCACAATGGAGCAACATTGCGTTCATGTTCCACAAAGCCATAGCCGGAGCAAAAAAACGTGTCTACATCCAGACCCCGTATTTTCTCCCGACCGAAGGTCTGCTTAAAGCCCTGCAGGTGGCAGCCCTCGCCCACGTCGATGTGAGGGTGATGATACCGCGGCGCAGCGATTCGCTGATGCTCACCTATGCGTCCTACTCCTACATAGCCGAATCACTGAAAGCGGGTATAAAAATCTACGTCTACGACGCCGGCATGCTACACGCCAAAACAATGATCATCGACGACGAATTTGCATCGGTCGGATCGACGAATTTCGACTTCCGCAGTTTCGAGTGCAATTTCGAATCAAACGTGTTCATCTACTCCCGCGAAGTCAACGAACAATTATCGGAAATATTCAGGCAAGATCTCGAACAGTCGGCCAGAATCACGCCTTTTGAATGGCGCGAACGCCCCTACTCTCAGAAAACCATCGAATCGATCGTCAGACTCCTCAGTCCTATACTCTGACATATCGGCCATCACATTACAGCCCTTCGGCTCGGTTTCATCGATCCTCCACCCGTTGCAAACGTGATACAAACATATAGAATGCACATTGCACTGCAAGCTCATGATTGACAGCTTTTGCAAAGCGCTGTCAATGAAATGATCCCGTAATTGGACATCAATTTTTAGTCAAAACATTTTGCAGTTTCAATTAAAAGTCCTACCTTTGCATCGCAAAAGCAAAAAAGCGAACATTTATAATGCGAAAATAGCTCAGTTGGTAGAGCACAACCTTGCCAAGGTTGGGGTCGCGGGTTCGAGTCCCGTTTTTCGCTCAAATAATTTTCGAGTTCTTTGCTCAAGAAAATTGATTGTCCGGGTGGTGGAATTGGTAGACACGCTACTTTGAGGGGGTAGTGGCCGTTCGGCTGTGTGAGTTCGAATCTCATCTCGGACACTTCGAAAAATCCGCAATTGACTGATCTTTTCAGTCTGTTGCGGATTTTTTCGTTT
>CAJUMR010000046.1 GCA_910587475.1 uncultured Muribaculaceae bacterium
ACGACCTTTGGGTTATGAGCCCAACGAGCTACCACTGCTCCACCCCGCGATGTTGTTTACGGGTGCAAAGGTAGCGAGTTTTGTCGAGTCGTGCAATAGGCTTAACGTAGTTTAACTAATGAGGTCTCGGCCTGTCATCTCTTTGGGTTGCTTTACGCCCATTATATGAAGGATGGTCGGGGCAACGTCGGCGAGTATGCCGTTTTCGATGTGTGCGTCTTTGTTTTCAGATACATATACACACGGCACAGGGTTGAGAGAGTGGGCGGTGTTAGGCGTTCCGTCGGGGTTGATGGCGTTGTCGGCGTTACCGTGGTCGGCAATGATTATTGTTCCATATCCTGCGGCAAGAGCGGCCTCGCAAGTCTGACGAACACATTCGTCGATTGTAACGACAGCTTTTTCGATGGCTTCATAGATGCCGGTGTGACCTACCATGTCGCCATTGGCAAAGTTAACCACAATGAAATCGTACTTTTCAGATTTGATCGCTGCAGCCAGTTTGTCAGAAACCTCGAATGCGCTCATTTCGGGCTTGAGGTCGTAGGTTGCAACTTTAGGCGACGGCACAAGGATGCGGTCTTCGCCTTCAAAGGGAGTTTCACGACCACCGTTGAAGAAGAATGTGACGTGGGCATATTTTTCGGTCTCGGCGATGTGGAGCTGTTTGAGGTTGAGCGAAGAGAGATATTCACCGAGGGTGTTGTCGACGTTTTCTTTGTCGAATAAGATGTGCACGCCTTCGAACGATGCATCGTAGGGAGTCATGCAGTAGTACTGCAGGCCGGGAATTACGTGCATGCCTTCTTCTGGCATATCTTTCTGAGTGAGGACAACGGTGAGTTCCTTAGCGCGGTCATTTCGGTAGTTGAAGAAGATGACAACATCGCCGGGCTTGATTGTTCCGTCGACAGTCGAGTTGTTGATTGGCTTGATGAACTCGTCGGTTACGCCTTCGTCGTAGCTTTGTTGCATTGCAGCGACCATGTCGTCGGACTGTTTGCCCTGGCCGTCGACAAGGAGGTCATATGCCACTTTGACGCGGTCCCAGCGTTTGTCGCGGTCCATTGCGTAGTAGCGTCCGATGATCGAAGCGATTTTTCCGGCAGATTTGTCGCAGTGAGCCTGAAGCTGTTCGATGAAGCCTTTACCGCTACGGGGATCGGTGTCGCGTCCGTCCATGAAGCAGTGAAGCCAAACTTTATCGAGTTTGTATTCGGCAGCAATGTCGCAGAGCGCAAATACGTGGTCGAGCGAAGAATGCACGCCGCCGTTTGAGGTGAGGCCCATGAAGTGGATGCCGCAACCATGGTCGCGGGCATATTCAAATGCGCTTTTTACCTCGGGGTTGTTTTTGATCGAACCGTCTTTGATGGCGCGGTTGATCTTTACGAGATCCTGATAGACGACACGTCCAGCGCCGATGTTAAGGTGACCGACTTCAGAGTTGCCCATCTGTCCGTCGGGCAGGCCGACGCTTTCGCCGCCCGCGAGCAGCTCAGAGTGGGGATAGTTCTGAAGAAGATAGTCCCAATAGGGAGTCGGAGTCGAGTAGATTGCATCGCTTTTAGTGCGGTTGCCGATGCCCCATCCGTCGAGGATCATCAATAGTGCTTTTTTACCCATAGTGTATTATTATTTTTTAGAGTTGTTTGTCAAATCATTGTTGCGTTCGGCGCGAAGTCTCTCCCGGCGCCGGAGGTTGAAGTGCAATCCCGCGATTACGGCGAGCGTTAGCGCTATAATGCCGAAATATTCGGTGGCCGTCATCGCCCCGGATGAATATTTTTCCCATCCGAAAACTGATGTTATTGCGAGATAGACGAGCAATAATGCCGGGATAAGAGTCGAACGTTTTACTTTCATAATTGTTTTTGGATGTTATTGTCTGTTGTTGTCGGTTCGGCTACAATGTATGGCGATTCGGCGGGATTGAAAAGGCCTTCGCATAGATGACGGTAGATGCGCAGGCATGCCCATGCGTCGATAGCGGCATATCGCTGTTGTTGCGGAGTTAATTCTTCGGCTTCCCAGTTGGTAAGTCTCTGTCCCTTGGAAATACATTCTCCGAAAATTATAGCGTAGATCTTCTGGAGCGAAGTGTCGGCGATGCAGTATTGTTTGACAAAAGATTGCAATTCGACAAATCCTTCCGGGGCTATTTCGCCCGATCGTCCGAGGACAGAAAAATCGTCGTGGACAGAAAGCCCTATCTTTTTGACAGCCGGGTTCTGAAGAAAATCAACCAGTTGGGCAAACATGCCGAGTTTGTTTAGCCTGAAAAGAAAACAGAAGTCATCGGTTGACAATTGCATCAGCGCGACTTTGTGGAGATGACCTTTGCGGAACGATGGCCTTGTCTCTGTGTCGAAGCCGACAATGCGAGCACGCGACAGTTCTCTGAGTGCGATGCGGGCCTTGTCGATAGTGTCGACGACTTGTATGCCGCCGTTGTATTGCACCGGAGGTAGCTGTGAGATGATGTCCTTGCTTATGGCTATGTTGATATTCTGCATTTGTTTGGCAAAGATACTTATTTATGCTTTACTTAGAGGGTTGCTTAACAATTTTTTATCACATCGATGGCACTTTGAGCATCGTTGTCAGGGGGAAGTGGTGGCTGATGTAGCGGCTGATGAAGCCTCTTGTGTCGGCTGCTATAACCTGATCGGTGTCGAAATGGGTGTTATACAGGATGTATTTCAAGTCGATGCCTCTCGCCTTGATGGCTTCGAGACTGAGGATTGTGTGATTGATCGATCCGAGCACGCCGTTTGTCACGAGCGCGAGCGGCAAGTTGCGCGTCACGATATAGTCAATGGTGAGAAAATCGTCGGAGATAGGCACCATCAGTCCGCCGGCTCCTTCGATGAGCAGAGCGTCGTAGCGCTGCGACAGGAGTTCACGGCTTCGGTCTATGGCGCTCAGATCGATTTCGCGGCCGTCGAGCTGCGCTGCGAGTTGCGCCGATGCAGGGTAGGAGAATATTACCGGAGATGTCGTCAGATCAGCATCTTCGGGCAGCGGTCCTGTGCCGCATAACCGCCGGTGCAGTTCAATGTCTTCCGATCGTCCGACATTGCCGGTCTGGATGAATTTTTGAGTGGCGACGGTCATCCCTCGGTCCATCATCTGACGTGCGAGCCATGCCGTGCAGTAACTCTTGCCGGCATCGGTATCGATGCCCGATATGAATAGTGTTTCAGCCATTGTCATGTTTTTTTAGAATCATTCTTATAGTACGATAGGTCAGATGGCATTGTCCGTCGAGCATTCTGGGATAACGTTTGACGAATGATGGCCCACTGACATTGTTGCCCGGACGCCGCAGGCCATTGACTCCTGTAAGGCGGAGGTGACGGAGCACGTCGACCGGGTTGTTGAAGGCCATGTCGTAGTCGGCGGTTTCGATCGACAGGGTCTCGAATCCGTCGGGGATCATGGCTGTCCATTGACGCAGGTCGGGAACGGCGAGCGTCACCCCGCTTGCGGCGGTGAGTTCGTGCATGTTGCCGCGGAGAAATGCAGTCATCAGCAGGAGTCCTCCTGGCCGAAGCACTCTGAGACATTCTTCAATGAACCGTGCCGGAGAGTTGAACCATTGCACAGTCGAGGCTGTGGCTATGATGTCGAAACGTCGGGCTTGTGTGCGGCAGATCTGCAATTCGGCGTCGCAACTCGAAAAGCAGGCGTCATCGAAGCCTTCGGGCGGAACGGAATTGGTGTCCCACAGGTGGAGGAAGCCGTTGCGCATCATCGGGGCGAGACGGCGAGTGAGCGAGCCTGTGCCGCATCCGATCTCAAGAGCTACGTTGCCGGGGGCAGATATGTCGATGTCGGCTTTAAGCCGTTTGATGTCGTCGATGAGGGCGTCGACGATAGCTTTTTGTACCGGAGCATTGTCGTCGTAGGACGATCGGCCGGCGTCAAAGCGCTCGGCAGCCTGTTGTTTGTCGATGATGTAAGCATCGGCGATTTCCTGCAGGTCGATGTAGTGCGGGCGGTCGATCACCGTCGTCGGAACTGAAGACCATGCTCTCTGTTGGTTGCATGCAGGGAATATTGCATCCTGGCGGCCAATGACAGCACGGTCCCAGCGCGTCACCTTTGGATTGGCAAACCAAGGCTCGGGGTGGATGGCACGCAACTCGTCGATGAGTTCGTCGATGTCGGTGCGTTGTGGCGCTGTCTGCATGAAAAGCTCGGTCGTCGGTCGGTCGCCGCACATGCGTCTGAAAAATTTTGCGAGGTTGCGGCTGTTGAGAGTCGAGGCTGTACCTTCGAATATGGCTTCCGGGATGCCGAGAAGGTTGTTGACCGGCGACATTGTGCCGTTGACGGCTATTTTTGCCGTGATGAGATGGTCTATTGCATGGATCGACATTGAGGCTGCATAGACTCCCATCGACCATGCGATCAGTGCGATTTCGTCGTAAGCTGATGCTACAGACCAGTCCATCGACAGGTCGCGGTAGTCCCATAGAACAAGTGTGTCGTAGCCGGGACGGGATACATGTCTGAACGGGTTGGCATCCATTCCCCACCCGGCGAAGATGATCAGAAGCCGGCGATTGTTGGCCTGAATGACAAACTCGTGTTTCATTTTGTGCAGTTTTGTTGGACTTTGCCGGTCAGACGACCGATTACGGCAGCAAGATTGTCGATAGCTTCGGGCGCAATTGCTGCCGACAGACTGAACCGCAGGCGCTCAGTGCCGGGCGGTACGGTCGGAGTGCGAATGGGCAGTACTTTGTATCCTTGGTCGAGCAGGCGCATCGACAGCTCGACAGCTTTGCGTGCGTCGCCGACGATAAGGGGCCTTATATGGCTCGGATCGTCGGCTCCGAGTGCGTCGGCAAGTTTTGCGGCGAGCTGTCTCAGGGTCTGTCGCTCACTGTCCATTGACAGCATGCGCTTGAATATGAAGCTGCTCCATGCAATGTTGATCGGCGGCAATGCTGTTGAAAAAATCAAGCTGCGTGACTTGTTGACCATGAAATCGCGCATTTTCGGCGACATTATGGCGTAGGCTCCGGCCGAAGCAAGAGCTTTGCCCATTGTGCCGACGATTATGTCTGTCTCGGCCGGAGAGTGGGCTGCCGCTGCGAGACCGAGTCCGGCCGGGCCAGTGACGCCTACTGCATGAGCTTCGTCGATATATAGCAGAGCCTTGCCGCCGCATCTGCGTTTGGCTTCTATGAGTCTGTCGATGTCGGCGCTGTCTCCGTCCATGCTGTAGACGCTTTCTGCGACGATGAGGATGTTGTCGTAGAGCTGTGCTTTGCTGTCGATGATGCGTTCGAGATGATCATAGTCGTTGTGACGGAAACGTTCGAACGGTGCGCCCGAAAGTTTTATTCCGTCTATTATGCTTGCATGAACCAATCGGTCGGCAATTATCAAGGTGTGCTTGTCGGCCAACGCTTGTATCAGTCCTATATTGGCATGGTAGCCGCTGTTGAATGCGAGCGCTGAGCGACCGTTGCCGTAGGCGTCTGACAGGATGGCTTCGAATTCGGTATACTCCCGTTGTCGAGCTCCGAGCAGTCTCGACGCTGATGCGCTCATCAGCAGCGCCGCCGGATCTTTGTCGGCAAAGAATTCGTCGCGTAGATCCGATCTTTCGGCGAGACCGAGATAGTCATTCGACGACAGGTCGACAACCGACGGGTCGCATTCGTCGGGAATGTGGCGCAGGTTGCCTGAGTCGGCGAGGTGGTCGAGTATGAGGTCGATGTTCATGATGGTCAGGCAAATGCTTTAACGAGTTCGACCATTTGAGTCGTCAGATGCTTCAACTGGCTGTCGGATATGACATATGGCGGCATAATGTAGACGTTGCGGCCGAATGGACGGATCCAGACGCCGCGTTCGACGCATTGTTTCTGAAATTCACCGACATCGACAGGCTCTTTCGTTTCGATTACACCGATGGTACCGATTGTGCGCACGTCTGCGACATTGTCAAACGACGCTGCGGGGGCGATGCCTTCCCTGATGAGAGACTCGATGTGGGCTACGCGTGATTTCATGTCGTTTTCGGCAAGAATTTTGAGAGATTCGGTCGCGACGGCGCAAGCGAGCGGATTTGCCATGAACGTCGGGCCATGCATCATTACTCCGGCCTCGCCGCGCGAGATAGTGTCGGCGACTTCCTGTGTGGTCATGACAGCACTGAGTGTCATGTAGCCCCCTGTAAGACCTTTGCCGACGGTCATTATGTCGGGTTGTACGCCTGCATGTTCGCATGCAAAACAACGTCCAGTTCGCCAGAAGCCTGTGGCTATTTCGTCGAAAATGAGGTAGAGGCCGTGGGTGTCGCACAGCTCTCTGGCCTGACGGAGGTATTCCTGATGGTAGAACCACATGCCGCCTGCACCTTGCACTATTGGTTCGAGAATGATTGCAGCGATTTCATCGTGGTGCTTCTCGATTACCTGACGCAGCGGATCAATGTCGGCCGGGTCCCATTCTCCATCGAAACGCGATGACGGCGAGGGAACGAAATAGCGCACAGGGAGTGCCGACCCGAATGCGCTGTGCATTCCTGTGACAGGATCGCATACGCTCATGGCGTTCCATGTGTCGCCGTGGTAGCCGCGCCGTATGGTGACAAAATTGGTCTTGCGGTGGTCGCCCGATCGCGACACTGCTGCCTGTACAGCCATTTTCATTGCCACTTCGATGGCCACTGAGCCGGAGTCGGCAAAGAAGACATTGTGCATGGAGTCTGGAGCTATCGACAGCAACGCTTTGCCAAGTTCGATCGCCGGACGATGGGTCAGACCTCCGAACATGACGTGGCTCATCGAGTCGAGTTGACGTCGGACTGCGTCGTTGAGCCTCTGATTATTATAGCCATGGCATACACACCACCACGATGACATTCCGTCGATTAGGCGTGTGCCGTCGGCGAGGACGATTTCAACGCCTTCGGCACGGTCGACAAGGTAAGTTGGGAGAGGGTTGATGGTTGATGTATAGGGGTGCCAGAGATGCTCTCGATCCCAGGCATCGTGCAATTGCTGTTTCATATCTGCAAAATTACTACTTTTCCACCAAAGCAAAAAATATGATAGAGTTTACCGGCATCGCCGGTGTCAGAGTATGCAAATTTGGGCCGGATTGGCTTATTGCAGCCGATTCTTGAGAAATGCTGCTGTGTAGCCCACGCCGGCCGCTGCGATTTCTTCAGGGGTGCCCGTCGCGACGAGGGTGCCGCCGGCTTCTCCGCCTTCGGGACCGATGTCGATGATGTTGTCGGCGCATTTGATCACCTCGGGGTTGTGTTCGATTATGACGAGAGTGTGGCCCTGGCGCAACAGCCGCTCGAAGGAGTCGAGCAGAACGTGGATGTCGTGGAAGTGAAGTCCGGTGGTAGGCTCGTCGAATATGAATAGAGTAGGCTCGGGTTTTTCCTGAGCGAGAAACCAAGCGAGTTTGACGCGCTGGTTCTCGCCGCCTGAGAGGGTCGACGAGGATTGTCCCAATTTTATATAGCCAAGGCCGACATCGCTTAGCGGTTTTAGCCGTCTCACGATGCGACGTTCGATAGTGCCGTCGGTTTCGGAAAAGAACTCAATGGCCTGGTTGACTGTCATGTCGAGCACGTCGAATATGTTTTTGCCGCGGTATTCAACTTCGAGAACTTCGGGCTTGAATCGCTTGCCGTGACATGATTCGCATGGGACTACGATGTCAGCCATGAATTGCATCTCGATGGTGATCGAACCTTCGCCCTTGCACTCTTCGCAGCGACCGCCTTCGGCGTTGAACGAGAAGTAGGCGGGAGTGAAACCCATCTGACGGGAGTGTTGCTGTTCGGCGAAGAGCACACGGATCTCATCGTAGGCTTTGAGATAGGTCGCAGGATTTGAACGCGAAGATTTGCCGATGGGATTCTGATCTACAAATTCGACGGATGTTATCCTGCTGATGTCGCCTCGCAGGGCCTTGAACGCACCCGGAGCGTCGCCCGGATTGCCGAGTTCACGTTGCAGACCGCGGTAGAGGATGTCGCGAACAAGAGTCGATTTGCCCGATCCGCTGACTCCTGTGACGACGTTCATCACCCCAAGGGGAAAACGCACGTCGATCGATTTCAGATTGTGTTCGGAGGCGCCGGTTACTTCAATGTAGCTTGACGAGCGGCGGCGCGCACTAGGCACTTCGATCTTCTCTGCTCCGGACAGATAGCGCAGCGTGTGGCTGCGTGGAGCAAGACGCTCGGCTTCTTCGGGATCATCGGGAACAGGGCCTTCGTAGACTATCTCTCCTCCGAGACGACCGGCATCGGGTCCGACGTCGATGATCATGTCGGCAGAACGCATTATTTCTTCGTCGTGTTCGACCACGACCACGGTATTGCCGAGAGCCTTTAATTTTTTGAGGACGCAGATCAGGCGGTCGGTGTCGCGCGGATGCAGACCGATCGATGGTTCGTCGAGGATATAGAGCGATCCTACAAGACTGCTGCCCAGTGATGTGGCGAGGTTGATGCGTTGGCTCTCTCCTCCCGATAAAGAGTTGCTGAGGCGATTGAGTGTCAGGTAGCCGAGCCCGACGTCGTCGAGAAACTGCAGCCTGTTGCGGATTTCGACCAAAAGTCGCGATGCGATCGCTGTGTCGCGTTCGTCGAGCTGAAGATCGCCGAACCATCGGTTGAGATCTTTGATCGACATGTTTGTTATCTCGTTGACTGATTTTCCTCCGACTTTCACGAAGGAGGTCTCATGGCGCAGACGAGAACCGTGGCAGGCGGGACATGTGGTCTTGCCGCGGTAACGGGCCATCATCACCCTGTACTGTATCTGGTGCCGCTGGCTGTCGAGCCATGAGAAAAACCGGTCGACCGACGGCATATCACTTCCGTCGCCGTGCCATAGCAGATCGCGTTGCGCGTCAGTCAGGTCGGCGTATGATGTGTGGATCGGGAAATCGTGACGGGCTGCCCAAGATATGAATTCCCGTTTCCATTTGCTCATCATTTCGCTGCGCCAGCACGCCACGGCGCCGTCGTAGACCGTCAGCGAACGGTCGGGAATGACAAGATTTTCGTCGATGCCGATGATTTTGCCGAAGCCTTCGCATTCGGGACACGCTCCGTAGGGGTTGTTGAAGTTGAACATCTGGTCTGACGGTTCCATGAAGGTGATGCCGTCGGCCTCGAAGCGCTTGGAAAATGATTTGCGTTCGACAGCTGATGGAGTCCACGCAAGCATGATGCATTCGTCGTTGCCTTCGAAAAAGGCCGTTTCGGCTGAATCGGCCAGACGCGACAGCTCGTCGCCTGACGACGCTACGGCGAGGCGGTCGATAAGCAGGTCGTGAGTGGCAGGACTTATGGAGGAGTCTTCGCGTGTGTCAGCGATGGCTACGAAGCTGCCGTCGTGGCCGACAAGACGCGAGAAACCTTCTTTCTGGTAGATGTCGAGTTGAGTTGGGAAGTCGCGCCCTTGCGGTAGGTTGATGGGCGCGGCGATTGCCACTCGTGTCCCTTCGGGCAACGCAGTGGCGGCTGCGACAACGTCTTCGACCGACTGTTTTTTGACTTCCTCGCCTGATATCGGAGAAAACGTGCGTCCGATTCGACCGAAGAGCATGCGTATATAGTCGTAGATCTCTGTCGATGTGCCGACGGTCGATCGGGGGTTGCGGGTGTTGACTTTCTGTTCGATGGCTATTGCCGGAGGAAGTCCGCGGATGAAGTCGCATTCGGGTTTGCGTAGTTTGCCGAGAAACTGGCGGGCATAGCTTGACAGGCTTTCGACATAGCGCCGGCGCCCTTCGGCGTAGAGGGTGTCGAACGCAAGCGATGATTTGCCTGAGCCCGAAAGACCGGTGACAACTATAAATTTGCCGCGAGGCAATTCAAGGTTGACATTTTTGAGGTTATTGACTCTTGCGCCGCTGACGATGATATTTTGGGATCTGTTTTTGGACATTTTGATCTTGGTTTAACTTACAAAGTTAACACTTTTGGCGCTGATACGGTGTCTTATGACCGAACGGGACGAATGTTTTTAGATTTTTTTTGAGAAGCTGTGTAATTTATGGTTACTTTTGTAGTCATATATCCAGAAAACCAATCCTCATAAGTAACTAAATGGACAATATTATTCTCAAAGCAGACAATATTGTCAAGACTTTTACAAATCACAAGGCTCTTGACAATGTGTCGATCGAGGTGCCCCGCGGGAAGGTCTACGGCTTGCTCGGACCGAACGGGGCCGGTAAGACAACCCTGATCCGTATTATCAACCACATCACAGCTCCGGACGCCGGCATTGTGACATTCAACGGCCATCAACTGACGGCTGCGGATGTAGCCAATATCGGTTACCTTCCGGAAGAACGAGGCCTCTATAAGAAAATGAAAGTCGGTGATCAGGCGATATTTTTTGCACGGCTCAAAGGTCTGAGCAAGCAGGAAGCCACACGGTCGCTCAAGGAGTGGTTCGAACGGCTTGAGATTTCGTCGTGGTGGGACCGTAAGGTCGAGGAGCTGTCGAAGGGCATGGCTCAGAAGGTGCAGTTTATCGTGACGGTTCTCCATCGTCCCGAATTGCTGATCTTCGACGAACCATTCTCTGGATTTGATCCTATCAATGCCAATGTGCTCAAGCGCGAGATACTCAATCTGCGGGATCAAGGAGCAACAGTGATATTTTCGACTCACAACATGGCGAGCGTCGAAGAACTGTGCGACAACATATCGCTGATCAACAAGTCTCATAATATACTGACCGGTAGCGTCAGGGAGTTGAGACGTGAGTTTTCCGACAATTCATTCGAGTTCAGTTTCCTCGGTGAGCAGTCGAGGTTGACAGAGGCTCTGCAACCTCTCACCCGAGAAATGACGCCGAATGGTATAGACCGCGACGGTTTCCTGTCGGTGTCGCTTAAGCTTCACTCCGGCGATGATCTGCGCGAGGCAATATCGCGAGCCAATCAGGCGGTCGATCTGCGCACATTCCGTCAGGTGTTGCCGAGCATGGATGAGATATTTATCCGCTCTGTCGAAATGTTTAACCAGAATAATCCTCAGCAAGCATGAACAATCAGCTCTCAACAATAATAGCGCGCGAATATCTTGAAAGAGTCAAGCGCAAAAGCTTTATCATCTCGACCATATTGATGCCTTTGTTCATGGTCGCTCTGATGGCGCTGCCGGCGCTCATCGCCATCTTTGCCACTCCTGATGAAAAAAAGATTGCGGTTGTCGACGATTCGGGGGTGATTGCCAAAACGCTGCAGAACGGCGATGAAGTCAAGTTCGTTGT
Source organism: uncultured Muribaculaceae bacterium (assembly GCA_910587475.1). GTDB lineage: Bacteria > Bacteroidota > Bacteroidia > Bacteroidales > Muribaculaceae > CAG-873. The sequence continues at coordinate 11,283 of CAJUMR010000046.1, forward strand.
GTCGGACGCGGCGCTCGACGATCTTATGGGCAACGAAGATTATTATGGAGTGCTGGTCATTGGAAAAGACATTGTCAAAGATCCGTCGGCTGTCACGCTATACAGTCATTCGGCATCATCTCTTCCGCTCGAGCAATCGATTTCGCGTCAGATCAAACAGACTATCGAGTCAATACGCTTGCGTGAATATAATATAGATAATCTGAGTGAGATACTCGCCCAGATAAACGCTGATGTCAAGCTGCAGACTTATAGAATCGACAGCGAGGAGACCTCGGAGACGTCGTCGACGCTAAGTTATGCAGTCGGTCTGTTGATGTCGTTCATGCTCTACATGTTTATTCTTATCTATGGTCAGATGGTGATGACTTCCATTATCGAGGAGAAGAATAACAGAGTGCTGGAGATTGTCGTTTCATCGGTCAAACCGACATATCTGATGCTTGGCAAAATACTCGGAGTCGGTTTCGTGGCCATCACGCAGATATTGATCTGGGCAGTTATCGTTCTGTCGTTCACATTCTGGGTGATGCCTTCGCTTGTGGCAAACTTTGCAGTCGGTGATCCGGAACTGATGGCAGCTCTCAGTCTGCTGGGAGATCCGTGGTATGTGGTTCAGCTGGTAGTCTATCTGCTGCTGTTTCTTATCGGCGGTTACCTGTTCTATTCTTCAATCTTTGCCGCGATCGGTTCGGCAGTCGATAACATTCAGGATGCCAGTCAGCTGCAGACAGTTGCTATACTTCCGATTATAGTCGGAATGGTGCTGTCGCCGACGGTTGTGGCTGATCCGATGTCGGCTTTCGCCACATGGGTATCTATCATTCCGTTCACCTCTCCTATGGTTATGATGGCGAGAATACCGTTTGGAATTCCTTTGTGGCAGATAATACTGTCGATTGTGCTGCTCTATCTGACGTTCTTGTTCATGATATGGCTTTCTGCCAAGATTTATAGAGTCGGCATATTTATGTACGGAAAGAAACCCAATCTCAAGGAGCTCATCCGTTGGGCGCGCTACAAGTAAGCGCGGTGACGGTCTTATGAATTATATCGGGGGCGTTGCCGCAGGCAGCGTCCCCGATATATCATGGATAAATTGGTGTCTAAGACTGATTTTTAATGTTTTTTTTGAAATATATTTTGCCGGAAAACGTTTGTCTTAGGTACAATATGAAAATAAATTCGTAACTTTGCACGAATTTGCAATAATTAGGCAATAACGCGTGACACATGAGACAATTAAAAATTACAAAATCAATTACTAACCGCGAAAGCGCCTCGCTCGACAAATATCTTCAGGAAATCGGTCGCGAGGAGCTCATCACTGTCGAAGAGGAGGTTGAACTCGCCCAGCGAATCCGCCAAGGCGATCAGGCCGCTCTTGAAAAACTCACAAGAGCAAATCTTCGTTTCGTGGTCTCAGTGGCTAAACAATATCAAAACCAGGGTCTTTCTCTTCCCGACTTGATCAATGAAGGCAACCTCGGACTGATCAAGGCTGCGCGTAAGTTTGATGAAACCCGCGGTTTCAAATTTATCTCTTATGCAGTATGGTGGATCCGCCAGTCGATACTGCAGGCTCTTGCCGAGCAGTCGAGAATCGTGCGTCTGCCGCTCAATCAGGTTGGCTCGCTCAATAAGATAAGCAAAGCCCTGTCGAAGTTTGAGCAGGAAAACGAGCGCAGACCGTCGCCTGAGGAGCTTGCTGATACTCTTGACGTTCCGGTTGAGAAGATCGCAGATACGTTGAAAGTGTCGGGCCGTCATATCTCCGTCGACGCTCCGTTTGTCGAAGGAGAGGATAACAGCCTGCTTGATGTGCTTACCAACGATGACTCCCCGATGGCCGACGCTTCGCTCAATCAGGAGTCTCTTTCCAATGAGGTCGAGCGTGCTCTGCGTCAGCTTCACGAACGCGAACGTGAGATACTGAAGATGTTCTTCGGTATCGGGTGTCAGGAAATGACTCTTGAGGAGATCGGAGCAAAATTTGATCTTACCCGTGAGCGTGTGCGTCAGATCAAAGAAAAAGCCATACGCCGTCTTAAAGGACAGCGCAGCCGTCTGCTGAAATCCTATCTCGGATCTTGATCTGAGGTTACATGATAACTTATTGAGCCCTGATGCATCATTTTAGATGGTCAGGGCTTTTTTTAGCCAATAATCCTTATCTTTGTTGGAAATCATTATCCCCAATTGCGATCTATCATGAGAAATGTAGTCCTGTCTGTAGTGTTTGGTCTGATGGTTGTTATTCCGGTCCCGTCAGAAGCCGTAGTTCCTTTGCCCGTTGAAATCCGATCAGTGGGCGATCGTTATTTTTCGCTGGATGAAAATGTGTCATGGCGACTTGTCGGTGTTGCTGGGGATGACGCCGCGAAACTTACCCGCTATCTTGATGAAGTCTATCCGCAGATACGAGTCGTTACATCAGGATCGAAAAAGCAGATCGAACTCCGTGTTGTCGAGGATCTTGAGCCGGAGAGTTATGAAGTGACCGTCGGAAAAAATCGTGTTGAAGTCAAGGCCGGTGATGCCGCAGGGCTTTTCTATGCGGTGCAGACCATCCGTCAGCTTGCAGATGAAAATGGCGGCCGGCTGCCGCAGGTTGCCGTAGCTGATGCCCCGCGCTTTCCTTACCGAGGGGTGATGATCGATGTCAGCCGCAATTTCCGCGACAAACGCTTTATCATGAAGCAGATCGATGCAATGGCCCGGCTGAAGATCAATCGTCTTCATCTCCATCTTACCGACGGAGCGGGGTGGCGGATCGAGATTGAGAAGTATCCTCGTCTGACTGAATTTGCGGCCTGGCGCCGGGGCGAGACCTGGAAACAATGGGACTGGCGTTATGTGGAATGTTCGGATCCAGATGCACGCGGTGGCTATTACACTAAGGACGATCTGCGTGAGATAGTGGCTTATGCTGCTGACCGCTTTGTAACGGTGATTCCTGAAATTGAGATGCCGGCTCACTCTGAAGAGGTGCTTGCGGCATATCCCGAGCTTTCGTGCAGCGGTGAGATGTACGGGCACTCTGATTTTTGTATCGGCAATGAAAAGACTTTTGAATTTCTCACCGATGTGCTTGATGAAGTGATTGAGGTGTTCCCATCGGAGTATATCCATATCGGAGGTGATGAAGCTTCGAAACAGGCGTGGCGGACGTGTCCCAAATGTCAGAAACGTATGGCTGACGAAGGGTTGAATGACGTCGACGAATTGCAAAGTTACCTGGTGCACTGCATTGAGCAGCATCTCAACTCTCGAGGTCGAGCACTGATAGGGTGGGACGAGATCATGGAGGGAGGGCTGGCGCCAAATGCCACTGTGTTGTCATGGCGCAGCCCGCAGAACGGCTTCAAGGCGGCAGCAGAGGGGCACAATGCGGTGATGGCTCCCGGTAAATATTGCTATTTCGACGGATATCAGGATGTGCCGCACACTCAGCCGGAGGCCATCGGCGGATATCTGCCTATCGAACTTGTCTATAGCTTTGATCCGGCTCCCGACTCGCTTTCGGTCGAGACGTGCGCCAACATAAAAGGTATTGAAGCTACAATGTTCACTGAATACATCGCCACCGACGAGCATGCAGAGTATATGCTTTATCCGCGTATGTTTGCGACAGCCGAGGTGGGTTGGACTCCTGAGCGACTGCGCGATTTCGGCAATTTCCGGGAGAGAGCGCTGACGATGAACGATCGTTTGCGAGCCGACGGGTACAACGTCTTTGATCTTCGTAACGAGATCGGTAATCGCCCTGAAGCGCGACAACCAGTCGAACATCTCGCCAGAGGAAAGAGGGTTATCTACAATGACTGTCATTGGGCGCCGAAATATCATGCTGACTATGAAGCAACTTTCACTGATGGTCTACGGGGCGGCTGGAATTACAATGACCTGCGTTGGCAAGGCTTTTACAACGGCGACAGTGATCGTGCACTCGATGTTACCGTCGACATGGACGAGCCGACCGATATCACATATATAGGCGCTGATTTCATACAGTTGTGCGGACCTAATGTGTGGTTTCCCGAAAAGGTCGTAATATCATTTTCAAACGACGGGGAGAATTTCACTCCTTTGACAACGATAACAACAAATCTGCTCCGTGACAATAAGGTCGCTTTCCGCAACTTTTCATGGGCCGGCAATGTCAAGGCGCGATATATCCGCTATCAGGCATTCAACCGTTGGCGATTTGTCTTCACAGATGAGATAGTCATCAGATAAGGCGCGGTTTTATAAACCACGATGGTCAAAGAGGCAATGGTGATGTCATAAAATGCGTTAATATAGAGGGTAATTGAGATTTTTCGCGTATCTTTGTCGCCATAAATCAATAACATTGCAATGAAACGCCAGATCGTCAAACTTTTAATCATAGTCTCAATAGCCATTGCCGGATCTTTGTCGGCTGCGGCTCAGTTCCGTTATGCGGCAACTGTAGCTCCGGAATTCACTAATCTGAAATTCAAACAGGATCTTGTCGATGTGTCCCAGACATTTGGCTATCAGCTTGGCGTGCAGGGCGAAATGATGTTCCCAGGTCTCGGGTTCGGTCTCGATCTCGGCTTGATGTACAATCAACTTGGAGCGAAGGTGAATCTTGGACAGCGCAAGGTGTGGGCATCGCAGGGTTTCGGAGATGAACATGTCAGACTCCATTATCTTCAGATCCCTCTTCATTTGCGTTTCAAATGGACCCGTCTCAACGGACTCGAGGATGTGATCGCGCCCTTTGTCTACGGAGGACCGGATTTCAACATTCTTGTTGGCCATGGCAAATGCGATGCTTTCGAATATGCCGGCGGCGACCTCAGTGTATCGGTAGGCGGCGGTGTTGAGCTTTTCAAGCGTTGGCAGGTGTCGTTCAACTATAGCTGGGGTATGACCTATGCTTTGAAGACAAAACTGCTTGACAACTACAGCGCCCGCAATCGTTCGATGGCTGTCCGTCTGGCTTATTTCTTCTGATTATAATTCGTCATAGCGCGGTATGTCGCGCAAAAATGAGTAGCTCTGGCTGTCGCAGTTGAAGCGGCAGCAGTAATGTGTCAACCCATTGCTGACGATAAGGCATTTTGCTCCGATCACGCTGTTATAGCGGGCGATCTGGTCGAATACGGTCTGAGTGATAGCGACGGACGGTGCCTTGTATTCGACGATCGCTATCGGTCGTCCTGTCCGAGAATAGATCAGGGTGTCACATCGACGTGCGGTGCGGTTGAGTTTCAGGCTCACTTCGTTAGCCATCAGTCCTCTCGGGTAGCCGCGTTGGGTGATGAGGTAGTTGACAAAATGTTGTCGCACCCATTCTTCAGGCGTGAGTGCCACGAATTTGCCTCGCAGACAATCGAAAATGCGCGTCACTCCGTCGTAGTCGTGCGACAGCCTGTAGTCAAATTGCGGCAGGTTTAGATCCATTTGTGGCTGAGATTAATTTTTTGTATCTTCGCTACAAATTTACAATTATTTTTATAAATCAGACTCATCGCCATGGCCACTCCTGCTGTAACATACGATTCGCTTTGCCGTCAATTGGCCACAAAGCAATATTCGCCGGTATATCTTCTTCACGGAGAAGAGGGCTATTATATCGACGCGCTTGTGAATCGGTTCGAGAAAATTTTGACAGAAGAAGAGCGGGAGTTTAATTTTCATGTGCTTTATGCCCCCGAAGTTGAGCCGGGTGCTGTGATGGATTTGTGCATGCAGTATCCCATGATGGCCGAACGTCAGGTTGTCATACTAAAGGAGGCGCAGGCTATACCGTCGGCCAAACTCAATCAGCTTCACCGTTATGTGGCGTCGCCTGCCGATACGACAATTCTGGTCATATGCTGTCGTGGCGCTCAAGCCAAGGGTAAGGAACTCCTTGCGGCGGTCAAAGCCAAGGGCGTCAATTTTGAGTCCCGAAAACTGTCGGATTATAACGCTCCTGCGGTTATCTCGGATTTTATCCGTTCTAAAGGCCTTAAGGCTGAACAGAAGGCGCTCGAGATGTTGCGTGACTATGTCGGCACCGATCTCAGCCGTCTTTATAACGAGATCGACAAGCTGACAACGGCTCTCGGAGCCGGAGCGACTGTCACTGCAGATGCCGTGGAGCGAAATATCGGCATGAGTAAGGATTATAATAATTATGAACTTGTCGATGCACTTGCTGTAAAAGACAGCGCCAAGGTGTTCCGTATCGCTGAGTATTTCAAGGCTAACCCGAAAAATAATCCTTTGGTAGTGAGTGCGTCGGTTGTGTTTTCTTTTTTTGCAGACTTGTTGGCGGTTTATTATTGTCCGGACAGGAGCAACGATGCTGCAGTCATGGCGGAGATGAAATTCAAGTCGTCGTATCAGCTGAAGCGCTACAGGGCGGCTATGCGGTACTATAATCCGTTCCAGATCATAGAGATAATTGCAGCTATCCGCCGTTACGATGCCATGAGCAAAGGGGTAGGGTCGCGCCAGACCGACCATCAGCTTTTCCGTGATCTGCTTTTTCATATACTCACGGCTCCCGGCAACATCAAGTTCTGATCTTGACGCCGGACTTTGTCCGTTGTAAGATAAATAGAAAAGGCGAGGTCGATCTACCTCGCCTTTTCTGTAATCAGTTATGCGGTCACTCTATTAGAGCTGGGGACCAGCAGCAACGAGAGCCTTGCCGGCTTCGTTGTTTTCGTATTTCTTGAAGTTCTTGATGAAGCGGGCTGCGAGGTCTTCTGCCTTCTTGGTCCATTCTTCGGGGTTTGCGTAGGTGTCGCGGGGATCAAGGATCTTGGGATCTACGCCGGGAAGTTCGGTCGGGATTTCGAAGTCGAAGATCGGGAGCTTCTTGGTGGGAGCAGAAAGGATAGCGCCGTCGAGGATAGCGTCGATGATACCACGGGTGTCGCGGATAGAGATACGCTTG
>CAJUMR010000047.1 GCA_910587475.1 uncultured Muribaculaceae bacterium
ACCTCCTCGTCGGCGCAAGCCCCGGCGTTGTCGTGACGACCGATGGCGGTAACCCCTCGGGCGGAGCATCGATCCGCATCCGTGGCGGTGCGTCGCTCAGCGCTTCCAATGACCCTCTCGTCGTTGTCGACGGTGTGCCGATGGACGGCAGCTATGGCGCAATGAGCCCGCTCACAATGATCGCTCCCGAAAACATCGAGTCGATGACCATCCTTAAGTCTGCATCAGCGACTGCCATCTATGGTTCGCGTGCGTCCAATGGTGTCATCATCATCACCACCAAGAAAGGCCAGCAGGGCCGTCCTCAGGTGAGCTTCTCGGCCAACTTCCACATGGCCACTCCCAGCCGCCGCTGGGATGTGCTCGACGGCAACCAGTTCACTAACAAGATCAACGAATATGCCAACAACGAGCATGCCCTCGGCCTCCTCGGCAACGCCAACACCGATTGGCAGGATCAGATCTACCGCACTGCATTCTCGCAGGACTATAACGTTGGTGTCGGCGGTAAAGTCGGTTTCCTTCCTTACCGTGTCAACGTTTCTTACATGGGCAACAACGGTATCATCAAGACATCTAACGTCGACCGCACAACTGTAGGTTTCAACCTCTCGCCGAAATTCTTCGACGGCCTTCTGTCGGTCAACGCCAATGTGAAAGGATCTTACATCAACCAGCGCAACCCCGAAATGGGAGCCATCTACTCTGCTCTCACCTACAACCCGACTCTGCCTGTCTACACAGCTTACAACACCACAGGCAACCTCGGCGCTCCCATCTACGGCGGCTACACCTCGCTGATCAACCAGGACGGTACTTTGGAGACCAACGGATCGCTCAACCCCGTCGCTCAGCTCTACGGACGTTCGGCCACCGAGAAATCGTGGTCTTCGACCGGTAACCTCCAGATCGACTATGCCCTCCACTTCCTCCCCGACCTCCACTTTAACCTCAACCTCGGTTACGATGTTATCAAGGGCGAGTCTCACACCGACGTCTATGCCAACACACCCCAGGCATGGAACAGCAACTACCGCAACGGTGCTGCAAACTACTCTTACAACACTCAGCTCTCGCGCAACACCATGCTCGAGTTCTATGCCAACTATAAAAAAGAAGTAGAGTCGATCAAATCGAGCTTCGATGTCATGGCCGGTTATTCGTGGCAGCGTTTCGACTATATGAACCACAATTACTCACGCATCACATCTATCGGTTACAACAAGTCATACGATCTCGCAAGCAACTCGTGGGTTGTCAACGAAGATCCTGCTTCTGCGTCAAACATCGGCTTTGCCTATGGTGACACCGAAGAAGCACGCACTAAAATATATCGCGACGGCAACAAGCTGATGCTTCTCTCGTTCTACGGCCGCTTAAACTACTCTTTCGACGACACCTACCTCCTCACATTCACCCTCCGCGACGACGCCACATCGCGCTTCTCGCCCGACACCCGCTGGGGTCTCTTCCCTGCGTTGGCCCTCGGATGGAAGATCAACAACATGCCTTTCTTCGAAAACTTCACAGGCACATGGGACGAATTCAAACTCCGTGCTGAATGGGGTGTGACCGGTCAGCAGGCTGTCGGTGGTTACAACAACTACACTCCGGCTTACTCCATCTCTGTTCCCTCGGTCTACTATCCCAGCCCATCAGGCATGGCGGCTCCCTGGATCAACCCCCTCTATCCCAACGCCTACGATGAAAACCTCAAATGGGAGGAAACAACAACCTGGAACGTCGGAGTCGACATGTCATGGCTCAACAACCGCATCGCCGTATCGGCCGACTGGTACCTCCGTGACACTAAAGACCTCCTTGCCCGCGTGCCCGTGCCTGCCGGCATGACCACAACCAACGTCATGACCCGCAATATCGGTACACTCCGCAACATCGGTGTCGAATTCAACGTTACAGCCCGTCCCGTAGTGACAAAAGATTTCACATGGACACTCGGCTACAACATCGGCTGGAACAAGAACAAGATCACCTCGCTCACCGGTTCTGCCGACGAGGACAAATCGTTCACCCTCGATGCCGAAGGCAACCCCGCATCTTCTTCTGCCGGACCTATCCAGATCCATAAGGTAGGCTATCCCGCCAACTCTTTCTATGTCCTCGAACAGGTCTATGGCCCCGACGGCAATCCTCTCGAAGGCGTCTATGTCGACCAGAACGGCGACGGTAAGATCGGCGACGAAGACCTCGTTGTGAAACACTCGCGCGATCCCAAGGTCACTATGACCCTCAACAACACATTCAACTACAAGAACTGGGACTTCGGCTTCACGCTCCGTGCATCGATCGGCAACTATGTCTACAACTCGATGCGTGCGCGCATGCTCAACCTTTCAGGTCTCGAAGGACAGGGCAACATCCTCAACAACGTCCTCGACTCTGACTACTATTTCACAAGCGCTACCGGCTCGACTAACCTCGTGCGTTCTGACTACTTCGTTGAAAACGCAAGCTTCATCCGCTGCGACAACATCACTCTCGGTTACACCTGGAACAATCTTCTCAACGACAATCTGCGCCTCCGCCTCTTCGGTGCCGTTCAGAACCCGTTCGTCATCACCAAGTACCGCGGTCTCGATCCCGAAGTATTCTCCGGAGTTGACAACAACGCATATCCGCGTCCTGTGACATTCTCTCTCGGCGTTGTCGCCACATTCTAATCAACGGTTTTCTTTAATGATGAATTTTCACAACATGAAGACATTCAATAAATATATATTAGGCCTCGGTCTCGCTGTTTCGGCGGCTTCATTCAATGCCTGCACCGGCGACCTCGATGTGCCCATCCAGAACCCCAATCAGCTCACTTCGGCCGAATTTGCAAAGGATCCCGAAGGATACCTCGACCGCTGCATGGCCGAAATTTACCAGGGTCTCGCGACTGCCGGCAACGGCGGCTCGGGCAGCTCAATCCTCGGCGAAGGTACAGGCGGTGCCGGCGAAGGCACATTCACCCGCACAGTGTTCACTCTCGAAGAGATGACCACCGACAACTACTCGTGGCTGCAGTTCGCCGACGCAGGTTTCTATGAACTCGTGACGATGAACTTCGCCCCCGACAATCAGGTGATGTATCAGTGCTATTCGCGTATCTACGCCGAGATTGCCATCTGCAACCAGTTTATCCGCACAGTTCAGAGCGGAGCATTCAATCTCCCCGACAACCTCAAGGAACGCGCTGCCGACTACATCCGTCAGGCCAAGACAGTCCGTTCGCTCTGCTATTTCTACGCCATTGACCTCTTCGGCGACTGCGGTTACATCGACGAATCGGCAGGCGTCGGCTCGACTCCTCCCCAGCTGTCACGCCAGGATGCGTATGACCACGCTGTAGCTTGCCTCGAGCAGGTTTCTGCAGAGTGGGGCGACAGCTACGTAGAACCCGCCTACGGCTATGTCGGTAAAGAAGTGGCCGACGCTCTCCTTGTCAAATTCTATCTCAACGCCAAGTCTTGGGGTGTCGACAAGAACAACGATGCATACCAGAAGTGCTGGACTCTCGCCCAGAAGATCATCGCCAACCACCAGGGTGAAGGTCTCAACGGCACAGGTCTCGCCGAGAGCTATATTGCTCTCTTCGGAGCCAATAACCACGAATATGCTTCAAAAGGAAGCCGCGCCAACGAGATCATCATGACGGTGCCCCAGGACGGCATGCAGCTCGAGTCTTACGGCGGATCGACGTTCTATATCGCATCAGTATGCGGTTCTTATGACGGCATTTCGTCAGTCGCCGACTGCAACCTCGATGCTCAGTGGACATGTATGGTAGCGCGTCAGCAGCTCTCCGAATCATGGGACTACGACAACGATGTCCGTGCTTCTCTCTGGAAGACCAAGAAAGACGGCTTCAAGATCGACAACCTCATCATCGCAGGTAACTCGGGCTACGGACTCGGCTATGCCCCGATCAAATATACCAACTTCGCTTACAACGTCGACGGATCGATTGACGCCGCCAATTCTCCCGCCGCCAGCAGAGTATTCTCCGATGCCGACTGGACTGTTATCCGTCTTGCAGAGATCTATCTTTCGGCTGCGGAAGCAAACATCCTCGGCGGTGCAGGCAACGCGTCTGACGCTCTTATCTATGTCAACAACGTCCGCAACCGTGCAGGTCTCGCCAACTGGACATCGTCTGACATGACTGCCGAAAACATCCTGACCGAACGCAACCACGAGCTTTACGGCGAAAACGACCGCCGCACTGCTCTCGTTCGCCATGGCAAATATGCCGGTTCGTCTTACGTCTGGAACTGGAAAGGCGGCGTGCAGGCCGGTGCAACTACCCCCGACCACATGAATCTTTTCCCGATACCGTCGAAAGTCATCTCATTCTCGGGCTATCATCAGAACCCCGGCTATTAATCAAATAATGATCTAAACCGTTTTAAGAATTGAAATCAATGAAAAAGATAGCATCATTCTTTGCGGCTGTCGCAGCCGTCGCTGCCCTGTCTGCATGCAGCCAGGACGACAGCCCTGTGCTGATGAAGCCCACGGAATTCAAACTCAACACACCACCCTTTGCCGAGCAGCTCTATCAGTTGACCGACGAAGGTCAGATAACTCTCACTTGCTCGCAGCCCGACTACGGCGTAGGCATAGAGACAACCTATGGTATCGAAATCTCAACTACTGAAGATTTTGCCCAATCGCGCACGATGAAGGTTTCCGATCCATTGAGCGCTACTCTCTCATTCTCTACATCTGAAGCCAACCTCGCCATACTTGATATGCTCGGCGTCATCGACGAAGACACATGGGAGCCCTATGCCAACGACCATGTCAGACCTCTCTATGTCCGCGCCACAGCGCAGGCTGCTCAGGTTGAGTACAGCAAGATCACGTCCAACGTTGTAGAGCTCCCCAATGTGGAATTCTACTACGCAATCCCGACTCCAGGCTACATTTATTTGACCGGTTATCCTGCGTTTGTAGAGCCGAGTGCCGACTATAAGAATGACCTGATACGATTGTTCGAGGATGAGAATGCGATTGGCTCAAATATTTACTCAGCTATAATCGAGGATGTTCCCGCACAGACTGTAGCCTTCCGCTTCTATACAGAACTTACCGGTTGGGGTTCGAAAAACTGTCTTGGTGCAGGTGAAGCCGATATGACAGATGTGAACATTACCGGAGATTTTGTTGATGGAGTATATGACGGTTCTGTTACTGTAAATGGTCAGAGCAACTGGTCTATTGACTGGCAAGGTGGCGACATGACAATTACGGTTGACCTCAACACCAATACCATCAAAATACAGGCCGGTGCCGTCGAAGTTGTTCCTCCGACTGTCACAAGCTACATCTACATCTGTGGCAACATGGCATCATCTGATTGGACCGAACCCTCTGAGGCAAACGCTGCTTTCTACGACGATTGGAAACTCGCTTGCGATGACAACAGTGGAGTTTATAAAGCAACGTTCTCATTCCCCAACCTCGGGGCTGACGCGCTCTACTGCCGCTTCTATCAGAAACTCACCGGTTGGGGCGCGGCACAATGGGCTTCTCCGACCGATGCTGACTATGAAGTGACATCCGGTGTCGCTGTTGACTCAAAAGTCGGTGAAGGCTGTTTTATGCTCAACAATGCCAAGGGCAAAACCGTGGACATTGAAGTTGACACAAACACCAACAAAGTCAAATTCACATTCGTAGATTAACAACAACCCCGTAGGGTCGCGACCTGTCGCGACCGCTGATAAGCTGAAAACTGATAAGCAGAAAGCCAAAAAGCTGAACAACTCCAAAAAGTTGCAAAACTAAAAAGTTGAACAGCCGGAATCACAAGTTGCAGCATCGCGACCCTACAAACAACCAAACAAACCATAAAACAATGAAGAAATATATATTTCTCCCGTTAGCGGCTCTCGCCCTTGGTTTCGCTGCCTGCGAAGATGACGACACTCTCGGCATTCCCGTTGTCAACCCCGAAATTCCTGCGGTTGATCCCTCGATCGTCTCTGTCGCCCCGAGCGCCGACATGCCCGCTGTCATAAGCCTTGAGACTTACAACAACGACGACATGAACTTCCCCGTCGCCACCGTCACTGCCGGCGAAGAATGGCCTGAAGGCTACACATTCGGAGCCGTGGCTCAGATCAGCACCGACGAAAATTTCAGCAACCCCACTGAAATTCCCACCGTTGTCAACGGCTCGACTATCACCCTCGATCCCGATGCTGTGCAAGGTGTCATATATGAAAAGATCACCCGCGATCCCTCTGAACTTACTCTTTGGGTGCGCTATGGCGTGCAGGCTGTCAATGGCAAGGAAGTCATCCGCCTCGGCGACGCAAATTCTTTCATCGGCGCTCAGCAGATTAAAGTGGTGCCTTTCCCGCCCGCTGCCGTCATTGAGCCTGTCTACTATCTCATCTATTCCGACGATGCCGAGACATGGACCAAAGCCCATGCGCTCAAAGTGAATCACGGCGCCGGAAGCCAGTATGACAATCCCTCGTTCTCTGTGACATGCAACTTCACTGCTGCTGAATTGGGCGACGGACTCTATTGGAAACTTATCCCCGAATCGACTTATGAGGAATTTGACTTGGAAAACGGCCTGGTGATCGGTGTGAATGAAGCTGACGCCGAAAGCCGCAGCGGCGATCTCGACGAAAGCGCTGATCAACTTGCGGGCTATCTCGATCTGAGCGGTCCGGTGATGTTCCAGTTCTATCTTAACCGCCTCGAACCCGACGAAGAGCACTCGATGACGTTCTCATTCGTGCAGGCATATCCCAACTTCTGGCTTGCCGGCGACAATGTCAACGGTCTTGTATGGTCGTTTGCATCTCAGCCCACCATGTGGACCAACGATTATTCGACCTACGTCGGTTTTGCCAATATCGGCAGCCAATTCAAATTCTCTCCGACTAACGGATGGAATGGTGATTTCGGTACCACTGACAACGGACAGCCCGTGTTCTCTACAAACGACGGTGGCGAATTGGTCGGTACTGGCACAGCCAATGGTGCATCAGACATCAAGGTTGCCGAATCAGGCCTCTACTACATTTCGCTGGATTTCGGCACCAAAGATCTTACCCTCACCAAGATCGAAAGCTTCGGCATCACCGGCGGCTTCAACGGCTGGGGTGACTCTGTTGAGATGACTCCTTCTGCCGACAACCTCGTGTTCACTGTCACTCAGGCCATGACCGAAGGCGACGAATGGAAATTCCGCGCCAACAACCAGTGGTCGGTTAGCCTCGGTGGTGAATTTGACAACCTCAACCCATTCAACGGCGCTAACTTCAAGTGCACCGAGACCGGAACCTACGACATCACCCTCGATCTCAGCACACTCCCCTGGACGGCTAAAGTTGTCAAAAAATAATCTGATCTGACAAAATCGGCCTTTGGCCGACACACAAATCAAAGCGCGGAACCCATCGCTGGGCTTCCGCGCTTTTCTTTTGCGATGCCGCTGTGCCACCGCGCAGCGGCATCGCATAACCGACACAGCCGCCCGATGCCGATTCACTATTCACAGCCGTGTCAATTCGGCATCAGGGCTTAAGCGTTAAATATTATAGTCTTGAGCAAAAAGGAAATGGCCGCCACGAGGCACGATCAATTGGATACCATGCACTGCAACGCCGCTCAGACTCGTTGTTTACACCCCTCTTAACACGCTTTAGGCAAAATAATTGGGTAAAAATTTCTGTATTCGGAGAAAAATGCTTTACTTTGCACCGCGAAATTGAATTTTAATCATTAAAAACCTTAATTATTATGTCAGAAATTGCAGATCGCGTAAAAGCAATCATCGTTGACAAGCTCAGCGTAGAAGAAGACAAAATCACTCCCGCAGCATCTTTCACTACTGACCTCGGTGCAGACTCACTCGACACTGTTGAGCTCATCATGGAATTCGAAAAAGAATTCGGCATCCAGATCCCCGATGACCAGGCTGAAAAGATCGCTACTGTTGGCGACGCTATCGCTTTCATCGAAGCCGCTAAATAATAAGAGATTATCTTTCTGATAATCACAAACAAAACCTTGCTTTAGCAAACCCACTTTTCTAATTAAATGGAATTAAAAAGAGTTGTAGTAACCGGTCTCGGTGCACTTTCGCCTATCGGAAACGATGTCGCCACTACGTGGGACAACGCCAAGAACGGCGTGAGCGGTGCCGGTCCTATTACCCACTTTGACGCATCAAAGTTCAAGACACAGTTTGCGTGCGAAGTTAAGGGATTTGATCCCAACCAACACTTCGACCGCAAGAAACAGCGTCAGCTCGACCTCTATGCGCAGTACGCTATCGTCGCTGCCCGTCAGGCCGTTGAAGATGCAGGACTTGAAAACGAGGGTGCTGTCGACAAAAACCGCGTAGGCGTGATCGTCGCTGCCGGCATCGGTGGCCTCCACACTTTCGAGGAAGAAGCCGGATACTTTGCTATCCATGGTGAAGAAATGGGTCCGAAATACAATCCGTTCTTCATCCCCAAGATGATCGCCGACATCGCATCGGGTCACATCTCGATGGAGTATGGCTATCACGGCCCTAACTTCGGAACTGTTTCTGCTTGCGCTTCGTCTAACAATGCCATCATCGATGCTTTCAACCTGATCCGTCTCGGTAAGGCTGATGCAATCGTTACTGGAGGTGCTGAAGCGGCTATTTTCCCGGCCGGCGTGGGCGGTTTCAATTCGATGCACGCCCTGTCGACCAGAAACGACAGCCCCGAGACCGCATCGCGTCCATTCAGCAAGTCGCGCGACGGCTTTGTTATGGGCGAAGGTGCTGCTGTGCTCGTCCTCGAAGAGCTCGAACACGCGCTCGCTCGCGGTGCTAAAATCTATGCCGAGGTGGCTGGCGGTGGTCTTTCGGCCGACGCTTATCACCTGACGGCTACTCATCCGGACGGCCTTGGCGCAATTCTCGCGATGACAAATGCTCTCGAAGACGCTGAAATGAAGCCCGAAGACATCGATTACATCAACGTCCACGGCACATCGACTCCCGTCGGTGACATTTCTGAAGTCAAGGCTATCGTCGAAGTATTCGGAAAGCACGCTTACGATCTCAACATTTCATCGACCAAGTCGATGACCGGACACCTCCTCGGCGCTACCGGTGCTCTCGAAGCTATGTTCAGTGTAAAAGCTGTGCAGGAAGACATCGTTCCTCCGACGATCAACCACGATCCTGAGGATCTCGACGAAAACATCGACTACAATCTCAACTTCACTTTCGACCGCGCCCAGAACCGCCCCGTGCGCGCCGCCCTCTCCAACTCGTTTGGTTTCGGTGGTCACAACGCGACCGTTATCTTCAAGAAGTTCGAGAAGTAATAGCCGGTATCCGACTAACAAAGACAATCCACTCTTATCAAAAAGCAAAGGCTTGGCCGTCGATTGAGACTGCCAAGCCTTTGCTTTTTTTCTATGCGGCGGAGAAACCTACGACATCTTCACCTCGAGATGACGCCAGACGGCGTTGGGTATCATGCTCCAGAGTGCCGACACAACACACCAGCGGCTGTCGATAGTCGCCACACGGCGGCGCTCCATGATCGCTTTCTCGATGCGCGGCGCCACATAGTCGACGCTCATCAGCATCGGATAGTTGCGGTTGCCTTCGAGGAGGGGAGTGTCGACAAAGCCCGGACGGATGTCGGTGATGCTCACGTTGACGTGCTGACTGTGGGCGAGCTGATCGAGTGCCTGAAGATAAGTCCACTGGTAGCGCTTGGTTGCCGAATAGGCGGCGCTGACTCCCAGCCCCTTCATGCCTCCGACCGATGTGATCGCTGCGATGCGCCCGCGGCTGGTGTTGGCCGTGGCTTTGAAATATCGGTAGGCCGCGTTGATGATGCGGGTGAAGCCGACGACGTTGACCCCGACGGTTGCTTCATCCTTGCCGAGATTCAGACCGGGATTGTACCATCCTGTGCCGGCGGCATAAAGCAGTATGTCCATGCCGTCGATCTCCTCGATCAGATCTTCAAAGCGCTTGACGGCATCCTGTGCGGTGACATCGATCACCGAGTAAGTGATGCGGTCGGGATATTGGTCTTTGACTGCGCGAAGGCGCTCTTCATTGCGGGCTGCTATACCTACTCTCCATCCGGCTCGCGCAAAGTCGGTCGCTACGCGCATGCCCATGCCCGACGATGCTCCGATTATTATTATCTTTTTCATGCTTGACGGTTGTTTTAGTCAGCCGCCTCTGTTGTTTCCTGGGATGCGGCCGACGGTTCTACATCTGATGTTATAACCTCGTCGGCCTTGTGTTTGTTCATCTTTGACAATGAGAACGTGTAGGTGAACGAAAAACTCCCCGTCACCGATGCGTTGCGCGACCCGTAGCCCGGGATATACCACGGTTGACCGTTGCCGACCGCAGTCTCGTGGAGGATCGTGTGATACTTGAACGCCCAGCCTGCCGACAGCGGCCCCCACAGCTTCACTCGCAGACCGAACACCAGCTCAAACCATCCGACCGTCGACGTCTGCGACGGAATGTTGAAGGTCGCCGTTTCGTCCCAGTATGATCCGTCGATCGTGACATTGTCGACCGAATACTTGAACGACGAGAAGCCGTAGCGCACGCCGCCGTAGAACTGATAGTCGGGCGACGAGTTGTAGAGGAAGTTGTAGTTCATGCCGATGCGGAAAAAGACACTCATCGGCGAGCGATAGGTGAAGTTGTTGCCCGACGGAGTGTTGGATGCCTGGCCAAGACCAAGCTCAAACACCGGTTTGTAGCGGTTGTGGAGACTCAGTTCGACTCCTGCGCCGAAAAGTCCGTATTTCTGGCCGAACGCCCTCATCAGCGGGTCCCACACATCGACGCTCACCGAAGCCGCATCAAAAAGCGGATATTTCATCTTGACGACGGGCAGCAGAGCTGTTGAGTCCATCCATTGCTCGCCCGTGACCGTGTCGACATAGACCGTGCGTCCTTGCTCGTCGTGGTAGTGGGTCGACCGCGCGATGCGGGCGGCGATGATGCGGGCGCTGTCGTTGCGCGCCTCGTTGATGGTCTGGGTCATGGTTGCCGGTGTCTCTACGGGCGTGATGCGACGCTTGGTCTGAGTCTGCGCCGACACGGCAATGACGGCGACCGCGGCGATCAGCGCCGCGAAAATTCGGAGATGGATTGATCGTTGGGTCTT
This sequence comes from uncultured Muribaculaceae bacterium, assembly GCA_910587475.1. GTDB lineage: Bacteria > Bacteroidota > Bacteroidia > Bacteroidales > Muribaculaceae > CAG-873. Next base: position 11,166 of record CAJUMR010000047.1, read on the forward strand.
CATTGCTCGTCGGTTTCTACGCGAAAGTAGATGTTGACATACACCTTGTCGACATTGGTGATCAGCGAGTCGACTATCTCGACACGCTCGATGAGATGGTCGGTGTACGACATTTCAGTGATGTGATATTTGTAGTAGGCCCCGCACTCTTCCGAAGCGAAGAACGGTGTCGACGTGTAGTCGAATGTGATCGTGTCGTTGAGTTCGGGGAAGTCGAGGCGTTTCCATTTGTAGGACAGGCACCACGACACCGACTGATGGGTCGGGCGCATCGGCAGGTAGACCTGCGAGACGGCGGTGCCGGCCGGACTGAGCACACTGTCGTTGGGCTGGTCGACGCCCGAGATCGAGATCGAGTCAAGACTGATGGCCTTGTCGGTCGACGGATCGAGAAAAGCGGCCAGTGGCACGGCGCTCCGGTTCTCCGTGCAGCCGCTGTTGCTGCACGATGTTATGGCGGCCGAGGCCAGCCCTGCGGCTGCCGCGAGTGTCAGATAATGCTTGATGTTCATGGCGTGACGTTCAGCTCCTCGTCGATTTCATAGTCGTTGCGTCCGGGAGAATTACGAACGACAAGCTCGCCGACAAAGCCTGCGAGAAACAATTGCGACCCGAGTATCATCAGCACCAGCGCAAGGTAGAAGTAGGGCGAGTCGGTCACGAGGATGTAATTGTAGCCGTGGTTCATGTTCCATAGCTTCACAGCTCCGACGATCACCACTGCTATGAAGCCGAGGATGAACATCAGGCTGCCGAGCAGACCGAAGAAGTGCATCGGCTTGGCGCCGAACTTGCCTGTGAACCAAAGCGTGGCCAGGTCGAGATAGCCGTTGACAAATCGGTCGAGACCGAATTTTGTCTTGCCGTATTTGCGCGCGCGGTGATGAACGACCTTCTCGCCGATGCGGTTGAACCCCGCGAGTTTGGCCAGATAGGGGATGTAGCGGTGCATGTCGCCGTAGACCTCTATATGCTCGATCACTTTGTGTCGATAGGCCTTGAGGCCGCAGTTGAAGTCGTGCAGATTCTTGATGCCGCTGACTTTGCGGGCCGTGGCGTTGAACAGCTTTGTAGGTATCGTCTTCGACAGCGGATCGTAGCGCTTCTGCTTGTATCCCGACACAAGATCGTAGCCCTCGGCGGTGATCATGCGGTAGAGCTCGGGGATTTCGTCGGGACTGTCCTGAAGGTCAGCGTCCATTGTGATTACCACGTTGCCTTGGGCGCGTCTGAAGCCCGTGTTCAGAGCCGGCGATTTGCCGTAGTTGCGTCGGAACGACACTCCTTTGACGGCCGGATTGGTCTGGCTTAGAGCCTTGATCACATTCCATGAGTCATCGGTCGATCCGTCGTTGACGAATATGATCTCATAAGAGAAGCCATTCTCTTCCATCACCCGTGCGATCCATCGTTCGAGTTCCGGAAGTGATTCTGCTTCGTTATAGAGAGGTACGACTACTGATATATCCATGATTGCGGAGAAAAAACTTTACTGTTGAAATTGCCGGGGCGACGGAGGTGTCTTGCGGCGCGGCACCGAACGTATGATCGCCGACTCGGCCATCGATAGCAATGAACCGAAAAACACCGTCAGCATGATCCAAGTGACCGCCAATTGTGAGGGTGCCGGCAAGAGATGGGCCTCCTGCACCTTCTTGATGGTGAGAGCATAGTCCTGTGCGTCGGCCGATGGTTGGGCGCTGTAGAATTGACGGGCCATCTCGGCGCAGTCGTTGATATACATCGGATTGATGAAGCGGCTGTAGATATAAATGGCCAGCGCCATGATCAATGACGCGAAGAAGAAAATGCAGATGCCGTGAAGCCACAGACCTGAAAACGAAGTCTTCAGATTGTCGGCGCGATAGCTGCGGTCGAGATAGAAATAGATGATAAACGGCACCCCGAAGAACATCAGCATCGATCCTATCTGTGCGGCAATGCCGTTGACCGACAGGATGAACATCGCGCACAGATAGAGCCCGAACCAGAAGCCATCGTCGGCACCTCGTCGGTACAGCGATTGTCCCTTACCCTTATTTATATCGATCATTTACGTAAATTGTTTGCTTATACTGCAAAGTTAATGCAAATTATCGTGCCAAACAACTCCTTGAACCTAGAATGCTTGCCGACAATGCGATTACTGCTCTAAAACATACGAAATAATTTGCAAAACGAGGTATGGACGGTGTATATTTGCAGATTGATAATACTCTAATCCTCAACCGCTATGCCGAAACCTTGCATCAACGACTACCACTGGCACTCGTCCTACGCCTGCTGCGGCTTATTCATAGTCATCCGAGTGATATAATATATACCTTCAGAATTCGATAATGTCACACCTGAATAAATATTGATGAAACGAATTATATATATTATTTTAACTTTGTTACTGTTGCCTTTGGCCGCAGTTGGTGAGAAAAAAGTCAATGCTCTTGATAGGCTCTTTCAAGAAAACCCGGAGCTAATTCCTGAGACGATAATGGTAAGAAAATGCCTGCCGAGAATGACCACTAATGATACGCTCTTTCAACGGGTTCTAACTCATATATCATCTCAATTGCAACGATATAGTTCTGATGTCAATATCGTGTTATATGCATCTCAATATAATTGTTCAACATATCATTTCAGACTTGTCACGCCAATGGAAAATGCTCCGTTTGAAATTCAAAAAATATCCTCGTCGCAGTGTGATGCCCCAACGCTGATTGGATATACTAATGTAGATAGCCTATATTTATTGATAGATGAGAATGTTAGTAGCTCATTTGAGTGTGGTGATAATATCACATCTGTGTTCGATTTGAAATTGTTGAGATGCATGATAGACGATGGGCAATTTGAATGGTGGATAACTAAAAGAGATTCAGACGTAAAATCATTTTCGATATTGAATCAAAAGTCATTGCCATATTCAGTCGAGCAACATCTTCGGAATTGCGTCGATAGGATGAAAGAACATCGCATATTGCATAACATCCAATAACTATGCTGAATTCCTGCACCATAAAGCCAAATTGCCCTGCAGTAGGTTCGCGACCTGTCGCGAACGCTGGGCAGACGATCGGCGTGTGGCACCGCCGTGGCGGTTGTGACAGGTCACAACCCTACAATTTTGCAGGGCGGTCTGCCGATAGCAGCGGCATCAGTTGCGCCGATGCCATGTTAAGAAGAAGCCAAAAGGTATTGTGCATAAAGAAATATGTGATATGCAGATAAAAGAACATAGAAAAAATGAAGTGATTGTCACGTCGATAATTGCAGCTTTGGGATTCTATGTAATGCTGCATAATTTTTCAGACGTAATGTTTGGGATGGGAAAATGCTTTGTGCTGGAAGCATGGGTGCCCGCTATATATGAATTAGCACTATTTACTTTTTTTATTCACATGACAATCGGCTATACGGTTGGTCGAAAATTGGCATGGTGCTTATGCCTGGGCTTGTTTTTAGCTATGCTGGCAATTAATGTGGGTGTAGTATCATATTTAATCTATTATAGACATGGCTGAGCGTGGATCTATTGCAAATTGGAAAATTGCAGCGGTGTTGTGCCTATATATTGTAACTTTGGCAATTGCGGCGGCATCTAAGACCAATGTTGTGGTGCATAACGGGGATGTGTATGCTGTTTGGTTAAGTGTAGGATGCTATTTATGCAGTACTATGTTGTTCAGCGCAGGGGTGTATTTTATAATCGGCAGAATAAATTCAGGCGTGTACTATGCAATGTTTATTCTTGCATTACTTGCAATTATTACTTGTTAGAGAAGAATTTGGATGTTACATGTCATGCCACGACATTTTGCGGAGCTGTCAGTCGATAGCAACGGCAACGGATAAATCATTTATTGTTGATTCTCAGATTAATCTTTCGGTCGAGTAGATTGAACGATAAATTATAGGAAATAGCCCGTTTTTTTGAAGAAGAATTATTATATAGATTATCGTACAGCTGATAATTAGGAGTTTGGAGGCTATGGCATGTTCGGCAATGTCAACTTGACAGGGTGATGGTATCTGTTGTGGAGTGTGCGAATGAATTTCTTATAATTAATCTGTTTTATAACATACGAAATAATTTGCAAAACAGGGTATGGACGGTGTATATTTGCAGATTGATAATACTCTAATCCTCAACCGCAATGCTGAATCCTTGCACTATAAAGCCAAATTGCACTGCAGTAGGTTCGCGACCTGTCGCGAACGCTGGGCGGACGACCGGCGTGTGGTACCGTCGTGGCGGTTGTGACAGGTCACAACCCTACAATTTTGCAGGGCGGCCTATAGTCTGAATATTGGTAAAATCAGACGTTATGAGCAATAAAACCAATATTTTCCTAACAGAGCAAATATGAATAGACATATAATATTATTAACAATTGCTGCGGTGTCAGTGCTTGTGGCATGTAGAGGGAATACCTCAGGAGTTAAAATTGCTTGTGCGCAAAATTATGTTGACTATAGCGCAGTATATGAGGATTCTATATTTCATTTTAAACGATTTGATATAAAGTCGAATGAATTGGGTATATATAGAATGGATAACCGGATCGGCATAGTAAACAGTCTTGATTCATTCAAAATCTTGAACGAGACTTGCGACACAATATATGAGGTATGGTATGAAGGTAATGGAATGAGATCTTTTGCTTATATCAAGACAGGTAAAGGCGAGATCGGCATATCGTATCGTAGAGGGACGCCGGTGTATACATTGAACCCTTCATGGATGAGAGAGGATTATTACTATCGCCAACCCAATGAAAGTCTATTGTCAGAAGGAATCGTTTCCAATCCCGATTCGGTTATGATGGCAAACCTGTATAAGTGGGACATTGAAGCTGTGGCTGATTTCTTTAAGACTGCGATGTCGAAATACTATGCAATAGAGGCTTGGAAATATGTGGTTAACAATGGCACTATATGCAACATAGAGCACATCTATGTCGCAAACAGTCCCTATGAGTGGAATTTCTATCCGAGCTAAATCATTATATGTTATTATACAATTCCTTAAATGACGATTGTTATAAAGTTTCGACTTGGGGTGGACGATCGGCGTGTGGCACTGCAGTGGAGGTCGTAACAAGTCACGACCCAATGCTGTTTACTTAAGAGCGAAAATAAATAAGCGGACATAACCA
>CAJUMR010000048.1 GCA_910587475.1 uncultured Muribaculaceae bacterium
GGATTTAGACTTACTTACTCAACCAAAACTCAAGTGATTCACAACGGCGCCGGAGTCGACCCTTTTTTTCGGGGTAGATCTCCGGCGCCGCCGTGTTGTCAGAAACGCTTACTCAAGCGGTAACTTGGCCAGACGGAATTCGCCCTTGTCGAACAACACTCCCCATAGGGTCTGAGTGTCGGCATCAAATGCGAGTTTCAGTATGATGGCATCGGTCTGTATCAGGCGCTCGGGTGTGCCGTCCCAGTTCCATACACCGATCTTGGTGGCATCCTCGAGGCTTAAGCTGCCCGAATACGATCCAAAAAGTCTTTCATTGTCTGATGCCAGACCTGAGAAACCGACCTGGCAAGTTTCGGCAATGCCGTTGCCGGCTTCGTCAAATTCGACAAAAAACAGGAAATCGGATATTATCGGAACGATATCATCGCCTGAGATATCGAAGGTCTGGAAAACACCTCCACTCGTCGTGCCGACGGCGTAGTGCCGGCGGTCGGGAGAAGTGACAGTAAGGCTCGACAGCACGCTCAAGGCTCTCGGCTCGTGAGCGACACATTGAGGTATCGTGTCATATGACGCTATTATATCATTATTGCCTCCGAGATCGACATATTGCCACATCGAGTAGCCCTTGCCGTCGTCGGTCTGCGCCGGCAGTTTCAGCAAGCCGCGTGTCGGTGACAGCGCCCAGGCTTCCCACACCGCACGACTCCAGTCGGCCGTCGGTATGCGGTTCACACATTCGAAATCACGATCATACATTTTGATCTCTCTCGCCCTCATGTCAAATAATGCCGTTGTGTCGCCAAACAGTGACAGACAGCATGGATAGATCATTTCGTCAGGCCCTTGCCCGATCGATACATGGCTGTCGATCATATGTCCGTCGGCTTGGCTGTAGCGGTGAACAAATTTCCCGTCAAGCTTTCCGCTGATCCAGACAACCGAATCTTTAGCAAATATGCCGTCAACGACCGGAAGAATATCCTGATCGTCCAAAACGGTCCACGACATCTTGACAGTGTCGGCAAAATCCAATGGCGAATCACATTGCCGTGCGTTGTCCTTACATGAGCTGAGTGCCACTCCTGCGATCAGAGCGGCCGTAAAAATACTGTGCTTCCACATTTGTATCATTGTTTTAGTTGTATTGAGTGTCGGTAATATTTAAGGTTTTGACTTATTTATAATGGAGAAAATGCAAAAATAAAAAAAACTAAGTCAAATGCAAACTTATGCTGTTTTTTTTTTAGAAACTTTGATAAAAAGCGTTTACGCATAAATGCAGCATCAGGCGCGCCGTTCGGGCGCGCCTGATGCTGCAGAGTGTATTTTGGAGGTGGATTATTCTCTGGTTCGGCCGGGATATGCTTCGAGGGCTTTTTCGAGCACCGTCATTGCGCGGGCCAGGTCCTCGCGTTTCAGAACATAGGCGAGACGCACTTCGTCGTGTCCCATGCCCGGAGTGGTGTAGAAGCCTGATGCGGGAGCCATGAAAATCGTTTCGCCCTCATAGTCAAATTCTTTGAGACACCATTGGCAGAAACGGTCGGCATCGTCGACCGGAAGGCGGGCAACGGTGTAGAATGCACCCATCGGTATCGGCGAATAGCAACCGGGGATCTTGTTGAGCTTGTCGATGAGAAATTTGCGGCGCTCGACATACTCATTGTATGTTGCCAGCATATAGTCGGCAGGGGTGTCGATGCTCGCCTCGGCCACGAGCTGACCCAGCAGAGGGGGACTAAGTCGGGCCTGGCAGAATTTCATCACGTTGGCTTTCAGATGACTGTGCTTCGTAATCAATGCTCCGATGCGGATGCCACATTCGTTATAGCGCTTTGACACTGAGTCGATCAGCACCACCTTGTCCTCGATCCCCGGAAGGTGGAAAGCCGAGATGTAAGGTGCGCCAGTATAGCAGAACTCGCGGTAGACCTCGTCGGAGAAAAGAAACAGATCGTATTTAAGCACAAGGTCGCGTATCTGAAGCATCTCTTTCATCGTGTAGAGATAGCCGGTCGGATTGTTGGGGTTGCAGATCAGTATGCCCTTGGTGCGGGGGGTGATGAGTTCCTCAAATTTTTCGACCGACGGCAGTTCGAAACCATCGTCGATGCTCGACGGTATGGTCACGATCTTGGCGCCCGCCGAGATTGCAAATGCCATGTAGTTGGCATAGGCCGGCTCGGGCACGATGATCTCGTCGCCGGGGTCCAGGCAGGCCATGAATGCAAACAGCACGGCTTCTGATCCTCCGGTAGTCACGATGATGTCATCGACGTCGACGTCGATGTTGAAGCGTTTGTAGTACTGCTGAAGTTTCTGCCTCAGTGACAGAAGACCTTCCGACGGGCTGTACTCGAGCACATCGCGGTCGATCTTCGTAAGGGCCTCGAATGCTTCGGGCGGGGTCGGCACATCGGGCTGACCGATGTTGAGACGGTGAACCTTGATGCCCCGGCTTTTGGCTTCGTTGGCCAGCGGAACGAGGCGGCGTATGGGTGATGCGGGCATTTCCTCCCCGCGTTTTGAGACTTGTGGCATTATCGGGATATGTTGTTTGTGCTTGATTTATTGCAAAGTTAAGCTTTTTTCCCGACAACAGGTCTGTGCCCCGTGAAAAAAAGCGGACGGACTGTGCGTTTGCCGCACAGTCCGTCCTGAAGGTTCAACGATCTCAGACGCATCTGCCGTCTGATTTGAGGGTTTGAAGATATTATTTCACAATTTCCTTGGTCACTTTGTCGCCGCGGCGCACGATGTAGATACCGTTCTGCGGGTTAGCCACTTCCACACCCTGAAGGTTGTAGTACACGGCCGGTGCATTTTCGTCAGCTGCGATGTCGCTGATGCCCTATGATGTGAGTGAAACGGTGAACATTGCGCCGTAGATGCCCGGTTCTGTAGCTGTTGAGGCGTGGGCTGAGCCTGTGGCAACAAACGGATATACGTTGACTGTGTTGTCATCGACCTGTTCAACGGTGATTGTTCCCATGCCGAAGCCGTTGGAGTACTGCGATCCTGTCCATGTTGCAACACACTTGCCCTGCATGTCGAATATGCCATATTGCATAACGTTGATCCAGCCGTTAAGCACCTCTGCATCGGGGTTAGAGTCTGCGACATAGTTGCGTACGATATATTCTTCTCCACCAAGTTTGAACTTGTTGACTGTCAGATAACCACGGTTACCGAAGCCGAACAGGGGCGACAGATAGCCGTTCTCGTAGTTGACCATGAAGCCGTCGAGAAGATCCTGTGAGTTGAGTTTACCAAGCGGGAGGTAGAACTGCTGTTCGGGGTTTTTGGCAAGAGTTTCGGCTACAGTGAAGTACTTGGGAGTCGGCACTGCCAGCTGAGAGTCTGTGGCGAGAGCTGCGAGCATATCGAGGGTCTCGGGATTGGCTTTGGCTGTTAACGAAGTCACTTTAGTGCCGTCGCCCTTGAAATGGAACATGATCACCTTGCCTGAATTCTGCAGTGTGGCATAGCCGATACCGCCTTCTTCGCTTGTGACATCGCCGATGATGTGGCTGATGATGTCGAGACGAGACTCTATGCCTACTTCAGAGAGCGGGGTCGACAGTGTCACGTTCGTGATAGTGCCGTTGGCATCGAGTACGCCCCATTCCTGCGACGATTTCTGTGCGCTGGTGAAGCAGTAGTTGAAGATCACATTGCCTGCGTCGTCGGTCGAAACTGCGGTGCCGTTCCATTTTCCGTCGACACGCGAGGGGATAGTAGCATAGAGCGAAACTCCGTGGTTGTCAAATGCGATAAGAGCGTTTCTGGTGTGGTCAGTGGTGATGATCTTGCCGTCCTTACCGACGCCGAAGCGAGAGCATGTGGCGTCCGCGTTGTATGCAGGGTTGGTCGTTTGGGTTCCGCTCCAATTGCCGTCGAGGCCGGGTACTGGAGATGCCACCATGTCTTCTACACCGAACACCCATTTGGTTTCGATTTTAAGGTCTTGAGCCGACATTGCCGGAACGGCCATTGCTGCGGCCAGAGTTGCATTGAGTAAAAGTTTTTTCATAATAGTGTTTGTTTTTTTGGGTTGGTTTTGGTATTAAACTCATGCAGCAAAGGTAATAATATTTGGTTAATATACAATTCTATTGTGCAGAAAAAATAATCATTATTTTTTTGCACGGACATAGAACCAAACGACGTAAAGCTCCATGGTTTTTATTTATAAAAGAACATTGTCCGATGATTTTCCCGGAAGCTACCGTTTTTTATAGCCATAGAACATCAGCACGGGATTACCCTCGGCATCTGTCTGCGACAGCACTTCATGCATCAGCGACGATGTTTCATCGCTTTGGGATTTTGCAAGCGAAACCACCACAGCCGGATCGATCACACTCATCATGCATTGAGATCCGGATCCATAATATATATATATGAGTATGGCATCACAGGAAAGCCATGACTGTCGCGGCCCAAAGGTTGATTAAGCTTGACTGATAAGTCGTTAATATCTACGATCGCATATGTATAGGGCGATTTTTTGCTTTCGTAGCCAACCATAATATCATTTTCCCAACGGTAAACTGCAAAAAAGTTATTCATTCCTCCATTCCCCACAATCTCATTTACTTCCGCCTCCGGAGTCTCGGGTGTGATTTCCCAAGCAGTGTCATCTGTTTCAAACCGCAAAAGAGTTTCGGGCAAATAGGTTGATTCGCTGATAAGATAGAGAGAACTGTCAAAAGGTTTCGTAAACAATATCGGATATCCGTTAGAATAATAGAAAGGCAAAGCTCCATTATGAGAGAATGAGCGCCCAAGCAATGCCTTATTGAAATTCAAGGCTGTTTTCATGTTTCCATCTTCAGTCACAGCATAGAAACATCTTTCGCGTTTTTTTCCGTCGGCCAGGCCGAACCCCATGTTATAAGCTGTAGTGCCGTTGTCGAAGCGCCATATCCCGCGGGCTTGAAGCGCCGTTTCTGCACGCACAAACCGATCGTCATCGGTATAAACCAGAATGCGTGAGTTATCAGGATCAAGCAACATCAGAGTGTCGGAGTTAAGGTTGAAGTCTCGCAAATTCGCATACTCCTCCGGGCCGGCCCCGATATGTTCTATGTTACGGATAAAGTGACCGTCATTCCCAAATATCAACACACGGCGATTTGCATCAAGAATATAGACGCAGCTGTCGGTTGCCAGCAATTTCGTTATGTTTCGGATCACTGATACATCATTTGTTTCAAGTACCACGTATCTCTCGAACTCGAATATCGAATCAAATTGTTCATCGGTATATCCCGATATTTTGCAGCACTTAACCGACTCTTCATTATTACTTCCGTCAGAGTTGCACCCGCATATGCAAATGCCGAGCAGCGCCGGGAAAATCGCGGCAATAAGTAGTTTGTAATGTCTCATGTGTAACTCTCTGTTTATGCTTCGCTCAATGCTGCAAGATTTTCTATATGAAGATTCGAATAATTGTTGGCGCTCCGTTTGGGGTTTCCGCTTAAAAACGCACTCAATGCTAAAACTGCAACAAACGCGATATTTGAATGATTAAAATTCATGCTATTATTTTTAAAGTTAATTTTTTCTCAAAAATATAACAACAAAACCACATCTCCAAACCGCAATTTATTGTTTGTGTTTTTTTTAACTAAAAATCGGCCGGAGATATTCATCTGTGGAGAAAACGCAACAGATACACATCCTATTGTTAAATTATGCAAAACGACACGAATTTTTTCGCCCGAATATATGTTGTAAAACATAAAATGTGTAATTTTGCATCGTGTTTTTCATGGTATTAGATTTAAGGTTAAAAAGATTATTCGTCGTGATGACGAGTAATTTTTTTTTGTGCCTGTATGAAGGCTTTTTCGGCGTTGTTTTTTAGTTAAATAATTGCGTTGCGTCTCCGACATGCTAAGGTAAATCCTACTCAATGATTGCAGGTTCTCTAATCGGTGTGGACTATGAAACCACGCCTAATCGGCTGTCCGGTGTAGACGCGTTTTGATAATTTTGTTAACTTTGCGTTCACAACGGTGTTATAAGTAGAAAACCACATTATAATGTGATAGTACAAACATAAAACACTTATATAATAATTATGGAATCAAATCGTCAAGCAAAGATAGCTCGTCTTCTCCAGAAAGAATTGAGCGAAATATTTCGTCAGCAGACTGCCAAAACCCATGGTGTGATCGTGTCGGTGAGTGCCGTGAGAGTCTCGCCCGACCTCTCCATCGCCAGAGCCTATCTGTCGGTGTTCCCCTCCGACAAGGCGCCTGAGATGATCGAAAGCATCAACAAGAGCGCCCGCACTGTCCGCTATGAGCTTGCTCAGCGCGTCCGCTATCAGTTGCGCAAGACTCCCGAACTGCAGTTCTATCTCGACGATTCACTCGACTACATCGAGAACATCGACAAACTGCTCGAGAGCAAATAACATTTGCCCCCTCCTCGGGCCGGCCACTGTCTGAACCATTCATAATCACCCCGCAATTGCTCAGCTTCAGAATCGCCCTGCGCTATCTGTTCTCTAAGAAGTCTCACCGCGCAGTCAACATCATTTCCGCGATCTCCATCGCAGGCGTCGCCGTGGCAGCCATGGCGATTGTTGTCGTGCTGTCGGTTTTCAACGGCTTCAGTCGTCTGTCAGAAGACCAGATATCGCGTGTCGATCCCGATCTGAGAGTCATGCCGGTTCTGGGCAAGACCTTTGCCGGGGCCGACTCCTTGGCTGTCGCGATAGCTGCGATAGACGGGGTGACGGCGGTGGTGCCTGTAATCGACGACCGGGCCATGTTGGCCGGCATGCGCGAACACATTCCCGTCGAGTTCAAGGCTGTAGGGCACGGCTACACCAGCGTCATTCCCGTCGACAGTGTCATCGTCGACGGTGTATTTATTGAGAAGTTCGATACGTTGGCGTGCATGCAGCTGTCGGTAGGGGTGGCCAACCGCACCGGTCTGAGGCCATCAGTCTCCAAGGTTGCCGAGCTCTACGTGCCGCGGCGACGCGGACGCATCAACCCCGCCAACCCTGCCTCATCATTCCGGAGCACCCGCATGCTTGTCTCGGGTGTCCTTCAGGTCGACAGGGCCGATGTCGACAACGACCGAGTGGTCATCCCGCTCGACGTGGCGAGAAGCTTGCTCGACTACTCATCCGGCGAGGCTTCGTCGCTTGAGGTGGCCGTCGCATCCGGAGTGTCGGTCGACGATGTGGCTGAAGCAGTTTCCGCGGCTGTCGGTCCCGGTTTCGACGTTCTCGACCGCCACATGCAGCAGGCCGATGCCTTCCGCATGATCGAAGTCGAGAAGTGGGTGACGTTCATGATGCTTGTGTTCATTTTGCTCATTGCCTCATTCAATATCATATCGACCCTGTCGTTGCTGGTCATCGAGAAGCGGGCCGACTCGTCGGTGTTCAGGGCGCTTGGGTTCACACGCGCCGGTGTCAGGCTGATATTCATCTGGCAGGGCTTTCTGATCACCGTTGCGGGTGGTTGCGTCGGCATCGTCGCCGGCATCGTCCTTTCGCTCGCTCAGCAGCACTTCGGACTCATCAAGCTCGCAGGCGATCCTGCCGCGCTGACCATCGATGTCTATCCCGTCGTTGTCAGCATGTCCGACGTCGCAGTCGTGGCTGTGGCCGTAGTTGTAGTTGCAGCCCTCATATCTCAGATCACCCGAATATTCACCCGCCGGTTGTTCGACGACAGCCGGCTAAAAACAACAAAATGATGCAGACGGTGCTTTTTCATGAAACGATTTTCGGCCCGATCCATTCGCGTCGGCTCGGATCGTCGCTCGGTGTCAACCTTTCGCCTGTCGACGGCAAGGTTTGTTCGTTTGACTGCCTTTACTGCGAGGCCGGTTACAATGCCCAGGGGCCCGGACGCAGCGGGCTGCCGCGCCGCGCCGATGTGGCGCGTCTTCTCGAAGACAAGCTCAAGAGCATGGTCGCCGACGGCACTCCTCTCGATGTAATCACATTTTCGGGAAACGGCGAGCCGACCATGCACCCCGATTTTGCAGGGATAATCGACGACACCATCGCTCTCCGCGACCGCTATTTCCCCTCGGTCAAGATCAGTGTGCTGAGCAATTCGACCCGTCTCCATCGTCCCGACGTGGTCGAAGCGCTGAAAAAAGTCGACAACAACATTTTGAAGCTCGACAGCGCGCGCGACCGCACAGTTGAGCTGCTCGACCGACCGGTAGATCCGCGCTACAGTGTCGCGGATGTCATCGAGGGCATGAAGCAATTCGCCGGACAGCTCATCGTTCAGACCATGATCACCCGAGGCTCCCACGACGGAGTCGAAGTCGACAATTCGACCGACGACGAAATCGACGCTCTCATCGACGCTTACAGGCAGATCGCTCCACGCGAGGTGATGATCTACACCATCGACAGACTCACTCCCGAGCGCAGCCTCTGTCACGTCGGCCGCGACGAACTCGACCGCATTGCCGCAAGGATAACCGATGCCACGGGGCTGACCGTTCAGGTGTCGGGTTGATCGGCGGGAAACACCACTCCGATCTGACGACGTATTTCGTCGATTATCTCGAGGGTCACAAGCGACGCTCTGTGGCTGTTGACTGCTGATTTGCGCCGGTTTCCCGAAACGAGGTCGATGAATTCCGACACCTCATAGTAGTATTCATTGTGGTCGGCTGTGGCCGATATGTTCTCGGTCGCAGATCCGGTGCTTTTGCCTCCGCCGAGGTTAACTCCGCGGGTGGTCAGCGTTATGTCGGCCATGCGGTTGATGGTGTCGAGCGATATGATGCCATCCTCGCCCTGGATCTCCGACCGCAGACGCGAGTCGGCGATTTTGGAGTAGAGAACCGTGGCCTGCATGCCGTCGGCGTAGTCAAATGTTGCGGCTCCCTGGCCGTCGACTCCCGAGCTGAGCAGCACCCCGGAGGCACTGATGCGTTCCGGACGCCCGAAAAGCACAACCATCGGATAGATCGTATAGACGCCGATGTCCATTATCGCGCCGTTTGACATCTGCGGATTGAATGCGTTGGGCAGCTCGCCGGCCTTGAAGCGGTCGTAGCGCGATGAGTATTGGCAGTACGATGCCACATAGCGTCTCACCTTACCGATGCGGCCGATATTATCGGCTACTGAGCGGAAATGGGGGGTCATCGTCGGCTTCATGGCTTCCATGAGCGTAACGCCGTAGCGCTCTGAAGCTTCGATCATCTCCCGGGCCTCGCGGGCATTGGAGGCCAGTGGCTTTTCACACAGCACATGTTTGCCCCGGCTCATGCAGGCGATCGCTTGTTCGGCGTGTTTGAAATTCGGCGATGCTATGTAGACAGCGTCGACGCAGTCTGACGATGCCATGTCTTCGACCGACGTAAACACGTTGGCGATCGAGTGGCGCGCTGCAAATTCTTCGCCGCGTGCGCGGCTGCGCGAGCACACGGCTGTAAGTTCGAACCGTTCGTCCTCTCGTGCGCCTTCTATCACCCAGTCGCTTATAAAATTGGTGCCTACCACTCCAAACCTTACCTTCTCCATGATCAGTGTCTTTTTATTTTCTCCAAAAGTACATAAAAATATCGTGATTTTTGTGTACTTTTGCTGAAATAACCGAAACGACATGAAAACTATTAACTTTGCCGACCAACATTCGTTGGTAAGTCAGTATTTAATGGAAATGCGTAGCGTCGACATTCAGCACGATCCGCTGCGCTTTCGTCGCAATCTCGAGCGTGTGGGCGAGATTATGGCTTATGAGATAAGCAAAACATTGGACTATAAGACTGTCGAGGTCACAACGCCACTTGCCCCGGCTGCTTGCCAGGTGATCGACGACAAGGTGGTCCTCGCCACTATTTTCCGCGCCGGAATTCCTTTCCATCAAGGTTTTCTGAGGTATTTCGATCATGCGGGCAACGCCTTTGTATCGGCCTACCGTAAATACAAGGAGAAGGAAAACTTCGACATCTGCATCGAATATCTTGCATCGCCGCGTCTCGACGGCAAGACTCTCGTGCTCTGTGACCCGATGCTTGCAACGGGCGCTTCTATGGAACTGAGCTACAAAGCTCTGCTTACCAAGGGCATCCCTGCCAAGACCCACATCGCATCGGTGATAGCTTCGCAGAAGGCTGTCGACTATCTTCAGTCTGTCATGCCCGAAGATGCCACGTTGTGGGTCGGCGTGATCGACGACGAGATCAACTCCCACAGCTACATTGTGCCCGGACTCGGCGACGCCGGAGATCTCGCTTACGGAGTCAAGGAATAAAGCCGATCGATCGATGGCTGGAATAAAAAGCTTGGCCAAGGACACGGCTGTATACGGATTGAGTTCGATTGTCGGACGCTTTCTCAACTGGTGTCTTGTTCCGCTCTACACCACGCTGTTTCTCCCCGGAGAATATGGCGTGGTGACCTTTGTCTACACTGTCGTGGCTCTCGCCCTGATTGTGCTGACCTATGGCATGGAGACAGGCTTCTTCCGTTTCGCCAATCACGACAGGTGGAAAGATCCGCTTGAGGTCTATTCTACGGCGCTGATTTCGCTGGCAGTCAGTTCGACGGCGTTTGCTGTCGCAGTTTGCGCGTTTGCCGTTCCGGTGAGTCGTGTGATGGAATGTGACGGACATCCGTCCTATGTGGCTATGATGGCCGTGTGTGTCGCCATCGATGCCTTTCTGGCCTTGCCTTACAGCTATCTGCGCTATCGCAAGCGCCCGATGCGTTTTGCATTTCTGAGGCTGATCAATATCGCGCTCAACATCGGCCTCAACCTCTTTTTCCTGCTGCTTTGCCCGTGGCTTCAGCGTGTATGTCCGGCAGCGGTGTCGTGGTTCTACGAACCGGAGTTCGGCATCGGCTATATATTCTTGTCCAATCTCTTGGCGTCGGCGGTCAACTTCCTGATGATGTTGCCCGAGTTGAAGGGATTTGCATGGCGCTTCAACCGCCGGCTGTGGGGCGAGATGCTGCGCTATTCTGCTCCGCTGCTCGTGCTCGGAGTGGCAGGCATCATGAACCAGACTGTCGACAAGCTGCTCTATCCGATGCTTGCCCCCGACAAGGCAGAGGCGATGACCGGCTTGGGCATCTATGGTGCCAACTACAAGATTGCCATCGTCATGGTCATGTTCATCCAGGCGTTCCGCTTTGCCTATGAACCTTTCATTTTCGCGCAGTCGCGTGAGAAAGGTGAGAATAAAAATCAGGCATATGCCGACGCAATGAAGTACTTTGTCATCTTCGGACTCATCATATTCCTGGTGGTGATGTTCTATCTCGACATTCTGAAGTACTTTATCGCGCCTGACTATTTCAGCGGCCTCAAAGTGGTGCCGCTCATAATGATAGCCGAGCTGTGTTTCGGTATTTTCTTCAATCTGTCGCTCTGGTATAAGTTGTCCGACAAGACCGTGTGGGGCATGTGGTTCTCGCTTTTCGGTCTCGCGATAACGGTGGCGCTCAATGTTGCCCTCGTGCCGCGCATGGGCTACATGGGCTGCGCTGTGGCCGCCCTCTGCAGCTATGGCGCTATGATGGTGACGAGTTACTTCATCGGGCAAAAAAAATTCCCCATCCACTATCCTGTGCGTCGGATTTTTGCTTACATCATCCTTGCTGCGGTTCTCTATGCCGTCGCCATGTTTGTTGTCCCGGGCAACGAACTGCTGCGCTATGCGTTCCGCATGTTGCTGCTCGCTGTCTTTGCGGCAGTTGTCTTAAAGCTTGAACACATTTCGGTTGGATCGCTTCTGCACTCTCTGTCCCGTCGTTGAAAATCATGAAAGTTACGTTGGTCAATCATCACGATATGCTTGGCGGAGCCTCCATGGCTTCGGTCAGGTTGCTGGATGCACTCCGCGATCAAGGTGTCGACGCGCGCATGATTGTCAAGACTTCGGGTGGAGACGAGCGGCCCTGGATCTCGGCGATCGGCGGCGGTTGGCGTGCGCGTAAGGCCTTTCTTGCCGAGCGCTTGCGCATATTCATGCACAACGGGCTTAGCCGTAAAAATCTGTTCAAGGTGTCGCTCGGTGACACCGGTCTGACGCTCCACGACCATCCGTGGATAGCCGATGCCGATGTCATAGTACTCAATTGGTTCAATCAGGGCATGATGTCGCTCGACGAGCTGCTGACATTGGCTTCGCTCGGCAAACCGGTAGTCTGGGTCATGCACGACATGTGGCCGATGACAGGCATATGCCATCATGCCGGTCAATGCCGGCGCTTTACCGTCCGTTGTGGGGCGTGTCCGCTGCTCCATTCTCACCGGCGCAGCGATCTTTCGACGATCGTTTTCAACAACAAATCATCGGTCTACGACGATTCTGCCATAACATTCGTGGCCGTAAGCCGATGGCTTCAGGAGATGGCTTCCATCTCGGCTTTGACAGGCGGTCGCACTGTCACGGCTATCAACAACGCTTTTCCGGTCAACGATTATTCCATATATCCGCGCTCCTCGCGCTCTGACCTCGGTCTGCCCGACGACGGCAGCAGACTGGTGGTCATTTGCGCAGCGCGTCTCGACGATTCTGTCAAAGGGCTTCCGGCCGCGGTCGAAGCTCTCAATATGTACTCCGGGCCGTGCCCGATCACCGCTGTGCTGTGTGGCGACATTCGTTCTCGCAAGATCCTCGACGGGCTCAAGGTGCCCTATGTCCTCACGGGTCCGGTCTGCGACCCTCAGCGGTTGGCCGACATCTATGCCCATTCGTCGGTAGTGCTATCGAGCTCGTCTTACGAGACCCTCGGCTACACCCTCATAGAAGGCATGGCCGCAGGGGCGGTGCCGGTGGCCTTCGGAGGAGACGGACGCGATGATGTGATGACCCACCTCGTCTCGGGCTATCTTGCGCGTAAGGGCGACACCGCCGATCTGGCGGCCGGAATAGACTGGGCCTTGTCCGACGGGCCGTCGCGCGAGCGTCTTCATGCCGAAGCGGCGCGACGTTTCGACAGCGCTGTGATCGCTCGCAGGTATATCGATCTGTTCAACAATCTATTGCAATCTGACAAATGAAGAAGAAAACCATCTGGGACATGAACCGGCTGTCGGTTGATGATTTCCGCCGGAGCGATAAGATGCCGCTCACGGTGGTGGTCGACAACGTCCGTTCGCTCAACAATATAGGCTCAATTTTCCGGACATCCGACGGCTTTGCCGTCAAGCGGGTGATGCTCTGCGGCATATCTGCGACTCCTCCGTCGCCCGAAATCCACAAGACCGCTCTCGGAGCGGAGGACTCTGTCGACTGGTGCTATTTCGCCACTACAGCCGAGGCTGTCGATGTGCTTAAGGCCGAGGGCGCGGAGATATGCTGTCTGGAGCAGGTGATCGGAAGTGTTTCGCTCGAGGCATTCGATCCCGACTTCTCCGGTGACCGCAGCTATGCATTTGTGGTCGGTAATGAGGTGGATGGAGTCGATCCGGCGATTGTCGACCGCTGTGATGTCTGCATCGAGATTCCCCAGTCGGGTACAAAGCATTCTCTCAACGTGGCCGTGTCGGCAGGCATTGCCATGTGGCACTTCTTTCAGAAATATATAAAAACAATATGACCGAAAAACAGAACATAATATTCCCCCCTGCGCTCGCCAAGGGCGATAAGGTTGTATTCTGCTCGCCGGCAGGACCGATCGATGCAGAAAAGGTCGAAAAGGCAGCAGACGTGCTCCGCGACCATGGATGGGAAGTGGAGATCATGCCCCACACCTTTGGGAAGCTGGGACACTACAGCGGCACGGCCGACGAGCGTTATGCCGACCTTTCACACGCGTTGCTCGATCCGTCGGTAAAGGCTATAATATGCTCGCGCGGAGGCTATGGAGCCGTACATCTGCTCGATCGGCTCTCGTCTCTCGACCTTCGTGCCAATCCCAAGTGGATAGCCGGATTTTCCGATATTTCGGCATTACATGCGCTGATGGCAGTCAACGGCATTGCGAGCATCCACTCGTCGATGGCCGCCCACATCATGCTTGGAGGTGACGACGACGATAACAAGGCTCTGTTTGATATTCTCGAGGGACGACGCCCGGCCTACACTTTCGACGGACATGATTTCGACCGGTGTGGCATAGCGGCAGGTCGCCTTCTCGGAGGCAATCTTGCTGTCATCGCGGAGTTGATAAGCACGCCTTACGACATAATCCGTCCCGACACAATCCTTTTCATCGAGGATATCGCCGAACCGATATACAAGATCGAGCGCATTCTCTATCAGTTGAAACTCAGCGGAGTGCTCGCTCGTCTGAAGGGATTGATGGTCGGACAATTCACCGATTACAAGCCCGACGACAACTACAACGACATGTACGAGATGGTGCGCGACATGACAGCCCCTTACGACTATCCTGTGGCATTCAACGTGCCTGTCGGACATGTCGACCACAACATTCCTCTCATCGAATCGGCCACAGTAACACTGAAGGTCAGTCCTTCCGGCCGTAACAGCTTGATTTTTCACCGCAGTCCCTCAGAAGACTGATCTATAAAACAATGTCTTAAAATGATTAAACCCAACACTTTTTTCAGACGCGCTGTCACGGCGGTGATGATTGCCCTGTCAGCCTTTGCAGCCGGGGCGGCGATCCCGGCCGGTTATTACAACGCGCTCAACGGCAAGAAGGATGCTGAGCTGAAGACTGCCGCAAGCAACATTATCCGCAATTTCACCAGCGTTTCTTCCTACACAAACCTGCCGTCGTACTTCCGTCACACCGACGTCAGACCTGAAACTGAATACTGGTGGGACATGTATTCCGACATGGATGTCAATATTTTCATCACATTCGGCACTTACATGAACCGTGAGCACTCTTTCCCCAAGAGCTGGTGGGGAAGCACCAGTTCGACGGCAACGCAGTACAAGGCCTACACTGACCTGAACCATCTTTATCCCGGTGAAGCCAAAGCCAATCAGGCCAAGAGCAACTATCCCCTCGGCGAGGTGCGCACGGCCAACAAATTCGACAATGGAGTCTCGAAAGTCGGTGCTCCCGTGTCGGGGCAAGGCGGTGGCGCGGCATATGTGTTCGAACCTGATGATGAATACAAAGGCGACTTCGCGCGCACATATTTTTATATGGTCACATGCTATCAGGACTATAAATGGGCGACAAGCTACATGTATATGCTCCAGCAGAACACTTACCCGACGCTCAACCAATGGTCTATCGACATGTTGCTCCGTTGGGCACGCGAAGATGAGGTCAGCGACAAGGAGCGCATGCGCAACGAGGCTGTCTACAGCATTCAGAACAACCGCAATCCGTTCATTGACTTCCCCGATCTCGCAGAGTACATCTGGGGAAACAAGGTCGGCGAACCATTCTATGTCTCTACTTCCGATCTTCCGCCGGTCGGCGACGCTCTTCTGCTTGCCCCGGTAGCCAACACTGCCGTAGACTTCGGACAGGTTGCTGTCGGAACCACAGGCAAGGCTTCGCTGTTTGTCCATAGCGAGAATTTCGTCAACCCGATCACAATGATCCTCTTCAGCGGCGACAAGTCCATGTTCAATATCTCGACTACATCGATTCCTGCGTCTCTATCAAACCGTGCCGACGGATATTGGCTCGATATCGAGTATAAACCGACCGCTGTCGGCGTCCATGAGTCAAAACTGCAGCTCGTGGCTGACGACCTCGACTCGGCACCTCCTGTGGTACTGCTTCGCGGCGAATGTCTCGAAAAACCGGTTTTGACTGCATGCACAGCGCTCGATCCGTCTGACATCACTGCCGACGAGTACAGCGCCAACTGGTCGACACCCGAAGGCGAAACCGTCGATTACTGGATCATCACCCGCACGCGCTATGTCAACGGCGAACAGACCGTCGAGGAAATCCTTGCCGAAGGATCACCCTGGACAATCGAGGGTTTTGACGAAAGCGACTACGAAAGCTATTCGGTACAGTCGGTGCGTCTCAACGAACGCTCGCCGATGTCTAATGTTGTCTTCGTGCGTCATGCCGGCATCTCAGGAGTCGATGTTGACGAACCTCTGACCGTCACCGGCTTCCAGGGCATGATGCGTTTCGACTGCGCGACACCGCAGACCAATTGCCGGGTCTACGACATCACCGGACGTCAGGTGATGCAAATCGACCGTATCGAGCGTGACATGGATGTTGTGATGCCTCTCGGCGTCTACTTCGTGGTCACCGACACCCACCGTACACCTGTGAAGGTAGCAATCCGCTGACCCTGATCCCAGGTTCGCATTAAAACGACAAAGAGGGTGTGTCATAATTCATGGCACGCCCTCTTTGCATAAAATGCTGATAAAC
>CAJUMR010000049.1 GCA_910587475.1 uncultured Muribaculaceae bacterium
AGAGAGGCTATTTGATTGCTTAAGTAAACAGCATTGGGTCGCGACCTGTCGCGACCGCCAAGCGGGCCAATTGATTTAGCTTACCTTGATTGCTTGACTGAGGCCTGTCAGCGGTCGCGACAGGTCGCGACCCTACTGCGGTGACACTTATTATCGCATGGAAATGGTTGGGCATCACTACGCTCTTGACAACTTCTACATCATCGAAATGAGTCTTGAGATCTTGCAAATTTCTAAGTAAGAATACCCCCAAAGCTGACAGCTTCATATCATCTCCTTTTATTGCTCCAAAATGATGCTCTTTGTTTTTAGTACACACCGTAACGAAATAATCTGCACCGGAATAATCGTGACTTTGCAACCTGTGCAGTTTACGTTTTTGCTGAATGAATGCCATTTGTATTTGTTGTCGGGGTTGTATTTCCTCCAAAAATACAAATTAACAGCCGTAACGCAAAATTTATTTGCAAAGGTTATGGTCAGTCGGCATCGACCAAACGGATCGGACAGGCATCGGAATAGCGGCCCGGTTGCTGATTTCCATTCTTGGGTTTTGTAGTCCCATCGAACAATTCTTCTCCAATCGTATTAAAGTCGAATGTATTGTAATTCATATCCAATCCATACCTTATCTTTTCATCTCCACTATAATCAGGATCATCGTCCGATCCAATATTTGCCCAATAATTCGCGCCAAATGATCGGAAGATATCATACAAGAGAGGCAAATTATACCCGGAAGTAACATTCATGTAAGTAATACGATTTGTAGAATAACGTAATACGCCGCGACCGACTTCTCTCTGATCATTATATGAAGTATATCCCATTTCATCGGGTACATCCGCAGAAGCCAAATGCACATGCCTACTTTCCTTGCGCTTGCCGAATCCAGTCGATCCGAGTGGGAAGAATATCTGACGTCCGTCGTTTTTGTTATAGACAAAGCATCCTCTCATACCATAGGAATGAGTAGATGCGATATCTGACTTGTAGCGATAAGCCTCATCAACAGTGTTAGCCGTTTCAGTTGCTTCATCAGAATAAAGTACGCCGAATTGGAATTTCAAGTTAGTGTTAACTTTAAGTTCGACGCACTCCGCCACGTTAGGCAGCCGGACATTCACCCCGTTGAGAGTAAATCCCTTGGCCCAATCGCCCATCTTTTCAACTGAAGTTCCTTTAGCTTCACTTTTGATCTCGCCCCATGTTTTCGTGGTCAATGAACCGGCTATGGTCAGAATATCATTGGAATGATCCTTGAACATTGTACCGACAACGTCGATCCACGGGCTTTCATCAACAACATTATTGATGGCAGCGATCGGTTCGGCAAAATTTCCGTATTTGAAAAGCGATCCCCCGCCTGTGGGACGAGTTTCCTCATTGGTTTTGGTCACAAGATTGGTCGTATGCCATGCAGGGCAATTATTTCCATCCGCAATTTTTAGCGGGGCATAGCCCTGACGCACAAAAATCTTATGGACACACGAATAGTTGTGGTAGCGGACGACGATGATGCCGCAACGCGACTGCTTAGGATTGGAGAGTATGCCAGCGGGCTTGAACGTGAAATGGATCAGCGAGCCTTCGCCGCCATAGATCTTTCGCTTGCCGCCGTTAAGCAATATCCAGTCAGCT
The DNA here is from genome assembly GCA_910587475.1 of uncultured Muribaculaceae bacterium. GTDB lineage: Bacteria > Bacteroidota > Bacteroidia > Bacteroidales > Muribaculaceae > CAG-873. The sequence continues at coordinate 1,642 of CAJUMR010000049.1, forward strand.
CCTTGCTCGACTTCGGCGCTCCAACCGCCCTGATGCGAGGTTAGATCGGTGTAGGTTGTCGCGTTCTTTGATGCGAGATATTTCAGCTGCACATCAAAGGGGGCTGCACTGTTCCAGTCCCTCCAGATGCCCATGGGGTTGGCAAGTTTTGTTGCCTGAATGATGGGGACATCCTTTTCGACAGCAGTGATATTGCCGTTGCGGTCTTTAAGCTTGAATTTCACCCTTATAGCAGCGCGGCGCTGATAGGTGTTATAAGGGTTTTCGCCCGTGTAGCCGGTTGTTTTCACAAGGTTACGGTTGCGGGTGTATAGCGGCAGATAGAACGTTGTCTGGCGATTGGTATTGGCATTTCCGGGCTTGGTCCACAATCTGTAGGAGCCGTCCTTGTCGTCGGCCATCAGTCCCTTGTCGTAGGTAATCGTACCCGATGATTGGTCGGTAAGATCGACCTTATACGCCCTGAAGCCCAGAGATCTGACTCCGCGATACTTCTCAGGCACAAACTTCTCGTTATTATAAAGGTCATCTTCCAATCCTTCATTGCGGACATAGTCGTTTAATGTTTTATCGCCTCCTCCCATCCATAAGTCATAGTTATAACTTAAAGGTTTACCGGCTCCGACAGCGTCATGCTGAGTCTTGCGCAGCGATAGGAAGCCTACAGAAAGGTTATTGGGGTCATTTGTTGCATCAGCCCTTGTAACCAAATTTTCATTAAGATACACGCCGCCCTTGACTGTGCCTTCTAGCGGACGGGAGTCTTCCCATGTGTTGGATGGGAACCAGTCGTTGCGGATGATTTCAGCGGTGATTATGCCGTCGACGATCTCACCTACCACGGAGATAGGCAGTTCGGTCGACTCGTTGTAGCCGTAAGAGATGTAATACTCGCTGGGGATGGTGTAAGGCGGCTGGCTGCGGTCATACTCAATGTGCCAGTCGTAGTCGTTGGCATGGCCTCGCAGACAGAGCGTCAGCTTATAATGGTGGTTACGTTCAACGTTGTAATCGTCGTCGACATTCTTACCGAGCATAAAGCGGTAGACGATGTTGCCCGACCCCTCGTTGCCTGCATCGAATGACTCATAGTAGGCCTGGACTTCGACATAAGTTCCCGCTTTCACGGCGTCCTTATAGTAAGGGTTGGCGGGGTCTGTGCCGTCGGGGAAATCTATGAAACCGTCGGCACCCTCCTTGTCGGTGTCGCCGATGCCCGATGTTGCGTCGTTGTTGTAAGCGTCCTGATATTTCAGCTTTCCCCGCCCCTGCATGTTCTCGTAGAAGAACAGAGCCTTTGCGCTGTTGGAGTGGTTGACTCCGGCGAGAATATTCTTGATCTCGGCGTCTTTTGTTTCTTTTGCGATGGCAGCGAGCGTCGGCACACCGGCGCGAAGCTCGGGCCAATTTTTGTAGTGATTGATTGTCTTCGTCAGGTCGTCGGTGTAGTCGGCGTCTTTGCAGAGCTGTATCTTGTGGCTCGATGTGGCGATCAGTCCGCCCTCCGATGCGGTGTTGCGGGCGATTATCGGGCAATCGGAAGCGATGTCTTTGACCACGATAGACTTGATATAGACGCTCGTCGACGGGCTAAGCTCCGAAGCGTCGAAGTCGACGGTCAGTTTCGAAGCCAGACGACGTAGCCAACAGTGGAGACGCGAACCGGCCTTGACCGTCACGGGGCTTTCGTCGTCGGGAGCGCCTGGCTCGGGGGTGCTCACTTCCGATCCGGGCACCTCCACCTGACGGAACACGCCACACATCTCGGAATTGTTGCGATAGTTGGAGGGGTCCCACGTGCGGCGCATCGATCTGAACTCCTGCCGGGACCTGTTCTCGATGCCGAACTCGTTCATCAGGAAATCGTATGTTGTCTTGGAGATGTTCCAATTGCCATCGGCCGTTATAAGATTGGCCACGCCATAGACATAGTATTCTCCGTCGGGGAGGCGGAGCTTGATGGTGCGGCGCATGGTCTCGACCTCACCGGCAAGGTTGCCATTTGACGCATCTGCATCGGTGCGATCCTTGACTTCATCGACAACATTTGACATCGATGGGTCAATCTTATGAATTCCGGCAAATTTGTCTTCCTTGTCGAAGAGCACGATACACATGTCCTTGATATCTGCCATACCGTCGCCGGGAGGGGCAACAGTGGCTCTCGACTGAAGCACATTCTCAGCCATGGGCATGAAGTCGACCACAAGCGTCACTTCGTCTGAGCCGTCGTTGAAGCCGAAGTTGTCGAAATAGTCGTCGCGGCACGACCACAGTCCGACAACCGTGACCAGCAGTAATATTATATATTTAAGGAAAGATTTTTTCATTTAATCTTTAATCTCTTGATATTTGCTACTGTAAACTTTCTTAGTGGTTTTATTACCTTCGTCGTCCGTTTCTTCTTTATACTCGTGAGTGACGGTGATGCGGTAGAATGGTTTGCCGGTGTCGGCGTCGTAGTATGTTATGACTTTGTTGCCATAGCGCTCGCCTTCGTATTCGACCAGTTTCTTACCGCCTTGTTCCGTTCCGCCGCTTGCTTCGAAAGCCGGATTGCTTTCATAGACATACCGGCGGATGAGATTACCGCCGTCGTCATAGAAATTGTGACAGAAGGGCGGCTGATAGTCGCCATGTTCTTCGAGCAGATATTCCTCCTCGAGATGGATGGGTATGTCGGTGTTGCGTTCGGTCGAATATATCTCCCACGAAGTCTTCTTCGAGCCTGTCTCGTCTTCGTAGTTGAAGAACACCTGGCGACCGTCGGGGAAATAGCCTATCAGCGCACGGCGCTTCGAGTCGAAGACGCCGTTGATAGTGCCGTAAGGCGGCATGTTGACCGGTCCGAGCGTCAGCACCTCGCCATCAGGTCGGATATACTTTATGATGTTGCCCTCCTTGTCGCGGACAACGATGTAGCCCTCCTCGTCGCGTTCGAGACCGAAGTCAGGGGTCAGAACCACTTCGGCATAGGGCTGTACGTCGACATGGACGAAGGTCTGTGTGACGGTGTAGCGGTACCAGTTGTTACGTTGCAGGTCAAACACGTCGCCGACTTTGTGGTTGCCGTAATCGGAGTAATATTTGAAATCGAGATAGCTCACAGCGCCGAACGGATTATCGGCATAGCTGATGCGTATGCGGCTCTTGGTGTCGGCGGTAGCCTCTATGTTGTCGAACTCAGGCACATAGGCCACATAGCGGCGTGTCTCCTGCTTGGCCGGGTCGCCCTCGACAAGCAACATCGGCATGTTCTCGATCACCTTGGCTTCGCCGGGCACATGGACAGCATCGAGGTAATCGTCGTCGTAGTTGCCGTGGACATAATCGTCCTGCTCATAAACCTTGGCCGGCGCTTTGAAGCCGCAGTCGTTGACGCGGGTAATCTCTACGGCGGTCACAGGAAGGACCGACTCGTCGAGAATGACCTCCACCTTGGCATAGGCGCGGAGCAGATGGATGGTGCTCTTGAGGCGGGCGAAATTGTTGGCGTCGAACTCAATGACCTCGGGAGCGCTGACGCCGTACATCGGTATGGTGTTTGTCTCCGAGAGGTTCATCATCTGAGGATTGAAACTGAAGATGCAGTCAGTGAGATCGGCGATGGTCGACACGCCCTCGACAAGAGTGAAATCGTAGGTTTTCCAGTTGGCAAGCGCCACGATCTTCAGGTTGCGGCCATCGATGTCGGCCGGCACACTTCCGCTGAGATAATAGGTCTTCGACGCGAAAGTCGAAGATGTCGGGATGACCGACGCTGTCTCAAATTCACCGACATAATGGTTTTCGCTGTCGAAAAACAGGAATTTGAAGTCGCGCGCTGCAAGATCGATGAACAGTTCGTAGCCCTCGCCGGTGTCGTAGCCCTCGCCGAGCGCTCCCTGGGCTCTCGACTCGACAGACTGCGGTCGGCTGATGCTGATCGAAAATCCTACCTCAGGCTTGCTGTCGACAACAACATCGACGCCGCCGGGAACAGGCTCCCCGGTCTCCGCACACGACTGCACGAAGACCGACAGCAGAAGCGAGACCACCGTCACAAACGAAAGTTGAAATATGTCAGATCTTGGGGACATTCAGCTTGGTTGGGGGGTTGGGATTACATTTCGACGTCCTGCGGGGGGACGCGGAACCATGAGTTGATGTAGATATAGGCGTTCATCCATGAGTTGTGCTCGTCGAGGAAGAAGACCATGTCGTACTTGTCCTGACGGTCGAGGTATTCCTGATCGGTCATGCTGCGGCCATATTCGCCTTTGACGAGGAGGGCATAGTCGATCAGGGGCACTTTGAACACCAGTTTGCCGGTCTCGAGGTTTTCGACGCAGATGTAGCATGGCTGTCCTTTGACGAGACGGCTGACTGTCAACTCGGCGACGCAGGCGCTCATCGGTGTGACATCGTGGTCGGGCACGTCGATGCCTGCCGTTCCGCCGCTGACGTGGTGGGGGTGATAGGTGATCGACTCTTCGGAGGGGGCGGCAATGGCGTTGGCGTGGTCGAGCACATGGTTGCCGTCGGTGATGTAGAACGAGAATTTGTCTTTGTCGAGTTCGCCGCCGGAGAGCTGCTGCAGCACGATGTTGACTTCGTTGGTGTCTTTGGTCAGATCGACGTCGTAGATGTGGGTGCCTTCCTCGTCGGGAAACTCCTGAGAGAGTGTAGTGCCGTGGTAGAGGCCTTTGAGCTGTCGCGACACATGGTAGGCTGAGGCGGCGTCCGAACCGTCGGCGGCGCGTGAGTATGAATCGTGGATCAGGCTGCAGACAAGGCCTTGGTGGATGTCGGTCTCGGCGACGTCGAAGTCAGGGCCGACGCCTTCGCCGCACCATGCCACAAGGTGATAGCGGCCCGGATCGACGGGCACATCCATCAGATAGGTGTCGGACTTCACATGATCGCCGCTCTCGTTCTTCGACCATACGATCTTGCCGGTCGATTCGTCGACAAGATAGAGCGTCACAGCCCCTACTTCCTGAGCGAACGCGTCGACATTCTTCAAGTTGCGGTCGAAGCGGAAACGCACCTTGTAGTAAGGGTCGCAGTCGCCCTCATCCTCGTAGATGAAGCCGTTGCACGACGACATTGCTACGGCTGCGAGAATGCCTGTGCAAAAGCGGATTATGTTGACGATTTTCATTGTATATGTCGCTTAATGATTGGTTGCTTAATTATTGGAGTGAGATCTGAGATCTGCCTGTTAAATTATATAATCGTGGACTCCGCGGGAGGAGTCTCGTCGGTTTCGGATTAAAAGAAGTGAGGTGAGAGCATCGCGGCTTCGAGGGCCGAATGTCGCCGTCGCTGTCGACGGTCAGAGGGGTGAGAGACAGAGAGAAGAAAACGGGTTGCAAGAAAAAAATGAAAGAATAAAATAGCGCGGCGGCCGGCATCGGGGCCGTCAGCCGGCCACCACGCTTGATTATGTTTTGATCAAACTGAGATCACGCGATCAAAGATCAACTTTCTGGTCGACGATGCGCCAAGAGAGGATGTTGATCACTGCACCTACATAGTAAGTCGGATCTTTGTCGTCTTTGATGATGATGTCTTCTTCGTCTGGATTAAACACTGCATGACCGAGGTTATTGATAGAGTTGACAGTCAGTCTATACCAGTGGTTGCGGACTACGCCGTAGTTACCTTCTACGATATCAGCATTAGCAGGTTTGCGCTCGAGAATATGCTGAACAGGCACAGAGTAAACCATCTTACCACCGTTGAACGAAGTGGCTAAGCTCGCAGTTGGACCACCCTCAATGTTGGAATCGATATCAAAGGCCTTGAGGTCCTTTTTGAGATTGTTGAGTTCAGTCTCGTTTTTGTTTACAACAAAATATTTGCGGACAAATGTATTGCCTTCCTTAGCCCAGAATTCGTTATTTTTAGGGGCAGCTGACACGAATACAGAGCCAAGGCCCTGACCGGCGGGCGCAAGAATGAGGCCGAGATCATCAGCATTCATCTGCTCGAACTCATAAGTGCCGGCAGCAACGTCTTCTTCAGTAATCTTATCAACGTCGTCAGCAATGGTTGTGCCGTCGGCCGGTTTGTAATAGTTGAGAAGATGACGGGTGTTGAGAGTAGTCAATGCATAAGCATAGAAAGCAGAAGTTCTGAAAAGTTCGCCATGGAAACGTACCATGTCGAGCGGCTGGTATGAAACATTACCATTGTCACCTGTCACCTTTTCGCAAACCTCTGCGGCAAAGACAACTGAAGTAGTCTTATTCACATCGGCCGTGTTGCTCAGAGCAATGATTTTCTCAGCTGTATTGGTGTTTTCAGGACAATAATCGAAAGCACCCCAAGCTTTTTTTGCCTGGTTATACTTGATGTAATTGAGTGTAGCGGGAGTTTCTGCGGTCGCGTCGGTCACGATGTCCTGTCCATAGACAACCGATTTGCCCCAGAAGCTGCGGAAATAGTTCTTGTTGTTCCAGTTTGCGAAAGGCTTATCATCGGTAAAATCGCTGATATTTTTGGTGATATAGCTTTCTTTGGCGGTTGCGTTGATCCCCCAGTTTGTAAGACGGACATATACAGTGGTCACGCCTAATCCTTCGGGATTGCCTTCATTATTACCATTACCTGCAACTGAAACATTCAAAGGGAAGTAAGTGTAACCGCCGTTCACAAAAGGATTGCCTCCTTCAGCTGAAAGTGAGCTGCCTAAAGCCACCTCAACCTTGGCGGCAAGGCGCTCTACGTAGACAGTCACAGGGTTAAGTCTGTCCGCAGCATCAGCAGGAATTTCTTCACCATATTCGAGTTTGTTGAAGTTCTCTGTCTTAAGGATTGTCACACCATACGGATCAACTGAGCTGCCGTCAACTTTAAGATCAGCATCCAGATAAGAGCTGGTCGACATAACCATCACGCTATCGGGGTTGGCATTTTCATGGTTACTAGCCTTGTCTTTATTGGCGTTTGCAATCTTAATTGCTGAAATCTGCTTGCGTACATCATCAAGTGTAGCTCCTTGAGCGACTTTAAAATCGGTAGGAACATTAAGCACGGTGAGCATGTAGACAGGATAGTTGGTCTCGGTCAAACCTTTGAGAACAACAACGTTCTTGCCGATATACTCAACGTTGTAGCCGTTTTCACCGTGACCACCATTGTCTTTGCCGCCGTCCCAAACAGAAGCTTCCTGGACGAATGTGCCTCTTTTGTCGAAGAAATAGAATTTGGCAGAATTGACGAGATGCTCATCGGCAGAACCGTTTTTATAGTCCCCAGCGGGCGTCACTTCGCTACCGGTTGCACGTGACATGACGTTGTCAGCATCCTTGATGTTGACTGTAATGTAGGCCGAAGGGCCTTGATTTTCAGCTCCGGAGTTGTTGTTACCGGGGTTGAGTTCGTCGTCGTTTGTGCAGGAAGCCATCATGGCTGCTGCGGCAAACACAACCGACATTGGTTTGAGTAGTTTTTTCATAAAAAATAACCGATTGGTTTTTATTTAATGATAATTATATGATTGCGATTAGTTTATGTCGATATAATTGATCTGGCGGTCGGGATCGGCCTGATCGCGTTGCCAGCTGATGATCTCACGCACCTTGGCGAGGGCTTCGGGCGCATCGGCCACCTTGAGTCGCGCCGCGGCGGCAAACAGCTGCTCGGCGGCGGCATAGTCGTGGCGAAGGGCAGCAAGAATGCCGCGGGCGTAGACTGCCGAAGCATCGTCGCCGGCGCGGTCGAGGTAGGCAGCCGCGCGGTCGTAGTCGCCGCGACCCATGGCTGCATTGGCCGCATTGAGGTTGGCTACCTCGTCGGCGGGATACATGCGCACGGCGGTCTCGAACACGTTGTTATACTCGGGCGAGCCGGGCGTCATCGACTGGGCTGCACGGTAGAACTCCGAAAGGCTCAGTTTCTGCGGCGCTGTGGCGAGCACACGGAGTATCTCTTCGAGCGAGGCATACTGGCGTATGGTGTAGTCGATCTTGTAGTCGGTGTGGCGCAGAGCGGGATAGAACGTCTGGAGCATGAAGCGGTAGTCGGCAGGATATGTCGCCTTGATTTTAGCTTCCTTGGGGTCGGGTGCCATGTCGCTGTCGATGATGGCGATGATCTCGTCGCGGTGGTCGATGTTGCTCTGCTCGACAAAGCGGCGCAGTCCGGCCCAGTCTTCGGGCTCGTAGTCAGTGGTGATGACTCCTGCGGGGAAGCGGTAGAGCTGCTGGATGTAGCGCTTGAGCGCCTCCGTACGGCCGATGGCGAGGTCGGTGTTGTGGGCATAGGGGCTTTCGGGCGAAGCGAAGCCTTTGAGTCCGACTTCGGTGATGGTGACGTCGGCGTCGTTGCGCACCGAGTCGATGGTAGCCTGGATCTTGGCGAGCTCGACGGTGTTGCGGCGGTAATCTGGATAGATGACAGTCTTGTCGACGGGGAAGTCGATATAGGCGGTCTTTTTGAGTTCGCGGGTCTTGACGGTGTCGCCGACGGGCGAAACATAGTTGAACTGCGGGGTGAACACGGGCGCCACCGGACGACGCAGCGGAGCGATGCGGTCGACTCCCTCTTCGATCGTGGCGTCGCAGCATCCGCCGATGCGGTAATAGATGCTGAGCTGCGAGTCGCCGATCCACTCGGCGTCGGCAACTTCGCCCTTGTATATGATCGCGTCGGTCTTTCCCGACTTGAAGAGCAGAAGCGGGAGGGCGATATCGTTGTCTCTAAGGTGTTTGTAGTAGAGATTGTGACCGGCAACGTAGATGGGGTCAAACTCGGCCGACTCGGTGCTGTCGGCGTTGTGGACGACAGGAACGATCATCAGCTGGCGATCTTTGCCGAGCCTCAGGTCCGAGAGGTCGAGATCCATCGACAGGAGCAGACGTCCTCTGAGACGGTCGACTTTCACGTCGGTCATCGGCACACGTCCGCCGGCAAGGGGTATCACCGATGCCGCATCAGCGGCCGATGAGATGGCTAACGAACACAGTAGAGTGAGCAAAAATTTTTTCATATCCTGTAGTGAGAGTGTATGTTTTTATCAGAAGACGTAGACGAGATTGAGAGCCGCTTTAGTCGGGCCGACGTAGTTGTGAGCCCTGCCCGACTCCACTTTCTTGCCGCAGCCGGCGCAGCGGAATGTGTCGAAGCGTGTGTAGGCCCATCCGATGCCGATTTCGGCCTCGAAGCTCCAGTGGCGGTTGAGGATCCAGGTGTAACCGTAGGCTATGCCTGCTCCGACAAACCATCCTTGATAGCGCAAGTCCTTGAGTTTCGACAGATCAGATCCGAGGAGATTGAAGTTCATGTCGAGATTGCCGAAGTTGTATTGTCCTCCGATGAGATGCGCTCCGAAAAAGTGTCCGGCAAAGGTGTTACACAGCCAATAGCGCGCCTCGGGCTGCACCAGCCAGTGACGCCACTGTTTGCCGCCTGAAAAACGCCAGGCATTGAGATTGCCCGACAGATCAAGCGACCATTTCGGCGCAAGCTGCGCCTCGACGCCGACATTGGCTGTCGTCGTTGCGTCGTACAGCAGATTTGTCTTGACTGCTACCTCCTGTGCAGCCGCACCAATAGACAATGCCGCTAATAGAAATATCGACAATGCGGTAATAAACCTGTTCATATATTTTATTATTATCTTCGTGTGAGTCTCAACCTATATATGGACAACGTGGTGGCGGGCCAACACGTCAAGTATTTTCAAAATCTAAAGAACCGAACAAGTGATGCTCCAAAGTTGTTCGGACTACAAAGTTACTGCTATTTTCGCTATTTTTTTACAATTTTTTGGCCGCGATTTGTCTTAACAAATGCAAAAATTTACCCCCCCCCGTTGAAAATCAACAAGTTAGACTCGCGACTTTTGTATATTTTTAACATTCATAAACAATTGACAAGATGCCGATTTTTCATTAATTTTGCGAAAAATTATCACTTGAAATTATGAAACTGAAAGGCTATATATTCGGAGTGCTCGCGGCCGCGACCTACGGCATGAACCCGCTGTTTGCGCTCCCTCTCTACGACGAAGGTCTCGACGCCAACTCGGTGTTGCTGCTGCGCTATCTGGCGGCCCTGCCGATACTGTGGGCCATGATCGCCCTGCGCGGCCGCTCACTGAAGGTGAAACGCAGCGAACTCGCTCCGCTCTGCGGACTCGGTCTGCTGCTCGGCCTGTCGTCCTACGGACTTTTCGAGAGCTACACTTACATGGATGCCGGCATAGCGTCGACGCTGTTGTTTGTCTATCCGCTGATGGTGGCTCTGATCATGACGGCAGTCTACCGCGAACGGCTGTCGATGCAGACGATCGTGTGTCTGAGCGTGGCGCTCGGGGGCATATGGCTGCTGAGCCGCAACAGCGCAGGAGTGACGCTGTCGGCGGCGGGCATCGGCTGGGTCGGAGTGTCGGCGCTGTCATATGCGGTCTACATCGTCGCTGTCAACCGCATCCCTCAGATGCGTGGTGTGCCGACGTTGAAACTGACGTTCTACGTGCTGCTGTTCGGGCTTTCGATCTTCGCTGTCAAAGCGTTGGCCACTGGGAGTCTGCAATTGCCGCGGAGCGCTGCGGGGTGGAGCTTTGTCGGGGCGCTTGCGTTGCTGCCGACGGCGCTTTCGCTGACACTGACGACTGTGGCGGTGCAGCACATAGGGTCGACGCCTACGGCCATCCTGGGAGTGTTTGAACCGGTGACGGCTGTGGCTTTCGGCGTCACGGTGTTCGGTGAGCGCCTCACCGACCGTCAGGCCGCGGGTCTCGTCATGGTGCTCGTGGCTGTGACAGTGGTCATCGCCGGCGGCAACATCACCCGTCATCTTGTGAGACTCAAAAAAATGTTTCCGCCATTGCGGCGCAATGCGAAATAATCGCTACATTTGTCCAAAACATACGCTCAATCACATGAACAGCATAGCCAACGAAATAAATCAGCTGCGTGACGATCTCAACCGTCACAACCATAAATATTATGTCGAAAACTCGCCTGAAATCAGCGACCGGGAGTTCGACCAGATGATGAAACGTCTCGAAGCCCTCGAACGCGAGCATCCGGAATTCGCCGACCCGCTGTCGCCGACGCGCCGCGTAGGCTCCGACCTCACGAAAGGCTTCGAACAGGCACCCCACATCTATCCGATGCTCTCGCTCGGCAACACTTACTCGATCGAAGAGGTCGACGACTGGGTGAAACGCACCGAGACGGCCCTGTCGGGTCAGCAGTCGGCAATCGTCGGTGAAATGAAATTTGACGGCTCGGGCATCTCGCTCATCTATGAGCACGGCCGCCTGGTCAGAGCGGTGACGCGCGGCGACGGCGAGAAAGGCGACGTGGTGACCGACAATGTGAAGACAATCCGCAGCATTCCGCTGGTGCTCAACGGATCGGGATGGCCTGAAAAATTTGAGATCAGAGGCGAGATCGTGCTGCCCTGGGAGGCTTTCGACCGCCTGAACGCTGACCGCGAACGCAACGAGGAGCCGCTGTTTGCCAATCCGCGCAACGCAGCCGCGGGCACGATCAAGATGCAGACTCCGGCGATTGTGGCCTCGCGCGGACTCGATGCCTACTTCTACTATCTGCTCGGCGAGGATCTGCCCTTCGACAACCACTATGACAACATGATGGCCGCACGGCAGTGGGGCTTCAAGGTCTCCGACGCCATGACGCTGCTGAACGACATCGATGACGTGGACCGCTATATCAACTACTGGGACACGGCGCGCAAGCAGCTGCCGGTGGCCACCGACGGCCTTGTGTTCAAGATCAACTCGCTGCGCCAGCAGCTCAATCTCGGCTTCACTGCCAAATCGCCACGCTGGGCGATCGCCTATAAATTTGCGGCCGAACGTGCGCTGACACGGCTGCGCTATGTGTCGTTTGACGTCGGGCGCCTGGGCAACATCACTCCTGTGGCCAATCTCGAACCTGTGCTGCTGAGCGGCACGGTGGTCAAACGCGCGTCGCTCCACAATGAAGATATAATCCGCTCGCTCGACATCCACGACAACGACATGGTCTATGTCGAAAAAGGCGGTGAGATCATTCCCAAGATCACCGGCGTCGACAAAGATAAGCGTCAGGCAGGGTCGCAACCGATCGAATTTGTGAGCCATTGTCCGGTGTGCCACACGCCGCTCGTGCGCGTCGAGGGCGAAGCGGCATGGGTGTGTCCCAACCGTTATGGCTGCGCACCGCAGATCATCGGCCGCATCGAGCACTATGTCGGCCGACGGATGATGAACATCGACGGCATCGGCGACGAAACGGCTGCGGCTCTCTATGCCGCCGGCTTTGTGCGCACACCCGCCGACCTCTATGACCTTACGCCCGACCGGCTTCTCAAACTCGAAGGCTTCGGCCCCCGCAGCGCCGAACGCGTCATGGAGGGCCTTGAGGCAAGCCGCGGAGTGCCGTTTGACCGCGTGCTGTTCGCCCTGTCGATCCCCTATGTCGGCGAGACAACGGCGCGCAAGATCGCCCGTGCGGCCGGCTCGATCGACCGTCTGGCGGCCATGTCGCACACTGAGCTTATGGGTCTGGAGGATGTCGGCCCCCGCATCGCCGACAGCATCATCGAATTCTTTGCCGACGCATCTAACCGCGACAACATCGAACGCCTGCGCCGTGCCGGTGTGCAGCTCGAGATGGCAAGCGGCGACGAGGAAGGCCGCAGCGACACACTCGGAGGCAAATCGTTTGTGATCAGCGGAGTGTTCTCGCTCCACAGCCGCGACGACTACAAAAAGATGATCGAAATGAACGGCGGCAAAAACACATCGTCGATATCCAAGAAAACGGATTTCGTACTGGCAGGCGAAAACATGGGGCCGGCAAAGCTCGAAAAAGCCACCAATCTCGGCATCAAAATCATCGACGAGCGACAATTTCTCGAAATGATAGGACAATAGTCCCTGCGACAACAATCAACAAGACTATGCCGGCGACCGACCGCCACCATGAGGAGGCCGGCTCGGAAGCTGAAGCCGACTGAGCGATGAGTTCAGAGGCCAAAGATGACGTATCGGCTGTGTGAACGACGCGGCCGACGGCTGACGATGCGTCGAGCCGGAGTTGGGCGGCGCGGAACGACAGATGAGCCGTGTCGCCGGCCGGAGAGTGTAGTTGCAGCTCCATGCGCGGCTCTTCGACAACGACCGACAGGAGGCGGGCGGCAACGATTGAATCGACAGCCGAAAGGCTGCGCGAGAGCACCATGTCTTCGGTCAGCACGGCCTGGCGGCTACGATTGGTCGACGCACACGACGGCAACAACGCCGACGCAATCATAAGCGGGCACAAAAAATGCAGTTTCATGGCCGTTCAACGCGATGATGATTGTCCGCCGTACTCGCCTGCGGCGTCGAAACACGGGCAGACCTTTGCCGCAAACTCGCGGTGGCCGTGGACGCTTGCCCGGGGATATGTCGCCTTGAGGCGTGCAACAAGCTCAGCCAAAGTCTGCCGCTGTGGGGCTGTGCGGGTGTCGGATGGTTTTCCATCGCGATCGAGGCCGCCGACATAGGCGACGCCGATCGATCTGTCGTTATGGCCGAGACAATGTGCGCCGACATATGCGTCTGGTCTCCCCTGCTCCAACGTTCCGTCGATAGCGACAAGATAATGGTAGCCGATGGTCTCGAAGCCACGTTGAAGATGGTAGCGGCGTATGTCGTCGACATGCAGATCGCGGCCGGCAGGTGTGGCTGTACAATGAATGATGATCTCTGTGATCGGTTTGCTGAATTTTTTCATAGGTCTGTAGTTTTTTAATAAGTGAATAAACTGATGCAAAATTACAACCGTCCGCCCATTGGCTGACCCGCAAAAACGGACATACGGCCGATATAACATATGTGAAAAGATAAAAACTGCACCATAGCATCCACTCGATCAACGATATAAGCCCGACGGAGGATAAAAAAGATATCGCGACGGAATAAAAAACTTGCACAATTGAAAAAAAAAGTCTAACTTTGCATCGCAAAAGCAAGGACAGCGGTCTGAAGCTTCACGAACAACAACTTTAGGAGAGATGGCAGAGTGGTCGATTGCGGCGGTCTTGAAAACCGTTGAGGGT
>CAJUMR010000050.1 GCA_910587475.1 uncultured Muribaculaceae bacterium
GTCAGGGCGGCTACAACAACCAGAACCGTCAGGGCGGCTACAACAACCAGAACCGCCAGGGCGGCTACAACAACCAGAACCGTCAGGGCGGCTACAACAACCAGAACCGTCAGGGCGGCTACAACAATCAGAACCGTCAGGGCGGCCGTTACAACAATCAGAACGGCGGCGGTTCGTTCCCCGGCCGCGGCAAGAGCTTCACTCCGCGTCCAAAGAGAATAGAGTATGAAATGCCTATTCCCGATCCCAACGAACAGATCCGCCTCAACAAGTTCATGAGCAATGCCGGCATATGCTCGCGTCGCGAGGCCGATGAGTTCATCCAGCAGGGACTGGTGAAGGTCAACGGCAACGTTGTGACCGAACTCGGCACCAAGATCTCCCACAGCGATGTCGTGGAATATGATGAAAAGATCGTGGCGCTTGAAAGCAAATGCTACATTCTGCTCAACAAGCCCAAAGATTGTGTGACTACGAGCGACGACCCCAACGGACGCACCACAGTGATGGACCTCGTGAAGGGCGCATGCAACGAACGCATTTACCCCGTAGGTCGTCTCGACCGCAACACAACCGGTGTGTTGCTGCTCACCAACGACGGCGATCTTGCCTCAAAGCTGACTCACCCCAAATATGTCAAGAAAAAGATCTACCATGTATGGTGTGACCGCGACATCGCCGAAGAAGACATGCAGCGCATCGCCGACGGCATCGAGCTCGAGGACGGACCGATCCATGCCGACGCCATCAGCTATGCGACAGAGACCGACCGCAATCAGGCCGGCATCGAGATCCACTCGGGCCGCAACCGCATCGTGCGCCGCATCTTCGAGTCGCTCGGCTATCATGTGACGAAGCTCGACCGCGTCTATTTCGCAGGCCTTACAAAGAAAAACCTGCCCCGCGGTCGTTGGCGCTATCTTACTCAGGAAGAGGTTAACTTCTTGAAAATGGGATCTTTTGAATAAAAATATCTTACCGACAATAATAAACCATAATGAAACGAACAAAAATAGTCGATATATTCAATCCAGAGCTTATCGGCACTGAAGTATGTGTGAAAGGCTGGGTGCGCACCCGCCGCGGCAACAAGTATGTGCAATTCGTCGCTCTCAACGACGGATCTTCGATCAAGAACATCCAGATTGTTTTCGACATGAATGTCTTTACCGACGAGCAGCTGAAGCCGATCACAACCGGATCGTCGATCTGTGTGGAAGGTCTTCTCGTTGAATCTATGGGTAAAGGCCAAACTTGCGAGATCCAGGCCAAGACTCTCGAAATATATGGAACTGCAGATCCTGAGACATATCCTCTGCAGAAAAAGGGTCACACTCTTGAATTCCTCCGCGAAAAAGCTCACCTGCGCCCGCGTACAAACACATTCGGCGCTATCCTCAGAGTCAGAAGCGCTCTGGCATTTGCCATCCACAGATTCTTCCAGGAAAAAGGCTTTTTCTACCTCAACACTCCGCTGATCACGGCGAGCGACTGCGAGGGCGCCGGTGCCATGTTCCAGGTGACGACTCTTCCGCTCAACGATCTGCCCAAAACCGAAGACGGATCGGTCGATTACTCTCAGGACTTTTTCGGAAAGCCGACAGCGTTGACTGTCAGCGGACAGCTCGAGGGTGAGCTTGGTGCGACCGCACTCGGCGCAATCTACACTTTCGGCCCGACATTCCGCGCCGAAAACTCCAACACTCCGCGCCACCTTTCGGAGTTCTGGATGGTCGAACCCGAGATGGCCTTCTACGACATCGCCGACAACATGGATCTGGCAGAAGAATTTGTAAAATATTGCATCAGATATGCCCTTGATCACTGCCGCGACGACATCGAATTCCTTGCCGAACACTTTGACAAGGGGCTGATCGAGCGTCTCGAATTTGTGCTCCACAACGATTTCGTACGCCTGACTTACACCGAAGGTGTGAAGATCCTCGAAGAGTCGGGCCGCAAATTCGAGTTCCCAGTCAGCTGGGGCATCGACCTGCAGAGCGAGCACGAGCGCTATCTCGTCGAGGAACACTTCAAGAAGCCTGTAATCCTCACCGATTACCCCAAAGAGATCAAGGCTTTCTATATGAAGCAGAACGAGGACGGCAAGACCGTGCGTGCGATGGATGTCCTGTTCCCGAATATCGGCGAGATCATCGGCGGATCGGAACGCGAAGCCGACTATGACAAACTGCTCACACGCATCGAAGAACTCGGTATTCCGATGAAAGATATGTGGTGGTATCTCGACACACGCCGCTTCGGCACAGTGCCTCACAGCGGTTTCGGCCTCGGCTTCGAGCGTCTGGTGCTCTTCGTGACCGGCATGACTAACATCCGCGACGTCATACCTTTCCCGCGTACGCCCAACAACGCAGAATTCTGATCTCAGACACGAAATAAACTTGTTTTGCGCAGCCTTGCATCGATTTTGCAAGGCTGTGTTTTTTTGCGGGCGTCGCTATATCTAAGAAATACACCTGATTAACGGAAAAACTTCGATAGCACTCTGTACCATAACGGTAGTTTTCGAGGTTTTTCTTCTTGCCATTCCCACAAAGGGTCGCCACGCTGAATCTTTATGTATATAGCCATCAGTAATATAATGATGCAGATAGTTATGGGCGTTGCCATTAAAAGGGATGCAAAAAAAGCCTGAAACGGAGTCCCGGGTGCCATCCATTCCAAGAACCATGTCCAAAAAATGACGATTCCTATAATAGCCAGCCATATAAGACCATTGATAATCTTGTCTTTCATTTCTCTATTTCTATCATTGAAAATTTTAAAATATTGTCTTGCGGCTGCATCTTCTCGCGCTACGCCCGACTAAAACGATGCGGAAGCGTATTCACTGGCAAGCCTGTGTATACCAGCCAATATGGTCTGTTCACGCGCCTTAGAAGGCTTTTTGAAGCCATTGATATAATTTCGTAGCAACGATGCATCAATTCCTATCATTTTAGCAAATTCGGAAACTTTTATTTCCTTGTGGGTTAGGAAAAAACGCTGAAGTGGAGTAGGCTCCGCATCTTCATAGAAGAAACTTTCAAAACTGACATCCTCGTCTACGTTACGCCAGTGGAATCCATCAAATCCCACTTCGTAGTTATTGCGTTGTTCGGTGGTCGCATTTTTCAATGCCGGATACCACAAAAGGGACTGCTTCCACTCCTTGCCGGATTCATCAACACCGATAATATCATTTTCGGTAAAACGTATGTTTTTAATTGTCATAACTTAATCCTCCTGATTTCCAAGTTAGCCTTGATGTTGTGTAACTCAATAAGTTCTTGGATTATATGCAAATATGGGTATTATTTTTGATACCGCCAAGTTTTCGACCCAAAAACAGCCAAAATATCAGAGGAAAATCTGCAACGAGGCTGAAAGATTCATAGATATATTGCCGGCCGGGGCTGTCGGCTTATCACATGGCAGGGCAATGTCCGAACTTTGCGGGCTCCGGTGGTGTTATTCTAACAGTGAAAGAAATTTACATTAGACAACTCATTAAATTTTAATTGTTATGAATACAGCTCCTCTTCAGGGAATTAAAGTGGTGGATTTCACCGAAGTGCAATCAGGTCCTTCATGTACGCAGATGCTTGCGTGGTTAGGTGCCGAAGTGGTCAAGATCGAACGTCCGGGTGTCGGCGATGCCACCCGTAAGGAACTCCAGTTCAATCCCGATCTCCCCAGCTACTATTATCTCCAGCTCAACAGCGACAAGAAATCGCTGACCCTTGATGCCAAGACCCCCGACGGCAAGGAAATTCTGACTAAATTGATCAAAGAGTGTGATATTTTCGTCGAAAACCTCCACCCGGGTGCAATGGACAAGCTCGGTTTCAGCTGGGAAGCGGTTCATCAGTTGAACCCTAAGTGTATCTACGGCACTATCAAAGGTTTCCCTCTCTCGTCAAAATACAAAGATCTTAAGGCTTACGAACCTATAGCACAGGTGACCGCTGCCGCCGCTTCGACAACCGGATGGTTTGACGGCGACTACAACATCCCGACGCAGTCGGGCGCGGCTCTCGGCGACTCTAACACCGGCATGCACCTTCTGATCGGCCTGCTTGCCGCCCTCCAGCAGCGAAACAAGACCGGCGAAGGATGTTATGTCTATCAGTCGATGCACAATGCATGTCTTAATCTTTGCCGAATCAAGACCCGCGATCAGCTCACCCTCGACAAGATCGGCTATCTGACCCAGTTCCCGCAGTACCCCAACGGTAAATTCGGTGATTGTGTGCCTCGTTCGGGCAATACGGAAGGCGGCGGCGTGCTCGGCTGGACCTACAAGTGCAAGCCTGCCGGAGGTTATGACTCTGAAGTGGATGCCAACAACTATGTATATATCATCCTGCAGCGCGGCGCCAAGGATTTTGAACTCGCCTGCAAGGCAATGGGCTTCGAAGATTGGTTGACCAACCCCGATTTCAACACAGCCGATGCCCGCGACCGCCACAAACAGGAGATCTATCAGCGCATCGGTGCATGGACTGCCGACAAGACAAAATATGAAGTTACCTCGATCCTCGCTCCTGCAGGGGTGCCTGTAGGCCCGGTACTTTCGACCAAGGAAGTCATGACCGACGAAAGCCTCTACGACGGCAACACTCTTGTCAAGATCAATCAGGGCGGAGAGATCGGCGAATTTGTCACCGTCGGATGTCCGTTCACCATGAGTACATATCAGCCGACCTACGGCCCGTGTCCGTCGCTCGGCGGTAACAATGCAGAAGTGCTGACAGCTCTCGGATACACTGCCGAACAGCAGGCTCAGTTTGCAGCCAACGGCACAACGGAGCCGCTTCCCAAGCCTGCCGCTCCCGCAAAGTAATATATCATTCAATCAACCTAACGATAAGAATTTAAAATGACAACAGATAATACAAAACCGACTGCATCTCAGCCCCATTTCCCGGAGCAGGTGACAGGTATGTATATTCTTGCAGAGTCATTGAAGCGCCTCGGTGTGAAGGATGTCTACGGTCTGGTAGGCATCCCCGTCACCGAGGTGGCTTATGCGATGCAGAAATTAGGCATGAATTATTATGGCTTCCGTTTTGAGCAACAGGCCGGCATGGCTGCTGCAACCCACGGCTATCTGACCAAGACTCCGGGTGTGCTGCTGACAGTGTCGTCGCTGGGCTTCATGAACGGACTGACGGCCACGGCCAACGCCACGGTCAATTGCTACCCGATGATTCAGATCTCGGGTGCGAGCGATCCGACGATGGTCGACATGGATATGGGAACATATGAGCAGCTCGATCAGCTCAACACGGCGCGTCCGCTTGTGAAGGCTGCTTTCAGATGCAGCCATGCCAAAGACATCCCTTCGGCAGTGGCGCGCGCCTATCGTGCGGCGGTCAGCGGCCGTCCGGGCGGCGTCTATATCG
The DNA here is from genome assembly GCA_910587475.1 of uncultured Muribaculaceae bacterium. Classification (GTDB taxonomy): domain Bacteria; phylum Bacteroidota; class Bacteroidia; order Bacteroidales; family Muribaculaceae; genus CAG-873. The sequence goes on from CAJUMR010000050.1 coordinate 5,412, forward strand.
ACATGACAACTCCGGCGCTTGCCGAGATCATGGACGCCAAGGATGCTGAAGCATTGTTCTATAATCCGGTCGATGTTTACACCCCCGTCGCACCGTCGCAAGCTGCGGTCGACCGCGCTGTTGAGATACTCGCCTCGGCCAAGCGTCCGGCGCTGTTGCTCGGCAAGGGCGCAGCCTATGCTCAGGTCGACGACCGCATCAAGAAACTCGTCGAAACGGCTCAGCTGCCTTATCTTTCGATGTCGATGGCCAAGGGCCTGATGCCCGATGCCGGACCGCTCAGTGCGCTGTCGTGCAGAAGCACCATTATGGAGCAGGCCGACGTGGTGATGGTGGTCGGCGCGCGTCTCAACTGGATGCTGTCGTTCGGCCGCGGCAAGTGGAATCCTTCGATCAAATTCATTCAGCTCGATGTTGAGCCGACAGAAATCGACCGCAACGTTCCGGTTGCCGCTCCGGTGGTCGGAGACCTCGGGCTGTCGCTCGACGCCATCATTGCAGGGCTTTCCGACAAGAAGATGTCGACCGATCCGACATGGCTCACATCGCTGCAGGCCGAGACTAAGACAAAGAATGCGAAATTTGCAGCCCGTCTAACCGATGCGGCTTCGGCAAGCCCGATGAACCACTGGACCGCCATCGGCGCGATCAAGCCTGTGCTTGAGTCAAATCCCGATGTCATATTGATCAACGAGGGCGCCAATACACTCGATGATACACGTGACTCGGTCGACATGTCGCTGCCACGCCACAGGGTCGACTGTGCGACATGGGCCATCATGGGCATGGGCATGGGTTCGACCATCGGTGCAGCCGTATCGACAGGCAAGAGCGTTGTTGCGATCGAAGGCGACTCGGCGTTCGGTTTCTCGGGAATGGATTTCTCGACGATCTGCCGCTATCAGCTGCCTTGTACGGTTGTGATCTTCAACAACGGCGGTATTTACAACGGCGTCGGTGTCAATCCGTCAGGCGGTTCGGCTCCAGCGCCTACGACCCTCGACATCAATGCCCGCTACGACAAACTTGGCGACGCATTTGGAGCGCAGACCTATTATGTGACAACTCCCGAACAGTTGACAAGCGCTCTGACCGAAGCGATCGCATCAAAGAAGCCGTGTCTGATCGATGTTCAGCTCGCGGCTGACTCCGGCAAGGAAAGCGGTCACATCGGCTATCTCAATCCGGCACCTCTGATCGATTACACTGTCTGATCAATTGATTTACAAAGATAAAAAAACGTTTCACTAATTAAATCGCTATTCACATGCTACATATTATTTTATATGCGATTGTCCCGATCGTCGTGGTGATGCTTGCCGGCTTCATCTCGGGAAAAAAGGGAATATTTAGCGGAGATGATGCGAAAAAATTCAACAAGGTGGTCCTTGACTACGCGTTGCCTGCCGCACTGTTTGTGTCGATCGTTCAGGCGAGCCGCGAGGATCTTGCCAAAGATTTGAGACTTACGCTCGTGTCGCTTGTCGGCATAATGGGATGTTTCATGTTGGTTTATTTCGTCTTTCGTTATTGTTTTAAAAAGAACACCGGAGCTGATGCCGCCGTGTCGGCGCTGATCAGCGGTTCGCCGACAATCGGCTTCCTTGGGTTTGCCGTGCTCGAACCGATCTTCGGCACCACTCCTGCAGTGGCTCTTGTCGTTGCGATCGTCGGCATTGTCGTCAATGCTGTCGGCATCCCTGTCGGGCTGTCGCTGATGAACGCGTCGCTAGAGAAGCAGCAAGCAGGCACAGCCAAGAAGACGAGTGCGTGGCAACCGGTGATCCACGCTCTCGAGCAGCCGGTTGCGTGGGGCCCGATTCTCGCCGTGGTGCTCGTCCTCTGCGGAGTGCATTGGCCTGACTGGTTGAGCCCTTCGTTCAACCTTATCGCCAAGGCTAACGCATCGCTGGCTGTGTTCTCAGCCGGTATTACACTGTCGGCCATCAAGTTCACGTTCAACTGGCAGGTTGTGCTCGGTTCGATAATGAAAATGGTGCTGATGCCGCTTGTGATCCTTGTGCTCGGCATGATCTGGGGCATGGATGCATTCAACCTCAAGATGCTGGTTGTGGCAGCTGCTCTGCCGCCTGCATTCTCAGGCATCATCATCGCTGATGAATATGACACCTATGTCGCCACGGGCACTTCGTCGCTGACCCTGAGTGTGATCCTCTTTGTCGGGTTCTGCCCGCTATGGATCTGGCTCACAGACATGGCGCTCAAGATGTTCTAAACCGAAATTACTGATATAGACAACATAAGCCCGGATGCAATGCTGCGTCCGGGCTTATGTTGTCTCTGCACTGACCAGAGCAGAGCGGGTGGGGGAGGGTGGGGTCAGAGTATTGTCTGAAGGTATTCGATCAGCTCGGTGGCTGTCTTGACAGACTGAGCTCTCGAGGGATGGAAGTCAGCTCCATAGCCGAGCTCGCCTGTGCACGGTGAGAAGTCAAATCTGTAGACGTTCTCGCGACCTTGGGCAACTCGGTCGAGCGCGCCTTTCATGATGTCGAGATACTCTCCGTTGAGCATCGGACCGTTGAGCACCACGATCTTCGAATTGGGGTGGATGTCGCGCAGATGGTCGAGAAATTCGTTGTATTTGGCTTCAAACAGATCGACATCAAACATCTCGAGCGAAGTGTCGTTGGTGCCGAGATTGATCGTGATTATGTCGGGATCGAATGATGAGTGATCCCATTCGTAATCGGGAGTGTAGAAGAGCGTGCGGTCGTAGAGGTCGGGCATGCGGTTGCCGGGAGTGCCTTCGATCGGACCTCCGTAGCTGCGGTAAACGCCGATGCCAGATTTGGCTACGACGTTGAAGTCGGCGTCGAGAGCTCTGGCCGTAAGATAGGCATAGCTGAGAGTGTGGTTCTCGTTATCGTAGCTGAAGTGCACCTGTCCGCTGTCGGCTTCAGTGCCGTAGCCGCAAGTGATGGAGTTGCCGATGAATTCGATCTTCAGATCTGGGCGTTGCGGCGCGGGAAGCAGCTTGGCATCGGGACCGAAAATTTCGTAGCCGAAGATCGCCGGCTTCTTTTCGTGGCCTTCGATAGCGTAGGTTATTCTGGCCGAGTGTTCGCCGACAGCGAGCGAATCGGCGAGGATGATCGACGACACGGAGTCGGTGAAATTGATTTTGAAGGCGTCGTTATGGTCAATTTCAACCATGAATTGTCCGCTGCCGGGCTTTGCCGACATTGAAAGGCCGGTGCCGTTGAAGTTCAGCATGGCAGTTACGCCGGGGTAGTTGAATTCGGCGGTCATTGAGTCAGACCAATGTATGCGCCCCATGTAGAGAATGTCGGGGTTCGACGGCTCGACGTTGACGTTGCCTTCGCGGGCACACGATGAAAGAAAGTTGCCGGCAGTTATCGCCGCAATGGCGGCGACAACTGTCAGCAATGAGCGTAAACGGTTCATGATAATGTCGGTGATCGCGTTTGGGGGTTATTCCTGGTTGAGAGGAGCCGGAACATTGTAAACTCTCTGAGCCAGCTCCTGGTCGAGCATGTAGAGGGCGAGACCGTCGCTACCGATCAGTTTGAGGCGGTCGATGAGGTTTTTGGCGGTGTCTTCTTCCTCAACCTGTTCGGAGATGAACCAGTCGAGTTTGCCTCTTGTAGCGTAGTCGTGTTCGGCTTCGGCGAGAGCATAGAGGTTGTTGATGAGAGCGGTCACTTTTTCTTCGTGGGCGAGAGTGTCTTCAAATGCAGCGAGAGGCGAAGCCCATTCGGTCGGCACGGCGTCGATCGCTTTGAGCACTACGCGTCCGCCGCGTTGAACGAGGTAGTTGATGAAGATCTCGGCGTGAGCCTGCTCTTCCTTGAACTGAATGCGGAACCAGTTGGCGATGCCTGAGCGGCCATCGGCTTCAAACTGCATGGCCATAGAGAGATAGAGATATGCCGACCAATATTCGGCGTTGATTTGCGCGTTGAGCGCGTCTTCGATTTTTCTGTTGATCATGATGAGTTATATTAGTTGATTAAATTGATGCAAAAGTACGTGATTATTTCGTGAAAAACAATATTTGAGAGCTTGAGCAGTTGCCATGTTTGAAAAAATCATTACCTTTGCAATGTTATTAGTAAAGCCTTTTCAGGATTATGCGGCAGTAGCTCAGTTGGTAGAGCATCAGCTTCCCAAGCTGAGGGTCGCGAGTTCGAGCCTCGTTTGCCGCTCTATAGTTAAAAATGCGGGGGAACACTTTCATCCGGTGTTCCCCCGCATGATTTTTTCAGTCGGACGGCGGTTGGTTTTGCTTTTTCACTTCAGAGAGGTCTATGCCGAGGTGGCGTTCGGTTTTGTCGACGAGGATGCGCTGGGCTATCCTTGCCCATAGGGCGTCGTTGGAAGAGGCTTCGTTTTCGAGTATCGACCATAACTGCCAGAAGCAGACGAGTGCGGAAGCAAATTTCAGAATGCTCACTTGGGCGCTGTCGCCGACGATGACGCAGTCGATGCCGTGAGACAGGAGCAGGAGCACGTAGATTTTAATGAGCGATACGATAGCGTCGCCGAGCCGTCGCGACGACAGTTTTGTGGCTTCGTTTGTCGTAGAACCGGGGTGGCGGCGTTTGACCCTGTGGGCGAGCATGCGGGCCGAGATAAGATCGGCGATGACCATCGCCGTGCATAGTGCGCCGTAAGGCACGACCGGCCCGACAAATGCGGCGATGCCGGCTCCGGCGACGGAGACCGAGGTGCGCAGTTTGATAGATAGTTGAATCATAGTGTGGAGGGTGTATTACAGTTGATCGTTTGTGGCGCAAAGTTACAAACGGGTTCAATCGGATTGCCTGCATTTTCAGCTTGTTGGCGGTTTTAACATTTCCCCGGATGAAAAAAATCGGAGCAAGCGTGTCACAAAAAGTAGTCGGAAGTGTCATTATAGTAAACAATCAAGATCATTATGAAAAAGAAATTTCTGTTATCAACAATGTTGAGCCTGTCGATCGTGTGCGGCTCTTGTGTGATGAACCGCAATAGCGTGGTGCCGAGCAAGGATATGGTTTCGTATGAAGTCGAGGCTGATGATATCTCTTTTATCAGTGCATCATCGTCGATACAGGTTGTATACACTCAGGGTAGTGAAACAAAAGTGACGGTGGAGTGTCCCGACAATCTGGTCGATCTGTTGAATATCGGTGTGGGCGATGGCCAGCTTGAGGCCGAATTCAAGCATGGCGTGACGATCGATGGCGATTGTTCGGTCACGGTGTCGGTCGTTTCGCCGTCGCTCAAAGGAGTCGATGTGTCATCGTCGTCGTATTTCGGAATAACACAAGGTCTTGTGCAGACCGGCGGCCTCACCATCGACGCTTCGTCGTCGGCCGAGGTCGATATAAAAGGTCTGCAGGCTGCTAAAGTCGAGATCGATGCCTCGTCGTCGGCCAGAGTCAGATTGGATGGCCTGTCGGCCGCGACGTTGGAAGCCGATGCGTCGAGTTCCTCGAAGATCGTGGTAGCCGGCATCCGTTGCGAAGAGGTTGCCGCCGATGCGTCGAGTGCGTCGACAATCCGTCTGAGCGGAGAGGCTTCGCGCGCATCGTTTGATGCGTCGTCGGCTGCGAGCATTGAAGCCAAAGGGCTTATGGTCGTAAGTCTGAACCATGCAAAGGCGACTTCGGCAGCCAGTATCGAATGTTCGGCTGAATCATGCGGCCAGATCATCGAGGAGTCGAGCGGCAATGTGAGCTGCCGTTAGCCGCTGTGCCGTCAAAGCGTTGTGTCTTAGATGCGGTTTTTGAAACCGCGCCTTATATAATGCGTCATTTTGACGCATTATTCGTTTTAATTTATTAATTTTGCAGCACCATTACGTAATCATTAACATAAACGAAAGTAATAGAAGAATGAACGTTGCAATTGTCGGTGCAAGTGGAGCTGTCGGCCAAGAATTTCTGAAAGTGCTCGAACAGCAGAATTTTCCCGTCGATGAATTGAGACTTTTCGGCTCGGCTCGCAGCGCAGGCCGCAGTTATTCATTTAAGGGAAAGGATTATATCGTTGAAGAGCTTTGCGATAACGATGCGTTCAAGACGATTGATGTGGCATTCGTATCGGCCGGCGGCGACACGTCGAAACGCTATGCCGACACGATCACCCGCTATGGAGCGGTGATGATCGACAATTCGAGTGCATTCCGCATGGACGACGATGTGCCTCTGGTAGTACCGGAAGTCAATGGCGACGATGCGCTCACGGCGCCGCGCCGAATAATAGCCAATCCTAACTGCACGACGATCCAGATGGTCGTGGCGCTTGCTCCGATCGACCGTCTGTCGCGTATCAAGCGGGTGCATGTGGCGACATATCAGGCTGCAAGTGGTGCGGGAGCGTCGGCGATGGCCGAGCTCGAAGAGCAGTCGCGGGCCATTTCGGAGGGCCGTCAGCCAGTGGTCGAAAAGTTTGCCTATCAGCTGGCCTACAATGTCATTCCCCATATCGACGTGTTCCAGGACAATGATTATACCAAGGAGGAAATGAAGATGTTCTTCGAGACTCGCAAGATAATGCACTCTCCTGAGATCGAGGTCAGCGCAACGTGTGTCAGAGTGCCCGTCCTCCGCGCCCACAGTGAGGCCATATGGGTCGAAACCGAAGAACCGGTGACAGTCGATGCGGCCCGCAATGCGTTTGCTTCCGCTCCGGGAGTGGTGCTGATCGACAATCCGCAGCAAAAGCAGTATCCGATGCCTCTGTTCGCGGCCGACTGCGATCCGGTCTATGTCGGCAGGGTGCGCCGCGACATCTCGAATGACCGCGGTCTTACGTTCTGGACAGTCAGTGATCAGATACGCAAGGGTGCTGCCCTGAACGCCGTGCAGATCGCGCAGCACATGTTTGCCAAGGGTTATTTCAACCGCTGAATTAAGAGAATCGATGGTGCTGCTCAACTCATCTCCGTTGGTGACACAACCGGTGCAGATTTTCTTCATCGTGTTGGTGATCATATTGTTCACACCATTGATATTCAACAAGCTCAAAGTCCCTCACATCATAGGCATGATCGTGGCCGGCATTGTGATCGGTCCCTATGGTTTCAACATACTCGACAACGATTCGAGCTTTGCGATCTTCGGTCAGGTCGGGCTGCTCTACCTCATGTTTCTGGCCGGTCTGGAGATCGACATGTATCATCTCCGGCTCAACATGCACAAGGGGCTGCTCTTCGGATTGCTGACCCTCTTCCTGCCGTTGGTCATCGGTGTGCTGACGAGCGTGTGGCTGCTTCAGCTCGACTGGCTTACGTCGCTGTTGCTCGGCGCCATGTATGCGTCGCACACGTTGATCTCCTATCCGGTGGCTGCCCGTTTCGGCATAACCAAGGCGCCGGCTGTGCTGATCGCTATCGTCGGAACCATCATAGCCGTGATCGGCGCCCTTCTTGTGCTCGCGGCGACGGTCAATGTCAAGCGCGAAGGATCGTTTGACCTTCTCGCCCAGATCATCCTGATAGCCAAACTTGCGGCGTGGTGTGTGGCGTTGCTCTATATCTATCCCCGAGTCACGCGCCGCTTTTTCAAGAGCCACAATGACAAGGTGACGCAGTATGTGTTCATCCTCGCGATGGTGTTTTTTGCGGCCTGGACCGCCCAGCTCATCGGTCTTGAACCTGTGCTCGGAGCGTTCTTTGCCGGTCTGCTGCTCAACCGCTATGTGCCGCCGGCCTCGTCGCTGATGGGGTCGATAGAATTTGTCGGCAACGCGCTGTTCATCCCCTATTTCCTTATAAGCGTCGGCATGATGATCAATGTAAGGGTGATCGCCAACGTCGACACTCTCGCCGTGGCCGGCATAATGCTTGTGGTTGCCATCGTCAGCAAATGGTTGCCCGCCTTTATAGCCTGCCGCATCAACCGTCTTGACGCAAGCAGCGAGGGCGTGATGTTCGGCCTCACGGCAGCCCATACGGCCGTGGCTCTTGCTGTGGTGACTCTGGGCTACAATCTCGGAATGCTCGACACCCGCATCCTCAACAGCACGGTGCTCGTGATCCTCGTCACCTGTGCTCTCGCCCCGATAATCACCGCCGCAAATGCCCCTAAACTCAAACTGAAACTGCTCGCCGCCGAGGAAGAGGACGGAGTGATAAGACAAACCAGGGTCAACAACACCCTCATCCCGGTGGCTAATCCCGAAAGCGCCAGTCAGCTTGTCGATCTTGCCGTGCTGATGCGCAACGACAGGGGGCGCCACAGCATGTTTGCGCTGCATGTCCGCGACGACAACTCGAAAGCCGCACGCAACCTCGCGCGTGCATCGCTCGACGCTGCCATGAAGACCGGAGCTGCAGCCGACGTCAAAATCGAGACACTCGAACGCTATGACCTCAACACCGTCACCGGAGTTCTCAACGCCATCGAAGAGCGCGACATAACCGAAGTGATACTCGGCATGCACAGGCGCGCGGGAGTCATCGACACGTTCTTCGGCAACAAAGTCGAAAAACTGTTGCGTTCGACCAATAAAATGATTTTGATCAGCCGGTGCTTTATTCCGCTCAACACGGTGACACGCATCGTTGTATGGGTGCCTTACCACGCACAGTTCGAAACCGGGTTCAGTCGTTGGGTCAGAGGCCTTGCGCGCCTCACCCGTCAACTCGGATGCCGCATAATCTTCTGTTGCTGTGCCGACGCCCAACCATTGATAAGAGGCGTCATCTATAGAGAAAACTACGGCATAAGGTGCGAGTTCGACACCCTCGAAGCCGACGGCGACTATGTGCTGCTGGCCAATAAGATCTCTGACGACGACCTGTTTGTGATAATAGGCGCGCGAGCCAATTCGGTCTCCTATACATCGTCGATGGCCGAAATGCCATCGTTTCTGCAACGCTATTTCGCAAGCAACAATCTGCTCATCGTCTATCCCGAGCAGTTCGGCGAAGGTCCGTCGCTCACATCATTCGTCGACCCGCTGTCGACCGGCATCGCATCGATGCCATCGCCGCTCTGGAGCCGTATGCGCAACGCATGGCGCCGCATGATAGTGTCGACCCGCGCATCATTGCGCCGGATCAGACATTGAATGTTTATGCGATTGATTGTCTTGTGATTGGCTCGATCGTAGAACCGAAATGACAAAAAAAATATCATTGAAGATGTAAAAAAAACGGCAAAAATGTTTGCCATATAAAAAAAAACACCTAACTTTGCACCGCAATTGAGAACAACGCATCACTGATGCAAACATAAATAACAGTTGAATGACTCCGTAGCTCAGTTGGTAGAGCAACTGACTCTTAATCAGTGGGTCGAG
>CAJUMR010000051.1 GCA_910587475.1 uncultured Muribaculaceae bacterium
TGAGCTGCTTGATGCCGAGGCTCATCTTGCGGTCTTCGCGGTCGAGGGTGAGGACAACGGCTTCTACTTCGTCGCCAACCTTCATGAAATCCTGTGCGCTGCGGAGGTGCTGTGACCACGACATTTCGCTTACGTGGATGAGACCTTCTACGCCCGGAGCGATTTCGAGGAATGCGCCGTAGTCTGCCATGACAACAACTTTGCCTGTGACTTTGTCGCCGACTTTGAGGTCGGGGTTGAGGGCATCCCAGGGATGGGGCTGGAGCTGCTTGAGACCGAGGGCGATGCGCTTCTTTTCGTCGTCGAAGTCAAGGATAACGACGTTGAGCTTCTGGTCGAGTTCGACAACTTCGCTCGGGTGGTTGACGCGGCCCCATGAGAGGTCTGTGATGTGGATAAGACCGTCGACACCGCCGAGGTCGATGAATACACCGTATGCGGTGATGTTCTTGACTGTACCTTCGAGCACCTGACCCTTTTCGAGTTTCGAGATGATCTCGCGCTTCTGCTGCTCGAGTTCTGCTTCGATGAGTGCTTTGTGCGATACAACAACGTTCTTGAATTCTTCGTTGATCTTGACAACCTTGAATTCCATGGTCTTGCCAACGAAGAGATCGTAGTCGCGGATGGGCTTAACGTCGATCTGTGAGCCGGGCAGGAATGCCTCGATGCCGAATACATCGACGATCATGCCGCCTTTGGTGCGGCACTTGATGTAACCCTTGATGATTTCGTCGTTTTCGAGAGCTGCGTTGATGCGTTCCCATGAGCGCGATGCACGAGCTTTCTTGTGAGACAGGATAAGCTGGCCTTTCTTGTCTTCCTGGTTTTCGATGAATACTTCCACGATGTCACCGACTTTGATTTCGGGATTGTAGCGGAATTCGTTCATCGGGATGATACCGTCGCTCTTGTAGCCGATGTTAACCACTGCTTCGCGCTTGTTGAGGGCGATGATGGTACCTTCGATTACGTCTTTGTCTTTGACGGTGTTGAGAGATTCATCGTAAGTCTTGGTAAGCTCTTCACGAGTCTTCTCTCCGGCGGTTTCGCCGTTTTCGTAGGCTTCCCAATCGAAGTCTGCGAGGGGTGAATTTTGTAATTCAGTCATTTAATTAAGTTAATAAATAGGGTTAGTTAATCTGTGGGCCTGTTTGACGAGGTCCTTTTTTCTGCCGCAAAGATACGAATAATTTTCTTATTCACAAATAGTTTGATGATTTCATTTATGCCTCATCAAAAAATATCAACGAGCATTTTGCGCCGCCGGTTATTCTTCGGCTTCTATTCCAAACGGCGCGTTGCCGAATATTCTATAATACTCATAGTCGATAAACAGCGAATCTTTGTCTCTGGTAAGCCGATATGTATATAGATCTCCGAAATCGGAGTCGTATTGATAGTAACCGATATGGAAATCTATAGTGTCTCCTGTCACACGGTAAAGTTCCAGTGAACCGAGACTATAGCGGTGTCCGAAGTATTTTTCTTTGTTGAATTCTTCGGGCTCGGCTCTGAATATTAGATCTCGGGATATTTCTACGGTGTCGGCCGGCGATTTACGACCGCTTTCATGGACGATTAAATAATTGCGGTAGCCGCGTTCATAATATATGGTGTCGGTCTCATTATCCCGGTGAGATGTGATAACAAAGTCGGTCGAGTCGTTTGATACCTCATGGCGGCATTCAATCATTTGATTGTTGATGAAATATACATCATAACCGTTTCGTGCGAAAGGATCTTCTCGGCATATGAACTTATAATCCTTTTTTGCATCAAGGCCCATAAGGCTATGGAGTGTGTAAGTTAACGGGGCATATGTGGGTTTCTCTCGATTGAGCTTCAGCTTGAAATCGGGCCGCGACACGACGACGGGCGCAATTGCCGGAGATGCAAGTCTTGCAGCGGCTGTATCCGCAATGGTTGTGTCGGTCTCAACCGAGGTGTTATGCTTGCTGTTGCAGCTTATGACAAGAGGGAGGGCGATTGCTGAAATCGTGATTTTTAGGCTGTCGAATTTCATGAAATGCTGTGTGTTGAAGTGCTTTTTTGCAAATATACTATAAATGTGTTGATTAACAAAAAAAGATTGCAGGTGTTAGCTCGCGCGTTTCCCGATGTCTCCGTTGATGATATGATAAAGGCCAAAAGCGTAGTTTGTAGCGCTTTTGGCCTTTGATGGATCAGTGGGCTTGATTATTTGAGGATTACTTTTTCAGTCTTCGAGCCTTGGCGCTTGATATAGATGCCTGCGCTGGAGGGCTTGTCGATCTGACGGCCCTGAAGATCATAGTAGCTTGCCTGTTCTTCGCTATTGTCGACGGCGATGTCTGCGATGCCCGAAACGTCCGACGATTTCATCACGAGGGCAAATGCGTCGTTAAAGCCGGCGAAAAGAGGATATTCTGAGGTGATCTGGCGCATCATGAGTGCCATTCTCGGGAACGACACAGACACAGTGTGGTCATTGTCGCTGTAGGTTGTTGTTCCCCAGTAGCCTTTTTCGGTGATTGATTCTTCGGTGCGGCCGTTGATGATGTTGTAGTGGGCCGCGCTGCCCATCACCAGACGTATGCCGTCGCCGTCGGTGATATCGGAGGGAGCGATCACTATATAGGTGTGCTCTGGAGTGACGGCGTTGATTTCCATGTAGGAATTAACTTCTGCGTCGGCAGGTTGCAGGCGCGACCATACCGATGTCCATGTGTCGTCGGTCGTATAGGGATTGACCATGCGGTAGCGCTGTTCGCTTGCATGACGTTGCACTCTGATGCCGCTTGCAGTGTTGATCGGGAAATCGGTGTAATATGACGACAGATAGTCATCGGTGTATTCGGCTGTGCCCCAGTCCGACCATTCTGCCTCGTAGTCGTAGGTGGCCACTTTGTAGTTGCTGGCTGATTCTTCATCGGTGTCGTAGGTCGTGACAACCACGTATGTGCCTGTGGCGTCGAGAGGCAGGCGCACACTGCCCGGACCGTCTGCGGCTTCGAGGCTCTGATCTGCGCGGACTTGAGCCACAAGATCCGTGAACTCATCGTCATCGGCCGGGTCATATCCGAGCGGTTTGACAAACATCGAGGTCTTCACATTGGTTGCGTCGGCAAACGATAGATCGATTTTCAGCGATTCGCCGTCGGTGGTTTCGCCGGCAACCGACATGTCGACGTTGTAGTCCTTGTAGTCGCCGTCGAGCTGAATGGTCTCGATGCCGTAAGCGATCACGTTGTCAACCACGCTCGGATCATCGACATAATAGAGCATGGCCATTTCGATTTTACCTGCCTCGGGATAGACCATTGTCTCGATGCCTATGTTGTAGTATTTCGTGAGTTCGTCGACCATCACGGGTTTGCCTTTATAAGTCAGGCCGGTGTTGAAATTGCTTATGTTGTAGTAGTCGATAAAAGGCATGCCTGCGATTCTGATCGATTGTTCGAATATTCCTTCGATACACCATGAGTCAACACCCATGCCCGTTGGATCGGTCGTGCAGTAATACACGGTCACCGGACATGGATTGATGAGCCCGCTTTCGGCGTTGAACGTTCCGGTGCCGAGGGGTTCCCATGTGCTGAAATTGCCTCCGAGGTCTGAGGGGATCTTTGATGGGGAAGAAGCTTGACATGCCAATGCCAGTTCGGATGTGTTCATCTTTTTCAAGATAGGCGCCGGTTCGGTTGTTGATGCATAGACGCCCGCTGCTGCCACTGTGGCGGCTGTGACAAAAGTAATAAATCTGTTCATAGACATAATGTGTTAAGAATTTACTCGCAAAGTTAACTTAAAAAATGTTGTTTGCAAGCAAATTTCCAATAAAAATAGCTTTTGAATGGAAAAAAGTCGGCGACATGCTTTCGCGTTGTCGCCGGCTTCGGATATACAGGGATAATAGCTGGGATGCTGTTTCGCTGTGGTAATGCTTAATTTACCAGTATTTTACGTGTGAAGCCCGATCGGCTCACGACAAGATATAGGCCTGCTGACGGCAGACTGATCGATGTAGTGCCGGGTGCCAGATCGCGTCCGGCGATTTTCTGGCCGTTGACGCCGAACACTTCGATGTGTTCGCGTTCTGATGTCACTATGGTCAGCTCAAGTCCTTCGGTCGAGACCGTAATGTGGCTGTCGTCGCTGGCAACGTCGTCGATGCCGGCCGATCCGCCGACATGCATCGCTACGTCAGAGACTGAGTAGACGCGTGAGCCGTAGAAATCACGGTAGGCAAACACTCTGTAGGCGAAGCTTTCGTTGGCGTCGGCTGCCGCGTGGCTGAATGTTGCCGACGAGGAACTGTTGCCGCCTATGGCTTTGGTTTCAAGTTCGGTGAATGATTGCTGACCTTTCTTGAAATTCTGTGTCACGGCCATTTCGTCGATATAGAACGGCTTACCTCCATAGCTGTAGATCAGTAAAGGCATGGCTTGTTCGCCGCAGTCGAAGTCAAATGTCATTTCGATCGGTTTGCTGTGAGCGCTGATCAATTGGCGTTTGAATACTCTTGCACCGGCCTGAACTACGAGTGAGTCACCGACGGCATCGGTGTCACCGACGATAGACAGTTTGACCGAGAATCTGCCGTCGTCGCCGCTCAGGTTCATCGGCGGAGTCTGTATCGAGCCTTGTGCGGTGAAGAACGACCGTGTGCCGAGCATACCTTTCACAAGATAAGTGCTCAGACCGAGCCAGCCGGGAGTGATCGTGTACTGGTCGAGCGACGATGGTCGGTAGGAATTGTAGAGTCCATAGGGATTGGAGAGTGTTCCCTGCGTCACTTTGTCGAAATTCTCATATAATAGGATGACTTGCTCGTCTTCTGGCGCAGTGTACACCTTGTAATTGCTCACCATGTAGCCTTCGGCTTTGGCCACAGGTTGCCATGATGCGGTGAACCCTGTTTCGCCGACTTCGCTTGCGGGCAGAAGGGTAGGTGACGCAAGGCCGGCGGCCATTATCTCGCGGGATGGAGCCGAGGTGAACTTGTCGTTCAATGCTTTGACGGTATATGAGTAGTCGGTTTCAGCGTCGAGTCCGCTGATCTTGGCCGAGGTGCCCTTTGCGTTGATGTCGTTGATCACGGCTGTCGATGAAGGCTCGGTCATCACTTTGATATGGTCGACCACAATGCTGATGTTTACGCCAACGTCGTTCGAGAGGTTCTGGTTGAATGTCATCTGTATCTGTCTTACTCCGTCGGGGAGCTTCGACGACAAGTCGATGATATCGCCGTCTTTCGATATTCGTTCGATGTCGATATTGCCGAGAGCCGTCCAGCTGTCACCGACCAGACAGGCGAAACGAATCTGGCTGAAGCAGGCCGAGCCGCTCGGGTGAGCCGCAAAGAACGAGAAGTCGCGGATCGGGCGATCGTATTCGGGCGTGATGAAGCCGTCGCCTTTGGCTGCGAACACTATGCCTTGTGAGCCTTCATAGCCTTGATCCGACACATGTTTGCCGCTGTAGTTGCCGTAGCCGAACGTCCATCCTTCCGGAAATCCGGGGTTAGACGGGTCGATGTGCTTCCCGTCGTCGGTAAGGTTGAGATCTTCGAAGTCGACATAGGACGTGGCCGACTTCACGTCGCGTTCGTAGATCGTCACGCTGTAGCTGTCGGCTTCGACCGACGGCAGCCAGTTGGCGGTGAAGCCGTCGGAAGTGAAATCGCTGGCTGGGAGGACTTCCGGAGCCGGGATCGATGTCTGGACAGAGGTGATGCGGATGTCATCGATCAGCACCTTTTCCTTGAGCATCGAGAACTCCACCAGACAGCCGCTGAACAGTCCTTCGGTGAACTCGGCCGAGAACTCCTGCCATTGGTTGCCGACGGTGATAGTGCGGGCTTCGAGGCGTCCCGATGTGCTGTTGATGATTACGGCCATCACGTCTGACTCTGTACTGTCGTCGAGCAGGCGTGCGCGGAAGGTCACTTTCAGATCTCCGGCGTAGTCGCCTATCGGAGTTCGCAGGAAGCCCGTGTCCTCATACGGGCCGTTGTCGCCGTAGTACATGCCTGTGGAGATCAGACACACTCCGCCGGCCTGATAAATCGCCGCACCGCTCCAACCTGGGGCCGTGGTGTACTTGGCGTCGATCGCTCCGCTGCGGAGATCGGCGATGTTGGTGCCGTCGGGCGCTTCTTCGGAGCCGGCTGTGAGCTTCGAGAAATTTTCGTCGACGATTGTGCGTCGCTCGTCTGACCGAGGTGCACGTTGCTGCGCTGCAACGGCAGATCCGATGCTGGGGAAGATCGCAAGCTGTCCGTAGGCTGTCGGGCCGGCGGCGATAAATGCGATCGTGGATAGGAATTTTATTAGCTTCATATAGGATTATTGAAATGTTTTCAGGCTGCGGTCTGTCGTTGTGGCGATATGCTGCTCATCTACGCCGCAAAGGTATATAATTATGTCGTATTTCAAAACAATTTGAGTGTGTATTTTGTATTTTATGGGAAAAATGGTAAACGACATGTTTGAATTGGTGAGCCGTTTTTGCTTGATTCTTGTCTTTTTAGGGAATAGTCAACATTTTTTAGTTAATTCGTGTTATATTTGCAGTGCGAAACAGATGCAGCCTGTTCTCGCCTTATGTTAAACGTGTTTCAATTATAGATTATGAGGCTACAAAGCATTTTGGCCTTTTTGAGCATATCGATTGCAGCTGGTGCGCAGATTCCCTCGGGAACTGTGTCGCTCGATTCATGCCGTTCAATGGCCTTGTCAAGCAACAAACAACTGATGATGTCGAGGCAGTCGATCAAAACCGCCCATTATCAGAACCGCGAAGCATTTGCCGCATACTTGCCGGCTCTTGACTTCAACGGCGGATATGCTTACAACCAGAAAGATATCTCGATTTTTTCCCACGATCAGTACTTGCCCATAAAGACATTCGATCCGGCGAAAGGTACCTATGAGTTCTCGCTCGTCACAAATCCCGAGACAGGAATGCCAGTCAAAGGACCCGACGGACAGTACATTCCCAAGGACGTTGCCTATCTCCCGAAAGACGCGATGACCTACGATATCCACAACGTATTTTTCGGGGCCGTAACATTGACTCAGCCTCTGTTTATGGGAGGAAAGATCGTGGCCATGAACAAGATCACACGCTATGCCGAGCATCTTGCCGAGCAACTCAACAACAGCGAGGCCGAAAACGTCGTCTATGCTGTCGACGCAGCCTACTGGATGGTTGTGTCGCTCAAAGCCAAGCAGAAACTCGCAAAGAGCTTTGTCAATCTGCTCGACACCCTTCAGCACAATGTCAGCCTCATGGTCGACCAGGGTGTAGCCACTCGCAGCGATCTGCTCAGCGTCGACGTCAAGCTCAATTCGGCGCAGGTCGATCTCGTAAAGGTCGACAACGGACTGTCGCTTGCACGGATGGCGCTTGCACAGGTGTGCGGTCTGCCGGTCAACACCGTGTTCACACTCGCCGATGAAGACATTGACGACGCCACCGTGACCGCCGACATCGCCCGCTCCTACGACATGGAAGAGGTATACAGCCGCCGTCCCGATCTCAGAGCTCTCGAGATCGGAGTCAACATCGCCGGACAACAGAAAAAAGTCGCAATGTCTGACATGTTGCCCAAAGTTGCGTTGATCGGTGCCTACGGCTTCTCCAATCCCAACATGTTCAACGGCTTCTCCAAAAACTTCAACGGAGCGTTCTCGGTCGGTGCAACTGTGTCGATTCCCATCTGGCACTGGGGTGGGAACTACAACAAATACCGCGCTGCCAAGAGCGAGGAAACCATCATGAAACTCCGCTTGAGCGACGCTCGCGACATGGTCGACCTGCAGGTCAACCAAGCTTCGTTCAAAGCCCAGGAAGCCCGGAAAACCTACTCCATGACATCGACCAATCTCGCTAAAGCCGACGACAATCTGCGCACTGCCGATCTCGCCTTCCGCGAAGGCATCGCCACAACCGACAATGTCATGGAAGCGCAGACCGCATGGCTGAAAGCCCACTCCGAGCAGATCGACGCTATGATCGACGTACAGCTCTGCAACACCTACCTGAGCAAAGCCCTCGGAACTTTGCAGTATCAATACACCCAACCCGATTTGAATTAAGCTCTAACACCTATTTAAAATGGCAACTAACGATATTACATCTAACGAAAAGAAAGCCGAACGCTCACTTTTGCTCACCATGGCAATCGTTCTGGGCGTAGTCGCCGTAATCGCAGTGATCGGCTTCGTGTTCATGAATAAGCCTTCCGACATCATCGAAGGGCAGGTCGAGGGGACAACAGTCAGGATCTCAGGCAAGCTGCCCGGACGCGTTGTCGAGTTTTTCGTCGAAGAGGGTGACACAGTCCATGCAGGCGACACTCTCGTCCACATCCACTCGTCGCTCGTCGACGCTCAGCTCACACAGGCCGAGGCGCTGGAGAACGTGGCTAAGGCTCAGAACCGGAAGGTCGATGCCGGCACACGTTCGCAGATCATCAATGCCGCCCGCGACCTGCTCAGCCAGGCCGAAGCCGCAGTGACCATCACCGAAAAGACATATCGCCGCATCGACAACCTTTATAAAGAAGGCGTCATGTCAGAGCAGAAGCGCGACGAAGCCAAAGCCGCTTACGACGCCGCTGTAGCCGCCAAAGGTGCGGCCGAAAGCCAATACTCCCTCGCTAAGGCCGGTGCCCAACAGGAAGACAAGGAGTCGACCGCTGCTCTCGTTTCAGCTGCAGGCGGAGGTGTCGCTCAGGTTCAGGCTGTGCTCGAAGACAGCTATCTGACCGCCCCGTTCGACGGAACTATCGACCAGGTATATCCTCAGGAAGGCGAACTTGTCGCTCTCGGCGCACCGATCATGTCGCTCCTGCGAAACGACAAACGCTGGATCACATTCAACGTCCGCGAAGAACTCCTCAACGACCTGCCTATGGGCAAGAAAATCAACGTGATGGTGCCCGCTCTCGGCAAAAAAGATATCGAAGTCGAGATCTACTATATCCGCGACATGGGCTCTTATGCCACATGGCATTCGACCAAGGCGACAGGTAGCTGGGACAGCCGCACATTCGAGATAAAAGCACGCCCGACCACCCATGTCGACGGACTGCGCCCGGGCATGTCGATCATCTATGAGTGAATTGTTTCTTCTTCTGACAAACCATTATAATAGTAAAATAAAACTGCAATGTCAATCGGTCTGAAAGCAACGATGCGCCGCGAGGTCGGCAGGCTCTCGTCGAGAAGAATCTATCTTTTCGCCATGGTGCTTGTCCCGGTGCTGATGTCTTTGTTTTTTGTCGACCTCCTCGGCGAAGGACTCCCACTGAAGATCCCATCGGCGATAGTCGACCTCGACCATTCTCCGATGTCGCGCACCGTGACGCGATCGATCAACGCTACCGAACTGATCGACATCACGCAGAAACTCGACAGCTACGAACAGGCGATAGCCGCAACTCGCCGAGGCGAGATTTTCGGCTTCTTCATCATTCCACCCGACTTCCAGAGCGACGCTCTCGGCGGACGCACCCCGACACTCGAGTATTACACCAACATGACCTACTTCGTCCCCGGCACATTGGCCTACAAAGGATTCAAAACCGTTGCAGTCGGCACCACCGGATCGATGGTGCGCTCGACCCTGATCAGCGCCGGCGTAGACCCCGAGACAGTAGGATCGCTGATCCAGCCGCTCGCCGTCGACACCCATCCGATCGGTAACCCCTGGACCAACTACTCCTACTATCTCACCCCATCGTTCATTGCCGGGCTTTTCGCACTCATGATCATGCTCGTCACCGCATTTTCGATAACCACTGAGATAAAATATGGCACATCCGCCCAATGGCTCGCCACCGCCCGCGGACGCATGTCGGTAGCTCTCCTCGGCAAACTCATCCCGCAGTTTGTCATCTGGTTCATCGCAGCCATGTTCATGCTCTCGCTCCTCTACTGTTATTGCCATTTTCCGCTCAACGGCAGCATGCTCGCCATGTTTGCAGCCACAGTCCTCTTCCTCATCGCAAGTCAGGCGATGGGAGTGCTGTTCGCATCCATAGTCCCCAATCCCAGACTCGCCATGACCCTCGCCGCGCTCTTCGGCATCCTCTCCTTCTCCTTCGTCGGATTCTCATTCCCGGTTCAGAGCATGTACGGCTTCATCGGAGTGTTCAGCTGGCTCATGCCCGTCCGCTACTACTTCCTCATCTACATCAACGAGGCCCTCAACGGCATCCCGCTCTACTACTCCCGCTGGTATTTCGTCGCCCTGATCGTCTTCCCCTTCGTGTGCTCACTGTTGATCAACCGACTCCGCAAAGCATGCCGGCAGCCGGTCTACGTTCCCTGATTTTACCCGATTATGAAAAATATCTTCCACAACATAGGTGTTTGGTTTGGCGATCTGACAGAAGTCTTCTGCAACGAATTCAAGATCGTTGGCCACGATGTCGGCGTGATGCTCTTCTTCTTCGCCCTACCGTTACTATATCCCATAACCTACACCCTGATCTACAACCCCGAGGTCGTCGACCAGGTGCCCGTTGCCATCATCGACAACGACCGTTCGGCCGACTCAAGGCAGTTCGTCCGCGACGCCTCGGCAGCCCCCGCAGTCGACGTCGTCGGCTACGCAGCCAATCTCAACGAAGCTCGACAATGGATGAACGAAGGCAAAGTATTCGGCATACTCCGCATACCGTCAGACTACGCATCCAAGATCGCTACCGGACAACAGGCCACAATCGAATTTTATGCCGACATGAGCCTGCTCCTGCGCTACCGCGCACTCCTCGCCGCCCTCACCGACCTGCAGCTCAAACAGACAGCCGACATCACCCTCCGGCGGGTCAACACTGCCGGCATCGAATCGGCAGGAATCGCCAAAATGCCCATCGACAGCCACCACTCATTTCTCGGTGACCCCGAACAAGGCTTCGCTTCATTTGTCATGCCCGGCATCGTCATCCTCATCCTACAGCAGAGCATGGTGCTCGGCATCGCTCTCATCGGCGGTACATCGCGCGAACGACGCGCCCGCAACCGCGGCTACGACCCCATGATGATCGACCGTGCAGCTCCCTCAGCAGCAGTCTGGGGTAAAGCCCTCTGCTATGTCGTGCTCTACATCCCCATGACCATCTACGTCACCACATGCATCCCCGAGATGTTCAACCTCCCACACTACGGCAGCGCCACACAATATCTGCCCTTCCTCTTCCCCATGCTCCTCGCATCAGCATTCCTCGGACAGGCACTCCTTCCCGTGATGAAAGAACGCGAATCGGCATTCATCATCGTCGTATTCACATCTGTCGTATTCCTTTTCACATCCGGGCTCACATGGCCACGCTACGCTATGAACGAACTCTGGACATGGTTCGGCAACCTCATCCCCGCAACATGGGGCGTTGAAGGATTCATCCGCATCAACAGCAACGCCGCCACACTCGCCGAATCATCCCACCCCTTCATCGCCATGTGGATCCTCACAGCCATCTACTTCCTCCTCGCCTGGTGGGCCCTCGCCAAACTAACCCCCCGCCACCCCCGGTTGGCAAACTAACCGATCATCCACAACCCCAACACCCCCCCCCCCTCGACAAGCGGGGCATTAACCACCTGCGATTATGAAAACGATTATGCCGCAAAAAGAAATTATGACAGACATAAAGATAAAAATGTCTGACATTCTTGTCGCAATCTCATGGAGCGAAATTGCAAAAACTTATTTCGGAAAATCAAGCTCTTGGCTTTATCACAAACTCGACGGCATCGACGGCAATGGCAAGGAAGATGGTTTTACTCCCGACGAGGCAATGCAGCTCAAAGAAGCACTCTGCGACCTGTCAGATCGCATTCGCCGTGCGGCCGACTCCATATGACGAATTTATAGACTTGATTTATTTAAAATAACGAATACAATAGATTGAAACAGAGTTAACCGGTTATATTTCCTTTATTCCAATTCCTTTAAAATATTTGTAAGTAGAATCGTAATAAGATGGTAGCCGAGTTGAATCTTCAAGAAAGCCTTCCGGTGTTTTTCGACTGTTGCCTTCTGGGATACAGATTACCATTCCTTGACGGGCGCGAGTTAGTAGTACGCGGTATGCATTAAGCATGTATTTTTGATTTTCAACATTGTTTTCGGGGATCCATTTCGAAATGCCAGTTTTATTATAGAACCATTTTGATGGATTCTTGAATTTCCAAAAAGACCAGCCGTTATTATAGCGCATATCAGCGTCCCACAGAACGCATGCAAAATCAACTTCCAATCCTTGTACTTGTATTTCAGTCGCCGCTTCTTCGAGATAATTTGATGATCTTACGTCTGTTTTATCTTCAAGAAACCAGTGTACGGCGTTGTCGTCGTTCTGGGGTAGAACGTGTACTGCCAGAGGCTGAAAACGTGCAGACACTTTTGATATAAGTACTCCGGTTTGTTGGGTACCTCTGGCCTGTTGTCTGAGCCATTCTCTGGCTTTGTCCATATTGCGTGTTAGTACAATCGGGTACCCATGACCAATGACTTCTTTATACAATTCTGTTGCATCAGGATTAAAAGACAGTAGAGAGTGGACAAATGCAGACAGTCTTTCCGCTCTGAAAGATCGGAGACTGACACCCAAATGGAGTTGGTCTGAATATACAACATTTGGGTTATGCTCAAGTAATTCATTTACCTTACCTTCTGCATATTCTGGTTCGGATAGTTTATCAGATATGTATACTTTCCAATGAGGGAAGTGTTCATTGAGGGCTGCGATCCATTCGGATATACCTGCTTCTCCGGTGTTAATTTCCTGGCCCCCTCCGATAAGGCATACAATAGTCGCCCAATCCTCTCTCTGGTCGAGAGACCAAATAAGAAATGCGGCTTCTGACATAGGAAAGTTTGCTACCTTAAGCTTATTACCGTAGGTTCCACCGCGTTTCAAGTAGTTGGCAATCCGTTTATGTGTCCATGCCCGTTGAGCTTCGTCGAATATTGCAACATGTTCAACCTCGCCATAGCCGCTTTGCTTAAGTTTTATGGCTTTCTGAGGATCTATTTCAAGTTTACCGTCAACTACCGGATTTTTAATCTTCGCGAGCATATTATCTCGGTACCGGTGGATAATTTGAATGAATTTTTCGACTTCTCTTCGTGAATTCGAGAGTTTTTTTCGCTCTCCTTTCAGCTTGCATTTTTTGTAATTATCTCTGGCAAGCGCTTCTGTGAGCACCTTTACAAGAGGTCCATTGCCCGAAAGATATACTGCTCCATCATTTTCGTTGAATGTCCCATCTTCTTGATAAGACTGTTTGACGGCTACATCAAGTCCAACCAATGTCTTTCCTGCACCAGGAACACCTGTTACGAAGCAAATGCTCTTTTCTCCGTCTCTTTTTGAGCGATTAATAACATCGATAATGTATGTAATAGTTGCATCAGTAGTTACTTTGTCTGCTTCATGTCGAGTGATATCTTCGACTGAATGATTTTCATAAAGAGATCGAGCTGCTTCAATGATTGTGGGTGTTGGCGTGTAAGGGCTTATAACCCAATTTTTGATGGTGCCGGGATTAGAAGCTTCAGTAAAGACTAATACTGAGTTAATCAAGTCTTGCAGATTTGATGCTCCTGAAGTAAGAGGGTTTACAATGTCATCATCATATATCGATGGATTAAAAGTTGTAGTACGTGTTTTATGTCGGGTTGGGATCAAAATTGGTATAATAATCCGGTCATGGCTAAAACGATGGAAATTTTTTAGGTCGAGGGCATAATCCATTACTTGCTCAATATCAGATTGACTAATATCCTTTTTGTTGATTTTAAATTCAAGACAAAAGATTAGCCCTCGGAGCAGTAATACTACATCAATGCGTTTGCCAAGACGTGGAATATTGTATTCAAAGATTATTTCAGCTTCCTCTTCTTTCCAGGGAGATAGAACAGTCTGTAATATATTAATTTCCTCTAACCATGCTTCGTCGGTGTTGGTTAAAGTCTGTCCATGAAATGCTTCATGAATACGTCCAAGTATATAATATGGATCGGCTTCGATAAATGAATTAAAGTCCGACTGGAAAAGGCATCTGCTTGTTTGTTTGGAATGCATGATATTGATTCAATTGTATGTTTTGCAAATTTACGCTTTATTTTAAAATATTATTGAACGAAAAGATAGGGATTATTTGTTTTTTAATTGTTTTGCAATTTTCATCTGTTCCTTCACTGCATTGCGGACACTTTTTCTACTGTGGAGATTCATAAAAATAACTCATGCTTTGTATCCTTTCCCTTGATAGCTGCCATGCAGCGGCTGCGTTGCTCAGGTGTCATCACGTCAGTCATAAGCTCAGGGCAAAATTAACGATAAATTTCATGTTTGCAAGCGGCTGCGCCCCTGAAATACCGCCCGGGGCGGCCCGGTGGTGGGGTGATGAATCAACAAAGGCTGCCGCGGATAAATCCTCGACAGCCTTTGTTGCGCTTCAAGATGGACTCGAACCAACGACCCTCTGATTAACAGTCAGATGCT
>CAJUMR010000052.1 GCA_910587475.1 uncultured Muribaculaceae bacterium
AGGACCCCAACATTAAAAGTGTTGTGCTCTACCAGCTGAGCTAGCGAATCTCCTTTGTTTTGTGCTTTGAGGTATCGTGTTCCCCTCAAAAGCGATGCAAAGTTAGCAGTTATTTTTTTACCGTGCAAATTTTTGACGATATTTTTTTGATCTTTTCTTTCAAGAATCCTTTATCCAAGCCGGATTCGCGAATATAATCATATGTATATTTGACCTTTAGCACGCTGTGATTTTTTTCAAAATAAATGAGATCTGCCGGGGCCAAAATCAGGACACTTCACAGTTCTTCGCCAGTTGCCGGTCAATCCAAGCTAATTTAGTCTGCGCATTTTATTCTATGTATGTGCATATATCATGGTTTTATCGTAAATTTGTAAAATAATCCTGCGGTCATCATTACCGCCAATAGATATAATATGAAAAAAACAATAGTTACACTCTTTACTGCTATGTCAATCATTGCATCAGCCAATAACCCTCTCGAAAGTAATTTCGACTCGACAATCCATAACACCGTTCCGTTTTCTAAGATCGACAACTCGATGTGGGAACCGGCCATCGACCGAGGCATCGAGATTGCCAATTCCGAGATCAAGGCCATTGTCGAAAATCCCGAAGATCCGACATTCGACAATACTATAAAAGCTCTTGAGGCGACCGGGGCTGATCTTAACAGGGTGCTCAATGTGTTCTATCCCCTACTCTCGGCAAATTCCGACGACGAAATGATGGAGATCAGCATGCGTGCATCGCAGAAACTCAGCGATTATTCAACTTCAATAACCCTTAATGAGGGATTGTGGCAACGAGTTAAGGCTGTATATGACAACCGCGATAACTTCAAACTTGATGCCGAGGACGTCACACTGCTTCAGCATACATATGATTCTTTTGCTCTTTCAGGTGCAAAACTCGTTGGCGAAGACCGTGAGAAATTCCGCAAGTTAAGTGCAGAGTTATCGGAACTGACTACGATTTTCGGTCAAAATGTATTACGCGAGCTGAACACTTATGAAGTACTGCTTGACGCATCCGATCTGTCAGGACTTCCTGAAAGCTCGGTCACCGCTGCAGCTGAAGCCGCCAAAGCAAAAGGTCATGACGGCAAATATCTGTTCACTCTCGACCAACCTGTCTACACCGCTTTCCTAAAGTATTCCGACAGAAGAGACCTGCGTGAAAAAATGTACCGTATGTACTCGGCCCGAAACACCGAAGGACAATACAGTAATGTCGAGAACATCAAGCGCATCGCAGAACTTCGTTTGCAGATAGCCCAATTGCTCGGGTCTAAAACTTATGCCGACCATTCATTGCAACGCACGATGGCTGAGAAACCTGCAGCCGTGTTTGACCTGCTCGACCGTCTGCGTACGGCCTACACTCCGGCTCTAAAAAAGGAAATGGCAGAACTGACTGATTTTGCATCCTCTCTCGAAGGTCATAAAATAGATCTTATGCCTTGGGACTATTCATTCTATTCCAACAAGCTCAAAGCCGAAAAATACAACTTCGATGAGGAAGCGATGCGTCCCTATTTTGAGCTGAACAATGTCATCGATGGTGTATTCGGTCTTGCTACAAAACTATATGGACTGAATTTTTCAGAGAACAAAGACATAGAAGTTTACCACCCCGACGTAAAAGCCTTCGAAGTCTCTGACGCTAACGGAAAATATATCGGAGTCATATACACCGATTTCTTCCCTCGCGCGTCAAAGCGTCCCGGAGCATGGATGACTGGTTTTAAAGACCAATATATCACCGCCGGCGGCGATAACTCTCGCCCACATGTGTCGATTGTCATGAACTTCACTAAGCCGACAGCCGACACTCCGTCACTGCTGACGCCATACGAAGTCGAAACGTTTCTACACGAATTCGGTCATGCGCTCCACGGACTGCTTGCCGACACCAAATATTCGTCGTTGAGCGGAACGTCGGTCTACCGCGATTTTGTCGAGTTACCGTCGCAGTTCAATGAAAATTATCTGACTGAAAAAGAATTCCTCGACAGTTTTGCCAAACACTATATTACCGGCGTAGCCATTCCTCAGCAACTCGTGGACCAACTCGTCGCCGCATCGCGCTATGGAGCCGCTTACGCATGTATGAGACAGTTGGCATTCGGCTATCTTGACATGGCATGGCATACGATTTCGTCGCCTGTCGACGATGCCGTTGAATTCGAGCACAAAGCCATCGAGAGTGTAAAAATATTCGAGCCTGTGGAAGGGGCTTTAATTTCCCCGCAATTCAGCCATATCTTTGCCGGAGGATATGCAGCAGGCTACTACAGTTATAAATGGGCAGAAGTCCTTGATGCTGATGCTTTCGCCGAGTTCAAACGCAACGGCATTTTTGACCGCAAGACAGCTGAATCATTCCGCAAAAATGTGTTATCGCGAGGAGGCACAGAAAATCCGGCTGAACTCTACCGACGTTTCCGCGGTCAAGACCCGACTATCGACGCTCTGCTGTTGCGCGACGGGATCATTTCAGAACCCGAACCCACAATAGCGCCCGTCAACAGAGATTGATGAGTTTATTTGCCTAATCGCAAAGCCATCACAATCTCTGCAACCTCGAGTTATCCGGCCTGACCAAACGCCAAGGGCAACTTGACATCACGACTTGAAAAAATGACTTCACAACCATTTTCGATCTCACCGTTAAGCCATATCGGATCTTTGGTCCGAGCATGGCTTTTCGGTCATTGGTGGCTCGTGGTGACTCCGTTGATTGCAGTGGCGATATGGTCAGCATTCGACCCAAGGGCTATCTTCGTCGGAGTGGCTGTCATCTTTATAATCTACCCAATGGCAATGACCATCGTATGGTTCAACTACGCCATGTCGCCCTACAGTATCCGGGCGATTTCGAAAAAGACAGTTTCCGTATCAGAGAAAGGCCTGACGATTGAATACATCCCGCTTTCCGACGGTCATCAGCCGCTGCCGGGGGAAACCATATGTTGGGACGCCGTACTGGCGGCAGAGCTAACCGGAGACTCACTACATCTCGTCTTAGGGCATAAAATGGATCAAAAGATGGTTCTTCCAGCAGAAGCTTTCTCCGATCAGGCATGGTCATTCATCATCAAGCACATCGCCGACAAACTTCCATCTTACGACATATAGCTTACAGCAACTTTGGCACAGAATTTGCGTTATATTCCTTATAAAAGATTAATCGCAACACAATCATATGACGACCAACGAAATTAAAGAGTTCAGCACGAAGATCGACCAACTTATCGAACGTCGACAACTCAGCGATGTATTTGACACATTGCATAATGCAGCAAAATCAATATCATCGTGGAGCATATCCGACCGCATCGAAAAAGCCGAGCAGGGCTATAGCTACATGCTGAAGTATATGATTGATGGCGTCAACGATCCGTCACGCGACAACGTTTATTCCGACCTAATACGCGAAGCTTCGACGTTGCGCGACATATTGATAAGAGAGATGTCGCTGACCGATACCCCGACATTATATTATAACACTCTGAGATCTGTTAATTCTCATCGCGAAGAAACTCTGTCCGGACTATTTTCAGGATTACGCAATTCGATCGACAGCATGTCGCCATTCAACAGCATGCAGACCGGTGCCATCCCTTCTCAATCCGACAAATTAAGGGCTGAAATGATCGAAAGAGACATATTCAATCGATTGTGGACATCGTTTCCGATGAATGTCGATGACGCACGGCTTACAGCTGAGTTCATATCAGATGATTCCATTCCGTTCCGTTCCAGAGCCCTATGTGTCAGCGCCCTGACTCTCAGCCTACTTAACTTTCTCGACGATCGCAAATTAGCATTATTGCTCGACGCATATCAAGTCGACGAACCCCATATCTCAATCAGAGCCATAACAGGCATTGCCATCGTTCTCGACAAATATAAGGGCGCCGAGCTGTCTCGCGAGACGATCAACCGACTCAAGGCGACCAAAGAACTACCCCAATGGCACACCGATCTTCATCGTGTGATTGTAGAACTTATCCGCACTACCGACACCCGCAGGATATCGGCAAAAATCAACGACGAGATTTTCCCTAAAATCAAACGGATGGGCGAAAATCTCACAGACAACGCTAACATTAAATTCGTCGATCCTGACAACCAGAACGATGAAATAAATCCGGAATGGAAAGCCATGCTCTCCGACCAGAATATCATTGACAACCTGAAGGAGCTTGGCGAACTCCAGCAAGAAGGTGCCGATGTATTCATGACCACATTCTCGTCGCTCAAACAATTTCCGTTCTTTAACGAGACGGCAAATTGGTTCATGCCGTTTGATCCCGAGCATAGCTCCCTGTCGTCGTCGCCCGACGGACAATCGACACTTTCAACTCTAATCGCAGCAGCGCCATTCGTTTGCGACAGCGACAAATATTCCATGGCTCTATCCATGGCTATGATGCCTGAAAGTCAACGGTCGGCAATGGCATCGCAACTCGACAGCCACAGCAATGAGATTTCAGAAATACTCGCAGCCACCGACCGTAACACAATGCCGGTCGACCGCAAAACAGAGATAAACAACTATATCCATAGCCTCTACCGCTTTTTCCACCTCTTCCGCAGGAAGGGCGATTTCTACAACCCGTTCGGTCATGTGGCCAATCCTGTCGACCAACCGTTTCTGGCATCAGACTTCGACAGCGAAGAAGCTTTGCTTTCGCTCGGCGAATTCTATTTCAAAATTGGGCTCTACAGCTACGCAAGCAGCATATTCTCGAAAATCGACGAAATGTCGGCTCCCGAAGCAGCCCGATATCAGAAGCTCGGATACTGTGCCGAAAAACTTGGAAACATCGACCAAGCATCTTCATACTACGAACAAGCCGATCTCCTTGACGGAGCAAGCATATGGAACCTCAAAAGACTGATGTCGGTCTACCGGCGGCTCGGCAACTACAGCTCTGCCATATCAGTATGCCAACGCTTGGAAAAACGCCAACCCGACAACCCCGACATTGCTGTCGACTTAGGTTCGCTCTATATCCTTGCCGGCAACTTCAAGGCTGCGATCGCGCCTTTGCAGAAAGCCGAATTCATGAATCCCGACAGCATTAAACCGTTGCGTCCGCTTGCGTGGGCATCGCTTATCTGCCGTGACTACGACATCGCCCAAAGCTACTACGACCGCATTTTGGCCTCCGATCCGACGCCTGTCGACCTGCTTAATTCCGGCCATCTCGCCTGGGCAAGAGGTCGTCTCGGAGAAGCGATAAATTACTATCGTCTATCTGCCGAACGCACATCGCTTGACCACCTCTCCGAATCAATCCGCAACGACATTGACCACCTGTCCAAAGCAGGAGTCGATGTTTCAGCCATGCCAATGATGATCGACGCAGTCATATGCAGCATGAAAAAATAATCGAACAAATATTATTAATCACATATAAAATCAGTTTATTTCGTTATGGTAATCCAAAGATGGCAATCAGTGATGCTGCTTCTCGCAGTTGTAATGATGGTGATTTTCTGCTGCACTCCACTTGCAACCTATTCACCCACCGCCGACCAGTTGACAGCTGTCTACGCAAAAGACGCTCCCGTACTTTTTACAGTCGCCCTGCTCGTTGCGGCTCTTCTGTTCATCACAATATTCATGTATAAAAACATCAAACGGCAGATGAAAGTGACAATCTTGTCAATGGTGTTGATCGCAGCAACAATAATCACAGGCATATTCTCCATCTATAACGCATACCCCGGAGCCGACTTTGTCGTATTCGGAGGCATTGTTCTCCTTATCATCTCTCTGATTCTCGCATTGTCGGCCTACAGAATGATGAAAAGCGACCTCCGCAAACTGCGCAGCTACGACCGCTTGCGCTGACACCAGACTCTCCCTCCGGTCCATAATCAGCGACGGCTGCAAGTCATCCAATACTGGCGATGATTTGCAGCCGTCGCTGTTGTTTTCGGTTTGTTCTTATGAGCTATTTTATTACCGCGAGCCCACCTTGAGCGGTTTCTTTATAGAGCGACGGCAGATCATGTCCAGTCTGCTTCATGACCTCAACTATGCGGTCGAAGTCAACGCTGTGACGGCCGTCCGATATCGCAGCATACAGATTGGCATCGAGTGCGCGTGCGGCGGCATAGGCATTGCGTTCGATACATGGTATCTGCACGAGACCGCACACCGGATCGCATGTCAGCCCGAGATGATGCTCGAGACCCATCTCCGCCGAATATTCTATCTGTGCAGGAGTGCCACCGAACAATTGAGATGCGGCCGCAGCGGCCATTGCACAAGCCACTCCGACTTCACCCTGACATCCGACTTCGGCACCGCTCACAGAGGCGTTCTGCTTGACAACATTTCCGAACAGACCTGCTGTTGCCAACGCTCTCAATATCCGTTTTTCACTGAAATTTTTCGACGTATGAAGATGATACAGCACCGCCGGCACTATCCCGCACGATCCGCAGGTAGGAGCGGTCACTATACGGCCTCCCGATGCATTCTCTTCAGACACCGCCAAGGCATAGGCATAGACAAGTCCACGGCTTTTCAGCGAACTGTTGTAGCCCGACGCATGGACGTAATAGCTCACTGCCTTGCGACGGACTCCAAGTCCGCCGGGAAGCACGCCTTCAGCTTCAAGCCCTCGCTCGACAGCCTCTTTCATCACCTTCCACACCTCTGCGAGATAATCCCAGATCTCAGGTCCCTCGATCTGATCGACATACTCCCAGTAACTCCGGCCTGTTTCCTCACACCACTGCTGTATGTCCTTGATCTTAGTCATGCCATAGATGCTCTCTGCGCTTTGCCGCGGCTGTCCGTCTTCAAGCAGATCTCCTCCTCCGACCGAAAACACTGTCCACGGATCGACAACATTTCCGTCTTTGTCAAAGGCCGTGAACTTCATGCCATTGGTATGGAATGGCAAAACAATCTCGGGACACCACACGATAGTCGTGGGGGCCACTTTCTGCAGCACATCGAGAATGGCTACGTCGGTCAGGTGACCCTTGCCCGTTGCGGCAAGGGCGCCGTAGAGCGTCACTTCGAAAGCGGCAGCATCGCGATGGCGGTCACTGAATATCTGGGCTGCCTTACGCGGTCCCATCGTGTGGCTGCTCGACGGGCCGTTTCCAATTTTATATAGACGTTTTATCGATTCCATAACTGTTTCATTTTGAATAAATCGGATGTACCTCTGATAAGTTTGCGGGCGAAAACCCGAAACTTGAGGTTTTCGCCCGCAAATATAATGATTTTTTTGTCACGACGACGTCGTCTCACGCCTTGCTGCTCCCGAATGTCTCGCGGATATTCCACACAAACAGCGCTCCGATCGCGAGCAGGACGCCAGATACTACGAGCATAAACACTGTCTGTGGAGCTCCGTTCTCTCCAACGGGGAAACACGACAACAACAGACCGCCACACAAAGCGGCGATGATCTGCGGAATACAGATCGTGCAGTTGAACAATCCTAAATAAGTTCCGATATGATTACCCGACAGAGCATTGGTCAAGATCGTGAACGGCATTGCAAGTATTGCGGCCCAGGCACAACCCATCAACGCATAGCTCACCGACAGCAATGCCGGACTATGGATGAAATACACCGATGCGAAGCCGACGGCCCCGATCAGCAGGCTCAGTGAATAACCCCACTTGCGGCTACGGAACTGCGACAGCACAACGGCCCATATCACCGCTGCAATAGCCTGGATAGCCAGAAGCACTCCGTTCCAGTCGCCGGCATCCTGATACTCTTTGCTTGCGGCGTTGAGCACAGTCTTATAATTGAGCGCGATGTCATCATCGGCCGATATTTCAGGAAGATCGGTAGTCTGTTCGAGCACATACTCTCCAGTGCCGTTCAGATCCTTTGCAATATGTGCCAGAATCAGCTTATCACCGGGCTTGATCTGAGAAAGAGCACTAACGGTGACCGCCGACGAACCAACATTGATCTCCTTGCCGTCAACCTTAATGACAGATCCTGCTCCGGCTATCGTGCCCCCATCGGGCGACACTTTGGCCAAACCGTTGGTATACACCGGAGAGCCTTCGTTGATGAGCGTATCGCCGGCGACAACCACAGTTTTCACTGCGAGGAATTCACCGTCAACCTCAATTCCTGCCATAGAGCGGCGTCCTTCGGCTATAAGCATTGTCGAGCCGTTGAACAGATACTTGTCATTGTAAGCTTTACCATTGACAGTCACACCTGTCACTTCCTCTATCGAAGGAGCGTCAAACGCATGACTTGCGATAGCATCGGTAGAGTAAGTCCACATATATAAAAAGGCCGACCAACAGAAGAACTGCACTATACCGACCGTCCAGAACACCTTTGGTGCCTTGACCAGCAGAGCGATCATGTTGACTTTCTCTTTTTTACCATCTTCCGCTGCATCTTCTTTGATACCATGATAGACGGCATATTCGTGAGGCGGCATTTCTTTAACCTTGGCAAATGTGTAGAGCACACACAGCAGCAATATCGCCGCACCGAGATAGAACGACCAGGTCACCGTCGGTGGCACCTCGCCCGAAGGCGCGGTATTGCTCAGGAACATAGCCAGAACTATAGGAGCGATATAACCGACAACCGAACCGGCATTGCAAAGAAAACTCTGGATCGAATAAGCCAGACCTTTCTGACGCTCATTGACAAAATCGCCCACAAGCATCTTGAACGGCTGCATGGCCATGTTGATCGACGTGTCGAGAAACATCAGCATCACGAGTCCAAATATGATCGCCTGCGACACCCCAAGTCCTAATGATCCGGAATTGGGAAGGAAACACATCACAACAATAGCGACCAATGCCCCGACTACGAGATAAGGCAATCGGCGGCCGAGACGGTTCCAGGTACGGTCGCTCGCTGAACCGACAAGCGGCTGCACTATCAGCCCCATCAGCGGGGGCAATATCCAGAAATAGCTCAAATCATGGGGATCTGCGCCGATTGTCGAAAAGATACGGCTAACTTGGGAACTCTGAAGCGCATAGGCTATCTGAACTCCGAAAAAGCCAAAACTAAGATTCCACAGTTTCCAAAAACTCAGATTCGGTTTGTCTGTCATGGCAATAATCTCTTTTTTATTTTGCTTATTGTTAAGTAATTACGATGATACGATAAAGATCGGGCTCAAAGCTCTCCCTATCGCTACACTTTTTAGAATCAAATCACTCACAAATATAGTGTTTATTTGGCGATTACAAATAATATCTGCCCAATTTTTTAATAAAAAAATCATAAACAATCAGCCGATCTTTGCCGCCAGCACGCGAAGTTCCGGCTTATGATCGCCAATCTATACATATTGCACAATCAATTCAGAAACGACTTTGCAACCGCGATCTGCCGGTGGGTTGCAAAGTCCTTTCTGCATTGTTGTCAGTGTTTAATCCATAGTAATGTCGTCGATATCGGCTTGTTGACACAATTGAGTTCTTGTTTATACTTTTGACGACTGACAGCGATGGGGCATCGAGTCGCGGCAGACTGCCGACTTTATCACCGCATAAAGTCGCTTTTCTTCGTCGGAGAGCTCATCACCGACAACTGCGCCGAAAATCATTTCTCCAGCCAAGGCCGACACAATCGAAAACTGCTGGTCGGCGGGAAGCGAACGGATGGTGTTGATTACGTCGCTACTGATTAGAATCGAGTTGTTCATGATCAAATGAGGTTTAGTTGTGCGGTTATTTCCTGGAGAGAGGAACTGATGCAAAGTTATGGCTGCATCAGGGCGTAATTAATGCCCATCAATGTTAAAAAACTCTTGTCAACGCACATATTTATTATGGTTCTTTCATGTAAAAACTCTTGTCGGTTTTGCCGCGTCCTAATTTTATAGCCGCTCGTCAAATCATTCAGAATACAGCCGCAAATATTTATTAAATATCTGAATTTCAATCACCGCCTCGATTAGGTGCCCGACAATATATTGTTTGCGTCGTTTAGTTTTCTTAAAATCATATAAAGTCAAAACATCCAAAGCTCGACTCTCGTCTATAAGGTTCATAGCCTGCTGTTGTTGAATTGGCATAGGCAAAAAGTTCCGTCATAGACGAGAATTTAAGTATTGCCGTTTCTTGAAGTTTGATCATATCACCTGCCACCCATACTGCCTGCTGCTCCTGCAATGAGATACCAGCCAAGGCCGATCCAGGCCAAGCCTAACCATTGTAATATTCCTCCAATGTTACCTTCAAGTGCCTTATCGAATACAAGCGGCGCTGCAAATAAAGCAAAACCAACCCCTAACCAGGCTACTAAAATAAATACTACTATCCAAAATAATGCTGGGCCATTTTCATTTTTCATAACAATTCTTTTTTATAGAGTTAAAATATTTCCTGGAGAGAGGAACTGATGCAAAGTTATTGCTGCACCGGGGCGCAATTAATGCCCATAAATGTTAAAACTATCATAAACCCGGATATTTATTGACTTTGCCTAAAAAGACTTGACAGATTTGATTTTACCAAGTCTACCTTTATATCAAATTCTTCCATCGGGTAATCGTTGAATGCACCCCGATATCCGAGACCAATCTTGCTGTTTTTAACTTGTAAATATTCTGACAGTAAGTTAGATATCAAGGATGCAACCTCTGGAGCAATTGTGGTTTATGAAACCGAGCCTTATAAAAAGTACCATAACTGTATGGTTTTATACCATGTCCGATCGCGAGACAATGCTTAACTTTGTATCCGCAAATTTCGATGACCAACTCAATCAGCACCCTCTATGAAAAAAGACAGACTTGACTTCGGCAATGGTAAAATCGGACATCTTTTCAGCTCAATGTTTTTCCCTACATTGACAGGCATGGTGTTCAACTCGGCGCTCAACATCTGCGACGGTATGTTTGTAGGTCACGGCGTCGGTGGCAATGCTCTGGCTGCGATCAACATCGTGGCACCACTGTTTTTGATATGCACGGGCATCGGCCTGATGTTCGGCATCGGAGCCTCGGTCATCGGTGGCATACGTCTGGCCGAGAACAACGTCGATGCTGCGCGCCGTGTGATGACCGAGTCCTATGTAGCCGGCGGTGTCATATTTTTAGCTGTCATAGTGGCATCGTTACTGCTGACTCGCCCGCTGCTCTATATGCTTGGATGCACAGAGGCTCTCGAGGAACTCGCGACAGACTATCTGCTGTGGTTGCTGCCCGGACTGGTGTTCTTTTATCTACAGTGTGCGGGCATGATGCTGATACGTCTCGACGGCTCACCGCGTTATGCGATGAGCGTGCAGATAGTGGCGACAGTGGTCAACATATGGCTCGACTGGTATATGGTATTTCCACTCGGAATGGGCATCAAGGGGGCAGCTATGGCCACATCGATCTCATGCGCTGTGGCGGGTGTGATGGTCTTGGCCTACTTTATATTCTTCTCCGACAAATTGAAATTCAAGCACTTGAGTTTCAATTCAGGAGCAATAGCGACTACGATGCACAACATCGGGCATATGGCGCGGATCGGCATGGCAACCTTTATCGCCGAACTCGCAATAGGAGTGACGATGGTCACCGGCAACTACATGTTCTCTGACTATCTGGGCGAAGCAGGCGTCGCAGCATTCAGCGTGGGCTGCTATCTGTTCCCGTTGATTTTTTCGATCAGCAACGCCGTTGCGCAGTCCGCACAGCCCATCATAAGCTACAACTACGGAGCCGGCAAAGCAGAGCGAGTTGCAAAGGCGCTGAAGATCGCCCTCGCCACTGCTATAGTCTGCGGAGCAATGATATCGCTCGTGATGTGGAGCGGATCGGCAGTGCTGTCGTCTATCTTCCTCGACGCCTCAGAACCGGCCTATGAAATCGCCCGCTCCGGATTGCCGCTCCTCGGACTATGTGCATTGCCTTTTGCTGTCAACATCACCTTCATCGGATACTATCAAAGCAGTGAGAAAGCGGCGCGTGCCATCGTCTGCATGCTCTTGAGAGGAATAGTGCTGATGGTGCCTGGCTTCGTGCTGCTGCCACGCTTGACTGGAGTCGCAGGTCTGTGGCTCGCGATCGCCGTGTCTGAAACTCTCACACTTGTTTATATCGCGCTGTCTTATGCACTCGGACGCCGCTCAATGAAATGATGTGCGGCCGGCAACAGACAATTATTCACATTCAAACATTTTTTTTAATAGTCGCAGCGATCCATCGACAAACAAAAAACGCTAACTTTGTTATTATAATGAGGGAGTATTGGAAAAAGACTTGTATCCATCAGTCATTTTCTCCACTTCCACAAAGGGCTTATGCGAATTATCACCCATTATTGGCACAGTTATTGCACATAGGCTTGTAAGCAACGAATGTCACATTTTTCCAAAACACGAAACACCGATGATGGACAACAACTTTTCAAGCGACATACAGCTGCTGCTCGAGCGAAGCAAAAAGGAAGCGCTTCGCCACAACAACAGCAGCATCACCCCAGCCCACCTGCTGATAGCGATGCTGTCTGACATGGAGAGTGCCCCGAGCCGCATGATCGAAAAAGCATCTTCCTCGGCCTCTGCATATGAGCTGAAGCAGCAACTCGACGAATACCTGTTCAACGAGTCGACCGGTCCTGTCAAGGAACTGAGCGTGAGCGACCTCACCAACCGCATCGTCAAGCTGAGTGTGCTCGAAGCAAGGCTACTCAAAGCCAAACCTGTCGACACAGTCCACATTCTGCTCGCTCTCTTCCACAACTATGAAGTTCAAAACATGAAGTATATACAACCATTTATCAATGCAGGCGTCACCTACGACAAGCTCTATAGCCTTGCTGGAGACGTTACTGCCGCTCCTACTGCCGGATCTGAGTTTATCAACGACGACGAAGATGACGACATGCAGAAGCCCGCAGGCGAACACCAGTCATCTGCCTCTGCCAATTACGCCCAGACGGCAAACCGCGGTAAGAAAAAATCGGGCACCGACACTCCTGTGCTCGACAAATTCGGCCACGACATGACACGCGCCGCAGCCGAAAACCGGCTCGACCCCGTCGTAGGCCGCGAAACCGAGATCGAGCGTCTCGCCCAGATTCTGAGCCGACGCAAGAAAAACAACCCTGTGCTGATCGGCGAACCCGGAGTCGGTAAGTCGGCCATTGTCGAAGGACTGGCGCTCAGGATCGTCAAAAGACAGGTGCCGCGAATTCTCTTCGACAAGCGCGTCGTGTCACTCGATATGGCAGCCATCGTTGCCGGCACAAAATACCGCGGTGAATTTGAGGAACGCATCAAAGCCATCCTCAACGAGCTGTCGAAGAACCCCAACGTCATTCTGTTTATCGACGAGATACACACAATCGTCGGGGCTGGCAACACTCAGGGATCGATGGATGCCGCCAACATGCTCAAGCCTGCGCTCGCCCGCGGCGAATTGCAGTGCATAGGCGCGACAACCCTCGACGAATACAGAAAGAACATCGAAAAAGACGGTGCCCTCGAACGCCGTTTCCAGAAAGTGATGGTA
>CAJUMR010000053.1 GCA_910587475.1 uncultured Muribaculaceae bacterium
TGTTCTTTTGCTTACTTTCTTCATGTTGACTTCAACCTTCCTTCAGAAGGAACCGACAATCGTCTACACTCCGTCTTCTGTATCAGAAGAAAAAGTGCCGATGAACAATGTCGTTACAGTCCTCGTTTCATCTGCCGACAAAACCGGCAAATATGAGGACCCCGGCCTGCTCGAAGGTAAAATCTTCATCTCGTTTACCGGCGATGCCGACTCGACTCTGTCAAGCGAAAAAATCCGCGTGATGATGCTCGATGAAGCATTGACCATCTACAACGAGCAGCACAAGAACAATCCCGTCCAGTTGTCAGCCGCTCAGAAGGCCGTGTTCAGCCAGACAAATATGTTCGGTGTCCCGTTCTCGGAACTCCCTGCATACCTCTCAATGTCTCCGACCGAACGCGACAAATTCCAGGGCGACATGGCCAATCCTAAAGTCGGAATTCCTATCAATGACAACAAGGATTTCGGTGGAAACTACAACGACTTCCAGGTATGGCTCAAAGCTATATACAATGTAGCACAACGCATCAACAAGGAACAGAACGAGAGCCTTTCTGCTGAAGAGCGCGGCAACCTCCAGAACCTTTACACAGCTCTTATGCGTAAAGGCCAGGGTATCGCCATCAAGGCAGACAAAGACACCCCCTTCACTACCGTGCAGCGCGTGTTTGACAACTTGCAGACTATGAAGCTCAACAAGTTCAGCCTTATGACTGCACTGAAATCAGAAGACGAACCCACCCAATAATAAGGTAAAGCAATATGGCACAAATAGAACAATCCGACAAAGGCGGCAAAAAGAAAAAAGGCGCCCAGAAGAAGATGGCTATCCATGTGGACTTTACCCCCATGGTGGATATGAACATGCTTCTGATCACATTCTTCATGCTCTGTACGACAATGATCAAATCTCAGACCCTTCAGATTGCCCTCCCGACAAACGAAGACGTCAAGAAAGAAAATCAGAATCAGGCTAAGGCTTCTGAAGCCATTACCATGATCCTCGATACAGAGTACAACGGAGACAAACCTGCAGTTGATGCCGAAACAGGAAAGACAATCCACAACATCTACTACTACGAAGGCGTTGCGGACACAACTTTCTCGACAAACAAGTACCTCACAAAGGAACAGTTTATCGGCAACCAGAACCGTCAGCCCCAAGGCATTCGTAAGATCCTTCGCGGAAAGAACGAAGCCGTAATGGCTGAATACGAGCACCTCAAGAATCAGTGGAAAAACAAGGAAATCACCAAGGAAGAGTTTGACAAAGCAGCTAAGAAAAACGCTGCCGACTCTAACAAAGTGCGCCCTGTTGTTGTGATCAAACCCGGTCCCAACACAACGTATGAAGGCCTTATCAATGCTATCGACGAAATGAACATCAACCAGATTTCACGTTATAGCATCGAGTTGCCTACTCACACTGACACTGTTCTGCTCCGTCACTACGAACAGGCTAACAACGAGACTATAATCCGCCCATTGGTGCGAAAGACTTCAAATCAATAACCCTTTAACCGTTAATCAAAATGGCAAAAGACGTAGATCTTTCATCAAAAGAGTGGCGCGATATAGTATTCGAAGGTAAGAACAAAGAATATGGCGCATATACACTTCGCGCTGGTTCAGTTCACCGCCACTCTAAGGCTGTCATCATCGTAATTTCGGTTCTTATCCCGAGCCTTATTCTACTCGCCCTTTTCTATAACGGCGCATTCAGCAAGGCAGAGGACGAACAGATCACAGTCAACACCGAAATCGAACTTACAACTTTCGAAGAGGAGTATGAAGAGGAGATCGAGGAGGAAGAAAAATTTGAAATCCCCGATGAACCTGAAGAAATCATCGCTCCTGAGGAAGTTGCAAACGAACAGCAGGTGACCAACATCCTCGTGACAGAAGACGAAAATTACGAAGAAGACAAGCAAGTTAAAAACCAGGACGAAGTCATGGACAACGCAGCCCTTTTCGGTCAGGTAGACGTGACCGAAGGTGTTGAAGACTTGAACAAAACACGTATTATCGACCAGGTGATCGTAGAAGAAAAACCTGCCGAAGACGAACAAGTCTACAACATGGCGATGGTCGAACAGACTCCCGAATTCCCCGGTGGCCCGACAGCCATGTACAAATGGCTCAGCGACCACATCAACTACCCCGCTGTAGCAGCTGAAGAAGGCGTGCAGGGCAAGGTAATTGTTGAATTCGTGGTATCGAAGACAGGTGCGGTTGAAAACGTCCGCGTGCTCCGCGGCCGTCACGCTGCCCTCGACAAAGAAGCCCTCCGCGTTGTCAAGGCAATGCCCAAATGGAACCCGGGTCGTAACAACGGTAACCCCGTAAAGGTTACTTACACACTTCCCGTGACGTTCAAGCTCCAGCAGTAATTCGCTTTTGAATTCCATATCCCTTCCACATGAAGAGACCGACGCCGAAAACGTCGGTCTCTTCATTTTTTAAAAGCCTGACGATCCACTTTATCTCACAATAGCTATCTTTATATAAAAATATTCGCTAACTTCGCGTAGCATTTATGAAGAGTGCGTGGAAAATATTCAGGTTCATCGTCTTTACGATGGCGTTTATTCTGATCGCAATTCCGGTCAGCCTCTACATCATACTCTCTACAAACTGGGCTCAGAATGACATCAGACGCGTTGCAGGCAACGAATTGTCGGCGCTTCTCGGGACAGATGTCACACTCGGCAGAGTGGAGATACACCCGTTCAACCGATTATCGATCTACGACATCAAAGCTCAGGACGACTATGGGAAGACCGCCTTGTCGATCGATGAGATCAGCGTGGCATTCGAGTTATTCTATCTTCTCCGGACCGGTAAGCTCGTGGTCGATTTTGCATTGGTCGATGCCCCTTCCCTATCGCTCTACAAGAAAACGTCGACATCATCGCTCAACATCGCCGAAATACTCAAGGGGCTGAAGTCAGACAATAAAAACAAGCCTCAGTCGCACTACGATCTGATGGTAAACACAGTCATCATCCGCGACGGCGAAATGAAATTCGACATACTTGATGCACCGGAGCGCGACAGCATTTTTGACGTGAAGCATATTGCTGTCTCCGACGTATTCCTTAACGCCTATATCCCCAGGATCTCAAACGACGAATACAGGGTTGAGATCGACAGGTTCAGCCTCAAAGAGCAACACGGGTTCGAGCTTACAAATCTTAAAGCCGCAGCCGACATCACCCCCCATGGATCGGATCTTGAATATCTGACTCTACGGTTCCCTAACTCCGAACTGTCGATCAATCCTGTTTCGCTTGACAACAACGGCTTCTCCGGTCTTGAGGAGATATTCAACGACGGCGGCATAAATGTCGGAATCCGCCCCGGCAGCATCATCTATCCGCCCGATTTTTCAGCATTTGCCCCCCAGTTGGTTTCATTCCAGGATTCGATTGAAATCATTCTCGACGGCAATATTTCCGCAGACCATGCTTTAGTCAACCGTATGACTATCGCACAGCCCGACGGAAAATTTGTCGGAGTCGTTTCAGCCAAAGCCGAAAACATTAAGGACGGCGTCAACGCATCGTTTGAGATCGAAGAATTCAGGTTCTCAGCTCAGAAATCAGGATTATCCGACATGCTGAAACTACTACCCCACAGCAACCCTCAGGCAGAGAAGCTGATCAGCGGCATGAAATCCGGCGATAATCTTTCGATCAACGTAAAAGCGGATGGTAAAATCAACAATTCGAGAGTAAGAGCGCGGATGGCCCTCGGAGATAATGCCGTGCTGATTTCGGCCAACTATTCCACCCCTGACACATTCAAGACTGTCGTCATGAAGACAGATGCCCGGCTGACTCTCAACAATCTCACTGCGCTCGCAGGGCCATCAGCGCCCCAGACGGTCACATCGAGCCTGCGGGCAGAAGGCGTCGTGTCAAAATATTCACATAAACTTTCGGCACAGATCGACTCGACTCATGTTTACTACCGCGGACATAATTACGGACCTCTTTCTTTGATGGCTCACTATGACAACGGTTCTTTCGAGGCCAGTTTCCTATCCAAAGACCGACAGCTCGCGCTTGAACTCGATTGTGCGGTCGAGCTCGACAAACCGACCTCGTCGGTCGATGCAGTCATTGACATTTTCAACATCAATCCGGGTGCGCTTGGCCTACTCAAAGGCTATGACGACTACGAGCTGTCGGCGTCAGCCAACGCTAATTTCGAATTCAGCTCGATCGACGATATAACCGGCAATCTCTACATCTCGGACATTGTCTTCGCCGACAACGACCCCCAGACCCGCGATCTAAGACTGAACTCTATCAGCGTCGAGGCATTGCCGCTCGAGGAGTCGCCCGGTCTGTCGCTGCAATCAGACGCAGTCAGCGCATTCATCAACGGCAGCTATAGATTTTCGACCTTGATCTCCGACATCACCGGGATGGCCTCAACGATATTTCCGGCTATCGGCTCTGACCAGGACACCGAAGAGCGAGAAACTGACTTCGACAACAACTTCACCTATAGTCTTAGAATTGCAGAGTGTGAAGATATCTGCAAATTTTTCAAGCTGCCGGTATCGGTCATCTACCCTGTCGATGTCTACGGACATATATCCTCAGATTACCGCACGGCATCTCTGTCGCTGACCGCACCGTATCTGCTTCAAGGAGACAAAATCATCGAAAACACAATGCTGACAGCCAATATAGATGCAGACGCCAATCTGGCCGACGCCCGGGTCTCAACTAAAATGCCGACAAAAAAAGGACCGATGTCTGTGGTCGCTGATCTGAGAGGACATTCAAACCGACTCGACAACCGTATCGACTGGGTAATCGAGCGAAAAATACCTATCAACGGATCATTTGACTTCTCTGCCATCCTGGCGCGAGATATCTCCGACAACCTCGTCACCTCTATCATATTCAATCCCGGAACAATAACTTTCGGCGACGATGTATGGACTGTCAATCCTTCGACTGTCGACATCGAATCAGGCCGGTTCGTGGTCGAACGTTTCGGCCTTACAGCCGATGGCAAATCAATTTCGATCCACGGCATTGTCTCTGACGAAGAAGAGGACGAACTTAACATCAATCTTTCCAACATCGCGTTACTTGATATATTCGAAACTCTCGAGATCGACAAAGCGCTTATCGGCGGAACCGCAAGCGGCGATTTTGTAGGCCGTGCCCTGCTATCTCCTGAACCCGAGATATACTGTCATAATCTCCATGTCGACAGCATTAGCTATAACCGCTGCGTGCTCGGCGGCGCCGACATTATTGCATTTTGGGACAACGATAAGCGATCGTTCAATCTTGACGCAGACGTTGTCGGTGCAACAGGTCTTCATTCGCGCATCTACGGCGACATTATTCCTGTCGGCGAAGGCATCGACATAACGTTCGATGTCAACCATGTGCCGGTAGGGTTTATGAAACCCTTCATGGAAGCCTTTGCATCTGATCTGTCGGGCTACGCGTCAGGCAAAGCCCGACTTTTCGGAACGTTCAAGTATATCGACATGGAAGGCGACGTGTTTGCCGACGATCTGAAGATCAAGATCGACTTCACAAACACATGGTACTCCGTCAGTGATTCGATCCATCTTACTCCAGGGCGCATTGACATCAATAAAGTCACGATCTTCGACACCAACAACCACACAGCATTGCTAAGCGGCATCGTGCGGCATAAATTCTTCAAAGAACCATCGTTCAATTTCACGGTATCCGACGCCAAAAATTTCCTGAGCTATAATGTTGACTCTCGCCAGAGTCCCGATTGGTATGGTTCGATTTACGGCAACGGCGGCGCAACCATATCAGGCGAGCCGGGAGTCGTGAACATCGGTGTCAACATGGCCACAGCTCCCAAGTCGACATTTACGTTTGTCCTTTCAGACCGTCTCGATGCCGACGAATACTCGTTCATAACATTCAAAGACAGCCGCGCCGAAGCCCGCCGCGACTCATTGCTGTTGTCTGACAAAGTGCCGAGCATCGTGCGCTTGCTTCGCGAACGTCTCGGCGCGAATGACGGCGACAGCCCGTCGGCCTACAACATGGATCTGCAGATCGACATCACTCCCGACGCAAAAATGGCTCTCGTTATGGATCCGGTCGGCGGTGACGAAATCAAGGCTACCGGATCGGGCAACCTGAGACTCACTTATGAGTCGCTCAACAACGACCTGAAAATGTACGGCACCTACTCTCTCAACCGCGGAAGCTACAACTTCACTCTCCAAGACATCATCATCAAAGACTTCACCATCAAGGAAGGCAGCACAATCGCATTCCACGGCGATCCCTACTCCGCACAGCTCGACATCGAAGCCATATATGCCGTCAATGCCAATCTGAGCGACCTCGACGAATCGTTCCTGCTCGACAAAGATCTTAACAGAACAAACGTGCCCGTCCATGCATTGCTTAAGGTGACCGGCGACATGCGTCAGCCCGACATCGACTTTGACCTCGAGTTCCCTACCCTGACCCAAGACACCTACCGAAAAGTGAAGAGCATCGTCAGCACCAAGGAAATGATGAACCGGCAGATCATCTATCTGCTGGCACTCAACCGCTTCTACACTCCCGACTACATGGCCTCGACCACAAAAGGCAACGAACTCTTCTCTGTGGCATCATCGACAATCTCAAGTCAGCTCAGCAGTATGCTCGGCAAACTCAGCGAAGATTGGAGTATTGCTCCTAACCTCCGCAGCGACCGCGGTGACTTCTCCGACGTCGAAGTCGATGTGGCTCTTTCAAGCCGCCTGCTCAACAACAGGCTATTGTTCAACGGCAACTTCGGTTACCGCGACAAAACACTAAACACCAACCAATTTATAGGCGACTTCGACATTGAGTATCTGCTCAATCCCAAAGGGTCGTGGCGACTAAAAGCCTACAACCGATACAACGACCAGAACTACTATGTCCGCACAGCACAGACAACCCAAGGAGTCGGACTTGTGTTCAAGAAAGACTTCGACAACTTCTTCAACTTCCTACGCAGGAAAAAAAGTATAATCGATTTCAACACACCGGCCGATAGCATCAACTCTCAGCCAATCGTCATTCCTGACTCAATCGCTCACCCGTCAAACCCGTTGTCGCGACAATGATACCGATGTCAGACTTGATAAACTCTATTAACTCATTCGTCTCCGATTACGTACTGATCGTGGTGCTTCTCGCCGCCGCAATCTACTTCACACTCACCACCAGAGGCGTGCA
This sequence comes from uncultured Muribaculaceae bacterium, assembly GCA_910587475.1. Classification (GTDB taxonomy): domain Bacteria; phylum Bacteroidota; class Bacteroidia; order Bacteroidales; family Muribaculaceae; genus CAG-873. Next base: position 7,239 of record CAJUMR010000053.1, read on the forward strand.
GTTCCGGCTATTCAGCGAAATGTTGAAACTGCTGCTCAGGTCAGGCAAACGCGACAACGACAAGCGATCGCGCGAAACCGACGGACATCACACGATCAGCTCGTTTCAGGCATTCATGGTGTCGATTGCCAGCCGTGTTGGCACAGGCAACCTCGCCGGTGTAGCAACGGCCATCGCAGTCGGAGGTCCAGGAGCAATATTCTGGATGTGGGTGATAGCGTTGCTCGGGGCCGCCACAGCCTTTATAGAATCGACCCTCGCCCAACTGTTCAAGCAACGAGGCATGAAATCTTTCATCGGCGGACCTGCCTACTACATATCGTCGGGCCTCGGCAACCGCCGGTGGGCAGTATGCTTCGCCATACTCATAACCCTGACATTCGGCATAGCATTCAATTCGGTCCAGGCTAACACCATCGCTGAAGCATTCAGCAACACGTTCGACACTCCACCACTGCTGACAGGGAGCATTTTGGCAATATTGACACTGCTTATAATCTGGGGCGGCATACAGAGCATAGCCCGGTTCAGCGAGATCATCGTTCCAATCATGGCGATAGCCTATCTGCTGCTGGCTCTGACAATCGTAGGGCTTAACATATCGCGTCTACCCGATGTGATGAAACTTATATTTGCCAATGCCTTCGGACTCGACCAAGCTTTAGGCGGAACCTTCGGCATGGCCGTGATCATGGGCACAAAACGAGGACTATTCAGCAATGAAGCCGGCGAGGGTTCAGCTCCAAACGCCGCCGCAACAGCATCTGTGTCGCATCCTGCCAAACAAGGACTGATACAGGCACTCGGTGTGCTGACTGACACGCTACTGGTCTGTTCGTGCACGGCATTCATCATTCTTTTAAGTGGAGCATACGCCGGAAACGCCGACGGCATCGTGCTCACTCAGACAGCGGTCGACCTCGGTCTCGGTATAAAAGGCTATGGATCGGTGTTTATCAGCATCGCGATATTTTTCTTTGCCTTCAGCTCGATTGTAGCCAACTATTATTACGGCGAAACAAACATACGGTTTATCAAACAATCGGCCGCAGCCGTCAATGTCTATAGGCTTTGTGTCGGCGCGATCGTATTCGTGGGATCGATAGCATCCCTTGATTTCGTCTGGAGCTTCGCCGACATAACCATGGCCTTGATGACTCTATGCAATTTGGCTGCCATCATTCTACTCGGCAAATATGCGGTCAGGTGTCTGGACGACTACTGCAGCCAGCGCAAACGCGGACTTGATCCTGTCTATCGATCGTCGACCATCCCCGAGATTGCCGATCTTACAAAATGCTGGTCAGAAAAACCGGATGAACGCATTGCAGCATCAGACGATGTTTCATAATCCGCGTCCGAGTCATGCAAAGCAATGTCAACGAATCATAAGAAATTATTAAATACTTGTTAAATTTAGTCCGATGTCATAACTTTGTAATAGATAATCGGCTTAAACATGACACTCCGACAGACTATCAGACATATCATCTTGGCTTTGGCCGCATGCTCCTATCCGGCATCGGTTGCAGCCGAAGACATCTCAACTGCAGATGATGATTTTGACGTATTCCTGTCGGCTGTCGAAGCATCGAGCCATATCGGAGAGGATCTTCAACGTGAACTTCTGGCCGGTGAAATCACAACCTACGCCAACTCATTTCTCGGCCGTCCCTATCGACGTGGCGGCAAAGGCCCCAAGGCTTTCGACTGCTCTGGCTTCACAAGCTATATATTCCGTCAGTTCGACACTCCATTGGGTGCATCATCGCGATCTCAATTCCAACAAGGCAAACCGATCGACCGTCAAGACATCCGCCCGGCGATCTGGTGTTTTTCAGCACCTATCGCACTGCAAGATCCGGCTCAGTCGGACACGTCGGCATCGCTGTCGACGTAGCCCCGGACGGCCGTGTTGCATTTATCCACGCAGCCCACAGAGGTGGCATCAGAGTCGATTATTACCCCGACGGCGGATATTATTCAAAACATTACATCGGCGCTCGCCGAGTTATCAATCATATTAATCAGTAACCAAAATCTCTATCATGGTTAAAATTGGAGATAAAGTCGACGACCTTCTGGGGCTCGACCAAAACGGCAAAGAAATCAGACTGAGTGATTTTCCCGGCAAAACAATCGCACTGTATTTTTATCCGAAAGATCTGACTTCGGGTTGCACCGCACAAGCTTGCAATCTGAGAGACAACTATCAGGAACTGCTCGACGCCGGCTATCAGGTGATCGGCGCAAGTGTCGATCCGGCAGCTACCCATCTTCGTTTCATAGCCAAGAATGAGCTGCCATTTCCATTGGTCGCTGACACAGACCATAAACTTGTAGAAAAGTTTGGTGTATGGGGCGAAAAATCAATGTATGGCCGCAAATACATGGGCACGTTCCGCACCACTTTCATCATCTCACCCGAGCACATAGTGACCCGCATTATCGCCCCCAAAGAAATCAAGACTAAAAACCACGCAGCCCAAATACTTGAGATTTAAGGAAAAATTTCAGTATTTTGGTTTGCAGATTATGTAAAGTTTACTAAATTTGTCGCGGTAACGTGGCGAGCCGTCAATAGCGGCTCACACGGCCGACGAATTTGTATAAACTTAAATCTCAATATAGAACAATCACTTATCAAAATTATGGCAGAAAAAAAAGAAAAATTGTTCGACCAGTTTCCCGGCGTCAGCTACGACGAATGGCGCGCCAAAGTCGAAACGGACCTGAAAGGTGCCGATTTCAACAAGAAATTGGTTTGGAGGACAAACGAAGGCTTCAATGTCGAGCCGATCTATCGCGCTGAAGACATCGCCGATTTCAAGACGACAGAATCTCTTCCGGGCGAATATCCGTTTGTCCGCGGCACACGCACCGACAACGAATGGCTCACTCGTCAGGAAATCCTCTCTGAAGATGCGGCTGAAGCCAACAAAACGGCTATCGAAGTCATCGGCAAGGGCGTGAATTCACTCGGTTTCAAAGTGGCCGAGCCGACCGAAGCAGCAATCGCCGCTCTTCTCAACGGCATTGATCTCGAAAAGATTGAGATCAACTTCAATTGCTGTCCGTGCAAAGCTCAGGACCTTGCAGAAGCCCTTGTGAAATATCTCAAAGCCAATGGTGCTGAAAACAAATTCCATGGCTCTATCGACTTCAACCCGCTCCGCAAAGCTCTCCGCCATGGCGGTGAAGTGCCGGCAGAAATAGCCGAAAAAGCTAAAAAACTCATCGAGACCGTCAAAGATGTTCCCGCGATCCGTGTGCTTGCCGTTGACTCGGTAATGTTCTGCGATGGCGGTGCATATATCTTCCAGGAACTTGGATATACTCTTGCATGGGGCGCACAGTGGATGACAGCCCTGACCGACGCCGGCATGACTGCCGACGCTGTAGCATGCCGCATCAAGTTCAACAAGGGCGTATCGTCGAACTACTTCATGGAACTCGCCAAGTTCAGAGCAGCCCGCATGCTCTGGGCCCAGATTGTCGAAAAATATGCTCCGGCATCAGTCGACGCTGCAAAAATGCACGTTCATGCCGCAACATCCAAATTCAACCAGACAATCTACGACGCACATGTCAACCTGCTCCGCAGCCAGACCGAAGCAATGTCGGCAGCTCTTGCCGGCGTCGACTCGATCACTGTAGTGCCTTTCGACACCCCATACAAAACTCCCGATGCATTCTCCGAACGCATTGCCCGCAACCAGCAGTTCCTGCTCAAAGAAGAAAGCCATCTCGACAAGGTTGTCGATCCGGCAGGCGGTAGCTACTATGTGGAGACACTCACTCTGTCAATCGCCAACGAGGCATGGAAGCTGTTCCTGAGCGTCGTTGAAAACGGAGGTTTCTTCGCAGAAGTCGCAAATGGCAACGTACAGAACGCCGTCAACGCATCGTGTGAAAAACGTCACACCGACGTAGCTCGTCGCAAAGAGATCCTTCTCGGCTCTAACCAGTATCCCAATATCAACGAGAAAGCCGCAGACAAGATCGAAACTAAATCGTGCCACTGCTCTTGCGGTCACAACGAAAACGCTCAAGGTGGCCTGACCATGAAACGTGCGGCTACAGACTTCGAAGAACTGCGTCTCGCAACCGAAGCCGCAGCAAAACGCCCCAAGGTGTTCATGCTCACTATCGGTAACCTCGCCATGCGTCTCGCACGCGCCCAGTTTTCGACAAACTTCTTCGGCTGCGCCGGTTACGAAATCATCGACAACTTAGGCTTCGACACCGTTCAAGCTGGCATCGACGCCGCTCTTGAAAAAGAAGCCGATGTCATCGTCCTCTGCTCAAGCGACGACGAATATGCTACTCTTGCTCCCGAAGCATTCCAATATCTCAACGGCCGCGCCGAATTTGTTGTAGCCGGAGCTCCGGCTTGCATGGAAGACCTCAAGGCCGCAGGCATCAATGAGTTTATCCACGTGCGTTGCAACGTGCTCGACACGCTGAAATCGTTCAATGCCAAACTTCTCAAATAATCTTGACAATGAAACCTGATTTTAAAACCATAGATATAGCAAAAGACGCATTCGGAGCGCAGCACGCGCCCGTTGCCGGTGGAGAAGATTGGCTCACTCCCGAACTGATCCCCGTAAAACCCATCTACACTAAAGACGACCTCGAGGGACTCGAACATCTGAACTACGTATCAGGTATTCCTCCGTTCCTCCGCGGCCCGTACAGCGCAATGTACCCGCTCCGTCCCTGGACAATTCGCCAGTATGCCGGTTTCTCGACAGCTGCTGAATCAAACGCATTCTACCGCCGCAACCTTGCATCGGGACAGAAAGGCCTTTCTGTGGCATTCGACCTCGCCACTCACCGAGGATATGACGCCGATCACGAACGCGTAGTCGGCGACGTAGGCAAAGCAGGCGTATCGATCTGCTCTATCGAAGACATGAAAGTTCTCTTCGACGGCATACCCTTGAACAAGATGTCTGTGTCAATGACAATGAACGGCGCAGTGCTTCCGGTGCTCGCATTCTACATCAATGCAGGTCTCGAACAGGGCGCCAAACTTGAAGAAATGGCCGGAACAATCCAGAACGACATCCTCAAGGAATTCATGGTGCGCAACACCTACATCTACCCGCCCGAATTCTCGATGCGTATCATTGCCGACATTTTCGAATACACCTCGCAGAACATGCCCAAATTCAACTCGATATCTATCTCGGGTTACCATATGCAGGAAGCTGGTGCGACATGCGACATCGAACTTGCCTACACACTCGCCGACGGTCTCGAATACCTCCGCGCAGGTGTCAACGCAGGCATGGACATCGATGCTTTCGCTCCACGTCTGTCATTCTTCTGGGCCATCGGCATGAACTTCTTCATGGAGATCGCCAAGATGCGCGCAGCCCGCATGCTCTGGGCTAAGATTGTCAAGCAGTTCAATCCCAAGAACCCGAAATCTCTCGCCCTCCGCACCCACTCTCAGACATCAGGATGGTCGCTCACAGAGCAGGATCCGTTCAACAACGTCGGCCGTACATGTATCGAAGCTATGGGCGCAGCACTCGGCCACAC
>CAJUMR010000054.1 GCA_910587475.1 uncultured Muribaculaceae bacterium
CCGGATCAGGAAAGATCAAAAGAAAACATGCGTTCAAGAGCCACATCTTGACCAAGAAAACCAAAAAACAAAAGAGAAATCTGACTCACTTTGGTCTGATCGCCAAAGTTGATGAAGGCAACGTTAAGGCACTTCTCGGTCTCAAGTAATTTGAGCACTGTCAGCTGAAAACGTCATTGATATCAGATTTTAATTCGTGATTTTATAATTCTTTTTATTAACCGAATGTTTAGCTCAAAAAGCGCAATGTGCCGCTAACATTCAAAATCTACAAAGAAAATGCCAAGATCAGTAAACCACGTAGCATCACGCGCTCGTCGCAAGAAAATCTTAAAACTCACCCGTGGCTACTTCGGTTGCCGTCGTAACGTGTGGACCGTTGCCAAGAACACTTGGGAAAAGGGTCTTACCTACGCTTATCGCGACCGTAAAAACAAAAAACGTAATTTCCGCGCTCTTTGGATTCAGCGTATCAACGCAGCAGCGCGTCTCGAAGACCTCTCTTACAGCAAGCTCATGGGCTTGATCCACAAGAGCGGCATCGAGATCAACCGCAAAGTCCTCGCTGACCTCGCTCTCAACGATCCCGCAGCTTTCAAAGCTATCGTTGAAAAGGTGAAGAACGCGTAAAGCAAACTGCTTACAGCATTAAACAACAAAGCCGGTGACAATCGTCATCGGCTTTGTTGTTTGTAGTTTGTTGTTAGTTTGAGGTGTATTGAGCTTAGTCGTGATTGCCGCTGTTTTTGCGCAGGCGGCTCAGATGGGTAGGAGTGATGTTGAGAAACGATGCGATATCCTTGAGCGAGTACAAAGAGAAAAGGTCGGGATGACGCATTACAAGGTCGCTGTATCGTTGTTGCGGACTTGCGCAGTATAAATCTATATATCGGTCGTAAACAGTCGAAAATACAGCTTCAATAGTTCGATTGTAGATGGCTTCGACAGACTCGTCTGTTTTGATAAGCTTAATGAGATCTTTTGTCGGGTAGCAATAGATGTCGCAACCCGTCTCGACGATGATCGAAACTTTTGCCGGCAAATCGGACAATGAAAACAGCAGATCTGCCACAAAACCGCCTTCGAAAACCATTCCGACGACATGCTCGGTTCCATCGGCTGAATAAGCCACATATTTTAGTGTGCCGGATCGAATGAAGCCTATATAGCGTGCGACATCTCCGACATGCACAAATTCCTCTCCGCGGTCGTAATGGCGAAGCGCCCCTTCGTTGATACAAAGATCACGCCAGAAGTCCGGTTCGATATGTTGTATATATGTGTTGAAGTTTTCGATCATAAATTTATTTCTGCGGTGTGGTGTGAGCTTATAGTTTGGCGAGCACTATCAGATGGCGTCTGTCCGAACTGTCGGTGACTCCGATCACACGCTTGTCGCCTCCGTCTTTCACTCCGAGCTTGCTCCTTAGCGCTTCAGCGCTTATGCCGAAATTGCGTGCGGCTACATTGATCACCGGATAATCGCGTTTGAATCGCTTGAGATTACTTGAACTGTAATCGATGACAGCTTCCACTTTGAATATATTTCCGGGAAATGATGAATCAAGCTTATCTGAGTGATACAAGCGGCTGTTGGGATGGATCGCATCGAGTTCATAACGCGAAGCGAGCAGTCTGTTGGCCCCAAGTTTCATTATAGACGGGTAGGGCTCATAGAAAAAGTCTCCACGCGACGGGAGTGTGTATGCCGGTATAGCACACGAGGCTTCTTCCGAGGCTGTGTATCGGAATTCGGCTTCACCTTGCGGCAGGAGGGTGATGCCCTCGATGATGGTCTGCGAGTCGGTAGAGCCTGTTCCGAAATCTTTTACAGCGATCAGCTCCTTGCATTCAGTCGGATTTCCAAGAGAGATGATTTTAGTGCATCCTCCAAGTGTCGAAACTGTGTGGCTTATATCGAGCATAGGCGACATTTTCACAATCAATCGCCGGCATATCCGCTCAAGATCCGGCAGCATCGCCACTACGTCGGGTTCGCAGTCTGCGAGCGAGTAGACGCGCGAACCGTCATCGCTTCGGCGGGCAGGATCGATAAATGCCGTGCCATATCTTTCGACTGTATCTCGGCTGACGATCTCACGACAATCGCCGCAGATCACGTCGAGACGATCGCAATGCGATTGCGCGGCATTGTAGCGCAGGGCATCGGCAAGAGCTTCTGAACGCTCCACAGCGGTCGCAGAGCTGCACTTAGGGGCACAATGCATCACATCTATACCGAGGCCCGAAGTCAGGTCGATAAGAGGCTCATTTTCTCTCACCAGCGTGGCATGGTAAGCCGCAAGCCGATCTGATGTCGATTGCTCGCCGGAGAGTTTTGACGGGAAATAGAACCGTGGCGTGCGGTCAAGCGTCACCTGCAGTTTCTTGCCAAAACGCCGGCGACATTCGATCTGACGTATGGCTGCGTCGTAGTCGATGCCGTCATTGACTTTAGCATATTTGAGTCTCAATCTGATAGGGTCGTCAGAGATATGGGCGTCCACCCAGTCCCAGAATCTGTTGTCGAGAGCATCGGTTGTCATAGATCACGAATAAAAAATCTTGGGATCTCAGCGAGATCCCAAGATCTTATCTATTTAAATATAGCAGGAGACTATTGATTAGCCTTTGATTGCAGCCACACCGGGAAGCACTTTGCCTTCGATTGCTTCGAGGAGTGCGCCGCCACCGGTTGAAACGTAAGATACCTGGTCAGCAACGCCGAACTTGTTGACACATGCTACAGAGTCACCGCCACCGACGAGCGAGAATGCACCTTCTTTGGTTGCTTCAACGACTGCGTCTGCGATAGCGCGGCTACCTGCTGTGAAGTTATCGAATTCGAATACGCCGGCAGGGCCGTTCCAAAGGATAGTCTTCGAGCCTTTGATTGTGTTGGCGAAGAGCTTGCGGGTTTCAGGACCTGCGTCGAGACCTTCCCATCCTTCGGGGATATCCATCACAGAGCAAACCATTGTGTTGGCATCGTTGCTGTAAGCGTCAGCTGCTACGCAGTCTGTGCCGAGAACGAGATTGACACCCTTTTCCTGTGCTTTGCGGATGATGTCGAGAGCGAGATCGAGTTTGTCATTCTCGCAGATCGAGAGACCTACGTTGCCACCTTTGGCTTTAGCGAAAGTATAAGTCATGCCGCCGCAGAGGATGAGGTTGTCAACCTTGTCCATGAGGTTCTCGATGATGCCGATTTTGGTCGACACTTTCGAGCCGCCCATGATTGCGGTGAACGGACGGTTGATGTTGCTGAGGATGTTGTCAACAGCCTTAACTTCCTTTTCCATAAGATAGCCGAGCATCTTGTGGTCGTCGTCGAAGTAGTCGGCAACTACGGCTGTCGATGCGTGGCGGCGGTGAGCTGTGCCGAATGCATCGTTTACATAGACATCAGCATAGCTTGCGAGTTTCTTTGCGAAGTCTTTCTGACGTTCTTTCATTTCTTTCTTGGCTGCGTCGTAAGCCGGATCTTCTTTGTCGATGCCTACGGGCTTGCCTTCTTCTTCAGCGTGGAAGCGGAGGTTTTCGAGAAGGAGAACCTGACCGGGCTTCAATGCTTCTGCGGCTGCGGTAGCATCGGCTGCGTCGGCAGCAAATTCAACTTCTGTGCCAAGTGCTTTGGCAACTGCGTCCTTGATCTGAGCGAGCGACATTTTGGGGTTCACTTTGCCTTTGGGTTTGCCCATGTGCGACATGATGATGAGTGCACCGCCGTCATTGAGGATTTTCTTGAGGGTGGGGAGGGCACCGCGGATACGGGTGTCATCGGTGATGTTGCCGTTTTCGTCCAGAGGCACATTGAAGTCTACGCGTACGATGGCTTTTTTGCCTGCGAAGTTAAAATTGTCGATAGTCATTTTTGTTATGTTTATTAGAGCGTTATGATAATTTTGTTGTTTGTCTTTTGATGTGCAAAGATAATCAATTATTGTCACACATCGACATGTTGTGACTTAAATGATGTTATGCTGAGCCAACAATTCTTTCATCTGATCTGCGAGCTTCGCAGCCTCGCGTCCTGCAGCTTCTGCAAAATCTTCGCCTTTGGATGCATAGATGATGCCGCGCGAACTGTTGACTATAAGGCCGCATTCGTCGATCATGCCGTATTTGGCCACTTCTTCGAGGCTTCCGCCTTGTGCGCCGACTCCAGGCACGAGAAGGAAGCTGCGTGGAGCCACAGCCCTGATGTCCTTGAACATTTCGCCGCGTGTGGCACCGACGACATACATCATGTTGACCGGCGAACCCCAGCGGCTTGATTTTTTGATTACGTCCTCAAACACACGGTGTCCGTACTTGTCCTCGATCATCTGGAAATCCTTGCTGCCGGGATTTGAGGTCAGGGCAAGTAATATCACCCATTTTCCTTCATAGCCGAGAAATGGTGTGACGCTGTCTTCGCCCATATAAGGCGCTACGGTCAGAGCGTCGACATCGAGGTGTTCGAAAAAGCTGCGGGCATAGAGTCCGGCTGTGTTGCCTATGTCGCCGCGCTTTGCATCGGCAATTATGAACTGGTCGGGATAATTTGCACGGAGATATTTCACAGTCTTTTCAAGCGAGATCCATCCTTGAGCTCCGGCGCTTTCATAGAATGCGAGGTTAGGCTTGTAAGCGATTGCATAGGGCGCTGTGGCGTCGATGATCGCTTTGTTGAATGCGAAGATCGGATCTTCTTCGGCCAACAGATGTTCGGGTATCTTTTTCAGGTCGGTGTCGAGACCCACGCAGAGAAACGATCCTTTGCGGCAAATATTCTCAAAAAGTTCTGTTCTTTTCATTTTTCGGTTAATTATCTGAATTGTTGTTAATTGGTTCTATTTGGTAAAAAGATAGCCTTTGACGGTCAGTTGATCTATGTATCCATCTTTGTCAAAAGTATTCTTGTCTACTGTAAAATTAAGCGTTGTGATCACCAAAAGACTGTCGGCCCGATTGAGTTCAATCGTTATAGGATGCTGCGGGCTGTCGGGGTTGAGTTTTATGATGCTGTCAATGTCGAGTGTAATGGAAGAGCCTTCAATGTCGACTGTCAATGTTTTGTCATCATTCAACTTTGGTGTCCCGTGGTAGCTCGACAAGTATCTTGTGGTGGTGTAGCCTGACGGTATGGTGCATACATCGTCGTCAGACAGCGAAAGCGTTGTGTGTCTTACAATTCTCTCCTGTCGAGGCTCTTCAAACAACGGATCAAGGCGGCCATAAGATGATGATTTGATCTTGAAGTCAACTATGTCTTCAGTCAAGCTATGGTCTTCCGGGTCATCGAGATAGATCAGTTTCGAGCGCACATCGGCCGCCTGAATACTGTCCATCCTGTTTATAGTTTTTTCGTAGTCGTTGTGCGACAGTGGATACTGAGCCTTGTCGACACCGGCGCTCTCCAGATTGCTGAATACGGCGGAACGCATGTAGTCTTGCACAAGCGAAGTGTAATTCAATCCGGGAAGGATTGATGTCAGCAGAAATACTATGGCAAATGACAGGGCTACGATGTTGGTGTTGCGCGATCGGGTGACAAACAGATAGATAGCTGTGGCATAGGCCCAGATATTGAATGTCACGACATAAAGACGCGCAACTGTCATGCCGTACTGGTCAATGCGTTCAAATATAGCCACGCTCATCATCACAAGAAGCGGCAATATCACGAGCGGCAGATCGCGCATAGCCGCTTGGATCAGTCTGTCCTTTTCATTTTCAATAGACTTCAGTAAGAATAGTAGCAGATATACAGCCGCTGTAAGGGCTGTCACCATCAGACATATTTCACCCTTGGGCATAGAGCCTGCTGCCAGGATTTTAAATCCGTAGATATATAAAATCAGTGTATAGATTAGTGTCAGGGGTAAAAGTATGAACTTTATCAGTCCGACTACAAATTTTATGGGACGTTGAGTGGTTGAACTCATGATGGTCTCGCTCAGTGTTGGGACACTGCCGATAAAAATCAACATGCTCAGACCGCCTGAAAATATTAACAGAGTCGACAGATAAAACTTAAAGTCGATATTGCCAAACAGCAGTGATATCGTTCCGTAAATGATGCCTGTTGCAATGGCCAGGACTGCCGATATTATTCCGGCTTTTATGGCATTGCCAAACTGGTTGAAGCTGAACAGAAGATTGTATTTCTGCGATTTTTTGTCGAATTTCGGAATGAACAATATCGATACGATAAGAGCGGTGTCTATAGCCAGACGCCCGACCTGTTCGCTGTCGCTGAAGTTCTTTAAACAGAATAATATATAGATAAAATCAGCCAGCAGCAGAAGATTTGCGAAAATCAGAGCTGCACGACGTTTTGTTTTTTGGCCGTATTGCTCGCACCACAGAGTGACAGCAAGTGTCAGTAGTATGCCATTGCCTGTGAGAAACCATAAGGCCGGCCTAAGGTTCTGTAGCGTCGCAGGTGCGTCGTCAAACCAGTCATAGCACCAGCAGTCGGTCACACCCCAGATGACAAATGCAGCGAGATAGCATAGTGTCACGGGAAAACGTTCGACGCTGTTGAAGAATGCTTCTGTTACAAAACGAAACGACCGTTTCTTTTGTTGGCGACGTTCGTAATCACCGGGATGGAAGTCAGGAGGAGTAGGGTTCATGATGCTATTATGATTAAGGTTTATAATTCAGCAGCCTTGAGCTTTTCAGCGTTTTCCGCTATGATCAGATGGTCGATCACGTCCTGAATGTCACCGTCGACAAATGCCTGGAGATTATAGATGGTGTAGTTGATGCGGTGATCGGTAATTCGACCTTGCGGATAGTTGTAGGTGCGTATCTTGGCCGAGCGGTCGCCGGTCGACACCATCGTCTTGCGTCGCGAGGCGATGTCGTCGATATATTTCTGATGCTCTTTGTCGTAGATGAATGTGCGCAGCCGGCTCAGGGCCCTCTCCTTGTTTTTGGGCTGGTCGCGGGTCTCCGTACACTCTATGAGTATTTCCTCGCTCACGCCTGTGTTCGGATTTTTCCACATATAGCGCAGACGAACACCCGACTCGACTTTGTTGACGTTCTGACCGCCTGCTCCGCCGCTTCGGAAAGTGTCCCATTTGATCTCGCCTTCATTGATCTCCACGTCAAACGGCTCTGCCTCGGGGAGAACGGCCACGGTTGCAGCCGAGGTGTGCACACGGCCCTGCGTCTCTGTTGCCGGTACGCGCTGCACACGGTGCACACCGCTTTCATATTTGAGGGTGCCGTAGACTCCCTCGCCGGTAACCGACAGCACCACTTCTTTGAAGCCTCCGGCCGCGCCTTCGCTTGCCGACGTTATCGCAACATTCCAGCCGCGGCTTTCGCAATACTTCATATACATTTTACAAAGGTCGCCGGCGAAGATGGCGGCTTCGTCGCCTCCGGTTCCACCTCTGATCTCAAGTATCGCATTTTTACTGTCTTCGGGATCGGCAGGGATCAGCAGCAGCTTGATTTCCTCCTCTAAGACCGGAAGGCGGTTGTTGGCTGAGTCAAGTTGCTCCTTGGCCATCTCGCGCATTTCGGGATCGTTTTCCGACGCAAGCAGTTCGTGGGCTTCGTCAATATTAGCGAGCAGTTCGCGGTATTGGCGCGTTGCTTTTGTAAGTTTCTCGAGTTCTTTGTACTCTTTGGTCAGTCGCACATAGCGTTTCATATCCGCAATCACCGATGGATCGGTGATCAGTGTGCTTATTTCTTCAAAACGGGCTTCGATGCCGTCGAGTCGGGACAATAGTGATGAATCGGCCATGGATGTGTACAATTTTATGCGAAGTTACGAAAAATCCGCGAGATTATGGCGTTGCTCATCGATCAACCTTCGACTTTCGGCCGATGGCTGTCAAACAATGAGTCTCTTTACAAGATTATAGATGGGGAATAAGTCAGATACGTCACCCCGCCGTCACCGCTGATTCTTGCCTGAACGGCTGAATAAAGCTGAGGTAGGCACGATGTAGATTTCCACACGCCGGTTTTTGGCTCTGTTTTTCAATGAATCGTTGCTGACGAGCGGCTCGTCCTGTCCCAGACCATAGGGCACGGTTACGATGTCGCTGCTGCTGAACAACGGGCTGAGAACGTCGTCTATTGCATTGGCTCTGGCGGCTGTTATCTCATCCGAGTAGTCATTGGCTCCGGTGTTATCGCTGTGTACGGCTATGAGTATTTTGTATTTTCCCTCCGCTTCTCCCGGCAGTCTCAGCTTTTGAAGAAGTTTCAGACCTTCGTCGGAAAGAGTGGTGGAGTTGGCACGGAACAGTTGGTCGCAGGGCAGGGTGATCATCAGTGCCTCGCCGTCGCGGAGATAGGCCGCTTTGAAGCCGGAGTGGTCCAGAGCCGATTTCAATCGGTTGGTGTGCTCTTTGACAGAAGCATGATTTTTGGGCGGCACGGCCGGAGTGTTGATGTTGTCTTCAAGATTTAATTCAAATGGATCGGGTTGCACCGGATCTGCAGCATATGCCGCTGCAATCATTGCCGAAGCTGCCAATGCCGCAGTTATGGGGCGGTGAAAGTTCATAGGTCGGTTATAATAGTGAATTTTCGTAGTCTGTCTCTGCTTTGACAATCGACGCAATGACATCGCGTTCGATGCCGCTGCCGGCAAAAGCCTCGGCTACAAAGGTTGTGATCTGTTCCAGATCGGCGGTGTCGTCTGCAGATTCGTCATCATCGTCAAAATCGAGATCAAGCTCGCCGTTTTCGTCATAGTAATCAAAGATCGCATCGATCATGTCGAGAATGTCTTCATCGCTGAGATCTGCCGTCATGGCATTGCGGCGGATGAAGTCGATCGCATCTTTTTCGTCAAACATTTTCATAATTCAAGAAGCCCTTCGGGCACATTGATGGATATGACGCGTGCTTCGGCGTCGAAATCGTTAATAAGTTCGTCGGCGATCGGAACGTAGATTGACTCTCCTTCTTCATTGTCGACGATCAGCAAGGTGTTGGCGGTCGAGTCATCGTAGCCTGAGATAGTGCCTACTGTATGGCCTGCTTGATCGAGCAATTTGAACCCGATCAGATCTGACATGTAGAAGCCGTCATCGCCATCGAGACTCCCTTGTTCCCCGAGATCGCTTTTCAGTGCGTGGATGTCGAGCCCGCACACGGCTGCCGCCTGATTTTCATCCTTGATCCCATCGATCGTAATGAGCACGGCTTCGCTTCCGCGCGACCTGTAGGAGTTTATAAAGAAAGGAACATATATCCCGTCGATGTCGAGCACAATGCACCGCAGGTCGTCGAGATCAACGTCACTGTCGACCGTGGCCGAGATTTCACCGTTGATGCCGTGGGGCTTCAGTGTGCGGCCTATGACACTAAGTTCGTTGTCGCGGATCATTTTTTCTTTTTCTTTTTTGTTGTCGGAGCTGCCGTCACCTTGAAATCGTGGAGTTTGACTGTTGCAGGATCGAGATTGATGGCTCCGTTTGACAATATGCGGAGATCTTTGAACACTTTCGCATCGTCGACACTGTCGGGATTGACCGTAAGCAGCAACTTCTTCATGTGATTTGCCAGCAGAATCGTAAGGGCTTCGCGTTCTTCGCCTTCCTCCATTTCGGCCGCACGGGCTATGGTCCGCTGAAGCAGCAGCCCGTAGTGGCGGTATTCAAATGGCCCTTGATCATACGACAGCGGTGCGGGCTGATCGTCGAGGTCGTTGCGGTTGACAAGCTCAAACGGCACATCGACATCAAGCGCAAAGTCACTCATGATGGCCAGGTGATCCCATAGTTTCCGTCGGTAAGCGTCTGCGTTGCCTTGGATCGGGAAAAGGGCTTCCATGGTTTTTACGATCGTTGCGGCGCAGCGGGTGCGTTCGCCGCGGTCTTCGATTGAAAGACAATGATCGACCATGCGTTGTATATTTCGTCCGTATTCCGGAAGGATAAGTTTCTTAAGATGGGTTGTATATGTAAGCATAAGCATTGTTATTTACGGAAGCCAAAGTTACTCTAAAATTCCCGAACTGCAAAAAATGACGGTCATGTCAAGTGAAAAAGATGCTGAAAATATATCCGGCATTCCGAAATTAATCATAAATTTGCTACACGTTAAACTCAATATCAAGTAATATGAAAAAGTGTCCATATTGTCAGGAATACATCCAGGACGATGCTATAAAGTGCCGTTTTTGCGGTAGTATGCTTGGCCCTGATGCGTCGACTCCTCCGCCGTTCTACGGCAATCGAGATGCGTCGTCTTATGAGAATGAATATTTTATCCGTAATAATGCCTTTGACAGTGACCCTCAGACAGGCAAAAGTCGAGGTGTGGCAGCATTGTTGGCTATATTTTTAGGCGCATTAGGGGTGCAATACTTTTATCTCGGCAAAGTCATGGCCGGTCTGCTCATGATTTTGCTGACAGTGGTGACATGTGGCCTTTGGGAGTGTGTCACTTTGATACAGGGCATTTTGATGCTGTGTATGGATAACCGTACCTTCCGTCAGAAATATGTCGACACCGACGCTAAGGTACCATTGTTTTAGAGGATCGTACATAAACCGATATATACACTAATAGCGCCCGGTGTTTTGCCGGGCGCTATTAGTGTATTCTAAGTGTCGGAAATTACATGTTCATGCCGCCGTCGACCTGGATAACCTGTCCGGTGACGTAGCTCGAC
>CAJUMR010000055.1 GCA_910587475.1 uncultured Muribaculaceae bacterium
ATATGGATCTCGTGTAATCTCTTGTGCGAGGTCGCTGTTTGGAGCCGGCAGCAGACGTGAGAAACTTGACTGAGCTTTACCCTGACGAAGATGAAGATCACTGTCAATGAATGTTTTCAAGACATTTCTTGACCAACCATCCTCCACGGTTTTCTTCAAATAGAATATCGCCGCATCAAGATCTCTGTTCTTGTAATATTTATCAATAATTAAACGGTGATGCCCCCATGGAACCAAGAAAATGAAATAGCCCACAACTTGTGGGCATATCTCGCCTTTGAAGTTTTCCGCAAACTGTGGAAGATTTGCATGTCCGGAATCTTCCACAAGCTGTGGAAGATTTGAGATTGTAACAGAATATAAATCATAAAACCTTCTCATATAGAAAAGATTAACCGGTGAGAAACCATCGGATTCTGGCAAAGCATCTTTCAAATCCTGACTGAGATTTTTATAAAATCCGGAGCCGTATTTGTTTTCAGCGTCACGAGCCACAATGTCACGCCCAACAGACCAATAGAAGCGCAGCAACTCTTGGTTAACGCGTGTAGCAGCCTTTATTTGGGCACATCTGTATCGGTCTTTCAGCTCCAGTATCCACCGGGAGTAGTCGGCGTCGGTTTTTATAAGTTTGCTCATGATTTGTCATATAATGAAGCGGTTGGCAGTGCATTGCTATGGCAAAGGTACTCATTTTTATTTTTAACCGACAGGCTGGTTGAAAATAAATAAAAAAGATGCTGCGACAGTCATGGCGCAGCATCTCTGAAGGCTTTTGGGTTGATGATCAGATGAAGAGGTTGAGGTTGGCGTCGTCGGTACGGCTCATGTACGTGGCTACGCCTCCGATGGTGACGTTGTCGAGCAGTTCTTCTTTGGTGACCCCCATCACGTCCATCGACATTTGGCAAGCGATAAATTCAACTCCATTTCTGACAGCGGCGTCGCGGAGCTGTTCGAGCGACTCGATGTTGCGGCGTTTCATGATGTGGCGCATCATGCGGCTTCCGATGCCAAGCATATTCATTTTCGACAGTTTCAGACTGCGGGAATCGGCAGGGAGCATTGTTGAGAACATTTTTCCGAACAGATCTTTTCTGACGCGTGGTTTTTCGGTTTTTTTGATGGCGTTGAGTCCCCAGAAGGTAAAGAATATGGTGACTTTTTCGCCTGTTGCGGCCGCGCCGTTGGCCATGACGAATGTAGCCAACGCTTTGTCGAGGTCGTCGCTGAAGAGTACGAATGTCTTTCCGCGTCCGCCTGACGGAGCGGCGCCGGCCTGTCGCTTGTCACCATCGCCTTTTTTCACTGTGATGCGGTGCTTGCCGTTGGCGCTTTCAGATGAGACGAACTGATTGCCTGTCGACTTGCACCATGCTTCTGCGTCGCGTGCAAATCCGGGATCTGTCGCGGTTATCTCAAGCGCTTCGTCGGGCTTGATTTTTTCGATGCCCTCTTTGAGTTTCATGATCGGCCCGGGGCATGACAATCCGCAAGCGTCGATTTTGATCGAATGGTTGCCGACGGTCTTGTTCATGCCGGCATGGCTCTTGCGCTCAGCCGCTCCGAACGGTGTAGGCGCGGGTATGCTGTATGTCGCCGATCTGAATGTCTTTATGCCGCCGATCAGATTGCTCACGTCTGCAAACCCGTTGTCGCGGAGGATGTTCGAGGCAAGATAGCCCCTCAGCCCGACGCCGCAGTAGAGAATGATCGGCTTGTCGGTCGGAATGTCGGAAAGCCTGTTGCGCATGTCGTCAAGCGGGATGTTGATGGCTCCGGGAAGAGAGCCGGCTTCATATTCCATCGGTGTGCGCACGTCAATCAGCGTGCGGTCGGAGAGTTTCATGTCTCTCAGCTCGCGCCAGTAGGTCGGTTTCATTTTTCCGCCGAGTATGTTGCCGCCCACGTATCCCGCGATAGCGACCGGGTCTTTAGCCGAGGAGTAGGGCGGCGCATAGGCTTGTTCGATCATGGTCAGGTCGGCGATGTTTCCGCCTCGTTTGATGATCGTCGCGATCGTGTCGATGCGCTTGTCGACGCCGTCATATCCGACGATCTGTGCGCCCAGCAGCCGTCCGTTGTCAGGGCTGAACACAATTTTGACAGTCATCGGAAGGGCATCGGGGTAATATCCGGCGTGCGACGACGGGTGGATCGTCGCAGTGAGATAGTCAATTCCGTCGGCTTTCAGGCGTTTGGCCGCCAGACCGGTGGCTGCTACGGTCAGGTCGAATATTTTCGCTATGGATGTGCCGATGGCGCCTTCATATTTCACTTTGTCGCCAAGCACCATGTTGTCGGCCACAATGCGGGCCTGTCTGTTGGCCGGGCCTGCCAGATAATTGAGCCACGGGCGACCGGTGATGGGGTGGGTGAATTCGATGGCGTCGCCGACGGCATAGATGTCGGGGGCCGACGTGTGCAGGTAGTCGTCGACTTTGATGCCTCCGAGTTCGCCGAGCACGATGCCGGCATTCTGGGCAAGCGAGGAGTTGGGCCTTACGCCAATCGACAGGATCACGATGTCGGCGGTGATCTTGCGTCCGTCGGCCAAGTGTATGTCGATGCCGTCTGCAGTGTCTTCAAACGATTTCACGGCCGAGTCGAGGTAGAGTCTGACGCCTTTGTCGATAAGGTGAGAGTGGACGATCTGAGCCATCGAGAAATCGATCGGGGCCATGACCTGAGGCGCCATCTCCACGACTGCCGTGTCGATGCCTGCGTGGGTGAGATTTTCGGCCATTTCGATGCCGATGAAACCTCCGCCTATGATCACGGCTCTGTTGACGTCGTCAGCCGAGATGCGGGCTTTGATTGCGTCAGTGTCGGCGACGTTGCGGAGGGTGAATATCCTTTTGCTGTCGATGCCCGGCAGGGGCGGCCTGACGGGCGATGCGCCGGGCGACAGGAGCAGTCGGTCGTAGGTCTCGGTGTAGACAGATCCGTCAGGCGCTGTGACGGTGACGGTCTTGTCTGTGGGGTCGATGGCGGTGACTTCGGACTCCGTGCGCACGTCGATGTTGAACCTGCGGCTGAAGCCCTCGGCTGTCTGCACAAGCAGTTTCTCGCGGTCTTCGATGACACCACCGATGTAGTAGGGCAGCCCGCAATTGGCATAGGATATATGACTGCCTTTTTCAAAGAGAACTATTTCAGCGTTTTCGGAGAGTCGGCGGATGCGTGCGGCTGCTGTGGCTCCGCCGGCAACACCGCCAATGATCAGATATTTCATAACAGATGGTTTTGAGTTTGTTTTTTGCAAAGTTATCATCTGTTTGATCGATAACCAAACGAAAATACTTATCTTTGCATAGATAAAAACTATCGATATGACATTGCAGCAATTGAAATATATAGTGGCGGTCGACAGCCACAGGAGTTTTGCGTTGGCTGCTGAAGCTCTCGGCCTTACTCAGCCGACACTCAGCGGAATGATAGGGAAGCTTGAGGACGAGCTCGATGTGATGTTGTTTGAACGCACGAGCCGCAAGGTGACCACTACGACGATCGGACGTCGTATCGTGGAGCAGGCGCGGCAGATACTGATGGAGGCCGACAGGATCAAGGAGATTGTCAGCGAAAGCAAGGGCTCCGTCTCGGGGGCTTTTCACATGGCCGTAGGTCCAAGCATAGCCCCGTATATCCTGCCCGATTTCATAAAGATATACATGGCCGAATACCCACAGGTAGAACTCCTTGTCGAGGAAATGCGGCCCGAAGCGATGGTCAGAGCGCTCAACAGAGCGTCGATCGACGTAGGCATCGCCACGTCGGGTCACGCCGGCCTCGGCATTTTCGAAATTCCGCTCTACACGGAGCGTTTCTATGTCTACCTGTCGGAGGACTGCCTGCGCAAGTTGCCTGTTTTCCGGCCGGAAGATCTTGAGCATGAACATCTGTGGGTGATGAAAGAAGTGCAGTGTCTCCGCGAAAGTGCGTTCAGTTTCTGCAAGGGGCGCGTCGGACGCCGTCATGTCTATGAGGCAGGAAATATTGAGACACTTTTGCGCATCGTCGATGCCAACGGTGGTTACACGATCATACCCGAAATGCATCTCCCGATGCTCTCTGACCGTCAGCGCAACAATGTGCGCACCATCGACGGCGATCACCTTTCGTTCCGCAAGGTGTCGATGTATATCCGTTCCGACTATGTCAGGGAGCGAATGCTCAACACTGTTGTCGATGTGATGAAACGCTTCATGCCTGCCGGAATGCTCGAACAGCGCCTGATCGACAAGGGCCTGCGCCTATGAACGCGCACAGGTGTCGTAGGGAGCTCAGATCAACATGGAAATGACCACGGCAACCATGCCGAGAATGATCAGCACACGGCAAATCCACCGCTTGATTATGAATCCATGCTTGATTTCTGCCCACTTTTGAGGCAACCGGTCATATTCCTTTTGTGCGTTGATTTGCTTTATGGCAAAAAACGACAATGTCAACCATCCGCCGACGATCAAGGCAATCCCTATGTAGAGTAAAATAATAGCCATTGTATACTTTTTTAATATACAACACGTTGGCCGGCAAAAGGTTTGCCGGGCTGCGACAAGCTGACACTTGACTTTAAGCAGGCAGGTCGGCAGATCTTGACATATCCCTGTCAAGGTCTTGTCTGTCCGTGACCGGTGAGCAGATAGCGTGTGGTCGTAATTTCTCTTAGTCCCATCGGGCCGCGTGGGCCGAGCTTCTGGGTCGATATGCCGATCTCGGCTCCAAGCCCGAACTGCCCTCCGTCGGTGAAGCTTGTCGGCAGATTGACGTAGACACATGCCGCATCGGTGTCGCGCTGGAAAATCGATGCTTCTTCCTGATTTTCGGTTACGATTGACTCGCTGTGGCCCGATCCGTGGCGGGCGATGTGACGTAGAGCGTCATCAAGTCCGTCGACAGTCTTTATGCTGATCTTGTAGTCCATCCATTCTGTATCCCAGTCGTCATCTGCGGCGTGGGTCATCAATCCTGCAGGATAGTTACCGCTGAGAGCCTTGTAGGCCTCGCTGTCGGAGTGAACGGCGACGTTTTTTTCGGCAAGGCTGGCACACAGCGCCGGCAGGTCGCTCAGACGGCTTTTGTCAATCAGCAGCGTGTCGAGAGCATTGCACACGCTCACTCTGCGGGTCTTGGCGTTGGTGATCACCTTTTTGCCGATTTCGATGTCGCCCTCACCGGCGAAATATACATGGACGATGCCAGCTCCGGTCTCGATGACGGGCACTTTTGCCGAATCCCTGACAAAATCGATCAGGCGCCGGCCTCCGCGGGGGATGCACACATCGACATAGCCCGTGGCTTCGAGCAGCGCTTTGGTCGCGTCGTGGGTCGACGGCATTAATGTTGCCGCAGCGACCGGCAGGCTATGATGCTTGAGGGCTTCATGGATCAGCGACATGGCGGCCAGGTTTGAATCTTCGGCGTCATGGCCGCCTTTCAGTATGCAGGCATTTCCGCTTTTGAGACACAGCGAGAACACCTCGAACGTCACATTAGGTCGCGCCTCATAGATAATGCCGACAACGCCAAACGGCACCCTGACCTTCTTAAGTTCTATGCCGTTGGGCAGCGTCCGCTCCTCCATGACTTCGCCGATCGGCGAGGGCAGTGCGGCGACGTCTCTGAGCGCTGCGGCGATGCCGGCAAGCCTATCGGGCGTCAGCATCAGCCGGTCGTAGAGAGGATTGCTCTCATCCATTTTGGCGAGGTCGCGACGGTTTGCTTCGAGAAGCATTCCGGTGTTTGCTTCGACGAGCCCGGCAAGAGTCGTCAGCACGTTGCTAAGGATCGTGTCATCGTAGCTTATAAGTTGTCGCGAAGCCTCCCGGGCCGCTGAAAACATGTCGGTGTAGGTCTGTGATGTCATGTCGGATGGTTTATTCGAGATATAGGTAGTCATAGTGTATGATGGGGCGCTGGCCGTGGCAACCCATTGTCTGGACGGTCTGGGCGCTGTCGACTGCCGCTTTGCCGACAGCGATTCTCTGGCCCTTTGAATCAACGACAGCCACGATGTCGCCAGCTTCCCACGATCCGTCGGTCGACACAACGCCGACAGGCAGCAGGCTGAGGGCCTTTTCGCTGCGCAGCATTTCGGCGGCCTGATCGTTGACGCATATTGAACCTTTGGCAAATGATCCGCTGTGGGCAATCCAGCGCTTCACCTTGCTCAGGGGCTCGCTGCTTGGTACGAAAAGGGTGTGAGGCACGCTGTCGGGACAGTTGATCAGATCGGTCAGCACGTTGCGGCGGTCGCCCTTGGCGATTACGACCATCACTCCCTCCGAAGCAACTTTGCGGGCGGTGTTGCACTTGGTGCCCATGCCGCCGCGTCCGAAGCCGCTTTTGGTCTCCGACACGTAATCTGAAAGATTGTCGTCGGCCGACACCCGGGCTATCAACTGCGACGAGCTGTCGGCAGGATCGCCGGTATAGATCCCGTCGACGTTCGACAGGATCACGAGCATGGTGGCGTCGATCATTGTCGCTATCAGCCCCGACAGCTCGTCGTTGTCGGTGAACATCAGCTCAGTCAGTGAAGCTGTGTCATTCTCATTGACGACGGGCACCACGCCGTTCTCGAGCATCGTCAGCATACATCCGCGCTGATTGAGATAGGACGTGCGCGATGAGAAATTTTCTTTCTGGGTCAATACCTGGCCGATGACAATGTTGTGGAGGCCGAAGAGATTGCTGTAGATATTCATGAGCCTTATCTGGCCGATGGCCGAGAAGAGCTGACGCGACTCCACGGGATCGAGCTGACGCGACGGTTCGATCGCTCCGCGGCCGCAGGCCACAGCCCCGCTTGACACGACCACCACCTGATGGCCTGCCGAATGGATTTCTGCTATCTGGTCGACCAGAGCCGACATGTTGGTGACGTTGGGTGTGCCGTCGCTATGGGTCAGCACGTTGCTGCCGACCTTCACCACTATTCGTTTCCTGTCTGTTGACATGAGATTGATTGTGTTGGGGTTAGTTTTCATCGATGCGCCGGCGCTCGAAAAATTTCATTGTCGCGAAGATGAATAGCGCGGCTCCGGCTGCCTGCATGAATGCCACAGTATGGAACGCTGCGCCGAAGCCGATGTTCTCGGCGATGACGCCGCCGAGCAATATGCCGATGCCCATGCCGAGATCCCACGATATGAGGATCGACGAATTGGCTGTGCCGCGTTGGTCGTGCCGGGCGATTTTTATGAACATTGTCAGAAAGGCGGGATACATCTGGCCGTTGCCCAGTCCGATCAGAAGAGCCGACAGATAGTAGCTCCATGGTGTCACGACGAAAGCAAACATGCCATAGCCCGCAAGCGACAGTAGCACACCGACCAGCGCATTGTGGGTCATGCGTCCGGCCCGCAGGCTTTTAGATCCGAACAGACGCGACACAAAGAGTCCGCCCGACAGCAGCATGAAGAAGAGACCTGTGCCGTCGGTGATGTTAAGTTCCTGTTTGCCGTAAAGGGCGACATAGTTGCTCATCACGCCCCAGCATAGCCCGAAAAAGCAGATGTTGACAGCCAGAAGCCATGCACGACCGAGAAAGAAATGATCAAGACTGATTTTGCGTTTCGACTCCACCTTCTCGCGCTTGGGTAGCCGCACTCTGGTCGAGCAGACAAAGCCTGCGAAGGCCAGGATAAGTGAAAGCCAGAAAAGGAGTGAGAAATTGTTGGTGGCATGATAGATATAGATGCCCGCACTTGGCGCTACGGCCATAGCCAGATTGTTGCTCAGACCGTAATAGCCTATGCCCTCATTGCGCCGTTCCGACGGCAGCACATCGATGGCTACCGTGCTGTTGGCCACAGTGGTCGCTCCGAATGGTATGCCATGCAGCGTTCTGACGATCGCAAACATCAGCAGTGTGCCCGCACCGATGTAGCCTGTGAAACAGATGAAGAAAAAGAAAAAGCAGATGGTGAGCACGCTCTTGCGGTCGAATGTGTCGACGACAAAGCCGCTGAACGGACGCACGAGCAACGTGGCCACGACATAGCCCGACAGCACGAGCCCGATCGAATCTTTGTCGGTGTGAAACTGTTCGTCAAGATAAATTGGCAACAGTGGCGTCAGCAGATAAAAAGCAAAGAACAACAGGAAATTACATCCCATGACTTTGATGTATTCGCGGTTCCATAGACGTCGTCGGCAACCGCCGGATTGTTCATTTATGACATTATTGTTTGGCATATCCTCTCTCATTTGCCGTTTTCTCATACAGCTTTTTGAGGCCGCTTTCTTCAAAAGTGACTATGGTTTCTAATAATCTATGGTGCAAAGTTACAAATTGTTTTTTATTCAACTGCCTAAAATTATCCATCTTTGATGTCGATCGGTGTCGGTTTGCAGCATCCCATGGTCGGTATTCAGGGAAAAATGCACTCCGCTTGGTGATATAAGGTAATTTTCGTAAATTCGCAACCATAAATGACCTTGGAAGGAGACGCCGGGTATTGCTGCAGCCCTCAATAGGACATCAATTTTGAGCATGAATTGGCTACTTCTCATTATCGCAGGGTGCTTTGAGACAGGCTTTGCGTTTTGCCTCGGCAAACTGAAAGGTTTAACCGGAACTCCGTGGTGCCTTTGGGGTATAGGCTTTATTGTTTGCCTGACACTCAGCATGATATTACTTTCCAAAGCGGTGCAGGCCATCCCGATCGGGACTGCATACCCTGTCTGGACCGGAATTGGAGCGGTGGGCACTGTGATTGTAGGAATTTTATTTTTCAATGAACCGGCAACTTTCTGGAGATTGTTTTTCATGTCAACTCTGATACTTTCAATTATCGGACTAAAACTTATGCACTGATGGATAGGAAAATGCGACGCTTTAAGCAATTACTTTCGGAAGGAGAAAGCATAGCGATGCTCTGTTCTGCAACATCGGGGGTGCTTTCTTTATGTGGAGAAGATATGCAACCATATGGTGTGCCGCTGAGTCATGTATATGATAATGGAAAACTATATTTCCATTCAGCATTAAGCGGACATAAGGTTGATTTGATAAGACAAAACTGCAATGCAAGTTTTACTGTCATTGCCGAAGATGAACTGCATCCCGAGACATTCACAACATATTTCCGGAGCGTTATAGTGTTCGGAAAAATCAGAATAATTGAGGACGAAGCAGAAAAGAAACACATCCTTGAAACACTCGGGAGACGATGCAACCCGAGTGATGGTGATAGTCTGAACGAGGAAATCAAGCGAGGCTTTAATCGATGCCTCGCTATTGAACTGACTATTGAAAAAGTAACCGGCAAACAAGCTATCGAGTTGGTGAACAGCAAGTAACCACCCTACGTCACCCCTGCCCGGCAAATTGTTCTACATTTTTCCGGACTTGTTGCTCCACCACAACTTGATCAATGGCCTATCGTATATTATTCTATATTGAAAATATCAGATAGATCATCGTTAGATGCGGTATATGTTGTACGAACCAAATATGAGATAATATTTTTCATCAGTCTGATCTCGCCAACATTTTCCATTGAGTTGAACAACCGTTTGAAACGTGAGTCTTTATTCGACATCACGTTTTTGGTTTGTGCAGTGAACTCTTTTAAGACCGGAGATAGGTCGTATTCAGTCAGATCTACACTACCGGCTTCCGCACATGAAAGTATGAATCCATCTATTGCCGGATTAACGAGGATTATAAAGTGGGGACGAGCAGAATGCCTGAACAATTTAATATGTTCACTTGATGCAATCTCATTAAAACTATTGAGATAGCTCGGCTTTCGCTTATCTGCGTCAATTATCCCAACAGCAAATCTGTCTGCAAATTTTTCCTGCATGACTTTTGCTACCTGATTGCAACCTTTCTGATGGTTACAACCGGCTTTACATACCAACGTTTCTATGAGGTTGGTATCGACATAACATTCCGGAATTATATAGTCTGCGCGTTGGTTCATTTGCCAAGATATGCTTCAATGTTATAGAACATATCCATGCCGTTGTCGTATGCTTCTTGAAGCTGCTGCTCTGACAGACGGCTTACAATCGTTGCATTATTGTCCATATCGACAACGAACACCGCCAAATCGTCACCCGCACTTTCCAATTCTCCTTACTTTTCAGGTCCCTTCTCCATAATATTACCCTGAACTGATCGCCACTGACTTCGTTACTGAATTCAATATTGCTATCGTATTGTAACGCACGGATAATGCCTGAGCCAAGACCACGATAATCTATCGTCTTTATTCATTCAGCAGCCATTCATAGGCCGGTATAACTTTTATGGTTTTATCTTCAATGGAAATGTCTTCGCGCTGATGGTTCG
>CAJUMR010000056.1 GCA_910587475.1 uncultured Muribaculaceae bacterium
AAGGACTCCCTGATTATGAGTCAGGTGCTCTAACCAACTGAGCTATAGGACCGGGTCAAGATCGACCATCTTGCCTTTGCGTGTGCAAAGTTAGAGTTTTTTTTTATCATGTGCAAATCTTTATTTGATTTCTATTGTGTAATGGCGTTTTTTATCTTATCTGCTCTTTTGCTCCCGGCAAATCGTTTGGATATAAGTAGGTAATAATCAAGTCTAAGCGCCCTACTCTATCTCCACACAGGATATTTTGTTGATCTGAAAATGGAAATGAGCGATATGTTAAACAATGTTATTTAATAGTACTTTGTATTGCATAGTACTATGAAAGTATATAATTTTGTGGTGTCGAACTGAGTAAACTTCAGAGAGGCAATAATAAATAATTTAATCATATGGCAACAAACATCGATAATCTAAAATCGCAGATGCGCAAGGGCATGCTCGAATTTTGTGTGCTGCTTCTGCTGAGCCGCAATGACGCGTATGTGTCGGAGATCATCGAAATGATGAAGGAAGCCCATCTGATTGTGGTCGAAGGAACTCTCTACCCCTTGATGACTCGATTGAAAAATGACGGGTTGCTGAGCTACCGCTGGGAAGAGTCGCCGTCGGGTCCTCCGAGAAAATACTATTCGATCACTCCGGTCGGCAATCAGATCCTCAAGGAGCTCCATAAGTCGTGGAACGACATCTCGCAAACGGTAAATCATATTATCACTGAAAATTCATAAAAACAGAATATACTGACATGAAAAAGACATTTCCAGTCAACATCAACGGCAAGGTTTTTTATATTGACGAGGATGCCTATGAGCTGCTCCTCAACTACCTTGATCAGCTGCGTTCGGCCTTCTCAGATGCTGAGGGAGACGAAATAGTCTCCGACATTGAAAGCCGCATATCCGAACTTTTTGACGAACGCATTTCAGCAGGCGCCAATGCGATCATCTATTCCGACGTCAACAGAGTGATCGAAATCATGGGCAAGCCTTCTGATATAAGCGAGAATGACGAAACAGCTGAAGAGCCGGCGGCTGAACAGCCGGCCGACGACGATCGAGCGCGTCAGCGTGAGGCTCAGGAAGCTCCGGCAGCTGCGGCCGCCCCGACCGAAAGCAAGAAACTCTACCGCAATCTCAACGACAAGGTGCTCGGCGGTGTGCTCGGCGGTATTGCCGCCTATCTCGGGTGGGACGCCAATATCATGCGTATTCTGTTTGTTGTCCTGACGGTCATTACTCAAGTGTGGCCTCTGACGATCATCTATCTCATAGCGTGGATGATAATGCCACCGGCCAACACTCCGCTCAAAGTGCTTGAAATGCAAGGCCAGCCGGTGACTGTCGACTCGATCGGCCAGAGTGTGCTGTCGTCAGCCACACCTCCACCCTACAACGGAGGCAACAATCAGCATAATTCGTTATCGAATGTCATCTCCAACATATTTTCTGTCCTCGGAAAATGTCTGATGCTGATCCTTGGCTTCATCGGGTCGGTCGGCGCGTTGGTTGCGACAGGGTTCACAATGTTTTTTATCGTGGCCTTGATAGCCCTTACTTGCTTCGACAACGTCATACTCATTCAGAATGTCGACCCGTTTATCATCAGATCATCAATCAGCTACGCACCGACACTGATTTCCACCGCCTATCTGTTTTTGCCTTTATGCTTCATCATCCCTGCTGTAGCTCTGGCATGGGCTGCTGCATCGGCTCTGTTCAACTGCAAAGGTGCAGCCAAATCGACGATAATCATCGCCTGCGTTCTCGAACTGATACTGATCGTGGCAACAATAGTGCTATGGAGCTTTGCCGACGGCATCCGGTACCTCTGATAATCTACAATTACATTCAACAACCTAATCAAAACATCATGAAAGAAAACTTACTGCTGGCCGCTGCGCTGACATCGATATGTGTCGCCGCGCCATCGTGCTCCGGATCAGGATCTACAACAGAAAACAACGTCGACACTCTCCACCTCAAAGGTGAAACAGTCATCCCCTACGATGACTTGCGACAGCCTCGCAAACTGTTTGCGACCGACGACCGCATCTACATACTCAATTGGCCGACCGTCGACACCTTGATTGATGAATTTTCAACGTCGGGCCAATTCATCAAGCGCTCGCTGCCTAAAGGCCAGGGGCGAGGAGAGGCTTCGCGCGTCGAGGCGTCATACTACGATGCGGCCAGAAATGCCATCAACTTTTCGATGGACAATTCCAAACTGATGAGTCTGTCGGGTGTCAAATCCCCCGAACCCAAACTGGAGACCGTCTATGAATTTGATGCCGAAAAGACTGGCAACGAAACATACACTCCAGGCTATGAAAAATGGCTCATGGCCAATGGCAATATAATATCGGGTTCGATGTCGCGCGACGGCTTTTTCTCAATCATAGACAACGACGGAAAATTTGTAAAATATGCCGTCGACTATATCCCCGCGAGCGAATTCGGCGAAGGCGCACCTGAATATCTGATTTACAATTTCCTGAGACCTATAGGCGGCCCGACTCCCGACGGCAGACACGGCGCATGGGCCATGGGGCTGGCCGACATGCTTGTATTTGCCAATGCGGAAAGCGACAGCGTGAGTTTCATCACCAAATATGTCGCACCGCCAAAGGGCATTGAATTCACAGTTGGCGAAAACAGCAGTTCATTCTCCTACACTCCCGAATTCACATCGTACTACGAAGGCGAGCCGGCACTGTCAAACTCTCATGCCTACCTACAGTATTCAGGAATGAAGCAATCAGATCTCAGTGATCTTAAGCTCCGCATCTCCAAGGGTGAATGTCAGATCCCCGAGCGCGAAGTACGAGTCTTTGATTTCGACGGCAATCTGAAGCGCATCATTTACATCGACGGCGGATACTTCGGACAGCTCGGCGTCAGCCCCGACGACAGCAAGCTCTATTTTGTCTCCGAAAATGAAGACGGCGAAATCCTGGTACAGCAATACGATCTTCCTCCGATCGAATGATATTGAATGATTGATTTTAGGTTCGGTGTCAGGCTTGGTTTCCAAGTCTGGCACCGATGATGTTTTACATCTGCCGCAATTTGAATCATTCGTAAAATGAATTACCTTTGTAGAAGTATTCTCAAATTTTTCCAAACATCGACAGACAATCGTTCACCCGGCAAGCATGAGATTGACAATTAAAAATATGGTCTGCAACCATTGCATCAGCGCCGTACGCACAGCATTGACCGAAATAGGCTATCCTCCAACTGACGTCGCCCTCGGCCGCGCCGACATCGACGCCGACCAACTTTCATCCGACGAACTGCAGATGGTGTCGAAACGTCTGGAAGGCTCAGGCTTCGAGTTGATCATCGATCCCGACAAAAGTCTGGTAGAAGCTATCAAGCTGGAGATCATAAAGATGGTCCGTGCCGACGAACCGCCGGCAGAAAAATTGTCGCAGCTCTTGTCAGACAAGCTCCGGAAAGACTTCAAAACACTCAGCCGCACATTTTCGGCCAACGAAGGGCGCACGATCGAAAACTATGCCATACTTCAGAAAACAGAGCGAGTCAAAGAGTTGCTGCTCGACGGCCAACTGACCATCTCGGAAATAGCCTACCGCACAGGCTACTCAAGTGTAGCACACCTGTCGCGTCAGTTCAAGAGCATCACCGGCATGACACCATCGGAATTCCGTATCGACGGGAAACGCCTGCCTCTCAATGAAGTTTAGTGCATGAAGTTAATCATGCCGCTCAACCGGCGCCCGGCACCTAAGACATTTCTTAAGTTTGCGTGGCAGACGTTTAGCCGTCAGCTGCGGTGGTTGAGGCGGACAAGACACTGCGACATGCCGCTCCAGCTGCGACGATGTCTCGGCTTCGGGAGGTATAATATCTTGCTTATCATTCTGCTGTTCGGGGCTTTCTCTTGATTGCTCCATGGCTCGGTCGCGACGACGCTCCGCGGCCGCAAGTTTACGAGATAGCGCTTCGTCGATCTCATATCGAATGAACGCAAAAGCCATAGCAGCCGCTTCACTCAACTCCGGCACTTCACCATCAGACATATAGGAGCATATAGCAGCCAACACCTCTCCTTTGACTTCAAAACTGAACGGCTGCATGATTTCGAGCCAACGGCTCTTAATTTTAATATCGGTTGATTGTTTCATATATTTTTGTGAATTATCGTGCTGCAAAATTAGTCAGCCGACAGCCAGAAAAACCCACAAATTCGGACAAGTGTGCTGTTTCACAGATTTTAACCAAGCCAAGTCGCCACGTAACGATTACAGGCTCAGCCTATTTGTTGCATATTCAGCGAGCTCGCAGAAAGATGCCTGAATAATCAGAAAAGACCGCCACGAAGCGTGACGGTCTTTCCTCAAATTTATCAATTATTATAGGTTAAGATTGTTGCATTAGATTTGATGCTATTTATCTTACGAGCTGCTTGCGGCCGTTGACAATGTAGAGACCTGCGGGAAGGTCGTTGATGCTGTCGGCCGATGAAGCACGTTTTACGAGAATACCTTGCAGATTGTAGACGTTGACAGGCTGGTCAGCAGCATCTACGGCGATGTTACCAACGCCCGATACATCGGCATAAGAGTCATAGACGATGCGGCTGTCATAGACATATTCATCATCATCGTAGTTATAGATGCTCGTAGTCACCTCGATAGGATTACCATTCTTGTCATAGACATAATCTATCTTCGCACCGTCGACCAACTCGGTCATACCCTCGAAAGACTCAAAGAGCTCTTCGCTGACAGCATTGCCATGGTCATCGCAAACGACCTCGCGGATAATCTGATAAGTAGGTTCGTCGGAAGGCTCACCTTCTTCATCGAAATACTCGCTTGTGATTTCCCGGAAACTGCCATTTGCATCAGTTGTTTCACGACTGACGCTGTAACCTACAACAGTCGGATCGGCATAAGTCTCTTTGTAGACATAATCAGCGGGGTTCTCGGCCGAGTAGCTGACAAACACATGTCCGTCGAGCTCTCCATCATAGTAGACTTCCGCCGACTTGATCTTATTGGCGCCCGACACAAGTTCAGCCATGCTCGTTGCCACGATCTGACCATCGGTTGCCTCCCATTCGATGTTGCGGTAGCTTGTTTCGTTGTAGAGTTGCCAGTCGGGAGCTCCTATGAAATTGTAATTTGAGAAATACGCAAATTCAACAGCTTTTGTAGCATCGTCGCCGTATGTCCAGACCGCTTTGTAGGCCGGTATCATGTCGCCCATGTAAGGCAAGGCTTTTTCAACAGAAGTGATGCTACCCGCATCGTTGCGGACTATCTTGTTGGTCTCGCAATAGTAATTTTCTTCCCATTCTTCGCCGTTCCAATCGTAGCCAAGACGCTCGATATAAAAGTCATGGAGAATTTCGTCGTATTTATATGTACGTTTGCTTTCATTCTCAAATCCGTCACCATAGTCTGCGCTCTGGAGAATAGAGACCGGCTTGCCATAGCTGTCAAACTGGCTTTCGATGCAGTACAATCCATCTTCATCCTCGATATCCTGACAGATGGCATTGCCGTTAGCGTCGTAAGTAAACCGAGTCTCAGACATCAGCATCCATTCACCTTCGATAAAAAGAAATTCAGACTGGCTTGCCGGGCGCCACACCGGAGCCGCAGCTTTCTCAACCTTTAATACACGCTGCAACGGTGCACCTTTTTTTGATTTGAAACGGGCGTCTGCAGCCGATGCCGATACACATAGGAGAGAGCAAAGAGATAGAACGTAAAATTTTTTCATAAAGACATATTAATCGTAAAAGTGATACCAATGTGATGATTGCAATTATTTCTTTTTTCGTTGAATTGCACGCCAAAGGTAATCAGATTATTTCAACCGCCAAAATTTTAGCTCAAGAAAGCGTACCATCCCTCTTAAACTAATTAATAATTACAATTGAATAATGTGAAATTTCTTTCAAACAAAAAGCGACCTCTGATTTAATTCAAATTAACCCGATGCAAAAGATTCGCCTAATTATATAACATCCACCAGGGGCAAAAACGCTTACTTTGCATAAAAAAAGGAATAACTATGAACAACTTCCTCGGCTCACTCATATTGATGGCCTGCGAAATGGCCCCTTACATACTGCTCGGCCTGCTCATCGCCGGCCTGCTCCACTCGTTTGTATCTCCACAGATCATGAGCCGGCATCTTGCCGCACCCGGATGGAAATCTGTCGTCAAAGCCTCGCTTGTCGGCGTGCCACTGCCGTTGTGCTCTTGCGGAGTGCTGCCGACAGCCATCGCCATGCGGCGCAACGGTGCATCAAAAGGCGCGACATCGGCATTTCTGATCTCCACACCCCAGACCGGCGTCGACAGCATTGCCGCGACATGGTCTTTGCTCGGCCCCGCATTTGCCATAATAAGGCCGATTGCTGCGATGGTTACGTCGCTGGCCGGAGGCATGGCCGTGAGCGCCACCGAAAAGTCTGACACCCCGACCTCAACACATAAAAGCGACCGTCAGGAGGCATGTAACGACTGCAGACGCCCGCAGCTGCTGACCAAAATCATAGAAGCGCTGCGTTATGGGTTCTACGACATGGTGCGCAGCATCGGCGGCTGGCTCGTCGGCGGACTGCTGATCGCCGCGCTGATCACAGAATTTGTACCCACCGACTTTTTCGCCTCTCTTGCCGAATATCCACTCCTGGCAATGCTGGCCGTAGTGGCAATAGCAGTGCCCATGTATGTCTGCGCGACAGGTTCAATACCGATCGCACTGTCATTGATGCTCAAAGGCCTGTCGCCCGGCACAGCACTCGTACTTCTCATGGCTGGTCCGGCTGCCAACTTCGCATCTGTCACACTGCTGTCGCGCGAGTTAGGCAAAAAAGCTGCGGCTATCTACATCGCATCTATCATCGTCGGAGCTGTAATATTCGGACTTGCCGCCGACTATCTGATGCCGCGCTCATGGTTCCCCCTACCCCTTGCCTCATCGGCAGGAAGCTGTCACTCGGCTGTAGAAAGCGCCGGAATATTCTCCTTGATCTGCGCATGCTTACTCGCCGTACTGCTGATCGTGGCATTCATCTCGCGTTTCATTTCACCACATAATCACAACCATTCAAACCTAAACAACATGTCAAAACAATATCAAATCAAGGGTATGAACTGCCCCCACTGCCAACAAAGCGTGCAGAAAGCAATATCATCAGTCGCCGGCGTGGAATCGGTCACAGTCAATCTCAGCACGGGAATTGCTACCGTGGACGGAAATCCCGAAGACAACGCCGTCTACGAAGCCATCAGCTCTGCGGGCTTCGATCCGGTCAGACCTCAGTGAAAATACAACAAGGGATCGCTACTGTCATGTGGCGATCCCTTGCTGCATTTTATATCAAATTATATATCCACTCACACATTGAAGTGCTCGCGATAGCGGTTGTAGAGATTTCCGGCTTGCGAATACGACGAATTAGGACTCATGAAATGCGAGAACTCGAAAGTGATGATGTTCTCCATTCCGGCCTTACGCGCCGCTTCGAGCTTATAGAGCAATTTTTCCCATTTGATCGGGAGGAAGCGTATCGGCATATCGCGGTCGAATGATTCGACATTTGACCAACAGCGCATGCCGTATTTGTCGGCCAGTTCCTTATTGACTTTCAGATAGTCATAGAGTTCGCCATAGTTCACCTGACCGTCCTGGAACGCAAGAATATCGACCGAACCCTGGATATTGCTGAGTATCTCATTCCATTCGCGTTCGTGTTCCTCGACCGTTGTGGCCTTGTCGCCGTTCATCACCTGATCGGTCTTGACACCGTGGATGTAGGGCGAAATCATCACCGGCAGATTGCCAGACACTTCCTTGGCATGGCGACCCATCTCAGCGAAGATGCTCGAGATATTGCGTGTGCGGCGGCTCACCTCCTGAGACAGATACCATCCTGCAAAAGACTTATGGTGGCCGTATTTTTCCCATACTTCGTCGATCAGCGCCAGATTGACATCGATCTCCTTCTGGAACTCACCGATGTGCCAGTAGAGACACGAGTCATAGACACCGAAAAAGAAATTCATATCGTGCTTGTCGGCCAGAGTCAGGAACATTTCGACAAGATCAAGCGGCGGATACATTATATCGTCTCTCACATCCATCACCGCCTTAAATGGAGCTGCCACCCAGCTGCCGAGGCCGGCGCGGATAAGCACGACGGTGTTGATGCCCATCTTTTTCATACTTGCGAAATCGCGGTCCCACTCTACTGGCCCCCAATTCTGATGAGGTATGTCCCAGCTGACTTCGTCGAGAAAGGTCGCGCATATCGGCATACCTTTAAAACGGTCGGGGGTTACAAACTTACCGGCCAGACTTGAATCCGGCTCTTCGGTGTCGGCGGCTTTCGCCGACGTACATGACGAAAAAAACTTTGCGCATGCGGCAATGCCAGCAGTTGCTGCTACCTGTTTGATAAAGCTGCGGCGATTGTTCTTCATGATTACGGAACTTAGGGATAATGATTGATTAATAATTGTGTTAGTCGGAATTTGTTTTTAGAGTCAGTTCAACACGACAGTCGACAAGCGCGCCATCTCGCCGCTCAACGGCACAGATTTGCATGCTCTTGCAAAACTTCGCAAAAATTCGACCGTAGCCGGACGTGGGCCAATTTGGTCATTGGACGATGACGATGATGCGGACTGAGGTCGCGGTAGGGATGGAGTAGAAATTTTCTTCATAGGCAAAATCCTGATTGTTAATAATTCTATTTAACAAACGCAGACGACAAGCTCTTTATTGCCCGTCAATGAAAATAACCGCAAAAAAAAATTATTGCATCACGCGCGTTAAAAAAAGCAAATTTGACTTCGGTTATGTTGCAAAAAACATCGCTAATATCTATCTTTGCATAATAAGAGCACCGGAATATCGACAATACGATGCCTTAAAAACAAATTTTCTGCATAAACAAACCCTAATTTCTAACTTAAACCCATCTGCCTATAGCTACACTTCTACGCCAAACAATAAAAGAAGAATAGTAATGCAAATTTTCAACAAGCATAGCGACGACCAGTTGGTCGCAGCTTATGCCAATGGCAACAATGAGGCTTTCGACACGCTGCTCCAGCGCCACAAGTCTCGCGTTTACAATTATATTTATCAGATGGTCAGAGAACGAAATCTTGCAGAAGATATATTTCAGGAAACATTTGTGAAAGCCATCATGACCATACGTCAGGGACGCTACACCGAGACAGGCAAGTTCCCGGCCTGGATCACACGTATCGCCCGCAACCTGGTGATCGACTATTTCCGACAGGAAAAAGCCGAAGCCGCCGTGTCGTCAGACGACGAGAACTTCGATGTGCTCAACCGCAAGGAGCTCAGCGAAGACACCGTCGAGGACATCATGATCGACAATCAGATACAAGCCGACCTCCGGCGCCTGATCAGACATCTGCCCAAGAGCCAGAGACAAGTGCTGGTGATGCGCTATTACCGCAACCTCAGCTTCAAGGAAATAGCAGAGGCTACAGGAGTGAGCATCAACACAGCGCTCGGCCGCATGCGTTACGCCATCCTCAATCTCAGGCGCATCGCAAGCGAAAACGCCATAGCCCTAACCCGATAGACCGATGGCCGCACCGTCAGACATAAGTTCATCGATAGCCGCAGTCGCAGAAGCCGTCTGTGGCTATCCGCTGTTTATACTTCTGATCGGCGGCGGTCTCTATCTGTTCATATCTTCGGGCATGATCTCCCTGCGGTGTCTGCCTC
>CAJUMR010000057.1 GCA_910587475.1 uncultured Muribaculaceae bacterium
TCGGTCTGGGCAACCGCACCAACACCATCCTCCAGAGCGCATTCTTCCGCATCACAGAGGTGATCCCCGTCGATCTCGCCGTTGAACAGATGAAGAAGTTCATCGTCAAGAGCTATGGCAAGAAAGGCCAGGATGTCGTTGACAAGAACTACGCAGCAGTTGACCGCGGCGGCGAATACAAGCAGCTGACAGTCGACGCTTCGTGGGCTAACCTCTCCGACGATGTGAAAGAAGCCAACAACGATCCCGAATTCATCAACCGTGTCGTTCGTCCGATCAACGCTCAGGATGGCGACCTCCTCAAGGTTTCTGATTTCGAGGCTATCCCCGACGGAACATGGCATCAGGGCACTGCCGCTTACGAAAAGCGCGGTGTGGCTGCGTTCGTTCCGCAGTGGCTCGAAGAAAACTGTATCCAGTGTAACAAGTGTGCTTACGTTTGTCCTCACGCTTCGATCCGTCCGTTTGTACTCGATGCCAACGAAATGTCGGCAGCTCCTTTTGCAGAAGATGCCACTCTGCCCGCTATCGGCAAGACATTCACAGGCATGCGCTTCCTTCAGGCTGTCGATGTGCTCGACTGTCTCGGTTGCGGCAACTGCGTCGACGTATGTCCCGGCAAGAAGGGCGTGAAGGCTCTCGAAATGAAGCCGCTTGAAACTCAGCTCGATGTTCAGAAAGAATGGGACTACTGCGTTAAGTCTGTTGCCAGCAAGCAGGATCTCGTCGACATTCAGCAGAACGTCAAGAACAGCCAGTTTGCAACTCCGCTCTTCGAATTCTCGGGCGCTTGCTCGGGTTGCGGTGAAACTCCTTATGTGAAACTCATTTCGCAGCTGTTCGGCGATCACGAAATGGTTGCCAACGCCACCGGTTGCTCGTCGATCTACTCAGGCTCTGTGCCTTCGACTCCTTATACAACCAATGCCAAGGGTCACGGTCCGGCATGGGCTAACTCTTTGTTCGAGGACTTCGCTGAGTTCGGTCTCGGCATGAAGATCGCAACAGAGAAGATGCGCAGCCGTCTTGTCGATCTCATGACAAAGGCTCAGACATGTGACTGCTGCAGCGCCGAAATCAAGGCTCTCGCAGCTCAGTGGCTCGAAAACGTCGACAACGCTGCTGTCACCCGTGAAGTGGCTGAGAAGATCGTTCCTCTCTGCCAGGCTTGCGACTGCGACATCTGCAAGGGTATCGTGGAACTCAAGGGCTACATCGCTGCACGTTCGCAGTGGATCATCGCAGGCGACGGTGCTGCCTATGACATCGGTTTCGGTGGTCTTGACCATGTGCTTGCATCAGGCAAGAATGTCAACGTTCTCGTTGTCGACACCGAAGTTTACTCTAACACCGGCGGTCAGGCTTCTAAAGCAACTCCTGTCGGCGCTATCGCCAAGTTTGCTGCTGCCGGCAAGCGCATCCGCAAGAAAGACCTCGGCCTTATCGCTTCGACCTACGGTTACGTTTACTGCGCGCAAGTTGCAATGGGTGCTGACAATGCTCAGACTCTTAAGGCTATCCGCGAAGCTGAGGCTTACGACGGTCCTTCGATCATCATCGCTTACTCACCCTGTATCAACCACGGACTCCGTGCCGGCATGGGACATTCACAGGCCGAACAGGCTCGCGCCGTTGAATGTGGCTACTGGCACCTGTGGCGTTACAACCCTGCTCTCGAAGACGAAGGCAAGAACCCCTTCACTCTCGACAGCAAGGCTCCCGATTGGGATAAGTTCGATGACTTCCTCAAGGGCGAGGTGCGTTATGCTTCTGTTTGGAAACAGTATCCCAACGAAGCTGCCGAACTCTTCGCTGCCGCCAAGAAGAACGCTCAGTGGCGCTACAACAACTACCTCCGTCTGGCACGCCAGCAGTGGGGTGTTGCTCCCGAAGAATAATCTTTATTCTACATAATCCGATAACAGAGACCCGCTTTCATTGGTGGGTCTCTGTTTTTCTATATATATATGTATAGCCATGCTTCTGTGGACTGCGGTGCCTGTCGTAATCAAGCAAAACAAGCATAAACAAGCAAAACAACCTTAAATGATAATGACACTGATAATGATACTGAGACTGAAAATGACACTGCAAATGATTAATGTCACTGACATTGAAAAAAATAATATTTTTTTTAAGAAAAACTTACTGAAGTAAGTTTAAAGAAAAATACTCTCCCGCAAAGTAGAAAAATTTTATTATGATTTTTTTAAGCTGACGCATGGTTTGTCATTGGCCGAAAGCGTCAGGCTTTAGTGGTGTGCAAAAAAAGCTTGTCAAATTTTTGTGCGGGCCTTGTGCTTAACTGTTTCTTTTGCTGATAGATGGCATTGCAGGGAAGTCAGCCCCGAAATGTTAAAAGGGATGCTTGGTCTATTTTGCAGGTGATTGCGTCTGATTGAAGGGTAATTTTGCAATGTAAATAAACAAAATGCTAATTCAGAAATAACAAACATCACGTCATGAAAAAAGAAAGTTTTATAATCTACTCTTCGTTCTATCGTCCGGTTGAAATCCTCAGCGACGAACAGCTCGGGCGTCTGTTCCGCGCAATCTGTCTTTATCAACTCGGCGAGCAGGTCGAGGTCGCCGACGACATCGTCACAGCCTATCGTTTTTTTGTCAATCAGTTTGAACTTGATAATGCCAAGTATGCCCAACGCGTTGAGGCCAAGAGCCGTGCAGGGCGCTGCGGCGGTGCACCGCGGGGCAACAGCAATGCGCGCAAGAAGCTTCCTGAGCCTGAGCAGCCGTCGTCGGGGACTGCAGAGAGCCCGGAGGCGTCCGTGTCGGATGGGGATGTTTCAGCTGATGCAGCCCCGGCCGACGGCGCCGCTGACGAGGGTAAGTCTGAGGACGTCGCTCACGAACCGACCTACAGCGATGAGCAGCGCGACCGCTATAAAACGTTCATGACCTGGATGAGTAAGGGTGCTCCCAATGTCTATAAGGCGTGCGGACGTCAAACGACGATCGGTGAATATGTTACGCTGCGTGAGGCGATGTCTTTCGACGATATGATAGATATGATACTTGCTCTCGAAAACCGCACCGACCTGCTTGGCCGCTACCGATCGCTGTTTCTGACGCTGCGCTCATGGATGAGGCGCGAAAAGGCCGCCGAGCGTAACAGTAAGTCTCGACAACGCCGTCAATAAGTTGCTTTTTCTTTCATCTTTTGGTTGTATTCAACTATAAACGGTTATCAATTACAAAAAAATTAACTGTATTTATTGAGGAGATTTGCCGTTTTTTATTTTTCTTTGCTGAAAAATGATTTAAAGATGGAGTGGAATCGCTGGAGTGCCCGAGTCGCACTTGAAAGCATGATGACAATGCAGGTCGGAGTATTTTGCCTGGCCTTGGCATGTATGCACATATTGTGGGCTTGTACATCGCAGGCTGACGATGCTGATGTGTTGACGCTCAGTGAGCATAACCGCGATCTTGACACATCGGCTTATCTCGATCGTTGTGACGTGGTTGTACTTGAGCTTACCGATGAGTCATGTCTTGCGTCTATCAAGGAAATTCAGATTTCAGACAGTCTTATCTATGTGCTCGATTCCAGACACAAAGTCGTGTGCTTTGGCCGTGACGGCGCCTTTCGTTACGTAATTGATGCCCGCGGGTCAGGTCCCGGCGAGTATAGCCGTCTGTGCGACATTTCGTTAGACCGACAGAACGGTATATTGTCATTGTTGTCTCCAGACAAGGTGCTGAAATATGATGCCATTGGTAATTATATCGGTGGATATTCGACCGACGGTTCTTTTCTTGAGTTGGTGTCGGACGGCGGCGAAGTTACAGCGCTGCGTTATCCTTATCCCGATGGCATTCCTGCGAAAATTACCATCTGTGTTTTAGATGGCGACGGTGCGGTCAGGAACGGGTATCTTCCGGCACACTGGCCCTTGGCTCCGTTTGACTTCGGCCTTGATAAGTCTCTTGTCTGTCAGGACGGCGGTGTCTGGCATGTAAGACGGGGCGATAAGTGTGTCTACGACGTTGCCGACCGATGTCGCGTTGCGTTTGAGCTGGACTGGCGCGACATGGAGTTTCAACCCGATCATGGCGAGGATTACAGCTATCAGGAATTGATGCAGTTATGCCGCGATGAAAATAAGATTTTCGGAGCGTCGAATTTTGCTAAAAGCGATAAGTCGGCCTATCTGGCGACAAACTTAGGACACGCTTTTGCTGATCTTGCCGCTCAATCGATGGTGAGTTGCGTTTATCTGCGTGATGCCGCGTCCGGCGTTCTGTTGCCCCATGGCATTCCGGTCGACGGCACTTCTGGGATGATAGTTTTTCCGGTCAATCCGCTGAATATTCTCAACATCAGGATCAACGGCGATAACGCGGAGTTTCTCTCCGGTTTGCGTGGCAAGATTGACGCTGACTCTAATCCCGTGCTGTTTGTCTATGCTTTAAGAGGGTGAAACGGCTTTCTGTCAGGAAGGAGAGACATATTGGCCGGCCATCAGCAGCGCTTTGGTGTCGGGGTCTACGATGAAAAACATAAACGGCCGGTCGAATTTGAGCTCTATGATGTCTTCGGTTTCAGGAGCTGATAGTATGAGATAGAGTTTTGTGGCGCTGCCGGCGGCGACTCCGACCTGATCGACTCCGATTGTTGACATCTGCTCGGTTCTTACATTTGTTGCCGGAGGAAACGTGATGCCGCAGTTTTCGTAGATCGCTGTCAGATCTGACCGGCTGTTGAATTTGAACACTGGAAAAGTTATGTCGATGGATCGTGGAGTGGAGTTATCGATGATTGCTTGGAGATCTGCGGCTTCAAAACTGTTGATTGCCTCATCCAGAGAGCCATTCGCCGGCCTGACGCATATCATATGATAGCGGCTCATGGCCAGGATTACGCTTTCCAGACTGTCGGTCGAGAGATAGCGGGCGAGTATTTCGGTCTGCATGAAATTTGTCGACACGTCGCCTCCGGGGCTATGAAAAGTGTCTTTGAAGGAATTATAAAAATGGTAGTCGTCGTCCCACTGCTGGTTGAAGTAGATTTGAGAGAATACGGCAATGTCGGTGTTTGGAGGAATGGACAGATCGGACGTTTTCGCCCCGTCAACGACCGAGGATGCCATCCATTCTGCAATGGCGGCTGATGCTTTTTTCGAGCTCAGGTTGTTGTGGTGGGTTGTTGCGAAATAGTATTCCGAAAGCGTCTTGACGGTCTGTTTCGAAGGCTTTTTGCCGATCCAGACTGCATTTGAAATTTTAGTGGGGATCGGGGCGAAGTTGTCTTCCTCGTCAGTCTCAACCGTCGGAGGCGCGAGCCTTTCGATTATCGATTTGTTGGCACTGTTGAGTCCGGCTGTGCCGCCGGTGCCGAGGAGGCTGCAGATCTGATCGGCAAATGATCCGTCGATGAGGTTTGCGGTCATCGATAGCGACAGTTGTGCGTCAAACGGTGATAAGACCAGATTTTCATCAGGCGATGACTGTTGGGCTGTCCTGAACAGTCTGATGCCGAGTTCCGTCGAGTTTTTCTGAAATAAGTCGAGATCGTCGGCATGCGTTTTTTCTTGGGATGAACAGTTCTGACTTATCGAAACGACTCCGGCAAGCATCAATGAACGTATGCAGTGATGAAATTTCATGGCTTGAAATTTAGATGGTTGATATTCTTTCCGCTAAGATACGAAAAAACATGAAAAAGACAGGCCGCTCAAACAAATTATTTAGTCAGCGGCATAAAAGAGAGGCCGCGCACACCCGTTTGGCGGCGCGGCCTCTTGTTGCCATGCAGGGTAGGGGTGCGCCCCTCATCTTATTTGCTTCCGGGCTTGTAGGTCTTTTGGATTTCCATGAAGCGTTCGGGATAGTTGGTCGTGATGAAATCAACGCCGTTGTCGATACACCATTTCATGCCGGCTTCGTCGTCGACAGTCCATACGTTGACTTTCATGCCGAGATCGTGGATCTCTTTCACCCATTCGGGATATTTCTGGAAGATCCAGATGCCGTAGTCTGCACCGGCAGCGCCGAAGTGCTTGAGCTGCTGAGGCACATAGTCGCCTGTGAGGAAATAGACTTCAGCGCCTTTGTGGGCATACTTCATGAGATTGAGCATGCCGTCGCGCGAAAAAGTGATGTAGTCGATGCGGTCTTCGAGTCCGAATTTCTTGGCCATTTCACAGATTTTCTTTGCCATTTCAGACTCTTGATGGCGGCTTGTGGCGACTTTCATCTCGCAGATCAGCCGGAGGTTGGGGTGCTTGAGGGCCTCTTCGAAGTATTGCTCGAGAGTCGGCACGGTCTCACCATTCTTGAGTTTCTGAGCGCAGATGATTTCAGCGGGGGTCGACTGCACGCTGTAGCCGTTGATCCAACCGTCGTGGTCGACAACAAGCACAGAGTCCGACGTCATCCACACATCGAATTCAGAGCCGAAGCATCCGACCGAGTCGGCTTTGGCCAGAGCGTCGATAGAGTTTTGAGCTGATCCGGGAGCTGTCCAGTAGCCGCGGTGGGCGATTACTTTCACGTCGTGGCCTGCGGCGATGCCAGCCACTGTTGCCATTGCGGCTGCCGCCGCCATAATGATGCGTTTGATTTTCATTGGATATATTAAATGGTTTGTGATTGGTAGTTGTTCTGCATGCAAATATGGACATAATAACCCGCGTGACAAAATCCTGCGGGCGTTATTTGGGTGACGCGAGCTGTTAAATTATGCAAAAAATGTTTTGTATGAAATTTTCGTCACAAAATATGAGGCAAACATATTGTTTATAAATAAATTGTTGTATATTTGCAGAGAGTTTCA
Organism: uncultured Muribaculaceae bacterium; assembly: GCA_910587475.1. Lineage (GTDB taxonomy): Bacteria > Bacteroidota > Bacteroidia > Bacteroidales > Muribaculaceae > CAG-873. The sequence goes on from CAJUMR010000057.1 coordinate 6,797, forward strand.
TCATATGACTTGTATATGTGTGCGGCACGCAGTTTTTATGCACAGCCAACTAACAATATAACACTTGAAATGTTAAGCTATCTATACTTTAGTCTCAAATTGATTAATTAATCTCCGAAATAATATAAATCTACATATAATTTTTAAATAAAGCAGAAGGACCGAGAGGTCGGTTAAAACAAACTATTTAAGCTATTAAAACGATGGATAAAAAGCGGTTTTGCCGCTTGTAAAAATGCTGAATTATGGAATCGAACGAAATTGAAAAGAAGCCTAAACGTCCGCGCATCGGTCAGACAACCCATGCCAGCGGTGAGACCGGTGAATTTACTCGCTACGAGAAAGTGAATTACGGAAAGCCAGCCTCGACAGCCGATGGCGATGCTTCGTCGGAAGGCGCTCAGCGCTATCAACGGCAGTATCCCCAGCGTCAGAACGGTTACGGAAATCAGAATCGTCAGGGTGGCTATTACAACAACGGTTATAACAACAGGCCGAACGGCGGCTATCAGCAGCGTCAGAGAGTCGATTACTCTCAGCCTGACGGCGCGGAGAAGCCCGCGGGTGAAAATTCTGAAAACGAAATTTCGCAAGGAGGCTATCAACAGCGTTATAACAACTACAATCGCCAAGGCTATAACAATAATTACAACCGTCAGGGCGGCTACAACAACCAGAATCGCCAAGGCGGCTACAACAACCAGAACCGTCAGGGCGGCTACAACAACCAGAACCGTCAGGGTGGCTACAACAACCAGAACCGTCAGGGCGGCTACAACAACCAGAACCGTCAGGGCGGCTACAACAACCAGAACCGTC
>CAJUMR010000058.1 GCA_910587475.1 uncultured Muribaculaceae bacterium
ATAAGTGGTTATGTCCGCTTATTTATTTTCGCTCTTAAGTAAACAGCATTGGGTCACGACCCTACAATTTGGATGTGTGCCGGTCAACTGTCTTAGATTACGATATGGATTGAGTTTTAACATTTGGGCTGAAATCGAGGATTGGCGCGGCTTTGAGGGTTGTCGCGAGGTGTTAACGTCCTAAAATAGCGACCTTTGAGCCAATGAATTATTTTGAGCGCGAGTAAAAAATGTTTATTTTTGCATCAAATAAACATATTCACTAATAATGTTATATCTATGAAAAAGCTAATGTTGATGTGCCTGGGTTTAGGATTAGCGCCCTGCATGTCAGCCCAATCTCCCAAAGCAGATAACGCACCTGCCTATCTGACTCCAGGTGCAGAGCAGAGAATCAACACTCTTAAAACGCTGTCGACATCAATCCAAGCGAAAGAGTCGCCCAAACAGGCAGTCAGCGCAATAGCGCTGCAGCAGCCCAAGAAGGCCCGGATCGCGGGCACGGCACTCGATGCGTCGACCGACGGATTAAAACTCGTAGACACGATGCTTGTGACGAGCTATGACAATATCTACTGGCGAGGAGACAACGACAAGACCGAACGCAATATCTTCACAATCGGCTATGACAAGTATGGCTACCGCACGACTCTGAGTGAGCGCGACCGACAGACCCACTATACATATGAGACCGACGAAAAAGGCCGCTGGACAAGCCGCTTGATCGAGATCGAGGAAGACGGGACACGCCGTCCTGAAAGCCGCCAGGACCGCACGATCGAAAACGATCTGGTGACTTCGCTGACTAACTATCGGGAGGATTTCGGTGAGCTCTACAAAGCTGTCTACTATGAAATAGAGTATCACCCCAACCAGATATCCGACTCCAGGCTGGAGAACTTCGCAGATGCCTGCATCACACGCGAAGTACTGTATGACTTCGAAGGAAACGTCATAAGTGAACGGCGCTTCGAATGGGTTGAAGCTTACGGGGGATATATCGAAACCTATCAACTCGGGGAATACGTCAAAATCGAAGGCAAAATTTTAGACGATCATGCCGAGCAGATCATTTATGACCGCTACGAAACCGACAGTCCCTGGATCAAACGCAGCGAGGTGCACACCTATTACGGCAAGCTTACCGGTGCACGCGAGAAAATCTATGATGAGGGCGGAAATGTAGTCAACGATTATGCCAATATCTTTGAGGAATATCAGGACGAAAACGGCAACGATGTGACTATCCGATATGATGTGCGCAACGGAGAAATCGCTCCCACCATCAAATATGTCGATACACCCGACTATGGCAGAGCTCTCGATTACAGCGTCGATTTCAACGCTCTGCGAACTACTTACGGCTACAGCGTGGATGAGAACGACTGGATCAGTCCGTTTACGACAGGCGTGAAGAACCATGTGCTGGCTAACGGTCTGACAGAAGTAACCCAGGTCTACGGCAGCCGCGAGCAGACCCAGACGGTGATGGCCGTGAAGATTGTGAGCAGCTACGGCGACTCTTGGTCGTGGGATCTTTATCCGGCAACAGTCAATGAGGACGGATCATACACCATAACCAAAGAAGTCGACGGCGGCTATGTCTATGAATATTATCTTGCCGACGGAAGCGCGGACAAGACTATCAGCCAGCAGGGCGGTGAGGTGAGAGACTCATATGTGTTCATGGTCAAAGCGGCCGGCAGCGACGAATGGATGCCACTCGAAGAGTTTACGAAAACGGAGACTATAAGCGGCATAACGATACGCACTGTCTATCAGACCGACAAGCAGGGCCGTCCGTCGCGCATGACCGAGTATATCACCTCGACCCGCTACAACAACGGCGAGGAGTTCAAGAGCCTCGAAACGATTTTCAGCTACAGCGACAATGGCGATTACACGGCCGAGACCTATGAAGTGTGTGATCAGCGCGACATCAGCAAAATGGCGCTTACCGAGAAAACCGAGCGCGAAACTCTCGCCAACGGCACTGTAAGAATCAGTAATTACGAATATGACGACAACGGTAACGGCACAATCTCTTCTGCCAACCGCACGGAGTCGAAGGAGTATGTGACAATCCATTACAGCTACCGCAAGAAGACGGGAGAATGGGAAAAATCGTGGGTTGAATGCGAAAACAGCGAGTATGTGACCGAGGACGGAACGACAGTGACTATCAACCGCCGTCTGTCGGACGACGAGACTTATGCGATCAACGACCGCAAGCAAGAGTACAAAGAGGTTGACGACGAGAGCGGCAACCATATCTATGTGCTGAACGCCAACTATGTATGGGATGAAGACAACAAGCTTTGGATCGGAGAATTCAAGAGCGAAGATCTGAACTATTGCATAACATTCCTCTGCAGAGACTACAGAGAAATCAACCCGCTGTATGCCTACGACGATGAGTATATGATCGTGGAAACTTATCCGGGCTATGTCAATGGCGAGACATGGGAGCATATCTACAACAGGTATGAATGGGACTATGAAAAGAACGATTGGAAACCGGCGGGAGAGTTTACTGAATTTTCATTTGAATACGGCGACAACAGCCTCACCACAACTAAGATCAAGAAAGAAATCAACGATTGGGAATCAAAGATCGCCAAGGAAGTGACAATCTATCAATGCGACGACATGGGCCGTATCACTGGCAAAGAGACGATCAACGAAGAAAGCTCGGAAAACAGTGATGGCGACAAGTGGAACTCACGGTTGCACACAAAGTTGCAATACAAGTATGACGAAGCAACGGGAATGCCTAAGGAGGAAATATCGATCGACTATGACGAAGACGACCAGCCTCTGTCGACCGACATCTACCGCTACACTTACACCAATTTCACGATCACAACCGGCATAGACAGCGTGATCGAGGAAAACGGCGAGAGCATGACTATCGAAGGCCGCAGAGTGAGCGCTTCTGGCCGCACAATCTCTGTGTACACGCTTTCGGGCGCAGAAGTCGCCCGATCGGCCGACAGCATCGAACTGCCGGCAACGGGTGCCTACATTGTCAAGGCCGGACAGATCGTCCGCAAGGTTATCGTGAGATAACTTTCACTCCTCTCTTAAAAAAAATAAGCGCTTACGGCGCTTATTTTTTTTGGGGGGGGGACTTGTCGGACTTGTCAGACTTGTCGGACGAAGTCGCTTGTCGGGAGGGAGGAGTGGATGAGGCGGGCGGTGGTGGTGGCGGCGGTGGATGTGCCGAGTTGTCGGCGCATTTCTTCGTAGCCACGGAGCTGCGCGTCGCGGACGGGTGTGTCGGTGAGCAGCGGAGCGAGAGCTTCGGCGATGGTGTCGGGCGTGCAGTTGTGGAGAATGAGCTCGGGGATTATTGCCCGATCGGCAATGAGGTTGGGGAGCGAAATGTGGTCGACCTTGATCAACCGGCGCATGATCTTGTAGGCCAATTTCGAACCGTTTGACCGATAGACAACGACCTGAGGGGTGGCAATGAGGGCTGTCTCGAGAGTGGCTGTGCCCGATGTGACGAGGGCTGCGCGGCTGTTGGCGAGCAGGTCGTAAGTCGCGTCGCGCAGGACCGGATAGTCGCATATCGCAGCATAGGCTTCGTCGGGGATCGATTGCGCGCCGGCGATCACCGGGCGATACTGAGGGAAGCGTCTGGCGGCCTCGACCATGACGGGAAGGTTGCAACGGATCTCGCCCATGCGGCTGCCAGGGAGGAGGGCTATGATCGGTCTGTCGCGGAGCTTGTGTTCGGCCAGAAAGCGGTCGCGGGTCATGAGACGTGGCCGCAGGGCGTCGATCTCTTCGACAGACGGGTTGCCGACATAGTCGACGGGGAAGTTATGGCGGTTATAGAACTGACGCTCAAAGGGGAGGATCGAGAACATGCGCGAGACATAGCGCTTGATGGCTTTGATGCGCCACTCTTTCCACGCCCATATCTTCGGAGATATGTAGTAGTAGACTGGGATGGAGGCTGCTGCGGCTGTCTTGGCGACCTTGAGATTGAACGACGGGTAGTCGATCAGGATGAGGCAGTCGGGCTTGTCGGCCAACAGAGCGCGACGAGTGACTGAGAGATTTGAAAATATCTTGCCGAGATGGCGGAGCACCTCACTGAAGCCCATGAAGGCCATGTCGCGGTTGTGGATGATCGGGCTGACACCTGCGGCAGCAGTCATGCGGTCGCCGCCGAGAAATGAGAAGCGGGCGTCGGGGTCGGTCTGGCGTAGGGCACTGACGAGCGCCGCTCCATGGAGGTCGCCCGATGCTTCGCCGGCTATGATGAAATAGTGCATGGATGGTAAAAGTGTTTATGAGAGGGTGCTCTTGGCAGGACGTCTCTCGCGGAAAAAATCGAGGATCAGCCGGCTGCATTCGTCGGCACAGATGCCGCGCGAAACTGCAGCTTTTGGGTGAAATGGCATGCGAGTGGTCAGCGCCGAGTAGCCGCGCCGAGGATCGTCGGCACCGATGACTATGCGGCTCAACTGACTCCATGCTATCGCTCCGGCACACATGAGACATGGTTCGAGAGTGACATAGATGGTGCAGTCGTTGAGGTATTTGCCGCCAAGCGACTGCGCGGCCGCTGTGATGGCCTGCATCTCGGCATGTGCTGTGACATCGGCGAGGGTCTCGGTGAGATTGTGTCCGCGTCCGATGATACGGCCAGACGGCGAAACGATTACAGCCCCGACGGGGATCTCGCCCATTCTGGCGGCCTCACGGGCCTCGGTCAACGCGAGCCGCATGTAGCGGATGTCGTCGTCGGTAGTGGGAGCTGTCGGCTTCATAATAGATCGATTTTCATGCCTTCGCGGGCGGCTATCACGTCGGGGAACTCTTCGGAAGCCTCACGCAGGAACGGTTCGTCGCTGTCGTAGGCCTTGGAGTAGTGGCCGAGCACCAGACGGCCGACACCTGCAGCAGCAGCTATTCGCGCAGCCTCGCGGGCGGTAGAGTGTCCCCTGGGAGCCGCTTTTGCGGCAAAATCGTCGGCATAGGTCGACTCATGGTAGAGGACGTCGACACCACGGACGTCGTCGGCCACGGATGGATTATACATCGTATCGGAACAATAGGCATAGCTCACCGATGGATCGGGATCGGTGGTGAGCCATGAGTTGGGAATGACAGTGCCGTCGGGCTTGACGAAGTCGGCTCCGCGCCTGATGTCCTCAAGTTGCGCGACAGGGATGCCGTGGAAGCGGATCATGTCGCCGCGAAGGTGGCGCGCCTTTGGCTTTTCGGAGAATTTAAACCCGACACAGGGCACACGGTGGTAGAGAGGAAATGTCTCGACGGTGAGAGCATGGTCATCGAAAATGACGGCGCGGCCAGGGGTGATGACGTCGTAGATGATCTCGTAGGAAGTCTCGCGACAGAACACAGCCATTATCTCGCGGAGCACACGGACGCCTTCGGCAAAGGTGTGGATCGTGACCGATCCTCCTTTTTCGTGCAGAGCAAGCGTAGATAGCAGCCCGGGCAATCCAAGGAAATGATCGCCGTGGAGATGAGAGATGAAAATATGGGAAAGACGCGAGAATTTCAATCGTTGACGCATCATCTGCAGCTGCGCCCCCTCGCCACAGTCGATCATGAACAGGCGGTCGCGGAAATCGATCACCTGGCATGCCGGCATGTGGCGGGTTGACGGGGTTGCTGAACCGCAGCCGAGTATGTTGACCTGGAAGTTAGCCATTATTGCTGAGCTTCAGTGGCTGCAAACTCCATGAGGTAGGCCTTGATGAAATCGTCGAGCTCGCCGTCCATCACGCCGTTGACATCTGAGGTCTGGAAGTTGGTACGGTGGTCCTTTACGCGACGGTCGTCGAAGACATAGCTGCGGATCTGCGATCCCCACTCTATCTTCATCTTACCGGCCTCGACTTTGGCCTGCTCCTGGAGACGGTGCTGCAGCTCTTTGTCGTAGAGGATCGAACGGAGTTGACGCAGGGCGTTTTCCTTGTTCTTGGGCTGGTCGCGCGTTTCGGTGTTCTCGATAAGGATCTCTTCTTTCTCGCCAGTGTAAGGGTCGGTGAACTGATAGCGCAGACGCACACCCGACTCGACCTTGTTGACGTTCTGACCGCCAGCACCACCGCTTCGGAATGTGTCCCACGAGAGGAGTGCGGGTTCGACCTTTACTTCGATCGTGTCGTCGACAAGCGGGGTCACGAACACCGACGCAAAAGATGTCATGCGCTTGCCCTGAGCGTTGTAGGGCGACACACGCACGAGCCGGTGGACGCCGTTCTCGCTCTTGAGGTAGCCGTAGGCAAAATCTCCCTCGACGTTGATCGTGCAAGACTTAATGCCGGCTTCGTCGCCATCGAGAAGGTTGGCGATCGAAGTCTTGTAGCCTTTTTTCTCACACCAACGGAGATACATGCGCATCAACATCGAAGCCCAGTCCTGACTCTCAGTGCCACCGGCTCCAGAGTTGATCTTCAGGACAACCCCGAGCTTGTCTTCCTCGCGACGGAGCATGTTGCGCAGCTCGAGATTCTCGATCTTTGATATTGCGTCGGCATAAAGGCGGTCAAGTTCGTCTTCCTCGACGAGCCCTTCCTTGAGGAAGTCCCATGCGACAGACAGTTCGTCGACAGCCGACTAGATCGGAAGAGCGTCGTGTAGGGAAAGAGTGTAGA
>CAJUMR010000059.1 GCA_910587475.1 uncultured Muribaculaceae bacterium
GCCGTCATCCTCGCCGTCATTACTGCTGTCGTTCTTGCAAGATGCCACGGCAAGAATAAGGCATCCGCATAACATTATGGAAAAAGCGAAAAACTTGAAAATATGTTTCATGTATCGGTTGTTTAAGGTTGGATGATATTGAATTATATATCAACATCGCAAAGGTATAGATTTTTTTTTGAATAATGCAAGTTTTAATTATGAAAAAATTTAGATCGGACTGCTTCTTCAAATATTCTTCAATCATAATGCAACAACGGCCGCCCGAATTTGAGGGCGGCCGTTGAGGATGTATGTTGGATTATTGTCAGGCTTAGATCCAGCGGGTGTAGGCGAAGTCCTGACGATGGGGGAGTGCAGGATTGGCAGGGTAGAGACGATAACCGTAGCGGAACACGCCCGGATCGGTCGTTTTGGTGTCGAGCTCGTAGGTGAGCACGTTGCCTTCTTCCTTGGTGACCTTGAACTGCTGGGTTCCGACAAAGTGATCGACGCCGTCTTCGATGCGATGGATCACGAGTTCGAGATGCAGATCTTTGCCGAGACCGTTGGTGTCGATGATTGCCTCTACGCGTACGGGCTGTCCGGTCACTGCGTTAGAGATTTCGCCGGAGTGACGGAGATCAAACACTTTTATGCCGTCCCACGCTGCAGAGACTTTTTCTTTCCAGGCCACGATTTCCTTCGCGAGGGCGAAGTTGTCGGCTTCGAGTTTCTTCGAGCGCGATGCTTCGGGATTGTAGAAGCGGTCGATGTAGTCGTCGATCATGCGCTTCATTGTGAAGTGGGGAGCGATGTCGCCGATAGAGCGCTTGATATATTGGATCCACTCGGGAGAATATCCCTTGGAGTTCTTGGCGAAATAGAGCGGGATGATCTCGTTTTCAAGCATTGAGTAGATTGTGGCTGCATCGAGTTTGTCCTGCTGCGACTGATCGGTGTAGGTGCGTTTGTCGGTGAGAGCCCAGCCTGCCTGCTCGTTGAAACGGTAGCCTTCGTACCACCATCCGTCGAGCACCGAGAAGTTGAGCACGCCGTTCATCTCGGCCTTCTCGCCTGATGTGCCCGATGCTTCGAGAGGACGTGTCGGGGTGTTGAGCCAGATGTCGACACCGGTGACGAGGCGCTTGGCAACGATCATGTTGTAGTCTTCGAGGAAGATGATCTTGCCTTCGAACTGTGGCATGTGGGAGATCTCCATGATGCGCTTGATGAGACCCTGGCCTGCGCCGTCGGCGGGGTGTGCCTTGCCTGAGAATACAAACTGAACGGGGAATTGCTCGTTGTTGACGATCTTGGCCAGACGGTCGAGGTCGGTGAAGAGCAGGTGTGCGCGTTTGTAGGTGGCGAAGCGGCGGGCAAAGCCGATGATGAGCGCGTTGGGGTTGATCTTGTCGACGACTTTCATCACTGCCGTTGGGTCGCCTTGGTTTGCGAGCCATTTGGCCTTGAAGTCGCGCTTGACAAAGTTGATGAATTTTTCCTTGAGCTGGCAGCGCATCGCCCAGATGTCTTCGTCGGGCACCTGGAATATGCCTTTCCATGCTTCGGGATTGCTTGAGTCTGAGAACACTTGTGATCCGAGGCGGTTCCAATAGAACTCTTTCCATTCGCTGGCAGCCCATGTCGGCATGTGCACACCGTTGGTCACATAGCCAACGTGGCTTTCTTCCCATGAGTAACCCTTCCAGATGCCTGCAAACATCTTTTTCGACACTTCGCCGTGCAGCCAGCTGACGCCGTTGGCTTCCTGACATGTGTTGAGGGCGAAGACGCTCATCGAGAAGCGTTCGTTGGTGTTGGGGTTCTCACGGCCCATGTTCATGAGGTCGTTCCACGATATGCCGAGCTTGGCGGGGTATTCACCCATGTATTTGCCAAACAGTCCTTCGTCAAAGTAGTCGTGGCCGGCGGGCACGGGTGTGTGGACGGTGTAGAGCGACGACGAACGCACGATCTCGAGCGCTGTGTTGAAGTCGAGGCCGTCTTCGTGGATGAAGTCGACGAGACGCTGGAGGTTGAGGAGGGCTGCATGTCCTTCGTTGCAGTGGTACAGGCGGTTGCGGATGCCGAGTTTTTTGAGCATGAGCACACCGCCGATGCCGAGGAGATATTCCTGCTTGATGCGGTTCTCCCAGTCGCCGCCGTAGAGCTGGTGGGTGATCGAGCGGTCAAACTCGCTGTTCATGTCGAAGTCGGTGTCGAGCAGATAGAGTTTCATGCGGCCGACGTTGACACGCCAGATGTGGCTGTAGATGATGCGGCCGGGGTAGGGCACCTCGAGGATCATCGGCTGGCCGTTTTTGTCGAGAACCTGTTCGATCGGGAGCTGGTTGAAGTTCTGGGGTTCGTAGTTGGCGATCTGCTGTCCGTCGACGCTCAGGGTCTGGGTGAAATAGCCGAAGCGGTAGAGGAAGCCGACTGCAGTCATGTCGACGCAGCTGTCTGATGCTTCCTTGATGTAGTCGCCGGCGAGCACTCCAAGACCGCCTGAGTAGATCTTGAGGCAGTTGCAGAGGCCATATTCCATTGAGAAATAAGATACGGAAGGCACATCCTTGCGCATCGGTTTCTTCATATATTCTTTGAAGTCGGCGTAAACATGGGCGATGCGGGCCATGAGTTCTTCCGATGCCATTACTTCTTTGATACGCTCGAAACTGAGCTGTTGGAGGAGCATGACGGGGTTTTCGCCAGTCGAACGCCAAAGGTCGGGATTGAGATCGCGGAACAAGGCTTTTGCTTCGCTGTTCCACACCCACCATAAGTTTTTAGCAAGCTCATCGAGGGCTTTGAGTTGTGAGGGGAGTTCGGATTTGACGGTAACGTCGCGCCATACTGGTGCGTTGGTGTTGCTTACCGGTAGTTTCATACTTTTAAGATTATTGTTTAGTATTGAATTTGTTATATTTCTTATTTATTACGTTTGGCGGCATTTTTCAATGCGATGCAGAATGCTTCGCCGTAGTAGCATATGAAATTGCTCCACGCTGCGGCTTTTGCCGTGGCTTTTGCTGCTTTGGTGATTGCCTTGAGGTCGTTGGCCGGAGCATTGACAAGCGACAGCAGGTCGTCGGCGATCTTGTCGCGGACTTCGTCGTAATTGCCGTCGGTGCGTTTTTCGACTCTTACGCCGCACGATCTGAACGAGTTGTCGAAGCTGTCGAGCACCCATTGGCCGAAGCCCGACAGGGAGGTGGTGATTGTCGGCACTCCGAAGGCCACGCTTTCGAGCGGGGTGTAGCCCCACGGCTCGTAGTACGACGGGAATACCGACGCGTCGAACCCGGGCAACAGACCGTAATATGTCATGTCGAAGATGCCGTCGGCTCCGTTGAGATAGCAAGGCACATAGATGACCGACACACCCGAGTGTTCGTCGTTGGTGAAACCGATCTGGTGAATGCGGTTGATTATCGGATCGGAGTTGTAGTTGTGGAGCGAGTGGGTGATGACCGGATCGGCCAGACGCGAGGTCGATTGGTCGTTGATCGAAAGCAGCAGATCCTGGCGCCCTTTGTCGACCCACGCCGGAACCATCACAAACGCAAGCACTTTGCGGCCTGGATTGTCGGCTGAGAGGCGTGAGGCGGCGTCGAGAAACAGGTCGATGCCTTTGTTGCGGTACTCGCAGCGGCCCGAGGTGACGACGATGAATGTCGAGTCGTCGTAGCGGTGGCCGGTGAGAGCAGATGCGACGTTGAGCATGGTTGCGCGGGCGTCGGTACGGGCGCGGCCGAATTTAGCCGCCGAAGGCACAAAATTATTCTCGAAGCCGTTGGGGGTGACAACGTCGGGACGGCGGTCGAGCAGCTGTTCGCATTCGCGCGCTGTCACTTCGCTGACCGTGGTGAAGCAGTCGGCCTGATGGGCTGCGGCTTTTTCGAGGGAGTGCTTCGACTCCATGTTGAGCTCGCGGGCCATCTGATCGCCGTTGTAGTTCGGCAGTTGGTCGTAGAGGGGTTTGCCGTTGCCGCAGATGCTTCGGCCGATGCTTGTGGCGTGGGTGGTGAAGATCGTTGCCACTTCGGGACGCTCGGCTTTTATATAGAGGAGTCCCATGCCGGTGGTCCATTCGTCGTAGTGGCTGATGAACGCCGGATGGGCCGGATCTGCGACGAGATTGTGGCGCTTGTAGTAGTCGACGAGACTTGCCGCAACGATGCCGGCGGCATGTGAGAATGCACAGGCTTCGTCGTAGTCGCCGTAGGCGTGGAGCGAGTCGACTCCGTAAAGCTCCCACATGCGTCCGTAGAATTGGTCCTTGATGTCGTACATTTTGTCAAACTTGACGAGCACGACGATAGGCTTGCCCGGTATGTCCCACCGGCCGACTCTCACATCGATGTTGTCGGGCAACGATGCCTCGAGCCGCCATTTCTTGAGAACGGTGGCACTTTCGATGAAGTACGGCGATGGTGTTTCTTCAGACCATACATCCGGTCCTATAAATATAGTTTTGTCTTTATAACGTTTTTGGAGAGTGGCCGCTTTAGTGGAAAGGACTGTGTAGATACCTCCGATCTTGTTACATACTTCCCAACTTGTTTCTAAAAGCAGGTCAAACTCTGATATGCAATTATCCATAGATCACAATTTGGCTATTGAATTGCAAAGGTAGCAAAAAAAATCAAATATTCAAAGAATCAAGCTAATATCGGAGTTTGAAAAAAAGTTATCGGAGCTGTCGGAGATGCGGCGTGGCACGGCTCAATCGAGCATGAGGCTTATGGATGGCCGGAACGACGGCATGGCGAAGGTACGGCCTATTTTGCGGGAGTTGAAGATAATTTTCGCGAGAATATCCGTGGGCACGTCGAGGGTGATGCGTCTCATCGTCGAATGCGAACGTTCGACTTTGCCGCCATGGATGATGAAGATGCCGTTGTTGTCGGGAATGAGATCGTCGTGAAGGCGGATGACCTGTTCGGTGTCGGGGTATTCGGCCGCGATGGCCGACAGCAGACCGTAGGCGTCGACTATGCGTAGCATCCCGCGGCTTTTCAGCATGAACGGATTTTCTGACGGGCGGCCGTTGACGATCATCATGCGTTGGCCGACTTTCTGACGGAGTATCGAGAGGATGGTGTCGGTGGCTTCCGGCGATATCGTCAGAAGGTCGTGGACCACGGCTGTATGCTCGCCCCACGATGCAAATAGCATGGCCGCGGGCCGGCCTGTCAGACGGTCTGCGATGGCGATCACCGATCCGTCGGAGAGGCGGTTGTCGGCGAGGATATTGTCGAAGTCGCTGCGGGAGTGGAGCACTGTGGCTTCGTTGAGCATCTCGAGCGAGTGGAAGTCGTCGTAGGTGGGCTCGGTTTCGCAGAGGCTTGCATCGGCTGTGAACCGGTGGAGCGAAGTGTAACGTTGTTGGTCGGTGTAGAACACTGTGGCGAAACCGAAGCGGTCGTAGAAGAAGTAGAGCCTCTCTGAGGCGGGCAAAAGTGCGGCGACGCTGCAGTCGCGCGCGGCAGCTTCCATCAGGGCGTCGGATATGAGTCTGCTCATGTGGCCTCGGCCGCGCATGTTCTTTGCGGTTGTCGCACACGATATATAAGCCATGTTGACTTGCGCTCCGGCGAGTTTGAGTTTGTAGTTGTCGAGCATCAGGCAGCATGCAGGCAGTCCGGTGGAATAGGTTATCATGGCGTTGTTCTCGGAGAATACTTCCGAAAAATACCATTCGGTCCATCTTTCAGAGTCGGAAAATCCTTGTCTGAATAGTTTCTTGAAGTCGTTTTTCTTGTCCATGATCAAGTTTTGTTGACCGGAGTTGCCGGGTTGCGGCTCGGCCGGAGGATTATACGCAGCGACGACGAGAATGTGAAGTAAGACCATGTCCAGTCGAGCAGCGTTATTACTTTGTTGCGCATCCCGAGAAGGCTCAGCAGGTGGACAGCCATCCATGTAATCCATGCAAACCATCCCGAGAAATGGGCGCGGTGGAGGTCGACGACAGCGTGGTTGCGGCCGATTGTCGCCATGGATCCTTTGTCTTTGTAGACAAAGGGCCGCTGTCGGTCGGGATTGTTGAGATTGTCGGCCAGACGCCGCCCTTGTTGTATAGCTCCCTGGGCGAGCTGCGGGCAACCGTCCGGCTGCGATTTGTCGGCATGATAGGCGATGTCGCCTATGGCATAGATGTCATCGGCTCCGCAGATGCGGTTGTAGCAGTCGACAGAAAGGCGGCCGCCGGGGCATTTTTCGGGTGTGAAGCCGACGAAGTCCAATGGTTCGGCTGTAATGCCGGCGGTCCATATCATGGTGTCGGCGCAGAGGGTGTCGCCGTCGGCGAATGTGATCAGGCCGTTGTCATCGTACGATTTCATTACTTTGCCCAGACGGACGTCTACCATGAGTTTGCCCAGAGCCGACAGTGCGTGGCGCGATGAGGCCTGACTCATGGTGCGCAGCAGCCTGTCAGAGCCTTCGGCGAGCACGACTTTCACTTCTTCG
>CAJUMR010000060.1 GCA_910587475.1 uncultured Muribaculaceae bacterium
CATAACTATAGAGAGGCTATTTGATTGCTTAAGTAAACAGCATTGGGTCGCGACCCTACAGGTGTGCGAACGACCCTCGCCAATCGATCAGCTACGGTCGCGGCGGGGGCAATGTCCACGACTTCGTGGACTCTAATCAAACAAAGCAGATGACCAGAAGCTGGGCTATCACCACTCTGGCGAACATTGAGAGCGGGTAAGTGGTGGCGTAGGCCACGGAAGCGTCGTCGGTGCGGGTGATGTCATTGGCGTAGGAGAGAGACATAGGATTGGCCATGGCTCCGCTGACCATGCCGGCGGCAGAGGCGAAGTCGAGTTTCCACCATCTCATTGCCGCAACAGTCATGATCAGCGAGGGCACGAGGGTGATTATGAAGCCCGTGGCAATCCACAGAAAACCATCGGCGCGCATGATGGTGTCGAGAAACTTTGCCCCGGCTTCGAGGCCGAGACACGCAAGGAATAAGCTCAGGCCTATGCCTCGGAGCATGAGATTGGCACTGCGGGTTGTGTAGGTGACCATATGGAACTGAGGGCCAAAGCGTCCGACGAGTATGCCGACAACGATCGGGCCGCCGGCCAAACCGAGCTTAATCGGCACCGATATGCCCGGAATTGCGATTGGAATCGAGCCTACGATCAGCGAGAGCACCATGCCTATGAATATGGCGGCAAGATTGGGGTCTTTAAGATCTGTGACTGAGTTGCCTACGAGTTTTTCGACCTTATCGATGGACTCTGCTTTACCGACGATCGTCAATCTGTCGCCGAGTTGCATTATCAGGTTGGGAGTGGCAAGCAAGCGGATGCCTGAGCGGGTGACGCGCGAGATGTTGACAGCGTAGTGGTTGCGCAGTTTCAAAGATCCGAGTTTGCGACCGTTGAGCTGCGGCTTGCTGACTGTGATTGTCCTCGATATGACGTTTTTGTCGAGAGTGTCCCAGTCGATATTTGGCTGATTCCAGTCGCGGTCGCTTTTTTCGCCGAACAGCATGGTGAGTCTCGGCACTTCGTCGTCGTTGGTGATGACGAGAACGCTGTCGCCGATGTTGAGCTTGTAGTCAGGTCCGGGAATGGACACTTCGCCTGCATGCCAAATTCGTGAGATGACGAACCGCGATGTGGCGAGAGAGCTGACCTGACGCAGCGTCAGGCCGTTCAACCCGGGATTTGTCACATGAAACTCAGCGACATGGGTGTGATCGGCATCTGCCTGCGAATGAGATTCGAAATCGGTCGGCCGCGCGACAAATTTTTTGATGAACAGGAAGGCGAGTATCACTCCGACGACACCGAGCGGATAGGTGACCGCGCAGCTCAATGCAGCTCCGTCGGCGGGCAAGCCCAACTGGTTGAGAGCCTGCTGTGCAGCTCCCAGCGAGGGGGTGTTGGTGGTTGCACCACTGATTATGCCCACCATGTCTGACATTGGGATGTCGAGGATATAGCTGAATGCAATGGCGGTTATTGTGCCTAAACCGACCAGCCCGAGCCCGAGCATGTTGAGTTTGATGCCACCGGTGCGGAATGAACTGAAAAAACCGGGTCCGACCTTCAGTCCGAGTTCGTAGATGAAAAGCATCAGACCGAAATCCTGAGCATATTTCAGCATGCCGGGATCGATCGACAGGCCAAGGTGTCCGGCCAATATTCCGGTGAAAAAGACGAACGTCACACCCAGCGAAATGCCACAAATTCGGAGCTTGCCGAGTCCAAGCCCGCAGGCGATGATCACTGAGATGACACAGACGGCCTGGAGGGGCGACTGCTCGAAAAACAGTTGTTCAAACCAATTCATGGGACAAATTTACGCATATTTCCCATGTTATGGACAATCTGACGACATAAAAATGGCCATACTGCCGCTTAGCGGTCAAGAAACAATCAGGGCTTTCGGATGTTATTGTTTATAGAGATCTGAGCCGTGGCATGAGAGCATGACAGGTCCTGCAATTCCGACCGGGTGGTGAAGCCAGCCGCTGGTGCAACCAGACAATATCCACTTAATTAAATCAATAACTACTTTATTATGAAAAAGTATCTTGCCGAATTTTTCGGCACCATGTTTTTAGTGCTTCTGGCCTGCGGCAGCGCCGTACTCGCCGGACCATCGATCGGAGGACTCGGCATCGGCCTCTGTTTCGGCCTCGTGCTCGTATGCCTTTGCTACGCTATCGGCAATGTTTCGGGATGTCATGTCAATCCGGCCGTGTCGTTCGGAATGTTTGTCTGCGGCAAGATGACGTTGAAAGATTTTGTAGGCTATGTCATAGCTCAGCTTGCCGGCGCTGCGGTCGGCGGCGGTCTGCTCTACTTGCTGAGCCAGACGGGCGCAGATTTTAATTTCGGAGGTGTCACAGGCGCAAACAATCTCGCCACGAATGTCCTCCAGCCGGGCGCCACAACTCTTATGGCCCTGATCGCCGAGGTGCTTCTGACGATGTTCTTCGTGTTTATAGTTCTGTCGTCCACTGATGAGAAATGTGGTTTCGGCAATTTTGCCGGTCTGGCTATCGGGCTGGGCTTAGGCCTTGTGAATATTGTCGGCATACCGGTTGACAATTGCTCGGTGAACCCAGCCCGCAGTTTCGGGCCTGCATTGTTCTCTCCTGACGCATGGGGCGATTTCTGGATCATGGTCGTCGGACCTCTTGCGGGCGCGGCGTTAGCCGTGATACTCTACCGTCTCGCGGTGAACTGCGGACGGCCAGCTCAGCAGCAGTAAGAGCCATTCCCTCACAAACATAAACGCGGCGTGCGGCAAGTCGACAACCGGGACTTGCGGCACGCCATTGTCGTTTCACACCATTTTAAGGATGTAGAACCTTAGCGATGACACCGGTGAAAACATCAGCTATGCGCTGCCGGTCGTCTTCAGGGAAATAGTAGTGAGTGGCTGCGGAGAGGCACTCGACACGGCACGATTGTTGACCGGCGAAGCTTGCAATGCTTTTCGGGAAAACAAGTTCATCGCGCAGCGATGTGACAGCAGCCATGATGCAATCGATCTGGCGGCTTTCGACCAGTTTTCTTGTCCGGCGGGCCTCACGGAACAGTTCGTAATAGCGCATCGGCCAACCATAATAATGAAGTGGATTATAGTCGACAGCAACACCATAGGCATCGAGAGCCGCCATGGCGACAGGATCGCTACGGGTGATGCCGAGTCCGACTTTCAGAGCGTTTGTGACGGCGCTCATCCGAGGCCGTATGCGGAGCGGCGGGTTGAGCATCAGCAGTCCGTCGATCTTGCCTTGGGCCGCCAGACCGAGTGTCAGCAGGCAGCCCATCGAATGGGCTACGGCCACGATCTTGTCGCAACGGGAGGCAAGCTGATCAACGGCTGCTGCAACCTGACGCTTCCATTGCCTCATCGAAGCTTTTGAAAAATCGGAGGCATCTCCCCCGTGTCCGGCCAAGGTCAGCCACATTGTTTCGCACCCAGGGGGTATCCGTGGGACGAGGAATTGAAATATGCGGTTGTTGCCGACAATTCCATGTAGAAACAATATGCCGATCTTCGGATGCTCCATCTTTACACACGCAAATGTATCAAATAATTTTGAAACACCGCTCATTAATGACAAAGAGAGAGCATATTATTTAACATCAAGAGGGTGTGTCATAATTCATGGCACGCCCTCTTTGCATAAAATGCTGATAAAC
>CAJUMR010000061.1 GCA_910587475.1 uncultured Muribaculaceae bacterium
GGGTTACCGCCATCGGTCGTCACGACAACGCCGGGGCTTGCGCCGACGAGGAGGTCGTTGGCCGATGTTGCAAGGCCGGCTTCGATTTCGTCGGGTTTGATGACGGCGATCGAACCGGTGGCATCAGATTTTTTAACTGTACCGTAACCGACAACAACGACCTCATTGAGGACTTCAGAGTTTGTTGTAAGGGTTACGTCGATGTGGGTGCGACCGTCGACAGCGATGGTCTGTGTCTCGTAGCCCACATACGAGAATACGAGGACGGCGTCGGAATTGACGTCGATGCGGTAGTTACCGTCGATGTCGGTCTGCACACCGTAGCCCTGTTGGTCCTGCACCATGACAGAGACACCGATGGCTGGTTCGCCTTCAGGCTCGTAGACAGTGCCGGAGACTGTGATTTTTTGCGCGAGAGCAGGGAACGCAAGACACACTACTGCAATGAGCGTGAGCCATGCTTTCCGATTCATTTGAAAACAAATGTTCTTCATGCAAGAGGTTGTTTTAAGTTAGACAAGTAGTATATTTATTAATCTCTATAATTATTTGTGCGAAACAACAGCGGCGACAAACCATCACGATCATCACAGCAGACCGACGCGGCGACACGGCGAAAGCAGCAGACAGCTATCGGCGACCCACATCATGAAATCAGACGACGAAATCCTAAAAACCGACCGGTGACAGTCTTTCAAGGCATTACGCAGCCAGAAGGCTGCCTAAGGATTGGCGTTGAACTGACGTTGATAATCTTGAAGTTTCTCTCGGCACTTTTATTTGCGGCCACAAATTAAATCAAAATAATCGATAGTTCGGCGGTTTTTGACCTAAAAAAATCGGCGCATCCAAACATTAACATATTCAAGTTAAAATTAACAAAACAATTTAACAAAATCGTGCAAATAATACAACGCCGTTTGGTAGGGTCGGAGGTGTTTAGTACTTTTGCATCACTCAACCCCTCAGAAAGAACTGCAATGGCAAAAAACAACAGATCGCAATATGGCGGCCGACGCCGCAAGCGCAGCGCACTGAAAAAACGCCGGACCGCCCACCCGGCGGCAATCGTGGCCGGCATCGCACTGCTGATCGCAGTGGCATGGCACTTGAACGCATCGGAACAGTCGGAAGCAACAACGTGTGACACAGCGGCCGAAGCACTGATGAAGGTCGATGTGCCGGCTTCGACTCCCGAGCAGATCGTCAACTACAAGGGTTTCACGGTGTCGTTCAACGCGGAGGCCCACCAGCCCAACTACGTGGCCTGGGAACTGACCGCGGCCGAGACCGGCGGCGATGTCACACGAAATGTTGACTTTGCCGTCGACCGCAACGTCGTCGGGTCGGCAGAGCTGTCGGACTACCGCAGATCGGGTTTCGACCGCGGCCACATGATACCGGCAGCCGACGTGAAATGGGACGCCGAAGCGATGGCCGCCTCCCACTTTCTGACCAACATCTGCCCGCAAGACCACAAACTCAACGCCGGAGCATGGGCCACACTCGAAGGCAACTGCCGCCAATGGGCCCTGCGCGACAGCGCCATAGTGATAATCTGCGGTCCGGTGCTCAGCGACGTGATGCCTCGCAGCATCGGCTCTGACGGGCGCATAATACCGGTGCCCGAACGCTTTTTCAAAGTTGTGGCCGCGCCCTACTCCAACCCTCCGCGCGGCATCGGATTTCTGATGAACAACGGACCGGTGAACGGCGGAGTGCAGGCGGCAGCTGTGACAATCGACGAGGTGGAGGCCGCGACAGGATTTGACTTCTTCGCCGCGCTCCCCGACGAGATAGAGAATGAGATCGAGGCACAGTGTGCCTACCACGAATGGCAGAGAAAAAGCCGTTAACTCCCCCACCCCAAAAACATCACCAATCAGACAGCGACAAAAATGAACACCAACGACACTATATGCGCGATATCGACTCCGGCAGGAGTCGGCGGCATCGCAGTTGTGAGAGTCAGCGGCCCGCAGGCCGTTGAGATCTGCGACAGACTCTGGACCGGGAAAGCTCTGACCAAGGCCAAAAGCCACACAGCTCACCTCGGCAAACTATCTGACAGCGAAGGAAACGAACTCGACGAAGCGGTCGCAACGGTGTTCCGCAGTCCTAAATCGTTCACGGGCGAAGATGTCGTAGAGCTGTCGGTCCACGGATCGGTCTACATTCAGCAGGAACTGATCAATGCGCTGTGCGACGCCGGAGCAAGGCTTGCCGAAGCCGGAGAATTCACCCGCAGAGCGTTTGCGGCCGGACGTTTCGACCTGGCTCAGGCTGAAGCCGTGGCAGATGTGATCTCGGCCGACTCCAAAGCATCCCACCGCCTGGCGATGAGCCAGATGAGAGGCGATTTCTCGACCGAACTCCAACACCTCCACGACTCACTGCTCGAACTGGTGTCGCTGCTCGAACTCGAACTCGATTTCTCGGAAGAGGACGTAGAGTTTGCGTCGCGCCGACGCTTGCTCGAACTCGCGACCAAAATCAAGACCACAGTCGGCACCCTGGCCCGCAGCTTCAGAACGGGCGATGCGATCAAGCGCGGCGTCAGCGTGGCGATAGTCGGCGAGACCAATGCCGGAAAATCGACCCTCCTCAACCGCCTGCTACGCGACGAAAAAGCCATAGTCAGCGACGTCCACGGCACAACCAGAGACATCATCGAAGACACCATGACGATCGACGGCGTATGCTTCCGTTTCATCGACACGGCCGGCCTGCGCGAAACATCAGACACGGTGGAATGCAAAGGCATCGAACGCGCCATCAAACGAATGGAAACGGCTCGCATCGTAGTGTGGGTCGTCGACGCAAGCCGTCACGACCAGATCGCCAAAACCGCAGCCGAAGTGTTCGGGCATATCTCCGACGGGCAGGACGTGGTGGTGGCCGTGAACAAGATCGATTGCGGAAACGCCGCTGCAACAATCGAAGCCATCGCCGGACTGACCGACCTCTCAGCAATCAGCGTCATTGAGATCTCTGCTGCCGACGGCACCGGAATAGACAAGCTCGAACGCAGACTCGTCGAACTCTCGGGAGCAAATGACATCAGCCACGCAAACGTCATCGTGACCAACGCCCGCCACCACCGCTCGCTCGTCGACGCCGAAGCATCGATCTCACGCGCCATCGACGGCCTCAACACATCGCTCTCAGGCGACTTCATCGCCCAAGACCTCCGCGAAACCCTCCACCACCTCTCAACCATCACCGGCACAATCACCACCGACACCATCCTCCAAAACATCTTCAGCAAGTTTTGCATCGGTAAATGACAGAATAGTCACAAACCATCACAAATCATCACAAACC
>CAJUMR010000062.1 GCA_910587475.1 uncultured Muribaculaceae bacterium
TAGCACGCCACCCTCTCACGGTGGAGACCTGGGTTCGATTCCCAGATTCGCTACACGATCGGATAGGTCAGTGAACATATGTTTGCTGACCTATTTTGATTTTAACCTGACGGCTACCGCAGTGTACCGCCTTTTATAATAAAATCTGAGCCGTATGAAACAACGTCAAGCCAAACGAAAATTTATTTCAGATGACGCTTCATCTGAAACGCGTGAATTTATGCAGGAATGCAGACCGAAAATAGACACAGACTACGCAAAACGCATCCGCCTTCAGACTCGCGCGGAGCTGTTGAATTCGCATCCAAGTGATGAGCCAAAGATCACAATCAATAGGATGAGCGACGACGAATGCGACAGCAGCCAACTTGTGATCAGCTATAGCTTTGCAGCGACTCCTTTCGGCAACATCATGATTGCGTCAACATCCAAGGGCATATGCAGCGTGGAGTTCTGCGACGATCGGATAACAGCGGTGAAAAACCTGAACGACTCATTTCCAAAAGCCATTCTCCGTGAAGCGACCAACGACGTGCATCAGCATGTCGCGGCTCTTTTCTGTAAAGGACGTTGCAACATGGGCGAAATCAAGCTGCATGTAAGGGCTAACGAGTTCAGGATGAGAGTTTGGAACGTTTTGCTGCGCATACCATTCGGAGGGTTGGCCTCCTACAGCGATATAGCCGCTGCCATCGGCAATCAACGGGCAGCCCGAGCTGTCGGATCGGCAGTCGGCGATAATCCGGTTGCTCTTATCATTCCATGCCATCGCGTTATACTGTCGACAGGTCAACCGGGCTCCTACCGTTGGGGAGATACGCGCAAGGCAGCCATAATAGCATGGGAGGCTGATACACTTTGTCGGCTTTCAGACTGACCCGCCATCAAACGATCGACGGGGATAAGGACATAGCATCCCTACCCCCGTCATTATATAGAGAAAACCTATTACAGACGGTTTTCTCGCTCTGTTATCTCAGCATCAGTCATGGTGAAGCCGCCGAGTGAGCCCTCAGCCGCCTGTATACAAATATAGGTCATTGGTTCGGCCGATGTACATTTAAGATTTCTGTCGCAGTTTGTGGCAACACGTACAACCGAGCCCTCAGCCACATCGAACACAACATCATCAACCTGAAACTTACCTGAACCGGAGAGGATAATATAGTTCTCTTCATTGTGTTTATGGCTGTGAAAAAACGGCACAGACGCTCCTTCGGGAAGCGATCCGAATGATATTTCACACGATGTTGCACCTGTTGCATCTTTAAGAAACTGTTTGCCTTCGAAGCCATGCAAGGCACCTACTGAGGAATGGGTGAATTTGTCACCACGATCGAGAGTTTTGATATCGCTCATAACAATAATTTGATATTAGTTGATTAACTTTGCAATGTAAAGCCGCTTTCGATTTTACAGAGCAAATATAACCCGTATTTTCCAAACATGCAATACGTTACACAAACGTAAGGCACTTACCGCAAAGTAACTATTTTTGAAAATGAAGCCATTGCAATTAGACGACAATTTGAAAAAATACACCCGCACGAGCGAGTGCCCGATCAGAAACGTCATATCACGGTTCTCCGGCAAGTGGTCTATGCTGGTGCTATGTGTGCTCGCCGAAAATGAAGCGACCCGCTTCAACGCCATAGGCAAAGCATTGCCCGACATATCGTCGAAAGTACTTACCGACACCCTTAAAAACCTCGAATCTGACGGATTGATTGTCAGAAGACTATATGCCGAAATACCTCCGCGCGTCGAATACTCGCTATCCGACACAGGCCGGAGTCTAATGCCTGTGATCGGACAGCTGATATCATGGGCGATAGCTAATTTTGACAATATCGGACGTCGATGATAATCTGGAACCCATGGCATGGATGCCGTAAGATCAGCGAGGGCTGCGACCACTGCTACATGTATTTCCTCGACCGAAAACGAAATATCGACACCTCGCAGATAGTGCTTACCCAGAATTTCAACCTACCGCTTCAGAAAGACCGGCATGGCAATTTCAAACTTCAATCAGGGATGGAAGTCTACGTCGGTCTTTCCACTGACTTCTTTGTCGAACAAGCTGACGACTGGAGGATGGAAGCATGGGCAATGATGAAGCAGCGTTCAGACATAGCGTTCAAACTCTTGACCAAAAGGGCTCATCGGCTGCACAGCACTTTACCTCCGGATTGGGGCGACGGATATGACAATGTAATGATCTCGGTGACATGCGAAAACCAACGACGAGCTGACGAACGCTTGCCGGCTCTGCTCGACATTCCGGCTAAACACAAAGGATTTATGGCCGCACCATTTATCGGCGAAATCAATGCGGAGCGATATCTCGCGTCGGGTCAGATCGAAGTAGTACTGTGCGGCGGCGAAAACTACGACGGTGCGAGACCATGCCGATATGAATGGGTGAAAAGTCTCTCTGAACAGTGTAGCCGCCATGATGTAACGTTCAATTTCATTGAAACAGGCACAGTGTTCATAAAAGGACAAAAAACATATCACCTACCCTCTAAACGCATCCAGAGCCAACAGGCCTACAAATCGGGACTGAGCCATTACAACGGCAAACCAAAGTTTAAATTGACCCCACCGCCCGACTACCTGTTCGACACAGCTGCTTATGAACCATTTTTCCGTGAAGACTGCTCGACATGCGGCTCACGCCTGACATGCAACGGCTGCTCCAAATGCGGCAACTGCAACAGATAATTTCATCCCGCCCCTACACCACCTCATTCCACCCCATAATAAGTTAGAAATAAAAAAACGAGACAATCAAAATCTTATCGTTCGATTGTCTCGCTATAGTTGTGCGTTAGGTTTGCGTCGCGGAGGCTTGAGGAGGATCAGCTCATGATGTCTTCGGGTTCAAGGGGTGTGTATGGGCCGTCCTTGACTTCGAGTATGGCGGATGGTTCGATTACTTCGACGGTGTGCCACTGGCCTGCGGGTATCTGGACTCCGTAGTTGCCTTGCGTCGGTTCAAGGAGAATGCGCTCGATCTGAGCACCGATGTCATCGTAGAACACTACAAACATCTTTCCGCGGAGCAGTGTATAGGTCTCAGCGGTATGACGGTGGCGGTGGACAGGCAGGATTGTACCGGGGAGCAGAACATTGATGAGTCTTTGGGCCTTGGCGTCGAGGCTGTCGTGCAGGTTATAGTTCATGCGAAGACGTGGACTTGCCTCGGCCTCTGCGGTAATTTTATCAAGTAGTTGATCGTCGATTATCATGATTGGAATTGTTTTGATTTCAGATATTCTTCATG
>CAJUMR010000063.1 GCA_910587475.1 uncultured Muribaculaceae bacterium
AAGTCGCCATTTCGTGGATACTCTATCAGAAACCGTGGATTGTGCCTATCCCCGGTAGCAGAAGCCTAAAACACCTTGAAGACAACATTGCAGCAGCCAATGTAACCTATACTCAGGAAGAAATGGCAGAAATCAATGCCATCCTCGACACCATAGCCATTCAAGGCAACCGCTATAACAGCAACAATCAATCCCATATCGGCAACTGATTGCCATTTGTTGATGAAACTACGAAACATTGATGGCTATCTGGAAATTAATTAGTAGTTTTGTCGTAGACAAATCCCCCCGGAGTTGAAGCCGGTCGAGATATTATTCTCATGTCCGGAGCTATTTTGAACTGCATGCCGGGAACAATTGTTTTATGAGCAAATTTAAAACCATCAACAAATGAATACCCCCACCAATCCGATTTGCCGCATTCTCGGCATAAAATATCCCCTTATCCAGGCACCCATGAACTGGATCAATAATGCTGAAATGGTAGCAGCTGTGTCAAATGCCGGGGCGCTTGGAGTGCTCGGACCGAATGCCGGCCCGAAAGAAATCGACGGTCGCAGAATTCCGACCGAGGAACGCATAAGTATCGAATTGTCGCGTGTGCGGCATCTTACATCCGCTCCCGTTGGCGTGAATATATTTTCAGATCACGACGACGCCACGCGCGCTTATGCCATGAAAACCATTGCAGCATCTAAGGCCAATGATGTCAATGTCTACTGTCTTGTCGGCACATATGACGATGTGATTTACAAGGCGATCAAAGCTGTCGGAGGCATCATTGTGCATCGCCAGCTCACGCCGACGCCCGAATCGGCCCGCATAGCCGAAGACAACGGAGCTGACATTATAGTGGCAACCGGAATTGATGAAGGCGGTATGATACCATCAGGTTGCATGGGAACATTCACTGTCGTTCCATCTATAGTCGATGCCGTCAAGTCTGTCCCTGTAATGGCAGCCGGAGGCATCAACGATATAAGAGGCGTGAGAGCCGCTTTCGCTCTTGGAGCCCAAGGAGTCTATGTCGGCACCCGTTTCATCGCTGCTGACGAATGTCCGGCGGCTCAAATAGTAAAGGACATGATCGTAGCCGGCAGCGGGGAAGAGATTATAGCCGTAACTCCGAACGAACGCTCGCTTCCGACCCCCGCTGCAGTCGACTACAACCGCAGGCTGCTTTCAGGAGAGTCTCCCGAGACAATCCACGAAGAAATTATGAAGAAAGGCGGTCTCGGTCCAGCCATGCTGCATGGCGATGTCAACAACGGCATTATAAGCGTCAACACAGGCATATCTTCCATTCGGTCGATTAAACCTGTCGCCGATATCGTCGCCGAACTTATGGCCGACTTCAAGTGATGATCGCGCAAATACACCATATGTAAGTCAATCATCCATACGTACATCATAATGAAAGTCAGGAGTAGGGTAGTCAAGCCCTTCGCCTGACTTTTTATATTGACCATAATCATCACAACACATCTGATGCAACGAAAAAAAGACAATGCAGAGCAATGTCTGTGCACGCTTCGACCTACAGGTTGCAGGGTAGGGATGCACCAAAATGATGAAAGGAAAAATCTCTTGAAAATACTATGCTAAATATGTATCTCTTTTTAAGAGATATGC